>CADCDO010000059.1 GCA_902800345.1 Fibrobacter succinogenes
CAACCACAACAACCTTATTATTCTCCTTGCGATAGAAAACTCGCCATGGATAAATTACAAGTTCACGGAACCCTCCGATTTGCAATTTATCCAATTCATCAGGCACCTTCCCTAAATCAGGAAAACTTTCCATAACAAGACATTCGTTCTTTATTCTAGCAAAAGAATCTTTAGCATTCTTTTTGCTTTCCTTTGCAATATGAAAAACAATAGACCTTAAATCATTGGATGCAGATTCAGACCATTCTACAATAAACTTCTTAGAGGGCATCAAGTTCTCGCTCCAAAGTATCAAACAGGTCTTTTTGACGAACAACTTTCCCTTTTGCAACTTCAGCTTCGCTTTGTGCAAAAAGCTTAAAAAGTTTCAAAGCATCCTGCATTGTCTGAAAAGTTTCCGTATCGACAATCACGCCACGAGCTTCTCCATTTTGCGTGACTATATAGGGAGCCCGAGTTTCATTCACGTGATCTAACACCTTTGCAGCATTAGCCTTGATATACGATATCGGCTTGATATTTTCCAATTTCTGCATAAAACCTCAAAGAACCATATTCAGTACTAAATATAGTCCTTTAAAATATCAAAGTCAAGAGCACTACGCTAGTCCTTGACGCAACGGACGGAGGTCCCAGAGTACTTATAGCTTTTACTCATATACGCACGGTGGTTGTAGTAGCCTAGGGACATGAGGCTAGCTTTGAAGGTATCGTTCTCAGTAGAGCTCCAGAAGAACGCCCTGTAGGACTCACCGTCGTAATTTCCATCGGAACTACCGCCAGCAGGCAACGCAGCAAAGGAATAGGCCCCAGAGCCGTTGCCACTATCGTACCAGCCGCTAGTGGATTTTAGCTTCCAAGCAGCAATTGATTCTCCGTCAACAGCAGTGAAAAGCATATACCATTCCGATTCCGTAGGCAAGTGCCAGCCCTCGGGACATATGCCACGTACCAGATAAGCCGGCGAGCAAGTCTTGTTATAACCGCACCCCTTGCCATTTGTAGTCCACGTTCCCGCACTGTCCATCGCAGCAGCCCATGTGTACAATCGACCATACTTGTTGCAGTATTCTACAGAATCATGATAACACCAGCTGATTGAATCGGAGATGTAGTCATGATAGTCATAGGGAGCGCCAGTATATGCGTAATTCAGATTTTCCGCCATCCATGTCTGCGAGCCAATTTTAACAGTCTTGTATGTCTGACCATCACGTTCATCGGTCATAGTTCCCTTAACAACTGTCGAAGGGTCCACATACTCCACGAGAATACTGCTACTCGATGCAACGGAACTCGATGACGATTTTGCAGAACTGTTACTAGATACACTTGTTTCGCTACTGCTGAAGTTGACCAAAGAACCCGATGAGGACTTTTCGCCAAGCTCAATATCCTTACTGCTACTCGACACAATGGAACTCGACGACTTCGCTGAACTACTACTTGATTTTGCAGAAGAATTGCTAGACTTCGCCTTAGAGCTGCTGGATTTTACCTTTGCGCTTGAACTGTAGGATTTCTTAACGGAAGACGAAGAAAGCTCATCGGAATCAGTCACGGAATTACAGCCGCTGTCGTCGCCACAAGCAACCAACAACGCCGCCACAACACCAATCATTAAAATTTTTTTCAAAGCCATAAAATCCACTCCAAGAGAAATATACATAAAAAAACATGCGAGCTTTGACTTCCGCATCGCAAACCATGTATAATGCCAATATGGCTCTAAAAAATCTCCCGAAGCATTTCCGAGAGATTTTTTTATTTGTCTAGTACCGCCGCAGTTCAAAACCTACTTTTTTCTATATTTTATCCAATGAAAGCCCTTATTGTTCTCATTCTATTTCCGTGCTTACTTTTCGCACAACTGATGCCCAAATATTTCAGCAACACGCACAATTTCACCTCAGTCTCTTCCACGATCAACAACAAATTCAACGAAACATCAACAGACAAAGCTATAGATGATTTCCAAAAAACAGATATAGATAAAATTGATGCAAGCCAAGCCACAAGCGACAGCATATCAAAAACGAAATACAAGAAAAAAGCATATGTCGATTCTTCAAAAATTATATACAGCCGAATAAAAGTTCCTCCATTTGTGTACGAATATTGTATGGGTCATGAAGATTATGATAAAAATCAATACCCTATGGGAAGCGGAGAAATTCTCAATATTTTAGAAAAAGATATTAAAGAAAGAAATATGCCAAACAGGTTCTATAAAACAGCAAGAATCCATAATTACATTGAAGGTTCTATTCTTATATCGTCAATATCATCATTTTTTATCGGAGCAATTCTTTTAATGAACGATGTTAAAGGTGGAAAATATCCGTTATGGGGAGGAATGATAACATTTCCTCTTAACAGTTTTGTTTATGGATTAATATGGCGAAGCATTTACCTAGAAGACGCCATCAACGAATACAACAAAAACCTAGCTTATTAGCAAAAAAATCTCCCGGAGCATTTCCGAGAGATTTTTAATTTATCCAAACAATTTTATCGTTTATCCCTATCAATCCACGGGCGTTCGTTTTTGCCGATGTAAATCTGACGAGGACGGTTGATCTTGCTTTGCGGATCGTCGTGCATTTCCTTCCAGTGAGCAATCCAACCCGGCAAGCGACCAATCGCGAACATCACAGTGAGCATGTTCGTCGGGATGCCCATAGCGCGGTAGAGAATGCCAGAGTAGAAGTCCACATTCGGGTAGAGCTTACGTGCAATGAAGTAATCGTCCTTGAGAGCAGCTTCTTCGAGCTTGATAGCCACATCCAAAAGCGGATCGTGCACATGTTCGCGTTCAAAGACCTGGTACATGAGCTTTTTCAAGACCTTCGCGCGCGGGTCGTAGCTCTTGTAAACACGATGACCAAAGCCGGAGAGACGGAACGGATCGTTCTTGTCCTTGGCCTTGTCCATCACCTGTTCAATCGTCATGCCGCTCTGCTGGATGCGAAGGAGTGTTTCGAGCACAGCCTGGTTTGCACCGCCGTGGAGCGGGCCCCACAAGGCGCAAATGCCGGCGCAAATGCTAGCGTAAAGGTTAGCCTGAGAGCTCCCCACCATGCGAACGGTCGAAGTGGAGCAGTTCTGCTCGTGGTCTGCATGGACAATGAGGAGCGTATTGAGCGCCTTTTCCATGATTGGATCCGGGTGATACGGGCGAGCCTTACTGCTGAACATCATGTTCAAGAAGTTGCTGCAGTAGCTGCGTTCCGCTTCCGGATAGACAAACGGTTCACCGATGCTCGCCTTGTAGGCAAACGCAGCAATCGTGCGGATTTTCGAAATGAGGCCTGCTGTCGTGAGTTCGAATGCACTTGCGATGTTTTCGTCGTCATAGAAACGCGGCGTGAAAAGACCCACGGCGTTCACCACAGACGAGAGGATACCCATCGGGTGGGCTCCCGGCGGCATTTCGCGGAAAAAGTGCAGCAAATTTTCGTGCAACAGGGCGTTTTCCGTCAAAAGCGTGCGGAAATGGCTCAACTGTTCCTGATTCGGGAGTTCACCGTAAATCAGGAGCCAAGCGGTCTCCGGGAAAGTCGCCTTTTCTGCAAGATCTTCAATGGAGTATCCTCGGTAGCGCAGCACACCATGTTCGCCATCGACGAACGTGATAGAGCTTTTGGTGCTACCGGTGTTCAAGTAACCGTAATCCAGCGTGACAAGGCCAGAACTCTTGCGGAGTGCGCTGATATCGAGACCGTGCTCGCCTTCAGTGCCATCAACGACGGGGAGTTCGTAGCTTTTTCCGTTGTAGTTTAAGGTCGCGTTATTGGACATGGAATCTCCAAATGAGTGGTTGGTGGTTAGTGGTTGGTGGTTAGGCTTGCAATAAAAATGTTCTTTTTACATTCCTGTTTACTAACCACTGTTTACTAACCACTGTTTACTTCATCTTCATGATGCAATTATAGATATTTTCAAAGAGCTTGCCGAGCTTTTCGGTCGGAACGGCGCTGAATGCAATGCGGATAAGGCCCGAGAGCATAATCGTGCCCGTGCTGTAATCCTTGATGAGCTTCTGGCGGAGTTCTTCGGCGTCAACGCCCTTCGGCTTGATGCACATAAAGTAACCGCTATTGCACGGCATCGGGTCAAAGGCTTCCTTGTATTCCGGATGTGCAGCCAAGACTTCCTTGATGATGTCGTAACGTTTCTTCAAGGTGGCGTACTTTTCGGCCTTCTGCTGGGCGTATTCGGCGCTCTGGTAAGCGGCGAGCAAAATCTTCTGGCTGATGGACGGGCCGTTAGAGATGTTTCCACGAACCGTACCGGCGGCCTTGTCTTCGAGAGCCTTGAGCTGGGCTTCAGTAGCACCCTTAAAACCAAAGCTCATAAAGCCAACGCGGAAGCCCCAAACGTAGTCTTCCTTGGTCGGGCCGTCGAGCTTCACGGCGAGGAGGTTTTCGTGAGCATCCACGAGCTTCACGAAGAGGGATTCCTTCGTCACGCCTTCTTCATAGACAAGTCCAAAGTAAGCATCGTCGAGGAGAGCCACGACCTTGTTGCCGGCAGCAGCGCATTCCGTAAGAATCTTGGCGATTTCGACAGCTTCTGTTTCGGTAGCGGTATAGCCAGTCGGGTTGTTCGGGAAGTTGAGGAGAACGACTTTCTTGTTGCTCTTGCTTTCGGCGAGGGAGGCCTTCAAGGCTTCCGTATCAAAACCACCGTTCTTGAAGGTGTTGAACGTCTTGATCTTTGCGCCACGGGCGTTCTCGAACACGAGTTCGTAGTTGTCCCAGTAGAGGTCCGGGATAATCACTTCGTCACCGGCATCGAGGAAAAGGTAACCAGCGCAGCTAATGGCGTGCGTCAAAGCGCAGGTCACGACCGGGTTGCTGAAGTTCTTGGAAGCAAGCGTCGGGTTTTTCTTAATGACCTGAGCCTTCCATTCCTTGCGAAGGTCCGGGTTACCGAAGCTCGGCGCATAGAGGAAAGCCTGCTTCGGGAGGTTCAGAGACTTGAGAACGCAATCCAGAACGAGCGGAGAGCCATCGTCTTCGAGAGCTGTACCGATAGTCGCATTGATGTCGGAGCCCTTGGCTTCGGCACCCTGGCCGAGAATACCCTTACGCGGGAAGAAAATGGCCTTGCCCTGTTCAGAGAGCATATCAAGAACGCAGCAACCGTTAGCGGAAAGTTCGGCGTTCAAAGATTGAGCGAGAGGATTGTAGTTCATTCTCAATGTCCTGTTTTGAAATTCCGCGGGGCAATTTAGAAAAATTGCGGACCACTCGCAAGATTAAAAGGACATCTATTTTCGCCATACCCCATCAAAAACAGCTTAAAAAAGCAAGTATTACAAAAAATGAAAATTTCAGTGACCGTCACCAGCCACTGAAACTTTTCCTCCTCACAGTATTAAACGCTGTCTAGGGCTTTTTCACCTCCACACTAGGGAGAGCGGAGCCTACATTCCATATATCAAGTTGATATTTTCCCTCAGGCAGACCAAATAATACCACATACCCGTTTTCATAGTCTTCTTCGGTCACCTTTTGACAAGGGTAGTAATATGAGGGAAAACCGCCTTCTTCTTCTTCATAATAATACGACGATGACAAGTTCCCTTCATCTTGCAGCCATAAACAAATGCCTTCGCCTTCACCTCCAATATTTTCCCTTAATTCTTTATTCCAGCGCTCATCGTATGGAATTTCGCTTTCCGGAGTTGTTTCATCAATTACCGCAAAAAGCGAATCTAAATACAACTTGACGGTATATACAGGTTCTAAGACGATTTGTTTTAATTCGGCATACAGTTTTCCTTCAATTCCGACAACATGGGCGCTAGCAAAACTTAAAAAGACGTTGGCCCCAAGGCTTGTGTCCGCAGAAAGCGCCCGCAACTGGATAGTTTGAAATTCAGGAACATAACTATACTTTGGATTTTTTTTGGATAAGTTTTCCAAATATGTAAGGAAATTTACGCTATCCATGTAGAAATAGCCTTCCTTGTCAGTAACATGCTGACAACTTTTATCTTCAAAAGAACAATGCTCTTCATAAACAGTCGCTCCCGCTACCGGGTTTCCTTCAACATCAACCACCTGAGCCCTAGCATTTATATACAAGTAAATATCTCTATGGGAGCCGCACTTCCTCCGAGCAAAAACAAACGCATCGTTCGTATCAACAGCGCTATCCTCTTCATCAGCACTCTTGGCCAGAACATGACAGCCCAAATCGCCTTCGTTGACATATTTGCGAACTAACGATGTATCCAGTTCAGCAAGAGGTCCCAGTTGTTCAACAGGCTTCCCCGTATTCGTTTCGCTAAACGAAGACGCCACATTATCATCACTGCAAGCGGCAAGGATTCCGAGACCAAGTACCGCCACAGCAAGGCCTAACTTTGTAATTTTACTTGTAATCATAATCATTTTTCCTCATTAAACTTGAGTAGCTAAAACTTTTCCTTCTTCAAGGTATCAAGTTCCATTTATGGTTTTACGACAATTTGGGGGAAATATTTTTCATAAGACCACCATCCACTTATCAAAGCTTGAAATTTTCCTTCAGGCAAGCCAAACAAGACCACGTATCCATTTTTATAGTCTTCTTTCGTCACTTTTTGACAAGGATACATATGTAAAGGGAAAGCGCCTTCTTCTTCATCATAATGATGGAAAACATCTTCTTTATTATCATAATAATTCGCAGACGGCCAACCGCCTTCTTTTTCTGCACAAATCTCAACGAGATCTTCACCGTCAATCATCTCCGTCAAACGATGATTGAATTCTTCAATATCTGTTTTATCCTCTTCATTCATTTTTTCATCTATTTCCACAAACAGCGAATCGAAATACAGCTTGGCAGTATATACAGGCTCCAAGACAATTTGCTTTAATTCGGCGTACTGTTTTCCATCAACATTCACGACATCGGCACTTGCAAAGCTTGAAAAGACGTTAGCCCCAAGGCTCGTGTCCGCCGAAAGCACATGCAACTGAAGAGTTTCGAACTCGACATTCAAACCGGTTGGCTCTAATGTAAGATACATTTCGCCATCCATATAGAAATAACCATTCTCGTCCGTGACATATCGGCACCTTTCATAGTCAAAGTTGCAAAGTCCTTTATAAACGAAAGCTCCCGCTACAGGCTTTCCTTCAATATCCACCACTTGAACCCTTGTATCCATATGTAGAGCATATAGTTTTTCACAAGCCATAACAACACCTATAGTAGCGTTCGTATCAGCATCAAAAGCCTCTTTCGCAAGATGGGATTTCTTAGCCCGCGAATTACAGGATTCTAAATCATTTTGCTCTATTAGTTTACGGGTCTCCGATGCACCCAAATCGGCAAGAGAGCCTACTTTTTCAACAGGCTTCCCCGAATTCGTTTCGCTAAACGAAGACGCCACATTATCATCACTGCAAGCGGCAAGGATTCCGAGACCAAGCACTGCCACGGCAACGCCCAACTTTGTAATTTTATTGATAACCATAGCCATTCCTCCTCGATTTATTTTTTCAAATTTGTAAACAAGTGGATATTTAACTGGTGCACCCCAGTCGCTTCTTTTTTATCTTGCGTAATAATCTTACGCACCTTGGCTTTCAAGTTCTGAATTTCCAAGGCAATCTCTCTATAGGCGTCGTCCGAAACGCTGAACGTGAACGTACCCATGTCCGACGGGTTATCGTCATTCGCAAGCAACGCCTGCTTCGAAAGTTCAAAGCACTGCAACTGGTACTGACGAACAAGATCGTTATTGCTGTAGGCTCCGCTACTCACTGACTCGCGGCAGCTTTTCCAGAAGCCGTCTTCGTTCTTGCGCACAAAGCCAATGCGTGCAAGCAATTCCAAGGAGCGCTTCAAAGTTCCCACGGAGACTTTCGGGAAAATCCGTTTTTGAATCGGTTCAAGGTCATCCGAAACATCCATCACATCCAGCGCCGTAAACAACACGCTATTATACCAATGGTTGTAATACTCGTACGCGTCTTCGTCCAAAATGTGGTGCGGATCGGGATGCTGCTTGATGAGTTCATCAAAAAATGCATTGCGTTCTGTCGTCGTTTTCGCCTGGTCAAAATTCACCATCGTCTCAAAGTACTTGGCCTCTTTCTTGTTGAGTCCAAGAACTTCCACGAACTTGGGAATCATGCGCCCGGAGAGCTTTTTTCCTTTGACGATATCGTTGAAGTAACTGCGGGTCTTGGGGAGTCCGAGCAACGCACACACTCCAGCCCTAGTAAATTCAGGGTCCGTCTGCACGCGTGCCGCCTGATACTCATCCAAGTACTTGCGGAAGTGTGTAAACTGAAATATGTCGATTGTTTTTTCCATACCCCAAATGTACTCAAAATTTGACTCAAAGTCAAGAGGTAAACGCAAGATTTTGAGATTTTTTTTGAGTACCATTTTAAAACAAAGATTTTTGTTTCTTGAAATTTTTTATTAAATCAGAATGTACGTCATGCGGGCGGGGCCCCAGCTCGGAGTTGACGCCTACGGCGTCAGCGGCTTCACTCGGTCATGTGCGCCTGCAAGCAGTCGCCCGCGACTCTCTCATTTCAACGAATAACAGTAACTACTTATAATGATACTTATTCGCGCATTTTATAAATGAGTTTCTATCGGCCTTTAAATTGATCGCCGAATTTCAGTTCGGTTTCTTTGGCGCCGTTGAGATTTACGAGGCGCTCCGGTTCAAAGACCATTTCGCGAGCAACCCCTTCCTTGAGTTCCTGCACGCGGTCGAGCATTTCTGTAGCCGACTGGCACGTCAGCAAAGCCTGCCGCACCGACATCGCGACGTTTTCACTCTCTTGGATCCTATCTAAATGCACTGGATCCAGCTCCTTCGAACCTAACTCTACTAAGGGACTGAAGTCCCTAGTATCGTATATCACTCCGTTCAGGATGACGGAACAGTTACCACTCTCGCCTAACACAAATCCCTTGCAAAGTCGCGCGGCGAGTTGTTTCATGCGGCCCATCGCGTTCATCTCGGTAGCCCCGTCTTCTATCTTGAACTTGTAATAGAGCGGGAACACGTCAAGCGCTTCTTGCGCGGTAATCACATGCTTTTCGCGGCCTTCCCACGCATCTGCAATTTGTCCGAAAAGCCACGGGTTATGCATCGCACCGCGCCCAATGCTCACGCCCGAAACGCCGTAAGTATTGATGCGTTCGCATGCGCATTCGACGCTATTCACGTCGCCGTTTCCAATCACGGGAATCTTCGCCACAGCGGCAACTTTTCCAATCCAGTCCCAGTTCGCAAGGCCGTTATAGCCCTGCAAACGCGTACGGCCATGAACCGTAAGCATTTCAACACCCTCGCCCTCGGCAATTTTGAGCGTTTCCATCACGTTGATGCTCTCGTCGTCCCAACCGATACGGCACTTGAGCGTGAGCGGAATCTCCGGCGTTCTTGCATCCAGGACTGCCTTCACGTCATGCAAAATCTCCTGCAAACGCGGCAAGTCCCGCAAAAGTCCTGAACCGCTCCCCTTGCCCGCCACCTTCGGCGCCGGACACCCAGCGTTCACTTCAATAAATTCAGGGTGGTAGCGTTCAGCGATTTTGCCTGCGGCAGCAGCCATGCGGTCCGGGAATCGTCCAAAAATCTGTACGCCAAAGGGGCGTTCTTCCGGGAAAAACTTGAGTTGTTTGTGTCCATCCGGGTTAAAAACGGCATCGCCATCCGTCGGCACAAACTCCGAAACCAAAAGACCCATGCGGTCACCAGAAAGCACCCGGCAAAGACGCCTGAACGGAGCGTCGGTCACTCCATCCATCGGACTCAAGATGGTGTTTGGAAAAATCTCCTTGTCTCGGAGACGAAAACGGACCCTTCGGGGCAAATTATCAATCTTCAACATTTAAGTCACAACTATTCACATATATTCCGCAATGTGAACCCGAAAAAGATATTTAATTTCGAGCACACCTCTACACCAAGTCTATGTTAAACTTATATTTAGTGCGTGGCTAATATAACAAAACAATCTCTCATTCAAGAAATCGCAAAATCCACAGGATTTGTGCGTAACGACATTAAAATTGTTGTCGAACAGTTTCTCGATCTTCTCGGAGAGAAACTTATCGAAGGCAACACTATTGAAATTCGCGGTTTCGGAACGTTTGCTTGCAAGAGCCGCAAGGCACGTCCAGCACGCAATCCTCGCACCGGCGAGACCGTCTTTATCGACGAACGCCTTGTCCCGACATTCAAGTTCAGCAGCGAAATCAAGGAAAAGATCAATTCGCTCGCTGGCATCCTTGGCGAAGTCTCCGCCCAGCCGGAACTTGAAGTCGAAAACGAAATCGTCCACGTCGGTGACGACTACGATTCCTTCTAAACAAACTTTGAACAAGCCTACTTAGGCACATCAAAAAAATGAAAGAGCCGGCATCACCGGCTTTTCTTTTTTATCGCCGCACTGAGCATCAAATGCAGCGAAGTAGGACTATTGTACAAGCCCAATTACGTCAACTGGGCGACTTCTTCATCCGTAAGGAACCGCCAGCCCCCCTCGCCTAGCGTCCGGTCTAGAACAACCGGTCCAATTGCAATTCGTTCGAGAGTTTCCACATGGTTCCCGACAGCCGCAAACATGCGGCGAACCTGATGATAAAGTCCTTCGCCAATAGCAACGACAACAGCATCCCCATCGATTACAATTTCGCGAGCCAGCACCGGACGTCGTTCGTCCTTGAGCATCACACCCGCCAGAAGCTCCGCTTTCTGCGCCTCCGTAAACGGACGAGCAAGCGTCACGCGATACTTTTTCAAAAGCCCTTTTTTCGGGCTTTCCACCTTGTGTATAAAGTCACCTTGATTCGAGAGCAACAAAAGTCCCGAGGAATCCGCATCCAAGCGTCCGACAGACTGGATACCCATCGCCGTAAAACGGTCTGGCAAAAGTTCATAGACAGCCTTATGATCGCGAGCATTGTGGCTGCATTCCACGTCGGTCGGCTTAAAAAGCATTACATACAACTTTTCAACCGTCGGAGATTCTTCGCCATTCACCGTAATAAACTCCGGACGTTCCTTGAATTCCATGAAAGGGTCTTCAAGCACCTTGCCATCCAGTTCCACAAGTCCCATACGTACAAGTGCACGGGCATCCTTGCGGCTGCCAAAGCCCATCGATGCTAGCAAGCGTTCCAAAGTCAAAACAGGCATCATTCCTCCACAATAAAGTCAACAATTTTTTTACGGACAAATCCAATTTCAGGGAGTTTATTCGTCTTAAGCACGCGTGCACGGCGGCGCCAAAAGCTGAACGCCAAAATTCCCGCCAGCACAAGCGTTTCCAAAATAAAGCAAAAAACACGTAGCAAGCTGATGCTCACACGAACAGCCCCCGCAGCGCGAAGTTCCTTTTCGTGACACCAGTCCATTCTCAAGTCCCAATCACCAACATACGGATACGCTTTCATAAAACCGTTTACGGCAGCGATATAACCCATGCTCTGGTAATCCGTTCGGATACCTTCGACAAAGCAATCCATAAAACGCATTCGGAACAAAGAAAATACAGAGCCCAAAATTTTTAGCACATACTTAAACGCTCTCGCATCCAAATCAGGAGTCAAAAGAATAGTCCAAAATTCACGGTCGGAAAGTTTACGTTTTTCCTTTTTGGGACTTGAATCTTCAGCAGGCGTTTCAGCCTTCTCCGAATTGCAATTCCCGGATTCCTTGACTTCAACGACAGACGAAGATTTCACTTTCGCAGGTTGCGCATTTTCTTTCGTTTCACTCTGATCGTTATCAGAGATTGCCGCGCCATCGGCGTCAGGTGCTGCGTTTCGGTCATGCCGATGAGTAAGCTCACCGTCGCGACGCTCGACTTGCGACCCACTCGTCTTCTGTCTCTCGTCTCTCGTTTCTAAACATTCCGTCTTCGGAGCTTCTGTGGGCTTTTTCGCGACAGCGATCGTTTCCCTTTTTTCTTCCGTTTCGGGAGTTCTCTGGATCCTATCACTCGCCTGCGGCTCGCTCCAGGATGACAATTCACGGGAACTTTCCTCAGCCCCATCGCCTTTGACGCCTTCGGCGTCAGGTGCTGCGTTTCGGTCATGCCGATGAGCAAACTCATCATCGCGACGCTCAACTTGCGACCTACTCGTCTCTCGTCTCTCGTCTAACGCAGCCCCTCTCTCGTCTCTTGTCTTTGGACAATCGCTTCGCTCTTGTCCCAAATGCTGATCTCGGTCATGCCCAAGCGAGCTTGGTCGCGACTCTCGATCTACGCATTTGTCGTCTATCTCCTTCCCCCATTTTTTTTCGTACTCGTAAACTTTCTTCTTGAAGAAATAGAAAAGCGCCCGCGCACCGCGCTCCCCGGCTTCAAATTCAATCCGAACAGAAAACGGGAAAAGCAGTAGCACAAGCGCTACAACGAGAATCGAACAAAAGAGCCAGGAAAAAAAGCCCATTACTTTTCGGCTTCGTCAGCCTTCTTACTGATAACGTCAATCAATTCGGCAAAGCTCTTGTCCTTGAGGATCTTGCTGAACTGTTCCTTGTAATTGCGAGCCGTCGAAAGATCGTCGATGACCAGGTCCCAAGCTTTCCACTTGCCATTGACAAGAGTCATCTTGTATTCAAGCACCGATTCCTTGCCGTTGTTCCACAAATGGGCAATCACGCGGGCATCGTCCGTACCCTTCATCTTTGCCGGTTCGTAAATGGTCGAATCGGCACGGTAAAGTTCAAGGCGGTTAGCGCTAGAGTTGCGGACCATGCGCTGGAATTCGGCGACAAACTTTTCTTGAGAAGCAGCGTCCTGAGCTTTCCAGTCACTTGCCGCAAGCGACTTCTTTGCCAAAAGCGCAAAGTCAAAGGAATCGTTCAACAAGTTCTTGACGCGTTCCGTCTCTTTGGCGGTGCGTTTCGACTTCTTGATGATGTTCTGCAATTCGACGTCCTTGCTCTTGACAACAGACACCGGATCTTCGGCCGCAAAAGACAGAAGCGACGCACAGGCAACGGCAATCATAATTTTCTTAAACATCTTGTTACTCCTCATTTTTTATTAAAATATGAATTAAACTCGCTAAGAGACAAACCTATCTTTGCAATTAATCCTGCAAATTCGACATTATATCGGCAAACAGCAAAATAGTAATCTTTTTTCATGCTTACATTCTGCGTATAGGCCGACACAAGCTCGCTCGTTTGGGACTTGTCGAGGTCATATTTCATGGCGGCTCCCTTCAAGAGCGCCTCGGACGCACGCAGACTTTCACGCAACGCATCAAGCGTTTCCTTCGCAGCCACGACTTGGTAATACTGCTCCACGGCCTTAGACACAAGACCGTCCGCCGCATAGTTTTCCTTCAGCTGAAGCCCACGGTATTCCGTTTTCGCCTGGCGGTACTCTTCCCAGTTTTTCCAAAAGTTCAAACGATACCGGAGCCCTACACCGATAAGCCCCGAAATCTTGTTGACGGCATCCTGTGCAAAGGCACTTTTCTGCAACACATTACGGTTTCCCGCCCAACTCTTGACATACTGGAATTCGCCCATGATAAAGAACTCCGGCGCAAGTTTCGCCTCGGCCAAGTCCATTTGCAGCCTGCGGGCCTGGAGCCCGGCATCCAACTGTTTTAATTCCGGATTGTACTTCACGGTCATTTCGCGAACTTGTTCCTCGGTCGGCAAAGGTTCGCTTCTCATGGTAAGCACAGAATCCTCGGCGACAAACGTATCCCCTTCCGGCAACGCAAGCGCAAAACGGATAGCCAGCATCACGCGCTTCATGCCAAGGTCCGCTTCGATAACGCCTTCCTTGACCGTGTGCATTTTCGCTTTCAAGTTCAATAGATCAGACTGCGATACGGTCGGCTCATCTTCGTCCAAAGCCTCTTCAAGTTGGTCGTAAGCCCTATCGACTTGCTTTTGGGCATCTGCGGCCAGGCGTTTCATTTCAAGCGCGAGGAGATAATTGTAATAGTACGTTTGGAGTTCGACTTCCTTTTTGCGCTCCGAATTTGCGATTTCGAAAGTTTTTTGCACCAAGTCCGCTTCCAGCGCCTTTTTGCCCGTCTGGTACTGTCCCAAGTTCAACGGCTGGATAAACTTCGCCTCGACCGCCCAGAACGGCCCCATTCGAGAAAAATCATACGTATCGACGGTATCACCCCAATTGTCGACAGTTTCCTTTAGACCTGGAGCAGGCCCCACCATCATGGATACGTTGAACGTAGGCAGGATAACTTCGGACTTGAGGGACTTAATCCGGTTCATCTTGCTTTCAGACTCAAATCTTTTCTCTGCAAGCTGCGGTTCCTTAGCCAATCCCTGTTCCACAAAGCCCATACAATCATAACGGACTTCACCTGCAAAGGCAAGCCCCACCATCATCGCAAAAATGGAAATCATTTTTATTTTCACGACTAGAATTTAGAAAAAAGATAAAACTAGAAAGAGCAGTGATTCATTAAATCCTTGTATTTTGCCACGACGCCTTCGTAATAAAAGGTCGGAAGCGGAGCATTTTTTTCAAGCAACTTGTCCACTGCGGTATGCCCAAGGTTGTAGGCCACCAAAGCTTCCCTCCACTTGCCATATTTACCAATAAGGCGAATCAAATAGGCCGACCCCACAACCACATTGACTTCTGGTCGCATCAGGTCGTCTTCGCTTTCGACAACAAGCCCGAATCTGCGCCCCATGGATTTAGCCGTTTCCAACTTTATTTGCATAAGTCCAAGAGCACCTGAAAACTTTCCCGTCTGAAACCGCCCACGGGCTTGCGGATTTCCACGACTTTCCTGCGCCACAACAGCAAGGATCATCAACGGGTCCAGCGAATAGGACTGAGAAATTTGCCAAAGCTGTTCCGTCAAAATGCGAAAACTCACTTCCGAAAGGCGGTCCCCCAACAAATACATCAGCGCCTTCTCGATTTTCACGTAATCGAGAGTCCACTTGCCCACGACTTCCAGATGCTCCATGTCGCTATGGAGAATACGTTCCTGGTAAGCGAGCTTTTCTAGCTTGACCCTATTGGAATACCATTCGCTTGCAAAAGTAAATAGGACTGCAAAGCCAATGATCAAAAGGACGCTCACGCTCATCGAAGAAAGTCGTACGCTACTTTTCACGCCGGTTCTTCTCCAAGTATTCGAGATACGAGACCCAATCCTGGATGGCCCCAAACGAGCTCAGCAAAGTCGTATCTTGCACAACACCCAGTTTTCGCATCGGACCTATAGCCGATTCCAAACGGTCTATCTCGCGGATGTAGCGCGCTTTCTGGCTTTCGAGCGCCGTAATTTGAGCTTGCTTGTCCGAGATTTCACGCCCCTGCCCGACCACAATAACAAACAACGTAATAGCCCAACCAATAAGGAAAAGCGCCACGAAAACAGCAAAACCGGGAGAAAGACTAATCGACTTTTTTTCGTAATGCAAACCGACTAGATGCACTTGCTTTGAAAGGCCCGACCTGCGGTACTCCTCGCGGCTTGCGTAAATTTCAAAAATGTTCTTGTAACGTTCAAAATAAACGTGAAGTTCATCGCTTTCAAATATCAGGATAAGCATAGCCTTCTGGTGCTTGACCAGATTCAGAATTTCAAGGAAAAGGCTACGGTAAGCATCAGTCGTAAACCGTGCGTTCTGGAGATTCACAAAGAAAAAGACACCCGGTCCACGAACAAGCATTTCGAGTTTTTCACGAACTGCCGAAAGTTGATATTCGCCAAGAATACCGTACAACGAGATTTCAACTTCTTCGCCACGATCTTCCACCTGGATGTCAATCAAGTCGGCTCGCATTCATCACCTCTTCGTCACCGATACGAATATCTTGAAAGCCTTGCGATCGAGCACGTTAAATGGTGCGTTCCAGAACGGGAACACGCGGATGCCTTGGAACGCCTGGGGAGCCGCTGACGACGTCGCCCCAAAGATGGAACCGACAAAGATGGATGTCGGGCGGTCAAACGCCATACGAAATACACAACCACCCTTTTCATCCCGGATCTCTAGCGTCCTGCCATCTGGATACAACAGCGGTTCGACCATGTTCCATTTGACGTTTTTACCATCAATCAGAACTTTGTTGACATCGCCACGAGACAAAAGTCCAAGTTCAAGAATCGTCCCAAAGAAGCCTTTCGTGTTCACGTAAGCAAGATTGTCTATAACGTAAGAAACGGTAAACTTAGCGGCATCGCCCTGGAACGTAAAGACTTTCTTTATTCTGAACAAAGCCTTGCGTTCTTCGTTTGCAAAGCCCTGTTCTTCGTCGAGCATAATCTCGGTGCCCGTGTCCGAACGCAAAATGCGATAATCGTAAGGGTCCGCAAGCAAATGTTTGCGGTCGTAAAGCATTTGTTCAAGCTTGACCGGCGTAAAATCGACATTGGGCAAAAGACAATCCAAGAACGCATAGGAAGGCTCGCCATCGTCACGCCACGTATTCACCAGATTAATTTTTGCGCCCTTGTAGTTCAGGGCACGGAAAGCGCCACCAAAGCGATAATCCAGCAAATAAGAAGATTCCGGATTCTCGCAAAAGAGAATTTTCTTGCCCCTGAGCAAATAGTCACACACATCCACTCGGAGTCCGGAAAAATCCGTCAAAGTGTCCAAAAGCTGCGAAGCCGTCAACAACATGCGATTCGAACGTTTACGAACCATCATGGACCGCATTCCCGAACGGTTGAACAAATCCCTAAAATAAAGAGGCGCCATGGCCGGCAAAAGCGCGTGACAGAACTCAAGCCACTTTTTGCCCGAAAGTACACTGCGCCCCCTCCTGTACAAATTCAGGAACGTCTTGTGGTGCAAATTAATTTCAGGGCGGCGAATCAAAAGTTCACGACAAGTGCGCGCCGTCGAAGGGAGCCCGAGGTTTCTACCTGCCGAAACAAGGAAACTGATGGAACCGCAAGTTTCCAGCTGATCCACTGCAAAACCAACTGTTCTAGTCTGAACTTCGTTCGTCTCGACAAAATCAACAAGACGTCCAAAGAAATCGACAATCTCCGTAGGTTCTGCGGGAATGTCAAAAAATACGACTGCCGATTTTCCGCCTCGGCAATACGATTCCGCAATACTCCGCCAAGAAAGGTTGTCTTCGGCAATCGCTTTAGAAAGCACTTCGGACACAGGAACAATACGGATAAGCGCACCGCGATCTTCAAGAGTGAACCAACCCGAAACAGGAGTCGAACGTCCAAGCGCATCCTGCACCGCGGATTCCGTCACAAGCGCATAGTCAAAGCGGGAACGTTCCAGAACATCGGCCATGCCCGGCTCCCAAACCAGCGAAGAATTAAAATACCCTTGAGGTTCTACGCCAAGCACTTTCTTCAAGTAGTTGCGGTGCAGCTCAAGTTGCATCATCTGCAAGTCTTCCGGGAATAGCGGGAGCATCGGGTCGTAGTACCCACCGCCTAAAAATTCGAGAACGCCATTGCGAATTGCATTCTGAATTTTGCCAAACATCAAGGGCTTAGCCACATTGTAGAGCGCCTCGATCATCGGCCCGTCAAGAAAAATGGAGCACTTCAATTGTTCCGAATTCAAGAGAACATTCAATCCTTCAAGCAAATTGCGCGCTATCGCCTCCAAATTTTCATATGAGGTCGAAGGCGCCATCTGTAGCACAAAGGATATTCTTGGATTCATGAGACAAAGAATAGAAAAAAGTTAGTGGATGGTGGTCGATGGTTAGTGGTTAGTGGTTAGTAAACAGTAGGCAGTTAGAATGTAGTATGCTTGCTGCGTCATCCTGACTCTGGCCCCTGTAAGGGGATAGAGGAAGGATCCAGTGAAGGTATGGGGTGTGGGCTCGGCGCTTACGCCCCTAAAACCTAATCCCTACTACCTAAGACATTTATTTAACGCTCTTGAACATTTGTTTCGCATTTTCTAAATTTGGAACGGGTAGCGGATGGCCGCCGGCTGCGAGCAATCAAGGCTGGAGGAAAGTCCGGGCACCGCAGGGCAAGATGCTGGATAACGTCCAGGCGCGGTAACGCGACAGAAAGTGCAGCAGAAAGCAAACCGCCCGCAGCAATGCGAGTAAGGGTGAAACGGCGAGGTAAGAGCTCACCGCACGACTGGTGACAGGAGTGGCATGGTAAACCTCATCCGGTGCAAGACCGTGCCAGCTGGATATCCGGGTAGGTCGCTTGAGGCGGTCGGTAACGATTCGTCCAGAGAGATGGTCATCGCTCCGATGGCAACATTGGAGTACAGAACCCGGCTTATAACTACTCGACTTTGAAGGCTTCCATTAAACATGGAAGCCTTCTCCTTACTGGTTTATTTCGAAGTCCTTCTTTTAATGACTTCGTCGTAATCTCCGTCTTTCCACTTTTGCTCGTAATCCTTGCAATCACTTTCGTACTCCGCAACATTCCAATTAAGCGATTCCAAACTCACATTCTGGAAGCTAATAACAAAGTAGGAAACTCCATTTTCGCAATAGGTTTCAGTATAATTTCTCTTATGAGAACTTTCTTTTATTCCATCCTCGAATTCCAAACACATAGCCTTTTTTTCATAAGGCGTTATATAAAAATGGGAATCCTCGTAATATTGCGTTCCGTTGCCGTTTTTGTCAAACGTAAACTTTTCCACATGGCCCTTGTATTTCGGGATATTCACCTGGATTTGTTTCCAGTACGAGCCGTCTTCATTTGTGCCATCCGTGACGACGCAATAGAAGCCATCATCCCCATTCGGCGGGAAACTTCCCTTTGATTTACTCGCTGAATTTGAGCCAGAGCCATTACTGTCACCGCTCGATGCGGAATCATCGCAAGCGGTAAAGGCAAGCATTGCGAACATTCCAAGAGCAAACAAAAGTTTTTTCATTCCTTTTCTCCTTATTTCTGATTATATCGTTATTTATAAACTTACAAATTTTCGCATACTCATAACAGCAACAGCAATACTTATCGTTACAGATAAAGCCAATACCACAAGCGGAATCATCAAGCCCCGCAAAAATACTTCATGCCCCATTTGCACAAGCAAAAGAAGCGGCAGAATAAAGAACAATGTAATGTGGGTCGCCGCACGGACGGTTTTGACGCGGAGCGAAATCATCAATGAAAAAGCAGTCGTAAGGAGTACTGCCGAAAGCGCACCAAGCATAGAGGCTCCAGCCTCCAGCGTTGTAATCTCGGAATGCGAAAACCAATAGCCCAACTGCGCCAAAAGTGCAAACAAAACCGGGAACGGAAGAATCGCAAGAAGTTTGCCCCAAAAGAGTTTCGCAGGCGCAATCGGCGAAAGCTGCAAAAGCTCCAGCGAATTGCGTTCGCGCTCGCCCGCAAAACTGTCACCCGCCAAAGGAGCGCCCATCGGAGCCATCAGGCAACCGAGCAGAAGCATCATGTAACTTTCCATGCCCTGCATAATCTCGCCACCATAACGCGAAACGGCAATCGCCTGGCTCGCCGCGAGAATCATCGGCGGGATAATGAACGGAATCCAGAAACGCGGTTCCCGGAAAATCAGGCGAAGTTCGTGTTTAAAAACGTGGAGCATGGGGTTAGTTACAGACCGCTATCAGGTTGATTATGCCAAAAATAGATATTACAAACCTTATTTTTGCAGAATCGAATCTCATACCCCTGCCAATCGTGCCAATCATTGGGGTCATCGGGCGCAGTTGGGCCCAACCGTTTCCATTTTTCCCAAATCCAGACAGAATCGCTTTCTTGCTTAAAGGCAAGACCCTTCTTTAAGACCTCATCTTTCGTCATCCCCAACCGAAAGCCATTGCTAAAAGAGAAGCGAGCAAGACATGGTTTAATTCCACGTGTATTGCCCTTAAAAACACGCACGCCGTCCACATACTTCCAGCCGCCCATAGATCCGGAACCGTACAATACATTTATTCGCGTCAAAAACGGGCTATGACGCGCATCAACCGGAGCCACCGCCGTAGCCAACAATAATCCGTTTTTCGCTTGCAGAATCGTTTAAAATAGCATATATTCATAACAAGATATTCCCAAGAGAACAAAATGAACAACGACATCATCATTACAATCATCATAGCGAGTTCCCTCATCATCCTTGGTTGCATATCCTTTTTTCTCAAGAAGATTTTCTCTCCCTGGCTCCAGTGCAAATTTTCCAACGCCAAAATAAGCATTTTCCAGCTTATCGGGATGCGGCTCCGTAGAGTTCCGCTAGAAACAATCGTCGAAGCGTACATCTACAGTTGCAAGGCTGGTATCCCTATTGACATAAAAACACTTGAAGCCCATTGCCTTGCCGGAGGCAATGTACTAAATGTTGTCCATGCACTCATCTATGCAAAAGACTCACTCATCAAGCTTGACTTCAAGCAAGCCGCAACCATGGACCTTGCCGGTGGAAACGTGCTCGAAATTATAAAGGGATATCAGGACAAGAAACTCCGCGAACTTCTCGAAGATTTAAAAAAGCCATAAAATTAAATTCAACAGCATTGCAAAAACTACATAAGTATATATCCACAAAAATACATGTATATACAAGCTAGCAAAACACAGCCGCAGCAACATTAAGACGATAAGCTCTAGCCGTCTTCCAGTTTTTCCTGCTTGTACATTTCTTCTATGTACGCGGGCCCTTCGCACCAGAGTTTTTGCTCTTCGTCATAAAGCTGGCGTGCCGTGCGGGAACTCAAGAATTCCGGCATCAATTCCGTCGCAGAGCGTCCCTGCTCGTGAGCAAGGTCCATCACCACCATAGAAATCAACATGTCTATGGCCGCATCAATCCGCTCCCGTGTCACAGCCATACACATTCCTCTTTCTGGAAACCGAGGCTAAGGAGCGACTCATTTGTTCTAAAGCAATATTGATTTTTGAGCCTTTCTGGAATTAAAAGAGAAATACACAAATCGTCCGCTTCTTTAGAGCCAACCGTACCGTAAGCGCCAAGCATGTAGGCGGCAATGGTCAAGTTTGTCGCATCATTGGCAATTTTTCCCCCAATGATATCATACCTTTGACATTCCTGAACAATATCTTCGAACGACGACTTTCGCCTATGCCCCACCACGCAGTGGAGCCAAGACGTATCGGCGACAGGAAAAATTTTCTCACGGATTTCGCCGTTCCTGTTAAAAACAAACGACGACACAACACCAGATTTTTGATCTGCGTTTACCTTCCCGCCATCAAGAGCATGACGAAGGCTTATCTTCGCAAATGACCTCGCTTGCTCAATATCCGTAGTCAGATAAAAGCCCTGCCCGAAGTCCTTGTACTTGGCACATTTTGCAAGATCGGGTTCACGAACAGCGCAATAACTGCCGTGATAGAGGACAGTTCCGTCAACTAGTTCAGTGACCAATGACCGCCCCCTTTGTCTCGAGGTATTGGCGGACATCATCCAGGACCGCAAAATCCCCTTCAATATGGAAAAGGTCCCAGAATTTTTCGATATAGGCATACACACCATATTTCTGGAACAAGGCATTGACCGCCTGCATGGTCAGGCGCCATTCCTGCGTCGCCAACCTGACAAGCCTCGCCTGCATAAAGGTTATTTGAGTTTCCTTTCCCATATTATGAGCATAATATAGATTGATTGTATGGGAAAATCAAGCGAGGACCTCCTCGAAGCTGGCTCTTATTGACGAATTTCGATAGATAACGCGGAATTCCAAAAGAATCAAGCAAAAGTTTGCGTTAAAAAAAAGAGGATATTAGTAGGCTGCGGAAAGTTAGAAGTAGACAGCGGTTTGTTCGCGGTTGGCTGAATAACATCTTCGCGAGGAACAACATGAGAGAAATCCTTATTTTATTGTTAGCAATATACTCATATGCAGACTGCACTATCTACGCCCCGAGAAAAGTACTTTGTCGAAATGATTAAAGTATCTAGAAGTGCGATTTTGGTCATTTTGTGCTACTATTTTTGAATTTCTGCCGTTTTTATAGCATAAAAACTCTTTTGTCTGCAAAAAATTTGAGCAAAAAACCTTTTCTCGTGCTACTAAATTCGCATTTTTGCAATTTCTGTAGAACACACACAGCCCGCAAATTTGAAATTGCAGCCATGTTAAATTAGTTTATTTAAATTTCATGCTACTAAATTGAGATTTTTTCGCATTTAGTAGCACGTTTTCGTTTTTTTTCACATTAACAAGCGCAAAAAAAGCAAAAAAATATAGATTGTTAAGATGAACGAACCATTGGGAGAGTCAAATGCGCTGGAATAATTACCTGTTCTCTAAAAAGTGTGCCGTCCTAATGGCTGGTACCTTCTTGGCGTTTTTCACAGCTTGCAGCAACGCAGTCGATTCGGACGAAATCGAAGAATCGTCGTCTTCGATTTGCAAGGATTGCACAGATAAAAAATCTTCATCCAGCAGCAAAAAACTATCCAAGTCTTCCTCTTCTAAAAAGGCTTCGTCTTCTTCTAATAAAGTTTCATCATCTTCTAAAAGCTCATCTTCATCCAAAGCATTGTCGAGTTCTTCGGACAAATCCAGTTCGAGCCGTATGGGGCTGCCACCTTGCAGAACCGCCGATGGTTCGAAAGATGATTGCGAATATGGAGAGTTTACCGACGTGCGCGACGGTCAAGTATACAAGACCGTGAAAATCGGCACACAAACCTGGATGGCGGAAAACTTGAGGTACAATACGGGAGCCGACTGCGCTATATTCGATGATTACAAATGTTGCAATGAAAAAGGACTTGAATATTGTAAGGAAAAATTCTATTCGTCCATAGCTTCGCAAACAGCTTGCCCACCCGGTTGGCATTTGCCGTCTCAAGCCGAATTCGACACCTTGATCAATGCCGTCGGAGGCCCGTCAGAAGCGGCAAATTCCCTTAAGTCAACCTCCGGTTGGTTTCCTGACAGGAACGGATTAGAGTGGAACGGTTCGGACGGCTATGGTTTTAACGCAGAACCTGTTGGCGCAGATGAATTTTGTGAAGGGGATTGTACAACAGTGGATTTCGGTCCCGGTACAGAAACATGTTTCAAGGTGAATCCATCGGGATGCCTAATGCTAAACAACTCAAACAATGAGATACGCAATTATTCTATTATCTGGGGTGGTTCAGTCCGTTGCCTTTTGGGCGATACAGGCCCGTTCTTTTCGCGTATTCCTCCGTGCCGGACCGACAGTAGCGACAATTGCGAATATGGAACGCTTACGGATACTCGCGACAACCAAACATACAAGACTGTGAAGATAGGCGAACAAATCTGGATGGCGCAAAACCTCAACTATGAAACTGACAGCAGTTTCTGCAACGACAACAAGGAGACCAACTGTACAAAGTTTGGAAGGCTCTACCTATGGAATGAAGCCGTCGAAAAAGACATCTGCCCCGAAGGGTGGCATGTGCCATCACAAACAGAGTTCGACACCCTTGTTTCTGCAGTCGGAGGAAAAAATCTAGCCGGTTTGTATCTCAAGGCCACAACAGATTGGGACTCTTTCGTTTTGAACGAAGGCATTGGCAAAGATTCCTATGGTTTTGCGGCGCTCGCCGCGAGCCACAGGTACTATACCGGATTCTTCTCCCCGGGGGAAACTTTCACCTATCTTTGGAGTTCTTCGAAAAGCGATTACAAAGCAACCATAAAAGACACAACCGCGTACGCATATGCATTAAACATGGACAACCAAACAGATGCTGCGGAACTTACCTCTACTCGCATAGATGATGCAAATTCGGTTCGTTGCCTTAAGGATTAGATTATTTCTACTTTCAGAACCAGAGTAATTTGGTATATTAAAGACGCAAACTTATAGCGGCTCTTTATGAGCCGAAGAAAAACATGATTGCAATTTTATGTGTGATAAACTTTCTTTGGGGACTGGTGATTTTCCCGATATTCAACACCCTTAAAAAATGGGTCGAAAACACCAAATCCCTGCCGTTTGGGTCAGTAATCAATTTTTTAGGCAGTTCACTTTTAGCGGTGGCAGCGTCTTGCGCATTTGGCTTCCCATTATTACTTACATTATTGCTAAAAATCTTTTTTAAAAGCCCCAACCATGGAGATGTCTTGTTATGGGGCTCGCTCTCTTTTTGGGGTGGGATACTGGCTTACGCGTTCCTAAAACGCAACGCAATCAAGTCGTATGTCCGGGACGTCCACCAACGGGAAAGTACACTGGACACTCCTAGCGAGCAAGCCATAGAAATTATCGAGAAAGACTGGCGCTGCAGAAAATGCGGAACGCCCCAAAAATATCCTTACGAAAGAAATTCACCGATGTACGGCAGCCCGTTGTTCATCTGCTCCAAGTGCGGTACGGAACAGATTGATTACGGGCGTTTGGAACCCGCCTTGGATCGCAGTTTCGGCAATTGGAATGTAAGGCATATTTCCATAAAGGTAAATGTTATTTCGTTTGTCGTTTCGGTGGCATTGCTGATACTGATTTTAAATATTCCGGTTTCATCCCGCTATATTTTGTGCGGCCTCCTTTTTTGTACTACAACGGCATTCGTATCAAGCGTAATCGTAACGATTGAGAGTATGCTAAAGAAAAAGCCAGACTTTATCAAAAAGTCTGAAGCTCGCTTGCAAGACAAGGATTATGTAGCTCTGTTACGCAAACACGGATACGAAGTTCCTCATAAATTCTAAATGATTATGAGAACATCGAGCAGATTCTTGTTTGCTATTTCACATAAATAAAATTATATTAAAGAAGTAACTTCATATCGGAAAAACTTGTGGAAGTTCAGTACATCAACAAAGTCGTTTTTATCGCAATCGCCATTATCATATCCATCATCAGCATGGGTCTTTTACAAGTATTCATCCAATGGGTCAGGGCATTGCATTCCAACGTAAATGTGAGTTATTTTAGGCTTGTCGGCATGCGACTACGTAAAGTTCCAATACAGACAATCATTGACGCTCACGTTCTTAGCCGCAGTGAAGGCCACCCTGTCGAATTAGACCTTCTTGAAGCGCATTACCTCGCCGGAGGCAACGTTCTCCACACTGTTCAGACAGTCATCGATGCAAACAAGGCAAACGTCAAGCTCGACTTCAAGGAAGCCGCAGCACTAGACCTTGCCGGAGACCAAATGCTTGAGGTAGCAAAGAACATCGCAAAAAGACAAGTCCTTGAACGGCATCATTAAATCAACGAGAGATTATCAATGAAATTTTTGGCAGTATTTATTTTAAGCCTCTCGCTGATGGTAACAAGCTCTTTTGCGGTTTCACTTACTCCACCGCTTGTTCTAAAGATGCAAGAAGATCGAAGCATGGCAGCCTCGGAAGAATTCGCAGCAGAAAATGATTTTTCTCCTTTTCGATATCTCGCAGGAGGATTGTCCATAGGCATCGGCCTTGGAGGATTCATGCTAATGATAATAGGATGTTCGACAATTAATAACGAAGATTACAATCGTAGGGACAGCAAAATAGCCATCGGCGCAGGAATAGGAATGATGGTTCTTGGTGGTGTCGGCATTTACTGGGCGTTTTAAAAAAGGAGATCCCCGGTCAAGCCGGGGATGACAACGAAAGAAAAGGCGCCCTTGGCTTATCATTCTAAAAAACAGTAATGGCGGCTCGATGGCCGCCTTTTTTAATTACTGTCTCGTGAGAGTCTTGTATCGAATCGGCTTCGGATTGTCGGCATCTTCGCCGAGGCGTTTACGACGGTCGGCTTCGTACTCGCTCCAGTTGCCTTCGAACCACACGACCTTGGAATCGCCTTCGTAAGCGAGAATGTGCGTGGCGATGCGGTCCAGGAACCAGCGGTCATGGGAGATAATCACGGCGCAGCCCGCGAACTTGAGGATTGCCTGTTCCAGAGCCTGCAAAGTTTCGATGTCCAAGTCGTTGGTCGGTTCGTCGAGGAACAACAGGTTGCCTGGTTTCTGCAGGTTCTTCGCCATGAGCACGCGGTTACGTTCACCACCGGAAAGCTGCGAAAGCTTTTTCTGCTGGGCGGCACCCGTGAAGTTGAAGAGACCGCAGTAAGCGCGTCCATTCATCTTGCGATCGCCCACCAAGATTTCGTCGTTGCCACCCGTGATGGATTCCCAAACGGTCTTGGAATCGTCCAAACTTTCACGGCCCTGTTCCATGCTGATGATTTCGACAGTTTCGCCAATCTTGAGCGTACCGCCATCCGGCTTTTCCTGGCCCATGATCATCTTGAACAAAGTCGTCTTACCGGCACCGTTGGGACCGATGATGCCCACGATGCCGGAGCGCGGCAGGTTGAAGTTCAAGTCGTCGAACAGTACCTTGTCGCCAAAGGCCTTCTGCAAGTGTTCCGCCTGGATAACGATATCGCCCAAGCGCTTGCCGTTTGCAATGTGGATCTGCGCCACCTTGATCTGTTCGCGGGAATCTTCGGCCAAGAGTTCTTCGTAAGCTTTAAGACGAGCCTTGCTCTTTGCCTGGCGAGCCTTCGGACTCTGCTTGACCCATTCCTGTTCGCGGGCAAGGCGCTTCTGCCTGTCGGATTCGCCCTTCTCTTCGCCGCGGAGGCGTTCCAGCTTCTGGTCGAGCCACTGGGCATAATTGCCTTCCCAAGGAATGCCGCGACCGCGGTCGATTTCCAAAATCCAGTTCGTCACGTTGTCGAGGAAGTAACGGTCATGCGTTACGAGAATCACGGAGCCCTTGTATTCGCGGAGGTGGCGTTCGAGCCAGGCGACCGTTTCGGCATCCAGGTGGTTCGTCGGTTCGTCCAAGAGCAACAAATCCGGTTCTTCGAGGAGCAGGCGGCAGAGGGCCACGCGGCGCTTTTCACCACCGGAAAGGTTCGTCACCGGCCAGTCGCCCGGCGGGCAGCGGAGAGCGTCCATCGCAATTTCGATATTGCGGTCAAGGCTCCACAAGTCCTGAGCATCAATGATATCCTGAAGCTTCGCCTGTTCGTCGAGGAGCTTGTTCATCTCGTCGTCTTCCATGGGTTCAGCGAACTTCATGGAAATCTCGTTGAAACGGTCAAGCACGGCCTGCTTCTTGGCGACGGCCTGCATCACGTTTTCCTTGACGGTCAGGTTCGGGTCGAGCTGCGGTTCCTGCGGCAAGTAGCCTGCGGTGCGGCCCGGCTCGATCCAAGCTTCGCCCTGGAATTCCTTGTCGATGCCCGCCATAATGCGGAGGAGTGTAGACTTACCGGCACCGTTCTGGCCGATGATGCCAATCTTTGCGCCGTAGTAGAAGCTCAAGGAAATGTCCTTCAGCACCTCCTTGTTGGGCGGGTACGACTTGGTCATTTTGTACATGTAGAAAACGAATTTTTCTGCTTTGTTTTGTTCGGCCATATTTTTGCTCGCTTCGCTTCGAGGTATGAGGTCGGTCGCTTCGCTCCCTTTGAGCTATGAGCGCGGACCTTCGGTCCTTTGAGTTATGAGGTTAAAAGTTTTTCAGGACGAAGTCATCCTGAACGAACGTGAAGGATCCAGTTATTTTTCCTTATTTCGTCAGATTGAATATAGAAATTTTTTCAGGCACGCCCCGCAATCCATGACAACGCAAGCCTTACGCATCAAGCTTTCGCAAGGAATTCCTTGATTTTCGCCTTGACAAAAGCCAAATTCGGATTCGTGAGAATCGGAATCAGCGCATTGATTTCTTCGATAGGTTTGTCCCACCATTTCCACTGAAGCATCAGCGCCGTCAGCTCTTCGTCGAAACGATTGCGTATAAACTGCGCCGGATTCCCCACTACAACCGTATAAGGCTCCACATCGCTCCCGACAACCGCATTTGCACCAATAATCGTTCCATCGCCAATATGCACCCCCGGCAAAATCACCGCATTCTGCCCAATCCACACATCGTTTCCAACAACAGTATCGCCCTTGAGCGGCAAATTTTCTTTCGCGGGAGGTGCCATATTCCAACCTTGCAATGTGTAGAACGGGAACGTCGAAACCGCATTCATCTGGTGGTTCGCCCCGTTCATCACGAACTCCACCCCCGCGGCAATTTGGCAGAATTTTCCGATAATTAACTTATCATCATTCCACGGATACAAATGCGTCACATGGCTCTCAAAATCGCTATCGGCAATGTAAGTGAAATCGCCCACAACAATCTGCGGATTCTTGAGCGTCGGCTTCACGTAAATTTCCTTGTCGTAACCCGCAATCGGGTGGACGATCATCGGATCAGGGAGAGTATTTTGCATGGGAACCTCCGTAGGCGGGATATATAAGAAAAGGTAATAAAAAATGCAACATATTGCAGATTTCGATTGACAAATCAGGCAAGATTATATATTTTAACACAAAAACCGCAATATATTGCCAATTTTTAAAATATTTCGTATTGAATTAGTGATTGTTATTGGAGCGACACTTATGGAAAATCTCGGAAAGCAAATCTCAGAACGGCGAAAGAAGCTGGGTCTGTCTCAAGAAGACTTGGCCGAGATATCCGGCGTTTCCCCCAGAACAATCAACTCCGTCGAACTCGGAAAAGCAAACCCCTCCATCAATGTGTTGAATAAAATGGTAAAACCACTCGGTTTCGTGGTTACCTTAAGTGAGAGGGTATCTCATGAATAGCCTCAAAATCCGTAGCGCATGCGTGTTCTACAATAACATCCTTGCCGGCTACCTCTTGCAAAACAGCAGGGGCTACACTTTTTTATACGACTCCAATTACGCTGTTTCACAAAACCCGTCCATCGCATTGGATATGCCAAAGAAAAAGCGTCTATTCCGATTGCCTTATCTGTTCCCATATTTTCAAGGATTGTTACCAGAAGGAGCAAACAAAGCATTCTATTGTGAGCACCTCGGCATTAAACGCACAGACAAATTCGCAATGCTTCTGAGCCTCGCCAATCACGAAACAATCGGCGCCGTTACCGTGCGCGAAAGGAGACACTGATGGGCTTCTGTCACTGTTGCTTAAAAGAAACCGATCAAGATTTTTGTCGAGCCTGTTCAAAGGCGCTATTTGGTGTTTCTAGATTTAGCGCGACCTTGGATTTCGATGTTCCACAACTCGCATTCGCAAAAGACGGAGCCGTCAAGAGAATTTCCATTTCTGGAGCGCAGACAAAGTTTTCCGTGAAAATCGAAAACAAGAAACTCACCAATACGGATCGTGGCGGAACACACATTCTCAAGCCGACACTATTGCCATACTACGAAAACTACCAAGATGCTCCTGCCAATGAACACGTGACAATGCTGATGGCACGCATCCTTTTCAAGATTCCAACAGCGTTATCCGCTCTACTTTACTTCAAAAACGGCGATCCAGTCTATATAACCAAGCGTTTTGACGTCATTGAATCTGACGAACACGCAGGGGAGCGACTGAGCCAAAGCGACTTTGCTCAAATTGCGGGTCTTGTTCCCGAATTAAACGGAAGCGACTACAAATACAAGGGTATTTCGTACGAAGGAATCGCCTCACTGATTCACGAAAACGTAAGTGCCGCCGATGTCGCCGTTGAAGTGTTTTTCAGGACTGTCTTATTCAACTATCTTGTATGCAACGGCGATGCTCATGCAAAAAATTTTTCACTCCGCAATTCCGTCGAAAATCTTGATGTCTATGATTTAACCCCCGCATACGACTTGCTGAACACATCGCTCCACATCCCCCACGAACAATCGCGTACCGCACTTGATTTATTCAAGGACGAAGACGATTTCAAGACACCTTTTTACGAGGCAAACGGTTTTTATGGCGCTCCGGATTTTTTGGAATTCGCCAAGAGAATCGGAGTCGTCGAGAAGAGAGCAATGCGCTTCATAACGCAGGCTATCGATGCGGTGCCCGCGATGGAAGAAATGCTAGACAAATCATTCCTAAGCGAACAAGGCAAAAAGAAGTACAAAGAATCTATCCGAGATAGAGCCAAAGCGCTAGGGCTGTAAAGAAATCGACTTCAATAATTTTATAGAATATAAGGTGAAATTTGGGAATTGAGCAGACACAGTCTGCACAATTAAGCTCGTTTCCAAAAGTTGTTTCGCTTACATCATTTTCAAACCACGTAGAAATTCTTTGTCATTGCAAAACTAAAGAGCAACGTCTTTTCTATATGCTTTACGCAAATAAAGAGCGTCTTAATTTTAGGGAATTGAAACGTTGTATTAAGAACGATACTTTCACGACCCTTTTACGTTCAAAGAAGAATCTTTCAAAAGGGATGCTGAAAAATTATCCGCAAGCAGGTATAGCCTTTAAGGACGAACTCTTCCTAGATTTTTTAAGCTTACCGCAAAAGCATTCGGAAAACAAACTAAAAAAATCTATTGTAGAGAAAATGAAGAATTTCATTTTGGAACTTGGCAGCAAAGATTTTCTTTTTGTTGATATGGAATATGTTTTGCAGGTCGGTGCATCTACATTCAAAGCCGATTTACTCTTTTATCATAGAGGCTTGCAGGCTTTAGTTGCAATTGAACTAAAAACAACAAAGTTTCATCCTAAGGATTTGGGACAACTTGAATTCTACCTGGAAGCGTTGGATAGGGATGTGCGAAAGCCAAACGAAAATCCCTCCATCGGTATGATTCTTTGTCCTTCGGCAGATCAAGTTGTTGTCGAATATGCGATGAATCGTTCAATGAGCCCTACATTAGTCGCAGAATACAAGAAGAAGTTGATTCCGCAAGAAACGGTTCAAAAATTGCTAGGCGAATACTGCGCCACATTTGACAACGGGAACAAGCAAGGTTAAAAAATCAAAAGACTAAAAAAGATATTTTAGCGGGTTCGATAAAATTGACCGTTATACCATTTACAGTTCCCGAGACAAAAGGGAACTTTGAAGTAATTCGAACAGCAATGCGCGAAGGTTTTGGGATTTTCCATGTAGAAGGCGACGAGGCCGTTTTTGAAGATGTAAAGTCATATCTCAAATTCAAAGGGGCTACCGTTTGATGCAAATTTCAGACTGGTTTAAAATCAGAGACAAAACTTTATTCTCAATGGATCTTGTGGCCATGATGGCTGTCGAAGACATCGCAGAAAGAGAGCAAAAATCCAAAGAAGATGTACTCATCGCTTTCATGGAATCAAACACCGCAAAGATGCTCTACGACGACTCCACAAAACTCTGGTGGGACGGCCCAGCCGCAACAGCAGAGGAATACGAGAAGGAAAAAAGTCGAAAGCAACCATTTCCTTCAATTGCCGCTGAAAGCTTACCCCCAGCGTACCACTAGCCCCATTTTTCTCGTTAACCAAGCACTAGCAATCCGAAATCGTACAATTCTAGCTCCATAAAAAATGTTTCCATTACTGAACAAGAAAAGAGTGAAAGCTAGACAAAAGCTATAGCTTTTTCCTATATTATTTCGTATGAAACCGAACAATTTTTTAGCATTCGCCTGCGCAGCCATTTTAGCGGCAGGTTCTTTCTCCCTCGCGAATGCGAAAGGAGCACAAACTTTCAACGAAGACATCAGGATTGTCAAGGTCAATGACAGCAACTTCGAGAAAGAGGTTCTGAAATCCAAGAAGCCGGTGATTCTGGATATCACTTCCACAAGTTGCCCGCCATGTCTAGTCATGATTCCCACGCTCATTGGCATCGCAAAAAACTATAGCGACATCAAGATTGCGACGGTTGGCATCGACGAGCCTGGTATCGACAAGATCAAGGCTTCGCTTCCTATCCAGGCGTTCCCGACATTTTTCCTCTTTAAGGACGGGAAGATTGTGAACCAGCTGGTCGGTGTCGTGAAAGAAGACGATTTGTTCACGGCTTTGCAGTACACGCCGAAAAAGAATGCAGTCAAGTCCGTCAAGAAACAGAAGAATTCGCCGAAGAACCTTGTCTGCAAAACGAATGGTCAGTTCCACGGTCTCAAGAATCTCGTGACGATTTCGTTTGTGTTCGGTGCCAGCGAAATCGAGAACGTGGATATCGTGACGGATGTGTTCGTGCCGCCAGAAATGAGCGACAGGCGCGAAGAGATGATGGAGCATGTGCGTGCGAGCGGCAAGGGCGAAGTCACCCCGACGATGGCGGGTTTCCAGATGCATATCGACAATGATTGCCGTTTTATGAAGGCAATGGACATGAAACGCACTTCGACTTACGGCGAGATGCGCGCGGGGCTTGAACTGCAGGGATTTACCTGCGAATAAGCAAAGATTCCATTCAACAAAAAAATCCCGCAGTTCATGTGAAAACTGCGGGATTTTCTTTTTAAAATTTATCTGAATTCTTTCTTTCGACTGGCCCAAGGACCTTTTGTCGAACCAAAGCTCTAAGTTCTAAGCTCTAAGTTCTACCAACTAACAACTACCTATTATTCAGATAGTTCAGGACCTTGTTCGTAAGGTCATTTTCTTTTTTCCAGAACAGTACGGCGCCGGTCGCACGGTCAATGACCATGTCGTAGCCTTCCTGCAATGCGATTTCGTTCACGGCTTTGCGGATAAGCTGGATAATCGGAGCGCTCACTTTTTCGTTTTCGGTGATAAGTTCACCGTTGCGGCCATAGACACGGTCGATGAACGACTTGAGCTCGGTATCCTTCTTGTTGTATTCGGCTTCGAGTTCGCGTTTCTTTTCATCCGAGTACATCAGGACCTGCTTATCCAATTTTTCCTTGATGGCAGCGAGTTCCTTTTGCAACAGGTTCGCCTGCTGCTCCCATTTTGCCACCTGGCGGTCATATTCTTCCTGAGCCTTGCGGGTGCCCTTGAATCCGTCAAAAATAATCTTTGAATCCACATGGGCTATGCGGAGTCCGTCTTCGGCAAAGCTAGTGCATGCAAAGACTATCGAAAATAAAATAATCAACTTACGAATCATAGAGCTCCTCCAGTCGGGTTAGAATGCCTGACCAATGACAAAGTTGAATTCCATATCGCCGACCTTGGAGTACTTCGTTCCGGAGTAGGTTTCACCCGGATCAAGAGGCCAAGCAAAGTCGAAGCCGATAATGCCAAGCATAGGCACCACCACGCGGAAGCCGAAACCGATATCTTTCTTGAGCGTGGTCGGGTCCCATTCACGAAGCGGGTTCTTCTTCGGTTTATCAATTCGCTTGTCCAAATCGATGCGTTCGCCGAATACGTTACCAGCATCGAAGAAGAACGGCAAGAGATAGAATGTCTGCGGCACGAGTCCAAGCTGGAGTTCTGCACCGATGTACTGGTAGCTACGTCCCAGGCGGCTGTAACCGACAGTGCCCGAGCCGTAACCGCGGAGCATGCCGTCGTATCCGAGCACGCCACCCATTCTATAGAGTGTGCGGTGTTGCAGTTTGTCACCAAAGATGACGCCGTATTCGTTTGTAAGAGCAATTGTCAGGCGATCGCGGAAGAGCGGGAACCACCACTTGATGGAGAGGTCGGCCTTCACGAACTCGAAGTCGCTGCCAAAGGCGGCATTCGCCCACTGCACGTCGAGCACGTAGCGGGAGCCTTCGGTCGGGAACTGCGGCAGGTTCTTGTCGTCACGCTGGATGCGGAAGTTGAACGCAGACTCGATACCTGTATAGACCACATAGCTGTTGGCGATGTTCGGGCCCTGGTCGTTCATGAGCCAACCATATCCCACTTGTCCGTAGAAGTAGTCGTCCGGCCACTTGAGGCGTTTACCCACAAAGATATTTCCGCCGTAACGCGTGACGTCATGTTCGTAGGAATCTTCCATGTTCCACCACGAATAGCTGAGGCTGGCACCCAACGTAATAGGCTTGTCGAGGAGCCACGGTTCGGTAAAGCTGATTGTCGCGCTCTTCTTGTCTGCGCCATACTCGAGATTGAGGGCTGCGGCCTGGCCATCGCCCATACAGCAGTTCGGGATAGAGACGCTGGCGGTTCCGACAAAGCCGTCGCTTTCGCTGTAAGAAACGCCCAAACTGAACTGACCTGTACCCGCCTGCTTTTCCTGTACGGCGAAGTCCAAATCCACTTCCTGATCGCCAACGACCTTGATGTCCGGGACGACCATGTCGAAGTAGTTGAGCTGCATGATGTCGCGGAAGCTACGTTCCAAGGCCGACTGGCGGTACGTGTCCCCCGGATACAGACGCACTTCGCGACGGATGACCTTTTCGTTTGTCTTCGTATTGCCACGGATATTGACCTTGTGGATTTGGGCGGGCAATCCTTCGTTCATCTTGTAAGCGAGGTTCACCACGGAATCGTTCTCGAACGTTCTCTCTTCGTCGAACTGGGCAAAGAGGTAACCGTCTTCACGGTAAGAATCGAGCAGCGCCTTCCTAGACGCTTCGTAGAGGTACTGGTCGAATACGGCTCCGCTATCCAACCGGAATACGTACTCGAGCATCTTGTCGCTCTGGACTTCGTTACCGGTAAAGTGGAGTCCGCCCATATAGTAGCGGCGGCCTTCGGTCACGTCGATGTGCACGATAATATCGCTCGACGTCTTGATATTGTCGTACTTGTAAAGTGCGGGGACCAGGTCTTCGATCATATAGCGGACGAGGAGTTTGCTTTCGTAAGCGGAGCGCTTCTTGATTTTCAAGAGGGAATCGATTTTCGGGTTATTCCACTTTCGGCCTGCGACCATATCGATCCATTTTTTGCGGGCGCTTTCATAACGGATAATGTCGTTCAAAAGTTTCCAGGCGCCTTCTTCGTCCTTGACTTGCGGCATGCGTCTTGTCACCGGATTCTTGTCGCCGGCCTTACGCATGTTCCTGTAATAGTGGGTCACTTCCATCGTCGGCATGCCGCCCATCTTGTAAAGCGGGTTCGTCGAATCGGACAAAGCGTCGTTCAACTGCGTATAAAGCGGAGCCAGACGTTCTCCAACCGGCACCATGCGTCCAAGGTAGAACAGGCATGTAGAATCCGGGAGATATTCCGCATGGAAATCGTTGAGCTCGGCATCCAAAAAGCCGAAATGGCGGAACACGTTCAGCACGGTATCGCGGTCAGCCTCAAAGACGTTTTCCTTGAACTCGCCGCCACCCCACCACTGGTTTTCTTTGGACAGCATGTGTTCCGTAATTTCTTCAACAGGCACATGGTCGTTGCCCTTCACGTCAACGCCGCGGACACGCACCTTGGAGCCTTCGCGAATCACGAAAGTCACCTTGTTCTGGTATTCATCCACCGGTTCTTCGCGGTAACCGACTTCAGCGAGGAGGAAGCCTTCGGAACGGTAATGGTCGAGCATCGCCTGGCGCGTACGTTCGAGCTGCGCCTTGCTATAGACCTGGCCCGGAATCATATGGATTTTCATCCGGAGGTCATCTTCGGAAACTTCGTCACAACCATCCAAAATAGCGGTATCAAGAGCGGGGAGTTCCTTCACCTTGAACACCAGGTCCACATTGGAACCATCGTCACCCACGTAATCCACCCATGCGGTCACATCGTCAAACAAGCCAGAAGCATAAAGCGAGCTTACCGAGTTCTGGACTTTTTCAGAAAGCGTAGTCGGGGAAAAGCTTTGCCCCGTGCGGATGCCAACACGTCCGAGAACCGAACGCTCGTCCATGTGATGAGTGCCTTCGACACGAATCTTGTTAATCTTATTCTCAACCATATACTTGTCGGATATTTGCGACATGTCCAACAATTGGGCATTCGACATACCGACCAAAGCAAGAACAAATAAAAGCGAACGAGAACGCAGAATAGACCTACCTATAAAAGCAGTTTATTTAAATTTCTGCCCAAAAATACAAAAATTACACGTTACTGCCCACCCGAATTTTTTAAAAACGCCCTAACGGGCGACGAATAAACAGTTATGTGGACATAAGGGTTACATCGTCCCCGTTTTTACATTTTCTGAAATCATTACACAATATTCACGGAAACCAGTCGTCCCCAAAAATGAACCCATATATATGGACCAGATTAGCGCTGTTTTTCCGCAAAAAAAAAGAAACAGAACAAAATCAAGCGCAAGTCTAACACATTATTTATATTTAGAAACGCAAAATTTAACACTCCCTATAAAAAAGGTTACTATGCGATCTACAGCTTGGAACGATGAAGAAAACAAAATCCTGCCCGAAATGGCGCTCGATTTTATGCCCGAAGAAAAATTGCGCGAACTGCAGCTGCAGCGTCTGCGTGCAACCGTGAAGCTCGCCTACGAAAAGGTTCCGCTGTTCCACGAACGCATGGTCGAAAAGGGCGTCACGCCTGACGACATCAAGACTTTGAAGGATATCGTGAAGATTCCGTTCTCCATGAAGAAGGACTTGCGCGACACTTATCCGTACGGTCTTTTCGCAGTCGATATGAGCGAAGTCGTGCGTCTGCATGCAAGCTCCGGCACTACCGGTAAGCCGATTGTCGTCGGTTACACCAAGGAAGACATGGACGTCTGGGCCCAGGTCGTCAAGCGCGGCCTTTTGGCTTGCGGATTCCGCAGCACGGACATTGTGCAGAACTTCTACGGCTACGGCCTCTTCACTGGCGGCCTTGGCATCCATGGCGGTTTCGAAGCCCTCGGCGCCACAGTCGTGCCGATTAGCGGCGGCAACACCGAACGCCAGGTGATGCTCATGAAAGATTTTGGCGTGACCGCAGTCGGTGGCACCCCGAGCTACTTCGTCCGCATTATCGACGTCGCCGAAAAGATGGGCGTCGACATTTCCAAGTTGAACGTGAAGCGCGGCATCTTCGGTGCAGAACCGTGGAGCGACGGCATGCGCGACTACATCGAAGAANNCATTTACGGACTTTCTGAAATTGTTGGCCCGGGCGTGGGTTGCGAATGCGAATGCCGCGACGGCATCCACATTTTCGAAGACCACTTCTACCCCGAAATTGTCGATCCGGAAACGCTCGAACCGCTGCCGGACGGACAAGAAGGCGAACTCGTCATCAGCACGCTCAGCAAGCGCGCCATGCCGATTCTACGTTACCGCACCCGCGACATCACCGCGATCGAAAACACGAAGTGCAAGTGCGGCCGTACCATCCGCCGTATCCGCCGCATTGGCCGCCGCAGCGACGACATGATCATCATGCGCGGCGTGAACGTTTTCCCGAGCCAAATCGAAACGGCACTCCTCCGCGCAGAAAAGGCACTGCCGCACTACCAGATTGTTCTCGATACCAAGAACAACATGGACACGCTCGAAGTCAAGGTCGAAGTTTCACGCGACATGGTGAGCGACTCCATGAGCGATATGGAACAGCTGAACAAGAAGTTCAAGCACTCCATCGAACAGATTCTCGGCATTTCCGTCATCGTTACCTTGTGCGAACCGGATTCGCTGCCGCGTAGCGAAGGCAAGGCAAAGAGAGTTATCGACAACAGGAAGAAGATTTAGTAGGAAGTGGTTAGTGATTAGTGGTTGGTGGTTAGAATTTACAATTGCGGCAAAGCCGCCCTGTTTACTAACCACTGCATACTAACCACTAATACCTCACAACCTTTAATAAGGAGAAATTTTATGAAGATACCACAGGTTTCAGTTTTCGTTTCGAACCGTCCAGGTCGTCTCCAGGCTGTCTGCCGCGCCCTTGCCGATGCTGGGATTAACCTCCTCTCGCTCACGCTCGCCGACTCCGGCGAATTCGGCCTCATTCGCCTTATCGTGAACGAAGCAGAAAAAGCTGTCGAAGTCCTCGCCAAGTCCGGCCTCAGCGCCACAGTGACCGACGTCGTTGCATGTCCCGTCGCAGACAAAGTAGGCGGCCTCGCAGACCTTCTCGACGTTCTCGGCGATTTGCAGATTGACTACATGTACGCCTATCCGTCCGAATGCAAGGCAGGAACGAACATCATGATTCTTCGCTTCAGCGATACAGAAAAGGCCCTCGCCGTCTTGAACGAAAAGAACTTCAAGACGCTCAGCACCAAAGAAATGCTCGGATAGACACGAGACATTCCTATACTCCGGAAACGTCGCAAACGCTGTACGGAATATGAAAAAGCTAAACGGAATAACCGTTTGGCTTTTTTGTTTCAACAATTAAATAAATTACGGAACAACGTCACTCTTGCCGTTGCGAGACGTTCGGCTTGACGCAAGACTCTAAAATCCTATCCGCACAATAATGGCGTTTTCGAAATAATCCGGATTGCCGCCAATGCGCCAAAGCGAAGCCTCGTAGCGGAAAAGTTTCGGTCGCGCCTTGCGAAGGATCGCCGCCCCAGTTGCCCGCAAATACCCCGCCTTACTCTTGCAAGGGATTCCCTTGAGCGATGCATCCAAATCATCGATACTGACGCTGATGGCGTTGTGATCGTGAGAGTTGTAAGGTTCCGCCTGGACCGAGGCCTTGAGAGTCGAGAATATCTCCTGATGTTTTTTCCCAGCTGCATAGGGATCGTCCCCAAAATGGAAACTTATTGCGGCATCGGAAAGAATCTCGAACTTTTTGACTCCATCCACCCACGGATGGTTCGATGCGCCGACAATCCCCATGGTAAAATCAAAGCGACGATTCTTGCCAAAATAGCGGATGAACATTTCTTGGGCAGATTCCTTGAGAGGTTCCGGTTGCAGCTCATCGCGTGCAGCAGCATAAAGTATAGCCGCCGTATCCGTTTCGCCAACAGAAATGGGTTTATCGCTTGCGTACACGCTCTGAAAACCGCTTTCGCTATGGAAACCACCGTAAACCCAAGCGAACAAGGCCTCAGCAGCGACAGGCCTTAAAAGATGCAACAAAATCGGTATAAAATTGGCAAAGACCATGGAACGCCTATGCAAAAGTTCCGCCACCAGAAGAGAATCACGTTCCTGCACCGCAAGCAAAATTGCACCGATATGCAGCAAGAACGAGTACTGGTTCGCGTCCAGATTTTGGACATCCGCAGGAATAAAAACTGTGATTTCAGCATGCAGCGCATTGGGCAAGTAAGTGTACCACGAAGGCGTAAAGTAAGCACTTCCGTCAACACATTGCATTTGCGAAAGGTCATCGGCAGAAGGCGTTGCCGTACCCGCATAATCCAAAATGCCGGTTTCGCTCCGGAAGAATGCGAAAACGCTAGCCATCTTGACCGTTTCGACTTTAACATAAAATGTTTCGGTTGCCATTGCAGGCCTCCTTGTTGAAGGTTACAATGAGAATATAGAGTTTTTAAATGTCATAAAATGACATTCCGCAAAATCACCGAAAAAAAATGTCAAAAAGAAGGCTAAACGGAAAACCGTTTAGCCTTTTGCTGTTCTATGGATGAAAAAAGTAGTAGATTCCGTCAGTTACTTGAACACGGCCGTAATCGAGGTGACTTCACCCGGATTCACCTTGCGGGTTACATCGGTCACACCGTCGCTCCAGCCCGTGAACGTGGCACCGGTGCTAGCCCTTGCCGTGAGCGTTACCGGGACGCCCGTGTAGAACGTCACCTTCATCGTCGATTGATCCAGCGGGAGGCCATCCACGAGAATTTGGCCCGAGCCCTGTACTGTTAGCGTCATTTCAACAGGAGAACTTAACGAGAAGAAAGACACCATCTGCTCACGAATTGTAGCCTGACGCGACTGGGCAAAGTTCTTGATTGTCTCCAAGTTGTTGCTCATCGAAGATGCGTTATAGCCCCAGAATTCCTGGTCGCGAGCCATTTCGGATTCCACCTGCGACTGCAATTCGTTAATGCGCTTCAGGAGCCTTTCGGCAGAGAAGTTCATCGAAAGAAGTACGCTAAAGCGGTTGATGAAAGCATTCTTGAAGCCCTCGTTCTCGAGCAAACGAATCATGAGAATCGTATGCACGGAGGTCGAAGCACCTACAGCCATCTGCGGTTGCTGACCGCCCATATTGCCGCCCCAGTTGCCGCCCATGCCGCCACCGAAGTCTCCACCCATGCCGCCACCGAAGTCGCCAAAGTTGAAGCCGCCCATACCGTTTGTACCGTTTTCGTTAGTCACGTAGCTGAACACGTTGCCGTTCTGGGTATTGTAAGACACGCCAAAGCCAAAGTCCGTATCGTACAGGAACCATTTCCACTTGGTTTTCTGGCTTGCAACACGCCACTTCTTTATGTTGTTATGCGGCCAGTCGCTGTTATTCAGGAACATTTCTGCCTGCATGTAGTTGATATAGTTGTCGATATCAATCTGGTCCGCAACCTTCTTGTAGTTGGCATCAGACGAGAGACTGTTGCTACGCAGCCATTCAATCATAGCCTTGTAATCTGCAGAAGAACCTGTGCTCGCCTCGTCTGTACCGCTGGCAGACGTTTCGAGAAGGTCGATATCGTTCGGGTCATAACCGTACTTGGTTTCGTAATAGTATTCGTTGTTGCGTTCACGCAGGTCATGGATGCCGTAATACTTGCCATTGTAATATACGACAACATAACGGCCACGCTGATAATCCACACCAAGACCTTCCGTCATCGAGGTGCCCAGACGATCGCGCACATAATCGTCACCAGAGTTATTACCGAAGTTCCTAAGCGAGAAGGCCTTGAACTTCTTGAGTTCCGGATAATCCGGGAACAACGTGTATTTCAGACGCTTGTCGCCATATTCTTCGCGCAACGTAATTGCAAACGACTTCTTTTGTTTTGCACGGCTGTACTGTCCCGTAATCTTGTAATCGCCCATAATGCCAAACGCAGGAGTCTTGGGTTTGCCGGGTTCGAACATTTCCACATATACCGGGAGTTCGCGGTTGCTCCAGAAGTTTGCACCCTTCTTCGGGTCCATCATCGAAGCGCCATTACCCGTCATGTAGAGGCCGGAATCGGGGCTGAACATCGAAAGCGGATCGGTCGTCACGAATATCGCGGCAAGCGAAGGCTGCTGTTCGAAAACGTAGGTGCGGTTAATTTCTTCGCTCGGATAAGAACCACCGACATAAGCACGGCAACGCAGAACCGTCGTAGCGCTGATATTCATCGTCTGTACTGCCGGAGAATTTGCATTCGGTTCTTTACCGCCTTGTTCGCAACGGGTACCTGCCGGGAACGTCGCCGTCACCGCAGAAGAATAGAAACCGGAAGGAGGAATGTTGACTTCGGCTACCTGAACCTGTTCCGCAAAGACCTCGCCCGAAGTATTGCCATAAGGCGACGGAGCCGAGAAGCCCCACTTGCCGGCACCGTCACGGGACCAGGAAGCACCCGTCGGGACAGCCCCGAAACGCACAGAGTCCAAAAGTGCGCCATCGGCATTCACAAAGTACAGAGAACCGCCATCCTTATTAACCTTGAAAGACGCATGCGGTTCATGACCGCGGTTGCGGGCAATATAAGACGTAATCTGGATAGTCGTCGATTCGCTGCCCTGAGTTTCGGTCGCAAACGTAGTTGCCGCTATTTTATTACGATTGAGGTCCTTAGCGTTGTCGTCTAGACGAACATAGAACACCGACGAGACATCACCTGTACCACGGAGATTCTTGCCAGTCCAATTGCTGAGCGAATCGCCTTCTTTAAAGTTCACGCGGATTTTGTGGTTCTTGGTGATAAAGCCTCGGACCACAAGTTGATTGGCCTTGCTAAGATTCGCTCCATTGGTTTTAACCACCACACGCGAATAATTGCCACCCTGGGCCACCTTCATCACAGCACCAACCTGATTTGCACCGCCTTCGTTAAAGCACAGCGAAGACTTGCCCGGCAAATTTTCGACATTATTCCCGGAAGTGTTTCCGCCAGCGCCACCAGGATTGCCGCCCCAGTTGCCCATGCCAGGGAAATTCATGCCGCCCATGCCACCCGCAGCAGATTCCGAACTGCAATCAGAGCCCATCAAGTTAAGCGAATCCGAAGGCAAAACGAAATCGGGATAATCCTTGCCCGAAAGGAACACAATCATGAAGCTCTTGGCAGGAACCGTAGCTTTGCCAAAGACCCAGCGACGCGGATTCGTCAAGTCATCCGTAAGCGAAAAACCATTCAGGTTTACAGGAGCATCTGACGAGTTATAAAATTCAACCCATCCTGGATCATTACCGTCATTGTCCTTGAGGTTCGCATTCGAAGGAGAAACTTCCGAGAAAAAGACCGGACTATTACCATCAAAATGCGGAATGACCGTAGCGGCACTCGAAGCAGGAGGAACCGCAGTACCCGCAGAAGATGTCGGCTGCACCGGAGAAGATGCGCCGGCCGAAGTCGGAACACTCGTCGAAGAACCCGCAACGACACCCGCAGAAAGCCCCGGCTGGGATGCATTGGAAATTCCCTCCTGACTACCAATACCACCATTGGAATCAGAGCTAATCTCTCCGATTACCGGTCCCACTGGCGCCAATCCGTTGTCATCCGAAGAATCTCCACAAGCGGATAAAACTAGACCCAAACCAAACCCGCATAGCGCTACTTTCGCTAAAGATTTCATTTCCATATACCTTTGATTTTAAGCGATACATTTTGAGCGTTACACCAATCCAATCCTTTGCCTAATTATATATAGAGAAGACCTGTAAACAACTCTTTTTTTTAATGAACGTTGTAAAAGGATTGAGCAATTGACAACACGCCCAAAAGTGGAACAAGAGGTTCCATTTTCGCGACTTTTTTGCAAAAAAAAATTCACCCAGACTGTGACTAGCCTCACATTTTCGCGGTTCCAGACGAATTCAACAAACGTTAAACGAGAACAACAACCCAATATCACTAGGAATACGCCGCAAAACCAATCCATTCTAGACTTCCCACATGCGATTAGAACAACATAAAAACACACCGAGCCAGCGCAAATCCGAGCCCATTTTCTCTGGGAAAAAAGCATTTTACTATCTTTGGCACGATTTTACGCAATGAGGAAGTTCCATGAAATTCAGTGATTTCACCAAGGCCAGTCAGCAATTCAACTCGTTCAGCCCCGAAATGAAGGAGCAGATGATGAAGATGGCGAAGGCTCGCGTCAGAGAAAAAATGCTCAAGTGGCTCGCCACGCCGACATTTGTGGTGATTGGAATCATACTCGGAGCAGTCATCGGCGCGCTCACCGCCTGCTTCGGTGATATCAGCGACAGACTCTCTGCAATCCGCGATGCAAACCCGCTATACTTTATCCCCACTTTGGCACTCGGTGGAGCAGCAATCGCATTCGCCTACAAGAAATGGGGACGCTGGACAGAACGCGGCATGGACCAAGTTTTTGCCGTCGGACTCAATAAAGAAACGGACTTTCCGCTGGTCGCCATCCCGATGGCCGCCGTAAGCACCTGGATTACGCAGCTCTTCGGTGGAAGCGCAGGCCGTGAAGGCGCCACCATGCAAATCGGCTCCGCACTTTCGTACAACATAAGTAAAAAATTACCATTTGAAAACTCAGCGCACATCATGCTCGTCACAGGCTTGGCCGCAGGCTTCGCCGGAATTTTCCAAGCCCCGATGGCTGCGACCGCTTTCGCGTTGGAAGTTTTGCTCATCGGGCATTTTGAACTCGCCGCATTGATGCCTGCCGCAGCAGCAGCATTCACCGCCTGCAAAGTTTCGAGCATGCTCGGATTCCACAAGTTCAGCGTTGATTTGAGTTCGCTCCTTGATGCAAGCGGATTCTCGGCAAGCATTTTCACGAACGAAGGCTCGCTTGACGGCTCGATGCTTTTGAAACTCGCGCTGATGGGCGTGCTCTTTGGCATTGTCGGCGGCGGGTTCGCAAAGTTGCTTGGACTATCGCAAAATTTCTTCGCGAAAAAATTCCCGAACAGCATTAAGAGAATTGCAATTATGGGCGTTGGGATAAGCGTATTGCTGCTCGTATTTTTCCAGGGACGCTACGCAGGACTCGGAACAAATTTATTGGATATGTGTTTTGGGGTTAATGCCGCCGATTTAGGAACTGCCGCTGGGAATGCTACGGGGAGTGCCGCCGGAACCGCCGACTTGATTGGGAACGTCGCCGGGGCTGCCATTCACGGGTACGACTGGATTCTGAAATTTGCCCTCACGATACTCACACTCTCCGCCGGATTCGTAGGCGGTGTCGTTACCCCGCTTTTCGCCATCGGCGCAACCTTCGGAATCTTCATCGCAAGCATGTTCGGAATGCCCGTTGCACTCGCCGCAGCACTCGGCCTTGCCGCCGTTTTCGCAAGCGCAAGCAACACGCTTTGGGCCCCCATCCTCATCGCCGGCGAAATCTTCGGATTCAATTGCCTCCCCGCATTCTTCATCGTCTGCACAGTCGCCTACATCTGCAACGGCGGACAATCGATTTACAAACAAAAGAAGATTAGGATAAAGATTTAATAAAGACTAATGCTAAAGTGCCCCGCCATTGAGCGGGGCATTTTTGAATTCGGTTTTTCCCTCTCTTGAATTCTATCCGCTCACTTTCGATACGCTGCCTGTTCAACAGGGTCTCGACATCTATAGGCATTGACATAATAATCTCCTTCAGTTCACAATTGGGTAATCTACCCCTCCCTTTTTTTCAACTTCAATTTGTTTATAATCTTAGATACCTCCAACACCACATCCGTGTACTTTGACTTTTTCGTGTCGAAGCAAAGGTCTTTATCTACGTCAATGAATCTTATGCAATTTCCTCCGGGGAACCGCAAAGAATATGACACCCCCTTATATGTACTGCATATCTCTTCAAAGAATTCTACAATCTTGCGAGATTCATCTTTTTCTTTTTGCAACGGCGTAAAAATTCGCTCTATTTTATCGTACAATTTTTGTTCTTCTTCAGTGAAGCCGCTTTCACCATCAGCATATTGTCCCCAGTAATACATCATTTCAACTTCTTGTTCTGTAAATGTATAGTTCATTTTTTCCTCGTTTTTATGATTAAG
>CADCDO010000060.1 GCA_902800345.1 Fibrobacter succinogenes
AGATAAAGAATTTTCTTCAGTCGATACCGTAATCGAATCAAATTGATTTACATATTCTTCAATTTTATCTATGTCATAACCCGCAGAAGCATCCATCATCACTACCTGCAAGGCGAGTGAAGCGAAAACAAACTTGTTTGTTTTCATTTCCGAGCCGTAAAGGGAGGCTCTTTAGAGCCATCGAGGTTCAAGATTTTCAGTAATGAGCAAGCGAGTGCCACAAGAAAGGGCTTGCCCATTCTTATGGTCGAGCGCAACCATAGACGCCGGAGGCGTCCATTTTGAAGTTCTTCTTGGAACTTGTTTTCGACCTCATCGCTTTTTTAGAAGCTATCTTGGTGGTTTTAGAGTTTTTACGGGAATTGTTGTTCATTTGACGCCTACGGCGTCCGCGGCTGCACTTGGTTATAAAATTATGCAAGCATAATTTTGCAACACTCGTTTTGCACGCTCTTTTGACATAGATATTGCCTTTGCACTTCGTGCAATGCTTTGCGGCTCAGATATAGAAATAAACAAGTTTATTTCTGCATCATTCGCCTTGATTGCCTTTGACACACCGATGTGCATCGATTTTTATTAAACTTTTGGATAGGAATTCCCATCTTTGAGAATTCCTTAATTAAAATTTTTAGAGAATTTGTTAGGAGTCAGTTACTCCAATTTTACACAACGGACGGATCGACCTGTATTTTTTCCTCCACCCGCCGTACTAGAAGGACCGCCATCATCAAATGAAGAAACGCTACCTGTACGAACATACTTATTAGCATCAGCACTGTGTTCCTGCGGATAAGCCCAAAAAAACGTTTCTATCAAGCTTTCAAACCCGCCTTCAGACATTCTCAAGCCAGCTCCTGTAAGAGACAGACCACTATAATTATTTCCCCCAAAACCATAGGAAGAACGGGTACCCCTGATTCCATATTCATTTGTTTCGGCATGCCAAGCGATATAAAAATCTTCATAAGTCATCAATCGCCAACCTTCTGGGCATATTCCCCGATGATTTTCTTGTATTAAATCAGCGCAGCTTTCCGTATTGCAACGGCTCGGCAGTTGCATCATCTCCGCCCACTGATAAAGACCACCAAATTCATCGCAAATGGTGGTATCATTGTTGTAGCAATAACGTTCAATATTGGCATCATCATTCTGATTATCAGTTCCAAGAACCATCTCACCAATATTCAAGTTCTCTGCCATGATGGTCACCGAGTCCTTTTTCCAAGAAGAATTTTCCCCAATAATTTTGATATAGTAATAAGAGCGACCATTGCGCGGGTCAGTAAATTGCTTGTAACGCCCTTCCCCTCCTACGCGCCAACCTTCAGCCAAGGTTTTCGAATGATCAAAGGGAACATACTCGCTGCTAGAGGAAACGTCATTGCGAGAGCTCGAAGAGCTCGTGGCAATCTCCTTACTACTGGAGGAGGATTGCTTACTGCTACTGGATCCTTCGCTACTGCTCAGGATGACGGAAGAAGAAGAGGAAATGGTCTTGACAGAAGAGGACGAAACAGCCTTTGTCGAGGAAGAAGAGGATGAGGCTATTTTAACAGACGATGAAGATTCCTTCTTGACAGAAGAAGAAGATTTACTTTGACTGGATCCTTCGCTTGAGCTCAGGATGACGGAAGAGGAAGAAACAGCCTTTGTCGAGGATGACGAAGAGTCTTCATCGGAGGGCGCGGATGTACCGCTGTCGCCGCCACAAGCGGCAAGGGCTATGGACAGGAAAATTGCAAGCAGAGATTGCTTCGCTGCGCTCGCAATGACGTTATTTAAGCCTACAATAACGTTATTCATTCCAAACTTTCTCATTCTGTACTCCTTGCCGGCAGCATGGTGCAAATTCCACACGCTACAGACCTCATCCATATACATCCAACAAAAAGATACTTAAAACCGCCCCAAATGGTCCAGAATCCATTGGCCCTTGAATCCATTTGAGGTGTAAAATATACAAAAATCCCGGGCATCGCTGCTCGGGATAATTTTTCAATGAGTGCGTAAACTGCGAACAACCTCACACTTCAAAGGCACGAAGTGCCGCGTTTCTCTCGTCTTTCGTCTGTAGCGAAGCCGAAGGCGAAGCGTTCTTTCGTCTTATTTGAACAGATTCTTCATCTTTTCAAGGAAACTTTCTTCCTGTGCGGTTTCCTTGTCCTTGCGGAGTTCGGCGAGCTTCTGGTAAAGTTCCTTCTCTTCGCGGGAGATGTCCTTCGGAATATCCACGCCAATTTGCACGTAGAGGCTTCCGCGGTCGCCCTGTTTTTTGAGCGGCCACAAACCTTGATCGCGCAGACGCAAAATGCTACCGGCCTGAGTGCCGGCCGCAATTTTGATTTGGATTTCGTCGCCATTGATGGTCGGGATGCGCTGTGTTCCGCCAAGGACCAGCTTGTGCACGGGCACCTTGACTTCGCAATGCAAATCGTCGCCTTCGCGGCTGAAGAAATCGTCCGGCTTTTCGGCAATCACCACAAGCAAGTCGCCGCATGCGCCACCGCGCGGGCCGCAGTTGCCTTCACCACGGAGGTTCAGGTACTGTCCTTCGCTAACGCCTGCCGGAATCTTGATGGAGATTTCCTCGCTCTCCTGGATGCGGCCTTCGCCGTGGCAATGTGAACACGGATTTGCAATTACTTCGCCTGTACCGCCGCAATTAGGGCAGGTGCTTTCAGAAACCATCTGGAAGAATCCGCCCGACACGCGACGCACGCGACCCGTGCCGTGGCAAGTGCTACATTCCTTGACGTTCGTACCGCCCTTGCCGTTACATTCAGTACACGGCGTATAGCGTTTTAAGCGAACCTTCTTGGTGCAGCCTTCGAAGATTTCCTTGTAGCTGAGCGCCACCTTGATCTGCAAATCGTTACCGCGCGGAGGTCCCGCCTTGCGGGAACTTCTGCGGCCACCGCCGCCAAAGCCAAATCCGCCACCAAAAATATCGCCAAACTGGCTGAAGATATCGTTGAGGTCGAAGCCTGCACCACCAAAACCGCCGCCGCCGAAACCGCCACCAGGAGCGTTAAAGCCGAACTGGTCGTAGTTCTTGCGCTTTTCAGGATTAGAGAGCACGTCGTAAGCTTCGGCAGCTTCCTTGAACTTTTCTTCAGCTTCCTTGTCGCCCGGATTCTTGTCCGGGTGGTACTTGATGGCAAGCTTCTTATAAGCGTGCTTGATTTCATCAGCACTTGCGTCCTTGCCGACGCCCAAAACTTCGTAATAATCTCTTTTTTCAGCCATAATATGCCTTCGGCATTAAAGTGATTAGTAAACAGTGGTTAGTAAACAGGAATGCATTTATCAAGATTCTTCGTTTGCTATCCAAACCATATATCAATAATCACCAATAATTTCTTTATTTACAACAAAAGGATTGCCCCTATTTTGGAGCCAATCCTTTTATGTAATTAGTGGTTTTTGCAATGATTAGAGCCATCAACTCTAACCACTAATCACTAACCACTAACCACTCCTTAGTCAACCACTTCCGCGTCAACGACTTCCGGGCCATCGCCCTTCTTGTCGTTCTTCGGCTGTTCAGAAGCACCCGGCTGCGGACCCGGCTGAGCCTGGTTTGCACCGGCGGCCTGGGCCATGGAGCTGATCTTCCTTGGTGCCGTTGTCCTTCTTGGCCTTGATGTCGTCGATTGCAGCCTGCAGCTGGCTCTTGGTGTCGGCCGGCAACTTGTCGCCAAATTCCTTGAGCTGGCCTTCGGCCTGGTAAGCCATCTGTTCGGCCTGGTTCTTGATGTCCACCAGTTCGCGCTGTTCCTTGTCCTTGGCTGCGTTGGCTTCGGCATCCTTGACCATCTTGTTGATTTCGTCTTCAGACAAACCGCTGGAAGAAGTAATCTTGATGGACTGTTCCTTACCGGTTTCCTTGTCCTTAGCAGACACATGCACAATGCCGTTTGCGTCGATATCGAAGGTCACTTCGATCTGCGGCACGCCACGCGGCTTCTTCGGAAGGTCGGTCAAGTCGAACTTGCCGAGCGTACGGTTGTCGCGAGCAAATTCGCGTTCGCCCTGAAGCACGTGAATCGTCACAGCCGGCTGGTTGTCTTCGGCGGTAGAGAACACCTGGCTCTTCTTGGTCGGAATCGTGGTGTTACGGTCGATGAGCTTGGTCATCACGCCACCGAGAGTTTCGATACCCAAAGAAAGCGGGGTCACGTCGAGGAGGAGCACGTCCTTCACAGCGGAGTCGCCGCTAAGCACTGCGCCCTGAACGGCAGCACCGATAGCCACAACTTCGTCCGGGTTCACAGTCTTGTTCGGTTCCTTGCCGAAGAACTTCTTCACGGCTTCCTGAACGGCCGGGATACGGGTAGAACCACCAACCAAGATGACTTCGTCAATTTCGCTCAAGGAAAGACCGGAGTCCTTGATAGCCTTGCGGCACGGTTCCATAGAACGTTCCACGAGGTGAGCGGTGAGCTGGTCGAACTTTGCACGGCTGAGCGTGAGGTCGAGATGTTTCGGACCAGAAGCATCAGCAGTGATGAACGGAAGGTTGATGTTTGTAGAAGTCGTAGCAGAAAGGTCAATCTTGGCCTTTTCAGCAGCATCCTTCAAACGCTGGAGAGCCATCTTGTCTTTCTTCAGGTCAATGCCAGGATTGTCCTTCTTGAACTCGTCGTTGATCCAGTCGATGATGACTTCGTCGAAGTTGTCACCGCCGAGCATCGTATCACCGTTCGTTGCCTTCACGCTGAACATACCATCGTCGATTTCGAGGATGGAAATATCGAACGTACCACCACCGAGGTCATACACGGCGACCTTTTCGCTCTTCTTGGAGTCAAGACCGTAAGCAAGAGCAGCTGCCGTCGGTTCGTTCACGATACGGAGAACTTCGAGGCCAGCAATCTTACCAGCGTCCTTTGTAGCCTGACGCTGAGAGTCGTTAAAGTAAGCCGGGACCGTAATCACAGCCTGCGTCACCGGCTGACCGAGGTAATCTTCGGCAATCTTCTTCATGGTCTGGAGAACGGCTGCAGAAATCTCAGGAGGAGCAAACTGCTTGTCGTCAATCTGCACGCGGACCGGATCGGAACCCGAACCGATGAGCTTGTAAGGCATGTTCTTTTCGGCAGCGGAGCATTCGCCAGCCGTACGGCCCATGAAACGCTTGATAGAATAAATCGTCTTTTCCGGGTTCGTGATTGCCTGGCGCTTTGCAACGTGGCCCACAAGACGTTCACCGTTCTTGCCAAATGCGACAATAGACGGCGTGGTGCGGAAACCTTCTGCATTGGCGATGACGACCGGCTTGCCACCTTCCATCACGGCAACGCAGCTGTTTGTCGTACCCAAGTCAATACCAATAATCTTACCCATGATTTTATCTCCTATTTTAAATTCTTGATCCCCAGTGTTTTTGTTTGAGCGGGGAGTTTTTTACGCCGATACATTAGCAAAAGCCGTGCCAACCCCGAAAAGCGCCCTTTTTGTTTCGTTCTGAAACGATAAAGGCCTCTAAACTGTGGTGAAAACTCCGTGTTTCATATTGGAACACGAAATTGCTTTCCAAAAATACAAAACGAAATCAAACAAAAATACAAAACAAAACTTGACAATTCTACAAAATGAATATATTTTGATTGACATGAAAAAGTATCTTCCCAGAATGGTTGATGACGAACTGGACCTGAGGCTTCGTTCTTCAGGGGCCGTTCTTATAGTCGGTCCCAAATGGTGCGGCAAGACTACGACGGCAGAACAAAAAGCCCAAAGCGTTGTCAAGATGCAGGATCCCGACTTCAGGGAAAGTTATCTCGCGACGGCATCGATTAAACCGTCCTTATTGCTGAAAGGGGATAACCCTCGATTGATTGACGAATGGCAGGACGCACCCATCTTGTGGGACGCCGTCCGCACCGAAGTGGACCATAGGGGAGAAGACGGACTTTTTATATTGACGGGTTCAACCAGTTTTGACCTTTCAAAGACAATCCATTCGGGAACGGGGAGAATATCACGATTGAAGATGCTCCCCATGAGTCTTTTCGAGTCACAGGAATCCAATGGTCAAATATCACTTTCAAAACTGTTTGACGAACCCGAAAGCGATATTGACGGGATTACGTCAAGCCTTTCGATAGAGCAACTAATTCATGTCGCTTGCCGTGGCGGGTGGCCGGCTGCACTTTTCAAGAAGGGTGATGACGCTCAGCTTGTCGTCGCGCAAGACTATCTTGAAAACATCTGCCAGACAGACATATCCACAGTTGACGGAGTCGAAAGGAACCCCAAATGGACAAAGGCTATCCTAAAATCGTACGCCCGGAATGTCTCAACCTTGGCAAAGACCTCCAGCATCCATAAGGATATTCTATCGGAATCGGACAATTTTTCCATAATAACGCTGGATTCCTACCTAAATGCCTTGCGTAGATTGTTCGTCATAGAAGATTTGGACGCCTGGAGCCCCTCCATCCGTTCCGCCACATCTATCCGTTCAGGGAAGAAGAGGGAATTTTCCGACCCCTCAATTGCCGTCGCAGCAATGGGCGTCTCTCCCGAATACTTCTACACGGACTTGAAAACGTTCGGTTTTGTTTTTGAGACGCTTTGCATCAGGGATTTGAAAGTTTATTCACAAAAATTACGAGGTGAACTTTCTTATTATCGAGACAGGACAGGGCTGGAAGCCGATTCAGTGTTGCATTTGAATGACGGACGCTATGCTCTGATAGAATTTAAGCTGGGGAGCCGCGAAATTGAGGAAGGAGCAAAGCACCTGACGACTTTAAAAGAACTTATACGGGAACACAATAAGAAGAACGATCAAATTCCGCTTCGTGAACCGGATTTGCTAATGGTTATCACTGGCGGACAAATGGCATATACGCGACCTGATGGTGTAAAAGTCGTCCCGATTGGTTGCCTTAGGGACTAACCTAGGCGGGGAGTCGTCACCTTGACGACCAAAATTATTAAAATCGCTATAAAAGCAAATCCACAGCTGTGAGGCCGTGGACTTTTCAAATGGATTGTTTAACGTTGCTCTCTGCGTTTTTGGATTTCGTCTAACTTGGGCGAAATTTGCGGAATTTCAAAATCTTCGAAGATTTCACTCACGTTGACGACTTCCAATAAGAACAGCAAACCAATTTTGTGATAGTATTCGGGATAATTCGGGTACATCTCCTGTTAGGTTTTGAGGTTCTAATTTACAATGGCGAATTTAAATGTATTGCATTTGTGCGGACAAATATGTATATTGAATAACATGAATAAGACTGCAAATTTATACGCCCGCATAGAGCCTGATGTTAAGGAACAAGCTGAAAATATCCTGGAAACTCTCGGCATATCCGTTTCCAGCGCCATCAACATGTTCTATAAGCAGATTATTCTGCAACAAGGAATTCCTTTCGACGTAAAGCTGCCCAAGGCTCCCGAAAACGCAGCCAAATGGTCAAAAGAACGTTTCGATGCGGAACTTGAGAAGGGGTACAACGACATGTTGAAAGGCCGCACCCGCCCAGCCGCGATGGTTCTTTCCGACGTCAAGAAGAAATATAAGGTATGAATTTTGAAGTCCATATGAGCCTTGGATTTTGCGTGAAGTGCGCATAATGCCTGTCGAGAATTACCGTCTGTTTTATCATGTCAATCACGACATGCAGAAAGTCGTTGTATTGCGAGTCTTCTATTGCAGACAAGAAGCGAAGTAGTCATAAAGTGCACTTGAAAATTTTCCTGGACGGAATAGGTTATATTTATAAGTAACTGCTGTTTTGGCCAAGGTGTAGATAATATGATGGAATTCTTTGAAATTAGACAGACCAAGTTTTCGAGGATGATGTTTTTCCTTGTATTCTTGACATCATATTGTCTAGCCTCCGACTCCGTTAAGCTCAATGTCGAATCTATTTTTATGCTATTTGATGACCCAAAGGCATTGGTGAATTTAGAAGGGTCGGAAGAGTTTTCCGGTGATTATGTAAAAAATCCAGGTTACTTAAAAAATTATCCCAATTCTGATTTTGCGGCAATTGTGGTCAACACGCCCCTAGATTCTACATATACAAGTATTGACACGAAGATTTTGTATGTTATAAAAAATAAGGGAACAACAGTTCGTGAAGGAACTCGATTTCAATCAAATGGTTTGGAAAAAACTTATATAGATGGGTTCCTTTTTCATCCAGTCTATATGATAGCAGATTACAAAGAAAATAAATTTGATATCAAAATTTTATATTCTATGGGCACGACCATTATTACTTCTACAGACGCCTTCTCTTTGGATAGATTTGGCTTATTGGTGCCAATCGAATTTGATTTTGTCCTTGATGTGAGTACAATGTGTGTCAAAGGAGAAAAAGACTATTTTTTGTTCGGGAACATGCCGCTGTTGCATGCATTCTATACGCCTTACTTGAATCCTTCTCGAACCAAATGGCCGTCAATCGAATTATTGAAAGAAAAAGTCAAAAAGCACTTTATGTCGATTGGGAAAAATGAGCAGGACATTCAATTATTTTATAAAAGACTTTCTCAAAATAGGACGTCGATAAGCATATCTCCTGTAAATGCTGATTTTGTTTCGTTGGGTCGTATTGGAGGAATGAAAGATGTTGAAAAAGACGGAGCATCTTTCTGCGAAATCATAATTTATCCTACTGTTATATTTAGCGATAGTTCGTCTAAACACCAAAACACGTATATCGAGGATAATTATGATATCAACATTATAAAGAAAGGACAGCCACGCGTGATTAAAGCCCGAAAAAGAGGTCCGTGTTATTCAACAACTAAGATGTTTCAACAAAATTATCTTTTCGGCTCATATCAAGGGAAATACTTGTTCCTTGATTCTCTTTTATCGCCATTGGATTTTTTATATGACAATGGCAAATTAGTTGATTTAAGGATGGGATTGGCTTATGATGATTTCTTATCTTATTTCATTCCCAGTGAATTGACTCTTGATGATGCGTACTTCATATTTATGGACAGCTCTAAAGATGCTTATACTTCGCATCAAAAAGAACAAATTGAATCAAGTAAAGAAAAAAGAGCTAAGTATTGTCAAGAAAAGAAAGGATTGACAAAATAGGTTATATTTATAAACTACATGAACGCTTTTCCTGATGATGCAACGACACTGTTTTAACATAATCCTATTTTTCCTGTTCTTGATCCCTGTCCTTGCACATGGGCACGCTCCGTATGAAAAATTAGAGCGGGTTGTAGAAACCGAGCAGGGAGAAAAGATAAAACTGGTCCGCATGTATTGGGATGGTATTGTTGAGCTAGATCCGGTTCAGCTGGTGGCTTATGACGAAAGCGCCTTCCCATTTTTTGAGACAAGTACTGGACGAGATGTTTTTGTATCCTGCAAAGAAAAAGACGATTGCTTTGTTTTCTTGTTTAAAGGATTTTTGTCGGTTGTTCCGGAAGAGGTGTATGAAATCAAAAATCAAAGTGTGGTTAAAGTTGATGAATTTTGGACGAAGGTTCGCGGGGTCTTTACGCCGTTACAGAAAATAGAAAATTATTTAGTGACGATGATGTTTCTTTTTGCTTCGTTGTTGCTTGGGTTCTATAGCAACAGAATGAGAAAAGAGAAGAGGGAATTTGTTGCTACAGCACTTCTTTTGTTCGGTTTATTTTCCTTGTTCGTATTTATTTGTGTAGTGGATGTTTCGCGAGTTGTTTTTCTCCCTTTGACTGTTTTGACAGGAATTGCAGTTGCCGTAGGGTTTGTTTTTTATAAAATAGAAGCACGTGTAAGAGCTAATGCTTTTGCGGCTGCACACAAGGTCAAAAAACATGGTAAAATCCATGCAGAATTGATTCGGAGTGACAGGGCTTTTAAATTCATGGCGAAGAAATTTGATGAAGATTCTGATGCGGGCGACAATTGGGATGCGTTGATAGCGTATATCCCTTTTATGGCATTTTCGAATCGTTCGTTTATTGTTGCGGAAATAGGTTCGCCGGAATGGTCCATCGTTTACGACCACATTCAAGATTACAATCAACCATTTGTCAAAAGGGAAATTGATGGGATAGAGAGCGTCATTACGAAAGTTGATTCTGCCACCAAGAAACAATTTGATGAAATCGCACAAGAGTATACTTTTAATACGTATGCTCTTTTGTGGCTTATTGCAGAAAATGATGTGAATACTCCTGTTGTGGATGAAATATACAACTTGAGAAAAAAATATCCCTGTGATGTTGAAAAATGGTATGAGTGCGAAACAGAGCTTATGCTATGCGAAGGAGATGGTTGGGAAATTATTTGGAACCGTCCAAATATGACGGATAAGGAGTTTATCGATAAAATTCAAGAGTTTTGTTTTGAAAAGAACATAGGCATTGAAATTGAAGTGGTGGATGGCGAAAAAAAATGATTATGAAAAACCTAATTTTAGAATATAAGGTATAAGATGAAAAGACCCAAAATAGGTGATATAATTGAAATACCAACTCGGTCTGGTTTTGCTTATGCTCAATTTACACACAAGCATAATCTGTATGGAGCTTTGTTGCGAGTTTACAATACAATTTATCAGACAAAACAGGCGCTAGATGCTATTCAATCAGTTGTCAATACGTTGAAACCTGATTTTTCTACTTTTTTCCCATTGGGCGCTGCCGTGAACAGAAATATCGTATCTGTGGTAGGAAATGTGCCAATTCCAGAAAAACAAAAGCCTTTCCCACTATTTAGAAATGGAGAAGTAGACCCAAAAACGAAGAAGGTTGAAACTTGGTGGCTTTGGGATGGCGTGAATGAATGGCCTATTGGCAAGTTGACTAAAGAACAAAAACATTTGCCTTTTAATGAGGTTTGGAATGACACCCTTTTGGTGGAGCGGATTGAATCTGGATGGACTCCTGAAACAGACGATCATAAGCCTTAACTCATGAAGTCTCCTAGGTTTAGCAAATGATGAAGATTATTGTTCGAAAAATTATTTTCTTTGGAATATTGTTGCTGACATTTGCTGTAGTCCAGATGTGGCTTGGCAACTTGTTCCCACTGTCGAAACCCGACTTGTCTTGGGGGATAACAGTCAAATATCATTTTATCGTTTATTGCGGAATCATTGGCGTATATAGCTTATTGTACCCGATGTCGATTGCTTTTTACAGTGCCCTTATTTTTCAAACAGTCAGTTTTTGGATTTTTTTCTCGTCGTCGCATCCGTTGCGCTCAGTCGAGATGAATCTTATAGCATATCTATGCATTATTGTTCCCTATATATTGAGAAATACGCAAATATTGACAAACTCTTTCCATGCCAGCAGAAAAGAAACTGAGAAAAACGGGGAAGGCGAATCATGATGAAAAAAGAGTTCATGTTCATTGCGGGACTTTATACCCTCATTCAATCTATTGCCATTGGATGTTCTATGGTGTATATAGCTTTAAAACTCAATGCTCAAGAACAGTTTATTAATTTAGAATCGGGTGAAATTTATTATTTAGATTTAGCGGCTCTTTTTGCGTCTTGGTTTGTTGGTAGTGCTGTTTTTTGTTCGGCGATATTCGCACTTGTTTTCTTTATAAAGTATATTACAAGAAGAAGAAAAGGTCTACATTCATAAAAATTTCCCTTGGCGCCCTTGCGGTGCTATTGTTCGTTTTTCTGGTTATTCAATCTAATTGTGTGGGCAACTACTATATGACAAAGATTGATCCGGTATATATAATTCCGAACGAATCCAGCTTGTGCAGGTTTGAAGTGAACCAAATGAACAACGGCTCTGGCGACTGGTGGATTTATGCGCAGGATGATTCAAATTATTACTTCTTTCTTGGATACGATTCGCTGCCTTACATTGTGTTTTCAAGGAGCACGGCGGAAAAATGTATAGGATTCGATAAAGTTAATGTTGACACGTGGTGTGGAATTGATACAAACGAAATTGTATTTCAGGTAGAATACAGAAACTTAAAAGCCAAAGACTCGAACGTTGTTTATGCGGAACGTCTGGACAATGAGCATGCGCTTCTATATCGTTCGAATTATCCGGATGTGGTGTTCTTTGTTAAAATGTCGGATTCCGGTTTTTATGAAGTGGATAGCATTGTAGATTTCTATTATGACTTTACGGTATATCAAACTGAAGCGGATTTGATAAAAAACAGACGTGATATATTGAAAAAAATGGATGATGGAGATCGGCTTAAAAAAATGATCGAATACGGAACGATTTCACATCCTATAATGAATCGCTTTGCGGGGGAATTATTTATTGTTGATGATGATGGTATTTATGAATTATCGTTGTCTAGACGAACATTCAAAAGAGTAATTCACAGTATGATTTGGAGGCTTCCAAATCCACAAAAAAGTATTTCCTCATCAGCTATTAGAGTATCTTTCCAAGATAGTAGTTTCTTTGAACTGAAGCCGAATGGCGTGTTGAATATCCAGGTTGTTGACAGCAACAGTTGCTTAAAGGTGAAAGGCGAATACAATCAAGTCCGTTATAATTACGCAGAAGGCAAAAAATGCAATGCAAGGATTCCATTGTGCGAGCCATTCTAACAGGGCGTGAATGACGGATGTACTGGAATTGCGGAGATGAAAAAATGGATAAGAGTAAGCCTGAAAAAATTGTAGAAAACATAATTGTCGAAGAATTTTCGTTCTTGGTTGATGAATTCGGTTTTTCTAGGGTAAAAGTCAAGAGCGATAGATATGTGGCAATTGCGAAGTTTGCGAGCAATTTGAAAAAATATGGAACTCCCTTTTTTAATGGCGATTTCAGCCTTTTTCCTGCATTAGATGAGATCGTCATTGCAAGAGTGGAGGAATGGAAGAAACAACAGGGTTTTACCGGAGTCGTTGATTATGAGTGATAATGCCGAGAAATGGATAAGTGAATATGCCGAGCTTTCGAGGTTGTATGGCGATGCTGTTGAAGCGGGCAACCATAAACAAGCGAATAAGGCTTATGATAAATTGATGGATGTTTATCGGCAAATCAAAAAGCTGGGTGCTTTGTCGAGTACAAGGTTTCACGATTTGCTTTCGTCGCCATCTATGTTTTGACAAAAATGTCGATTCAACTGTGGAGTGCCAAGATGAAAAGACCAAAAGTCGGTGACATAATTGAAATATCAACTCGGATTGGGTTTAGCCGGATATGTTATTAATCGAAAAAAAGCGGAGGATGGTATGATTGAAAAATATAAAGGTATGACGGTAAATGAACGACTGTATCTAAGCGGTTTAATGGGCGAATTCGATGAATTTGTCCGGACAAAAAATGTTGATGGATTGAAAAATATTCTTGATAAAGTAGAAATTACAGACGAAACTTTAAAACGTTCGATTATTGAAGGACTTGGATTAAAATATTAAATTTAGGATTAACGGATTGATTGTAATTGTGTGAAAAAAAATGAATAAGTCGGCAGTCATAAAGATTTTTCTCGGCGCCATTTTGAAATTTGCGAAAATTGGCATCTCCAAGAAAATGGCGACTAAAATCGTGTATATGTTTTGGATTGTAGTCACGCTGGCAAGAATGTTTTATGTGCTCCCATATTATCATGGTTGATTATGAGTGATAATGCCGAAAAATGGATAAGTGGAAGCACTCGCCCAAGAGTCTGGGTGGAAAAGGACGCTATATGTGTCGAATTGAAAGACGGACGCATTGGCAAGGAACTTATCCGCGATTACGAACCGCTTAGAAACGCGACAAGAGAACAGCTGGAAAATTGCCGAGTTGATCTCGACGGAGTTTGGTTTGACGATCTAGACGAAGGTTTGGCTCTCTCCGGATTCTTCGCGCCAAAGAAAATGAACCCCGTAGGACGAGTTTTCTGGCTTTTCCCTGAACTAAATGCGGCTGCATTTGCTCGCAGGCTTGGAATCCCGCAACCTTTATTTGCCGCCTATGTGAACGGAACAAAGAAACCTTCTGCAGCCCGTCGTAAAAAAATCGACGATGAATTCCACCGAATCGGCCGTGAACTGATGAATGTATAAAAAATACGCTTTGATTGAATCCAAATCCTCGGAGGCCTTTGGCGAAAAAATGATGACGGGCATCTACACCTCATATTTCTTCCGCACGTCTGCAGCAGAAAGCCAACCGCCTTGTTCGGCGGATCGTTCACCCTCGGCAAGAGCCTTCTGGAGTTTTAATGCCGCTACCATCCGTTCGTATTCTTTAATGTCAATGACAACATAGCAACCCCGACCGTTTTTGGTCAGGAACACGGGAGATTCTTCGGATACGTTCTGAAGAACTTCGTTGTAATTACGCAAATCGGAAACTGGCAAAATACAGGGCATAAGAAAAACCTCCATTCTAAAAATACAATATTTTAAGTAAAATTACAAGTAATATATTAAGAATATTTTTTTCTGAATAGATAAAAAAATCCTCCGCGGGGGAGGATTCTTGTTTAAAAGGGGAGGGGGTTACTTTCCGAAACTGACTCTAAACGTTTGTCCGTCGGTGTTTGGAATGATGTAGGCTCCGTTGTTGTAGCCGGCAGTTCTTAGTCCGGCCTTGATGTCTGTCAGCGATGCTCCTGCGTTTAGGCGGACTTTGCCGAGCATGTTGCCCATCAGGTCAAAGACCTTGTATTCGCCAGCAGTCGTTGCGAAAGTTCTTGCGGAATTTCGACCAAATTTCGGGACAACATTCGTGGTTTCGCAGCGTTTTTCTGCCGCATTGCCACTGCTTTCACCGAAGGCTATCCAGTCGAGGTTCACGTAGTCGCTTGTAATCAATACTTTGAGCATGTGTTCGCCTTTGGTGAGTTCCTTGGTGGTCGTGCCCTTGAAGGTGCCGTAGGAGTCAAAATCTCCGGTGCCCTCAAGCGAGAGCGTGTCAGTGATAGCCTTGTTGTCCATAAAGAATTGCACGTTTGCGGTTTCGGAGCCGGTGGCGTAAGAGAGCGTGAAGGGGAGGGCGCCATCCGCAGCAACGTTCACGGTGTATTCGAGCCATTCGCCTTTTTGGGTGTAGCCCACAGCATAGCCATCACCGCATTTGTCTTTCATGGCGACGATATCCACGCGGTCTTCGCGGTATTCCTTGCCTTGATTTTCAGCATCCATGTCATAGTAGGCCTTGCCGGCACCGCCCACGTCGTAGTTTTCGAAGTCAATGAAGTTTGCGGGGCCTTCGATGGTTGCGCCTACAGCGGGGGTTTCGCATTTGGCTTCGGGGTCGGTGAGTTTTGCCTTGCAGAAGGGGCTCTGCGGAATGGCTGTCTTGCTGTCCTCGAATTCCCAGTAGTCGGCCTCGAAGTCGCCCGCGAACACGAAGAACACGTCGTGTTTGCCGACCGCGCCTGTAAGCGGTACCGTCACCAGGCCGTCTGCAGAAAATTCAGCCTTGCCGATGGTTTTACCGTCAACCTTATCGAGATGCAGCGTGATAGAAGAAGCCTTCTTGACGCTTAAGACAGATGCCGAGAAGGATTCCGCGCCTGCATCGCCGAATTCTACACCGCTAATCTTGGTATAATCGCCGTCGTTGATTTTGGTGAGAATCATGTTGCCGGTTTCCTTTCCCTTGCGGGTCTTGAGGCCTTCGCCCCACGACATCGTTTCAGCTTCGACGCGCTTGTACGGGTCAAAATCTTCGATCTGGGCTACGCCATTTTCAGGCCAGAAATCGATTTTTTGGATGGTGCCGTCAGCATTGTAGTGCATTTCGGCGACGGAAACGGAGCGGCGTTCCGCATGTTTGTACGCTTGCCCGATTTTTTCCTGATATTCCGCCCAAAGCAGGTAATTAAGGCCAAAAACGTAAGATTTTCCTTTGTAATCGATGATTCCCGGGTGGTTGCCGCGGCTTTTTGCGGAATGCGGCATGATGTCGCCTTTATAAATCCAAGGGCCAGTAGGGGAGTCGCTCATGGCGTATCCGATACCTTCGGAGCAGCAAGTGGAGGCGAACGCCATATAATAATACTTGCCATGTTTGTAGAACCAAGGGCCTTCCTGATAGTCCTTGATCTTGGGGTAGGTCACGATGGAGCCTTCCGTGTGGATCATGTCCTCTTTCAGCTTGATCATGTAGAGTTCCGGGTTGCCCCAGTACATGTAAGCTTGACCGTCGTCATCAATCCAAACGGTGGGGTCGATATCGTTCCAGTGTTGGCGCTGCCAAACAAGCTGGCCGTTGAGCGGGTCCGTGAAGGGTCCGTAGGGGTTATCTGCGACGAGTACGGAAATGCCGTGGCCGTGGATGGGGCAGTACATGAACCATTTGCCATCGCGTTCGATGACCTGTTCCGCCCAAGCGCCGTTGTCGGAATTGTACCACTTGAAATCCGCTAGCGAGGCGACAGCGCCATGATCCGTCCAGTTTACCATGTCGGTGGATGTGTATAGGAGCCAGTCGTACATCATGAACCCGTCGGCATTGTCGTTGTCGTGGGTGGTGTAGAGGTAGACTGTGTCACCGTGTACGTAGGGGGCCGGGTCGGCCGTGTAGCTTGTGGTGATGATGGGGTGTTGCGCGAAGGCTGCACACGCCAATACCGCTGAAACGGTTAAGAATTTACCAAACATCTAGATCTCCATTCCTCTTTTGTTCCTACACCCCAAATAAAGATATATCGGAAAATGTTTATGGATAAGCGCTCGCAAAAATCTCTATTGTCATTTTATCAAAAGGGATGGATTGTAAAAAACATTTACCCAATAAAAATTGAGACAAAAGCCTTAAAAAAGCGTGTATATAAGTAGGGTGCAAACTATGTTTAGACATTCTATTCCAAAATAAATACACCTACTTGACGTATACACATGAAAAAGGTATATTAGACTATGATAAAAAGCTTTGCAGATAAAGACTCAGAGCTCATCTATAACCAGGAATTTTCAAGACGATTGCCAAACACGATTCAAAAGGTTGCTTTAAGAAAATTAATGATGATAGATAATGCCAAATGTCTTGATGATTTACGTATTCCACCAAACAATCGTTTGGAACAGTTACATGGAGATAGGATTGGACAGCACTCTATTCGCATAAATGACCAATGGCGTATATGTTTTAATGTATGATGGTCACTTTTACAATGTTGAAATTGTAGACTACCACTAGGAGTTAGTTTTGAACAAGCATATTGAAACACCGACTATCGGAGAAATATTGAACGAAGAATTCTTGATTCCTATGGGGTTGTCCGCTTACAAGGTCGCTCAGGCTATAAATGTCCCAATTTCTAGGATTCAGGACATTCTTCATGACCGTAGAAGGATTACTGTCGATACGTCTTTAAGATTAGCCAAGTTCTTTGGAGTATCTGATGATTATTTCATCTCGCTACAAGACGATATTGATATTCGCAATCTGAAAATTGAATTGGCAGAGGAACTTGAGAAAATCAAGACTTTTGTTCCTGCATAAAAGAAATGCCCGCGCACGGGGGAGTGGCGGGCAAAAAGCGGGGGAGACTAGATCCTTCGACTACGCTACGCTTCGCTCAGGATGACACGGAGCCTGCCCTGAGCCTGTCGAATGGGTGTCACTTTCCGGAGGAGACGATGACTTTTGCGGTCTTCAAGATTTTGTTCTTGAGTTTGTAGCCTTTCTGGAAAACGGTGACAACGTGACCTTCCGGGATGGTTTCGGAGGGCTGCTGCATCAAGGCTTCGTGGAGGTTCGGGTCGAATTCCTTGCCGGTCGGGTCGATCTGTTCGAGGCCTGCGTCCGTGAGAACCTTGGCGAACTGGTTGTAAATCATCTGCATGCCTTTTTCGAAGGCTTCAAAATCTTTGGCCTTGTTTTCGGCAGCGAAAGCGCGTTCAAAATTGTCCTGGACTTCGGAGAGCTTTTCGAGGAGCTTGCCGTTCGCGGTTTCGATGAGTTCGAGCTGTTCCTTGGCATTTCGGCGGCGGAAGTTTTCGAATTCAGCCATCAGGCGCAAGTTGCGGTCGTTGGCGTCGGCGAGCTGCTGTTTCAAAATTTCGGTCGGGTCCGGAGCCGCGGACGGTTCTGCTTGCTGTTCAGCGGCTTTTTCTTCTGTCTGATTTTCACTGGCACCTTCGGCGTCAGCAGCCTTGTCGGCGGCGTCTTCGTTTGCAACACTCTCGCCTTTACTTGCATTGGCCTCGAGGTTCATTGCGTCCTGGGCGGCCTTCAGCACATCCTGTTCAAATTGAGCACGTTCAGCGTTTTCGTCTAATTTTTCAGCCATGATATATCAATATTCCTTTAAAAAAGTCCGTAAGGACACCAGTTTTACATTTTCGACCCAAATTTAGCAAATTTTATGCCAACAATCAAATTGATAAAAACGTTTAAATATGAAACCACAAATCTCCTTTTCTAAATTATTTATTGCCGATAATGCGGATTATGTAAACCAAAACGGCCGCTTTTTTCCTTGCTACGATAAAGATAAAACCATCTTACGAAAAAAGCAAGTAAATTTTTATTTACGTTACTTCTTGAGCATAGAAAGGATTTTCAAATCTTCAGAAATTGTCCTAAGAAGGGACTCAACACGAAGAAAACCGACAAGGAGCATAGAGCAGACGAAAAGCAAGAGCGCCAGAAGCGCCAAGAAAACGAGGTCAAACAACATAAAAACCGCCTTTTACCGGAAAGATAGAAAAACCCTTGAAAAAACGTGTCAATGTTTCCTCTATAGTCGAGTTAAAGCGCCGCTTCGCGCCGCAGCCTCGCGCGGTGCGGTGCGGCGGCTCCTCCCGCGCGTGCCAAGCACCCGCGAAAAGCCGGAGAAAGGCACGCCGAGAGCGACCAAAACGGCCACTGCTGTACATTCATTCGCGATTTTTCCGGCCGCGAGCGGAACACAACCAACGACCGGACGCCGCAGCCACACAGCCCCATCAACCGAGCGCGGCCACCGTACACCGACTAGCGACCAACGGCGAAACGGGCGAGCCCAGAGCTAACCACAAACAAGCGCACACAGACAACAGACCAAGACCAGAAACCAAGCGCAAACAGACCACACCAAACCCCGCTCAGGGCGTGACCCGTCCCGCCGCCGGACCAAGAGGGAGAGCGGAGGCCGCGCCCCTACAAGCCGCATGGCACGCGGCGCAGACCAAGGAAGGCCGGAGGCCGGAAAAACCGCGACCCGCGGGGGCCGCTCACGCATTTCTTTTCCTTTTAGGGGCGGGAAAGAACCGCCTCCGGACCGCAAGCAGCAAGCCGCGCAAGCACCACGGCCGCACCACCTATTTTCCCGTACCGGAACCCGCAGGGGACACCCCGACGGAAGGGATCGCCGCCGCACCGCACCGCACCGCCCAAGCCAACCCGATACGCGCGAACGCCGCATTAACCCGACTATATGAGTATAACATAACGTTACGTTATACGTTTATTAATTTGGTATAAAAAATATGTACAAAGTATAATTACTTTGTACATTACAAACAAGCGGAAACCGCATGAAATAAGGGAATAATTTGTATTTAACACCAAACTAACAATTTACTTTACTTTGTTTATTCCGTACAAAGCAAAGTAATACTAATAAAAGTTATTTAGGTTTTTCAAGATAAAATAGCGCTATCCTAGAAAGAATTTTTACACCACCCGGACGGCGGGTCTCGTTCTGGTAATCGAAGCAAAGAACGAAGTCCGACAAGTCCCGGAAGTGGTCGCCAAATTCCCCGTAAAAGTTAGTTTTTTCCGCATCGGCGATATTCCTAGACCAACGTGTAAACCGGAAACCAACCGGATAAAGGGCAAGCCTACCCCCCTTCTTGGTGCCCTTACCGCTCTTAATATTAGATAGATAGGCCGTGAGATACTCCCCCACGTCCCGCACATGCCGCACCCGCTGCACCTTGGTAAACCCCTTACCCCACAAAGAACACACCCTTTTATTACTGATATAGAGCGATTTTTTCAGCGACAGCAAAAGAACGTGAACATGCCACGCCCCGCGCTTTTGCGGTTCGCATGCCGCAAGGTAGCCGGATATGTCCGGACAAGCGCGCCGCAATCGCTGAAAAAATCGCCTAAAGTCTTGATATAGTCTAGAAGTATCTCGCATGTTCTCGGCATAAGTCAAGGTAACGAATAACCTAACAAAGCGCTCATTAGCGCGTACTTTCCATTTGAAACGGTTGCAAGTATCGCGGACACTCCGCATATTGTCGGCACGGGAGCCGCTTTGGCGCATATATCGCACATCATCCGGGCTATAAAGGAGATTGTCGCCGTCATATTCACAATCATTAACACGCACATAAGGGCGCAATTCCTCACCCGTCTCATAATCTATCTCACGTTTAAGGACGCGGATATAGGAGCCACCGGAAACGCACGAACAACAACGCCGCTCACGCCATGAACCCGCCGAGATTTCGCGGACATAGCCCGTATGAAAGGAATTATCCCTATTACGCTTAGGCAGCACGACATCCGGAGAATCGGAAGCCCAAAGGGCGCTATTAGGAAGACAGAGCGCCGCGCGCTCACGCTCTAAAATTTCGTTCCACTCTTTTTCAGAACAGATTAGCGGCACTTCAGAAGCGGGGACTTGATAGGCGGGTACGCGCCTATGGCCGTTATTGCAGCTAAGAATCTCGCGATAGCCCGAAAATAAATCCCCTATGGGGTAGTGAATAGGAACGTAAGGCATCTACTCCCCCACGACCGAAAGACGAACGACAATGAATATATAGCGGGTCTCGACAATGTCCGAAGAGTGCCTAAAAAGGACACCGACACCCGGAAGGGAAGAAAGAAAAGGGACGCCACTAACAACAACGGAATTATACTGATAAGTGCCGAATATCTTGTTTTCACCGAGCACAAGGAGACCGGAGCCGCTTATCTTGTGCTCGTAATCCGTGCTATGCTCATAATAGTACTTTAGGCCATCAACGCGGAACGTAAGCCCGAAATTGTCGAGCTGATAGTTATTGCTAACGACACCGTTAGAAGTCACGTTGGAAGCCGTCAGACGTTCGCGGGAGCCACCCCAAAAGACGGTCAAGGAAGAGTCATAGACGCTGCTATAGGTGCGATAGACAAAGGAACTATCCCCCATCTCGCGAGCTTGAACGGTAACACTAAAGAGATCATCCCAAGCGAAAAAACGGGCACGCCCGATATAGTCCGAATAGGAAAATCCCAAGTGTTCGGCCGTAGAGCGGCCAATTTCGAGATATTCCAACATGACGCGTTTTCTGGGCAAGGGCGGCAAGTCACGCAGGGAATCGGCGCGCGCGAGCTCCCGGGCGGTACGCGAAGCCGAAAAAGCATCCGCGGAATCCTTCTTTCTTTGTTCGAGACGCAACCAAGCAGCGCGGGGACTGGGCATGTACTCCCCGGCATACCATACACTATCGAACCCGACAAAGTAAGGATTACCACCGCAAGTAAGGCCGGAACGCCTACACCATGCTTCAAAGTCCTTTTGTGTGTCGCCCGAAAAATTCCAATTGCATTGATATTGACGCAATCTATCATCTATTATAAAAGGCTTGTCAATGTACTTGAGATAGCGACCCGCAAGCTCGAAACACGAGCCGTCAGCACTAAAGGACGTCACCACCGGAGCAGCGGCGCACCACCCCCGAAGGAGTAACGAAACCGCCAAGGTCAGCAGACCAAGCCGAAGCGGGAAACTCCCCCGCGTCCGTCTCGCAGCCGAAAGAATCACAAATCTTAGAGTTAAAGCAAGGCCGCACCGTTTTCTGTTGTAGTTCATTTTTTACCGCCTTTTTGTTTTGTATAGAATCGACATGGACAGCCCTTTTTCCGGTGATGGAATCGCCGAGAGAGCCCACCGAACTTTTGATATTAAAGAACATGAAGATGCCGAAAGCAATAAGGAGCACGAAGAAAAGGACAAAAGAGTAACCTAGCAATGCTTTAGGGCTAGACCATACGGAGTTATGGCGCGCGTTATCCTCGATACCTATTAAACCATCAATCCCGGACTTATAGCACATGAATAGTTCCCGGGGCAACCGCCGCACATTATAGCCGTTCGGTTGGAGCTTGCCACCACTAATTACAATCTTGCCACCGTCAAAGCGGAACTCTTGAGTTCTACTTTTAGAGCCCCAACCAAAGCAACGCTTGTAAAGGGTGCAGCCCTTAGCGAGCTTGCGCACTTCAAGCGGGAAGTATTCTTCTACCTGGGCAATCATGATAAAGTCATTCGAACGTTTACGCATGATGTTTAAACGCTGCGCGAGCCAATCCCACGCCTTTTCATTTGTACTTGCGAATTGTTTCATTTCGTCAAGAACAAACAAAGTATTATTAGTATTTTCGCCGTCAAAAGCCGCTAGAACGTCTTCGACAGTTTGCAACATACGAACATCTACAGCTATGGGCGGCACACCGCAGACAGAAGCAATACCCGCAACACTAAGCCCGTCAATATTAGTATAAACTGTACGACCATGCTCAACGGCAGGGACAAGGCCGTCAGCAAGGCCACCGATTAAAGTTTTTCCCGTCCCGGGAATACCATAAACGAGCCAAAGGCCACCAATCCTACTCTTATCAACCGCCATAAATCACCGCCCTACTTGATAGGCTTAACCATGCTAATTTTGACACGCCCGAGCGCCCAAAACATAAGACGCATGGATATAACAAAAGCCACGCCCTGCACCGCACAAACTATTATACTATTGACACCGTCACCAATGCCGGTTACTTGCAATATCTTAGAGAAAGTAGGCACGGGATTAAAGTAGGTGCCGAGCGCCGACATCTGCGAATCCATCGAAGATATGACCGACTGAAAAGACGGGTAACCCTTGAGGACATTTTCAAGTTTAGTAAGCCAAGCATCTTGACCTAATACCGTCCCCTTAACAACATCGACAAGGGAGCCCACGTTAAGAATGGCGAATATCAAAGACCCGATAGCGGAAACGAGACCGACAAAGCCCGCAAAGATAGCGGTAATCTTTGCCCACATGGAACGGATAAGCCAAGAGACATTAAACCACTCGTCTAGCTTTTTGTTCCATTGCATCAACTTGTCACGAATAGGCTTGAGAAAAGCGTCAAGCTTATTCATGAACCAAACGAACAACTTTTTCATAGGATCACCCCCTAGGCATCGTTTTTAGGATTGTAGCCGAACGCGGCAAGCCAAGAGCCGAGAGTCAAGCTAATACACACTACGAGCGTTGCAATCTTGACAACCGCACGGATGAGCGCGCACCAATCGTAGCCGCCGAAGTTCGAAAAGTCGATATGTATAGACAAACTGCTATCGCTAAGACCGCCAAAGGTGCCGAGATCAGCATGACAGACAAAACACTCCGTAGAAGTACCGGAAGGCATGAGGATATTACTAACGTATTTTGCAGCATCCGCGGAATCTAACCACAAAGAATCCGGCTGAATCTTGACAGAATCGGAGCGGCTCTTTTTGGCGCTATCCACAAGTTGCCGAGCATGGGAAAGCATCCCGGATATATCCACGGCGTCCAAGGCATCCGAAGCGCTAGAAAGAGCACTTTTGGCGGCAGAAACGGCCGGAGAGAAAGACACAGCGCTATCTATGGCGCTAGGTGTGTAGTCTAGCGTAGAATCGCCATGAAAGAAATCAAACAAAGTAGAAAGTATAGACGTTTCAGTCGTCCAAATACCGTCCAAGGGAGTTCCGCCATCCGCGCAATCCTCGAGAGATACGCCCCAAGCACGATTACAGTAAGCCAAGTCCTTGTAAACGGACATGCAGGACAAAAAGCCGGAACAGTTCCGGGCGGTCGCAGAATCGGCGAAATCGTCCATATGACCGACAAAGCGCCGCAAGGCATCCCCGACAATACCGCCGGAAAGAACGGAATCGTTCGCATACTCCGCAAACCAACGAGCAAAAGCGGAGTCACGCACAAAGACGCTAGTATCATGCGGATTAAATGACATGGAATCCAAGGCGCCCTTAATATCGCGCAAAAGTGGGTTATAGGTCGTATCACCGGAAACAACGGAAAGCGAGCTATGGAGATAATCGTTTATAGCGCCCAACAAGTCCGAAGACGTGGACAAGTCACCCGCAGCGCCGACAAGAGTAGTATTCAAGTCAACGAGAGCGCTATTTATAGCCGAACCCTTGGAATTCAAGTTAGAAAGCTGCTGATAATTGTATTCACTGTAATTGCTTATATTGTCCAAATCCAAGGACATATTATTTTCTAAATCCAACACAAAATCACGTTGAACGTTCGCACGATGGAGAGTGTCCAAGATGGCCGTAAGTATGCGGGTATAGTCCAATTGTTGACCATTGCCCGGGTTAATAGTGTCACGCCAGTCCGTGTTAGACGGCGAAGAGGAAGCACCGGAAGAAGGAGAGGACGAGCCCGAGGAAGAAGCGCCGGAGGAAGAGGAAGAAGGGCGGCAACCGTCCGGAGGAAGAGTAGGACACTCCCCCGCGTAGATGTTACCCGCGACATACCCCGTAGATACCGGAGTACATGACAAGTCCTTACCATCCGCACAGGCGTAGACGCACTTTGAAGCCGTAATAAAGCGGGAACCCGAGCGGCCACACGGGGGAGTACCGAGAGAATCGGCTATTTCACAATCATCAACGCCGTCATCACAAAAGCCCCAATCCTGGCAAGTGCCCGACAAATCGCGCGTATTGTGACAAGAGCCATCGTAACACTTAAAGAGCTTGGCAATACGGGGACCGCCAAAGCCACCCGGTTCCGGGCCACCCGCATTCTGGCAATGCCAAGTAGTGTCCTTGGGCATCGGCGGGGGATCAACGCAAGCGCAATAAGAGGAGCTCCAAACCTTACCGGGAGGGCAACCCGCCACGCTATCCGCTTCGCACTTTGTATCACAACTAACATAAACAGCATTAAAAAAAACGCCGTTATTAGCGCCCCAATAGTTACAATTTACCTGATTAACACCAATAACGCGACAATGAGAAGTACCCTCACCAAAACCCGAAACAGTGGCGCACTGTTGACAACCTACGGGAATATTTAAAACGCCGTTACAATTATAACCAAACACACGACCAGCCGAACAACCCGCACCCGCCGTCAAATGACCCGTATTATATTGTTGACAAGCCGACCAAGAATCGACAGAGCCGAAGAGCAAAAGAAGAAGAAACGAAAGAACCGGAAAGAAAGCCATAAACTAGAACCTCCGAATCTCAAGAAGATGACGAAGAAGTCGAGGAAGCAAAAAAGAACTAATTTCTTCAAAAGCGCGGAAATCCTCACGCGCGGAACGTTCCAAGACTTCCCCGTTTTTCGAGCAAATCAAATCCGGCTCCAAGACCCTAGAATCAACTTTTTCATTAGCCATTTTAACCGCCTTTAAAGCCCCCTAGAGAGCAAGAACGACAAAGGGAATACAGAAGAGCACCACGGGCAAAAAACCCGTCATAAAGCCGAGACAATAAGTAAAAGAAAGCATATACTACCTCTTGAAGCGCCGACCCGAACGACCAAAAACGGCACCGTTATAAAGCCAACGGAAAAGGATAAGGCCGACCCAAACGACAAGACCGCCAAAAATGACAAAAACAAGCTCAGCCGCGGAGCCAAACATATTCTGCATCAATTGGGCAATAGCCATAGAAGCAGCGTAAGGTGTATCTATTGCATTTTGAACAATGGAACCGGACATAGAAACCCCCATTAAAAAGAAAACCCCTTCTACACCGCTGAAAGCACCGGAGAGAAGGGGCGGCGGTCAGAAAGACCAACGAATTAAGAAGAACGGGGCGACACGCTAGCGAATGTCCACGCAGGGCGCTTTAATGTTTAAGGCGTGCACCGGTGAGAGCTACTAAGCACTAACTATACTCCCGTCTTACGCCCCGCCACCCTTACGGGCGAATCTTTTTAATTATCCACTTGCCGAGCGTCAAACCACCCACAAGGACGAGAGCGCCGAGCAAAAGCGGGACGATAGTAGTAGAGAACGTGTTAAACGCGCTACTAGCGACCGTGCCGATTGCAGTAATGGCGGCGTCAGCGTCAGCATATGTGGTCATGCCCGTACTTTGAGCGAAGGCAGAGCCAAGCCCGACAGCCACGGGAAGAGCGAAAGCAACCTTTTTCATGTTGTCACCTCAAACCTTTTAGACATACCGCAAGCAGGCACCCGACTACTACGAAGATTAGGCAATAACTGCCAATCTCAACGCCTAGCGAGAACGAAGCATTAAAGAGCTCGACAGCAAGTGAGTCGTTCATCTTGATTACTCCGTGAAAAGCTTAACACCTACTCAATACCGCTGAATTTATCCATATACACTAAAGATTCTTGGACGCCTTGACCGCCTTAACCTCCAAGTCCCCGTAAACCTCGCAGAGCTTGACAGACGCCAAGCGCTTGACATTCTTGCCGTCATTGACCTGGCTATAGGCAAATTGGCCGTTATAGACCCGGTTGTCCCATACCGAATCAAAATCCACGGGGGAATCATCGGCAAGCGCCAAGTCAGTAAAGACCGAGCCGCTAACGGCATCGAAGCCCGTCACGAAGCGAAATTTTTTAGTTTGTCCCGTCTTTTCGTCCGTCATTTGGGAGAGACGCTTAGAGAGAATAGCTATTTTATCGAATTGTGCCACGAGTGACATGTTATTACCGCCTTTTTGGTTAGATTGAATAGTTAGGGTTTGTTACCTTGACATACGCGCGAAAGCCGCGCTTACGCAGACCACGGACAACATCGAAAGCCGCAACAAAGGAAGAAGAAAAACTCCCGTGCGGAACATCCGAACCGTCATCAAGGGCACCCGCATAGCGCGAGCGCATGGGCTGGAAAACATTACCAATCATGCCGGAACCCCCTCGAAGAGCTTGTCAAAGAAAGCCGCCGATACCAAGCGCGTCTTAGTAACAGCGCCGGACACCTCGCAGATATGCCGGAAAGTGTCCACTTTTTGCCCCGGAAGCGACATAAAGAAAAAGCCGCAATCATCACCGCACATTATATGGCCGTAATTAGCCGATACGAAGCGGGACAAAGCGCCCTTGAGATAGATTAGTTGTTGTTGGGGTATGCCGTCAAAGCATACCCTAACGGCTGTATAAGTTTGAGAATTTGACATGTTGACCACCTTGTTAACTTGTCAAGGAAAAAGCGGCCAACATGTTGTATTTAACAACTAATGCGGATTATGTAAACTAAAATATCTTTCTATTGCAGATATTAAAGTAACGAAGAACTTAAATTTTCCCCATTACTATAAATCATCAATAAGTGATGGCGAAGGCGTTTCATTTGACCGAGGTTTACAATTTGAATTACAGGGAGTAATCGTCGTCGATGTAAATTCATCACAAATCATTTTTAATTCTTTGTTCATATAATGAATGTCTATATTATTGAAATCATAATTTAAAGAATGGGTTATGATATTATCGGAACATTCCACATGGCTTTTTGTAGAGTCGCTTTTATAATTACTGCATATTTTTGAAATTTCAGCATTATCAAAACCTTTTAAATACTCTTGCATTATAGCGTTTCCTTTAGAAATTGTCAGTTCAATCTCTTCTTTTTGATATACTGTTAAAGTTTTTAATTTGATAGTTTCTTCATTAAGCTGAATATCGCAGGACAATGCATCTATGTAAACTCCACAAGGGCAAGGACCAGATGGATGCTTCCAATCTCTTTGCAGTTTTTCTTCCAAATCATAATAAATTTTGTACGCTAAATAGTGTGTAAATTGCCGCATTAAATCAGGACAGATACTATAATTTATTTGATCGAGAAGATCGTTATTATCAATGTCGTCAAACCTTTTATTAAAAATGTACGTTATAATATTATCGGCGCATTTCACGTTGCTTTTGGTTGAATCTCTTTGGATTTCATTGCATATTTTTGCCAATTGTTTTTCGTTATGGTCCATATATTCTTCTTGGCACGATGCAATTCCATTAGAGATTGTCATCAAAAAATTTCCTTTTTTTTCTGCCGTCACAACATGCAATTGAAGATTATCTCCATCAAGCATCGCATTGCAAGAAGAAGCCCCTGGAGCTGCATAATTGTCTCTAAAGGGCATATCATTAACGCCTTTAATTATTTGATTACTAGCTTCATATAATCTTTTTTCCTTCGGGTTAGCATACTTCAATTTGGGAACCTTTGCAGAACTCGAACAGATCTCCCCCGCCGACGAAATGTGTTCATCGAGCAGACTTTCAGACTGCGGCACGGTGGATTTGCACGCCGCAAGGAACGCAATGGCGATTATGGGTAAAATTTTAAGGAATCTCATTTTTAGTTTTCATCAGATCGCTGTCCGCAATAACTGTGGTTGAATGTTAGCAGCCACTGAACACATTGACAATATAATTCATCCTCGAGATTCTTTAAATCGATATCGTTAAAGTTATATTTTACGGTGTAAATTATGGTTTTATTGATGCATTTGACATCTTTTACTTTTTTATCAATTTGGTGAAATTTGCAAAACTCTGCCAATTCAGCATCGTTGTAGTGGCTTGTAAATTCTTCTTGGACCGTTGCAATTCCGTTAGCAATATTTACTGTTGTTTTTACGTTTTTTTCTTCAGATAACACATTTAGCTGGATTTTATCATCTTTAAGAAGAACCTTACAGGATGAAACGTCATGATCGAATCCACATCCTGATATATTTTTATCTGTTAATAACACTGGGAATATGGCTTGTTCTAAAGAATCTTTTGCGGCCTTAAGTTTCAAATTTTCTGGTCTATTTCTGCAATTGTGTGATTCATATTCTTTATCAAAAGCTTGAAAAGCTGAATCTAAATTTAGATCGTCATTGTCAGGCTCGGTTTCTGCATACGAGAACGACCAGCACGCCGGGAGGAGTGAAAACGCAGTTATGGGTAAAATTTTAACGAGTTTCATGTTTTTCCCATTTTTTTAATTTTCACCGTTACCGAAATAACATTGTGAACGTGTTTGATCCATATGCCAGGCGTCGCAAGCTTCTTTGTCGAGTTCATTAGCAAGGATTTTTAAATCGTTATCGCTAAAATTATTTTTTATGGTAAACGTTATTGTATTTTCAATGCATTCAACATGCTCTATTTTGGGGTCTTCTTTGTGATAACTACAGATTCTATCAAAAAACTCTTTTTGTGAATAGTTGATTTTTTCTTGTATTGTTGCGAGACCTTTCGTTATTGTCACAGAAATTGTCACCACACTTCCAGCAGATGATGCGTTTAATTGGAGCTTATTGTCTTTATATAAAACTTCGCACGCTGAAATCAAAAAAGTGCCACCGCAACTTTCTTGAAAATAGACATAAGCACCTTGATACAGTGCATGATATAAGGAAGATAATAACGAATATTTCGCTATTCTGAAATTCAATAGTGAATCTTTTAGAAGTTCATCATAATTCCAACAGAAAAGACGTCCCCACATAATACAAGTATCGCCGAAATCGATATCATCGTCTAAAGTTAAAGTATCCCATGCTATAGGAAGTACTATTGCGCTAGAACTAGAGCTGAAACTCGAACTACTTTCTAGAGTAAGCTCCGTTATTGAACTCGAACTGATCTCACCCGCCGACGAAACGTGTTCTTCGAGCAAACTTTCGGACTGTGGTACAGTTGATTTGCAGGCCGCGAGGAAAACAAGTGTAATTAGAGGGATAATTTTAATGATTTTCATAAGACATCCTCCCCTAATTTAAAAAAAGTCGGACTTTCGCCCGGCTTTCTTTTTCATATGACTTTTGCAAGCTGTTAAGCTAACTTGTGGAACATATGCCGAACCTTATCTATACGGCTATTCGGGCGGCGGGGTTGGCAAATAAATTTACCAA
>CADCDO010000061.1 GCA_902800345.1 Fibrobacter succinogenes
TCGCCGCGCAAGAATCAAACGTCATCTTCGGCGGACGCTTGGCGCAGTACAAGTATTACGACATGGCTCCCATCATCGAACAAGTGCTGAATATCGAAAAATTCTAAGTTTTCACCATGCTAGACGATTCCAAAATAAAGATCCTTGTTTGCTGCCACAAGCCCTGCGAACTGCCCCAAAACAAAGTATTTTTACCGATACATGTCGGGGCAGCACTCTCTGACGTGAATCTCGGAATCCAACGCGACGACCAGTTCAACGGGGTGCCTTGCGACAACATCAGTGACAAGAACCGCAGCTTTTGCGAACTGACGGGCTTATATTGGGCTTGGAAAAATCTAAAGGACGCATCCATCATAGGCTTATGCCATTACCGCAGGTACTTTGATTTTCACAAGCAAGTACCATTCGGAAGAGAATCCAAGCAGTTTAAATTTGCCGAATTTAAAAATCTAGACTTCGACATACCGGATCAAATTTTCGACAAGATAAACAACGGTTCAATCATCGTCCCGGCACCGATCCATTACGACACGAACATCGCCATCAATTACTGCACACACCATATCAGTGACGATTTTGCGACTTTGCGAAAAGTCTTTTTCGAGACGCAGCCGCCCTACATGCAAAAGGCGTTCTACGAAGTTTTCTTCCGCGAGAACTATCTCATTCCATGCAACATGTGCATCATGAAACGTGAAGATTTTAACGAGTATTGTACGTGGCTGTTCGATATCATTTTCAATTTGGAAACCAAAATCGACATTACCCATTACAATCCCGTACAACAAAGAATATACGGATACATGGCAGAAAGACTGTTCAACGTCTGGCTATATACAAAAAGAAAGAAGCTTATCCATAAGCCTCTTCTTTTCATCAGCGACGATCCTCCCGTTCACCCCGAAAGACCCCTCCTAAATCAATTTATCCGAAACTTCAAAATTGATTTAGGCCTTAGAATTGCACGGCGTCGTCTGCCCAAGGAACTGCGTCACTTGAAATCAAAATAGACGTTTACGATAGCCCCAGGTTGTTCAAAGGCGACTTTCTGCATTTTTCCAAATTCAGGGGATTTCTCGTCAGGCGCATCAACCGAGACTTCCAGCGATTCCTTTTTCTTCGTCGGATCCGTAATCGTCAAGACATACTGGCTTTCCGTCTTGTGCAAAGTGAACAAGCAAGGTTCGGAGAAAGACAGCGAATAATTCTCAAACTTGTACTCACCCTTTGAGAAAACGGCACCCGCCAAAATTGCACGTTCCTTATCCAATACCGCATGGAAATCAGGAGATTTCAAATAAGTTATTCCGTGAGACTTGTTAAAGAAACTTGTGGAATCCACGCCAATTTCCGCCAGATACGCATATGACGCCGTCTGAGGTTTCTTGCCATGATCAAACCATATCGTCAGGACATCATCCGATTCTTCCTGATTGAGCGTTCCAATATCGCGCCAATTTCCCGTTTTTCTTTGTTTTAAAGCCTTGAACTTGGAACTGTCCAAAGAAACATAACCTACTTCGTCACACCATATACGGTCTAAATCGACTGTTGTATTTTCTTGGATATTCCCCGTTGCCGCCAAAACCTTTGAATGGACAAGCCTCTGGTCAACCGATGTCGAGATGGGCGATTCATGATCGCTTTCAAAGCTCGAACCCAAGGCGACGACTTTATTCCCCATGAAGAACCAACTTTTATAACCATACAAATGAGGACGATCGGCAATCATCGCCGCCACGGCAAAGTCACCTTGAGTCAATCCGCCCGCATAATTGTTTTGGTTCGTCATCCGCTTTTCCTTCTGCTCGGATTCATTATAGCTCGTAACTCCAGGCAACAAGCTCCAATCCCATAGCGGTTCGATATTCTTGTAATCGTTAGAATTCCTATATAAAGAAAGGACGCCCATCGCAAGCCAAAGTCCTTTTCGATTTTCACGATTCAGGAATTCACTTCCAAAATTTCTCCAAGAGGACATCTTTAACGACGTAAAATAATCGTTTGTCCTGCAGGTCATCATTTCACCTGTCTGGAAATAATGGCACCCGCTCAAGAAACGCTCGGTCTTTGTTTCAATAGAATAAGCCCATTCCGCATATCTATAAAAATTGACCGTATCGACTTTCATCAAGTCCTTCAATATCGGGAACCAACCCGTTCCGTTTTTATTACCGGCCTTTCTAGAAATTTCACGCCCAATAACCGCAGGATCAACCACATCCTTCCACATCATCAAGCGAGTTCCGTAGAGCGCTAAAGCAGCCATGTTATCTAAAGCCTCACGCGAAAAGGCAAAAGGTGTTTCGCGCATAATCACAGCCCACTTTGCAGCATTCGCCAATGCGACTTTGCCATAGCCCCCATTGTACAAAATATTCCCATGCATAAAAAACGAATGGTCCTGTTGATGGCCTTCCAACTTTGTATATTCCATGACTTGGGCGATATCTTCGATTCCCTGTTTAATTAGGTTATCCCTATTTTCGAGAATCCCTCGAATGACCACATTTTCCGCAATCCAGGATTTATTCGTCGCACCCATACTCGACTTTTCCGGATTTCTCGAAATAATTCTCTTTTGCATTTCATTTGGCAGTTCATCCCACAAGAAAAAAGCGACGGGATTTATTTCAAGCAATACACCAATATCGTTCGTCCACCAGTTACTACTGACAAAATCCTTATCCCGGCTGAACCAGAATTCTAGGCCACGGACAACTCCATTTTTCAGAGAATCTTTTAGACCCGCATTTTGTTCATGCTGGTAAAGCATGGCCATCGCATGGAGATTGTAGAGATGGTCCATCGGGGTTTCGCCTTTCTTATTGTATCTAATATTGTCCCACGAGCCATCCTGTTTTTGCGTATGCAGCGCCAATAAAGGATCGCCACTTACATACTGATTGGCATACCATTCTTTAGTTCTATCAAACAGCAGCGCTCTTTCAGAAGTTTCCAAAGCTGCAGAAACAGAGATGAAAAGCAGCAGTAGCTTACAAACAACAGAAAAACATGTTTTCATTGTATTAGCTCCTTTATTTTTTTTACGATTTTTTTGCGGATGACATAAGATTTAAAAATAATCTTCACCAATGTCATCTGGAAAGCTCCCACGTCCCCGTAATTTTTATAATAATAGCATTCTGATTCAAATTTCAAAGCAAGGCGATTCAATTCATTGTATTTTTTATTAATGATTTCGGAATGGTTGTGCAGTAGATGAACTGTGGGCAGATAATGCATTTCATAACCGGCTTTTTGCATTTTCTTGGCCAAAATCATTTCTTCGGCAAATAAAAAAGTATGCGGGTCAAAGCCACCGGCTTCTTCGAATTTCTTTCGGGACACGACAAAAAACGATCCCATCACACGGAAAACCGGATTCGCCACAAACTTTTCCAACAGATCGGAAGAACGAAACCTTTGTGGCAAAAAACGGTTCAAAGGATAACACAAATATTCCAGTCCCCAGCGCAAGAAAAAAGATTTATCAAAATAGGGATTCTGCGATTTCAAGTTCTTTCCGACAATGGATGGGCCAACAGCGCCTACTTGCGGAATCGAGGCTTCTCGAATCAAGGCTTCCAAAGAAAGTTCTTCATCCAGCACTACCAGGTCGTTATTCGTAAAAAGCAAATAGTCGCTCTTCAAGAATTCAGCGGCAATTTTCGCACCGGAGTTGTTGCCTTTGGCATATCCGGCATTAACCGTATTCTTCCACAAAAAAAGTCGATACCCGTCAACAAGCTTTTCTTCTAGAATAGAGCCTTCATATTCACAAGCCGTGACCGTTTTCCACGACATCGACAACTTTTCAAAATTTTCGTCATCCACACTGTTATCGACGACAACAAAAGAAAGTTCTTCGCTCGAATTTTTGCATTTCTGTATATAGTGGGAAATGCAGGCGACCGTAGCCCCTGCTGACTTGTAGTCGAGGAACACAAACGTTAACATGAAGCCTCCCCATATAAAGAAATCCACTCTTTTTCGTGCGCTTTCCAGGAGTTCTGTTGCATATAAGATACTGCATCATGTTGCTTCGCCAAAATTTTCCCAGAATTATAGTCCGAATAAACTTGCAGCATCATTTTCGAAAGGACATCGACATGATCATTTTCCGATTCATAATGATAGCTATACAGGCAATCGCTTTCTGCGACGACATCCTTCACGCATGGGATATCCGGGCAAACAATCGTCTTGCCATAAGAAAACGCAAGCGGAATTGTCCCCGAGTTCAAGGAAGATCGATAACTATAAGGCGCGATTAGAACAGCAGCCGTCTTGATATAAGCAGAAATATTTTCATCAGGAACAAATTGCGGATCGAATACGATATCTTTTGCATCGACCAAAAGTCGTTGAATGGAGTCCTTATACGAAACAGGTTCCACCTTACCACAAATCAAAAGAACTGGAGAGGAGTCGTCAAGACAATCGCCGTTCCAATTTTTTTGAAAAGACTTTATCAAGACCTCTATGTTCTTGTATGGCTGAATAGCCCCCGAAAAAAGAAAAATAGGTTTCCTTCTATCAACGCCATAGCGTTTGTAAATATCAAAATTACTTGCGGGATAAGAGCCGTAGTAGTCGCCATGCGGAATCAGCAATACTTTCGATGCATATTTTTCCAAATGTGCAATTTCAATCGTCTGCTTGCACATGATATGGATTTTATCCGAAAAACGAACCAACGCCCTAAATAGAATCTTATTGTAAAAAGGAGTCTTTTCGTGCGAAGTTATATTGTGAACGGTCCATACAATTTTTTTCTTTTTCAATTTAAGGGCAATTAAAAAATAGAGCCGTTTAACAAACGAAACGATATCCTTACTTTGGTCAAACCAGTTGATATGATAGACATCGGCAGAAAACAACTGTCTAGGAGATTCCTTCTTGATTTCTTTGTAACCAACGCATTTGAACATCCCCGTAGATTCCAGGAGACTCGAAAGGTTGTATAAAAAATGATTTGTTCTTTTTTGATTCGTTGGATAGAAACAGATTGTTTTCTGGCTCATGAGACACCTCAAAAAAGATGCAAGATTCGGGAAGGTATATATTCAACCACTAAACGCAAAAAACCGTAATAAAGCGTCTGCAATTTTTTCCCAGCACGTTGATGACGGCGGAAAGCGTCTTTCATCAATGTCGCATGGTACGCCCAATTTTCCATGAAAGTCAAGTCACGGTATAAATCCTTGTGCTTGTCCCTGATGTAAGTTGTATTTTCTTTCCAGTTCAGGACCCTATTCGAAACACGGGGCGATCCGCCAACATCATCAAGGCAAACGACAAGGGGTTCCGCGACAAAGTAAAATTCTGCTACTTGCGCCAAACGGATGCAAAGTTCGTATTCCTGCCAGAACGTCAAACGTTCGTCAAAATTTCCGACTTGTTCCAGCAAATAGCGCGGGAAAAAGAGACATGATGTTGACGTGACATAAGTCGTTCGTATCAACCGAGACAAGTCTCCGGAAAACTTCTTCGGAGGAATTACGGTCAGCGACTGGACGTTTTCACCAGAAGTCTTCTTGAACGTCCTCCCGCAAAAAATGACCGAGCCCGGATGCTTTTCGTAAAGCGCAAACTGTTTCTGCAACTTATCTGGAGTCCAGACATCATCGTCATCCAAAAATGAGACAAACTCTCCCATAGCACGGGCTATACCCTGATTACGAGCATAATTTCCACCACGAGAATCTACAGCATCGATACGGACGTAAACGATGCGGGAATCATTTTCGTAAAATTCTTGCGTCCCATCTTCAGAAGCATCGTCCACGACAATACATTCAACATCATTTACGGTTTGCGAAAGGACACTCTGGATGGCGTTTTCTAGAAGCTTTCGACGATTTTTCGTAGTAATAATTACAGAAAACTTTTTCATGCGTCCATAACCTCGTTTTCCACTTTTTCAGCATCTGCAATTATTTTATCTTCATCGTTTTCAATTTCTTCTTCTTTACGGACGGCCCCCATGCAGAATCCCATCAGCATATAGGCAAACGTGTTGTTTCCGCCTATTTCGCCCGAGAGACACGCAAAGACAAAAAAACTTACCGTAATCAGAAGCCCCGCCATTCCATACTCGAACCTTCGCCTTCTAAAGAAATAATAGAACGCCACAAGGAACAGCAAGATATAACAAGCAATGCCTATCAGCCCGTAGTCAATCAATTTAAAAAACACAACCGACTCCAAGCCACCGATTTCGGAATCGACAACACGATCATTATACGTGTCGCGTTCCATCACATATTTACTCGTATAACGTACGCCATTCCCGTAAATCGGGCTCTTCATGAAATGCATATAAGAAAACAGAAGTTGCTGTTCACGCAATGACAAAGAACTGCCCTCGCCTTCAACAGAGAATTTTTGAATCACCTGAGGGGCAAGCAACATCACGGAAAAGGCAATCGCAACAATCGCCAAAAGCCGGACATGAATTCCGGACTTCAAAAAGCCGTAAATAAAGAGCCCGATAAGCGTGCAAACCAAGGCCGTTCTCGATCCGGACATGCAAACAAGCAGGAACAAGGCGCTCCAGACAATAATCTTCATGTTCTTTTTCCACGTCAAGCTTTTCAGCCGACACGTAAGCATCATCAAAGAACAGCACAAAACACTTCCAAGAACCGTGGGATGCGTTGTCGTGATAAAAATTCTCGACCGGTAAGTTCTCGAGGCCGACACGACACCATTCAAATCATAAAATCCGTCGTAGTACGGAAACGCCTTGCAAATAAGCGGAAATATAAAATTGCTTTTTAGAACAAACTCCATAATTCCCAACACGCAAAAAACCAATATCGGGTAATTCCATTTTTCTTCAAAGCGGATATCCTTGCAGGCCAAGCCACCCATATACGCAATAATCAAATAAGCGTAGTTTTCCATGAAATAGCGGAAAGCATTGTAAATACCCTTGCCGCCTTCCCCGTTCAAAACAACAGTCATCACCAAAGAAACAAAAGACAAAAAAAGCGGTATTCGCAAAGGGTGCTTAAAAACAGCATCGGCAAGCGCAGAACCGTTTTTCAACAAGTTGATGGCAAAGAACGTGTAGAGTAACAACTGCTGTGGCGAAAGCTGCGGTTTCTGCATAAAATAGACGCACGGCGGGAACAACAGCATGCCCAAGAATACATAGACAAAGGCCATATCCTTGCGGCCAAGCAACATAGCCCCGAACAAGGCGAAAAAGGAAAGGAAAACGATAGCGCTAAGCATAACGCTCTACCTGCTCGTTATAACAGTTTTCCAACAACAGCAAGACGTTCTTTCCCGAAAAGCGCTGTTTGCATCCATTCCATGCGGAGCGTCCCATTTGCGTTCGAAGAGAAACATCATCTACCAGGCATTCCAATTTTTGAGCCAAGGCTTCAACATCACCCGCCTCGACCAAAAAACCATCGACTCCATCACGCACAACATATGGCACGCCCCCCGAATACGTCGAAACCACAGGAAGCCCGACACCCATCGCCTCTACAAGGCTCATACCAAACGTTTCGGCATAAGAAGGCAACGCCAGCAAGTCAAAATTTTGCAACCGTTCAAGATATTCATCATGCCTTAACCAGCTAGAAACATGGATGTTCAATGCCTTAGGCGACAAAGCTACAACAGACTTGACTTGTTCCACTTCGCCATCACCGTACAGATAAAGTTCAACTGGCAAATTGAAATTGGCACGATTAAAGGCTTCTATCAAATCATAGACGCCTTTACGATGTCCATAGCGACCCGAAAACACAATCTTTACCGGCAATTCATGACTTGTCAAGTCAACAGGCTTTTCAGCAATTGTCGGGCACGGATTCGGGATGACGACATAACGGCATTTCCCTTTTCCCACAAATTCGTCCAAGAATTCCTGCATATCCGGAGTAATGCAAATCACCATCACGGAATGCTTGAAATAGCTTCGAATAAAATGTTGAACGATTTTCGGCGATGTCGAACACATTTTTTTGAACTTGCTACCGTGAATATGGGCGATATATTTTTTTCGACGAATACGGAGACAAAGACTTATGATATACTTGCGAAAAAAGCTCCCATTGAACGAAGTATGTATCTGGAAAAGGGCCGCATCGGGCGGGTTTAACAAAAGTTTCAAGCATAAGCAGAAAAAAATCGGCAAGGATTTGACAAAAGATCCGTTATAGCTCGCAAGGAATTTTTCTTCCGGCAAATTAAAAAGGTCCTTGTAGCTCGACAAAACCGAGCTAATGCCCCCCTGAACATTCAATGCGGGGCCAATATGGTAAACTTTTTCAATCATTCAAGGACCTTTATCTTTGTCTCAAAACTAACAAAACCATCGACATTCGTTTTCGCATACAACGCGGAACTTTCTGTTTTCTCGCCAAAGTGTTCCGAATACCAGCCGCCATCACGAATAGCGTAAGAGAGTTTCGGGTCCAACCCCATCTGCACTTTTTTAATTCCAGCAACACTCAATACGGCCACCGAGCCCTGTATTTCAGCACTCACCGCAGGATGCAAATGGAACGGGAGTTCAATTTCAGCAGGCTTGGAACAGCGTAGCGTATCCGTAATCGTGATTTCATTTTCATCACGGTTAAATTCAACTCTGCGCACATGTTCGACACCCTCCATGCGATAACCGTCATGCGTCGCCTCGACAAAATTATCGCCCACGTTCAACACCTTGCAATGGTAATGCGAAAGCCACATCGTGGGCCCCGCCTGATTCGCCTGATTTTTCCCGTTCACGCAAACCGTATTGTGCGCAAACGTACTGACAAAATAACGTCTCAAGTCCTTGTGCGTATGGTACGTGAAAGTACCCGCATCGACAAGAACCGGATCTCCATCCACATGCAAAATAAAACTAAGCGCATCGGCATGGCCATGAGCCGCAATACTCAAGAAACCAAGCGGGGCAGCATCAAAGTGAAGATACGTTTCGCGAAGTCCCGAAACAGCGACCCCTTTTGTACGCTTAAAAATAAAATGGCCGCTTTCAGGATAAAAGCTATTGTCATCCATCAAAAATCCGGCAGCGACCGCAGGCATCCGCACAAACTTCTCGCGCCCCGTCCTGCCGAACAGCAGTTCGTTCTTGTCGTCCCACATCACATCGGCACGCTTGAAAGACGCATCGTCAAAATAAACAGCGAACGAAACAAGCAGCGACTTGAAATTATTGAAATGTCCTCCTTCATCCGGGCGCAGCACAAAGCCATCGTCACCATCGCCGTACATCGGATAATTGCATTTGCAATCCAGCATGGCGTTCATGTAGCTTGCCATCGCATGGAGCCGACCATTATAAGAATCCGAAAACGCAATACCCGCACGACACCCCACCACGGCAGCAATCAAGAAAAAATCATCGATAAACTGGATATACTCCGCCGCCTCTTCGCGATTTACACCCTCCGAGGTATTCTGCAGAAGAATTTCTCGTTCGAGCCCCGCCTTGGCATACTTCAAGCGAGCCTTGCGGTGTGGGATGTCCCAGCCGCAAGCGGCAACGAAAAGCCCCGCATATTCCGAAATCAGATGGTTGTTCGCCGACGAATACAACGACGGATGGTTATACGAATACTCCGCATGCTCAAAAACCAGCGGGAGCCAAACTTTGCTTACAAACACGTCAAATTCCGCATTTGATGAGCGAAGCTGTTCAACATCCAGGACCTGCCAGCAAAAGTACAAACAGATAAGCCGCAAATTGACTTCGATATTGCTGTACCAGTTGACACCCACCATATACGGGTTCGCATTTTTCCAGCTCGTCAAATGATAGCGGAACAGTTCCAAGTACTTTTCATTGCGGCCTTTTTTATAAAGCAGGGCGATATGCAGCAAGAACTGCAGGCGGTTCACCTCCCACACATGTTTCGCACTGCCATACCTATCGCTACGGATATCAATTTTATGGGCAAAAGACATTGGAAACGTTTGCCCCGTCGAAACATCCAGATGCCAGTCAATCGGTTTAAAAACATCCACCGTCTTTTCAAAAATCGGATAATGCAAATGCGCCGTGGGATTTTCAATCACCGAGGACCTAGGCAAATCCAGTTGCGTAGCAGACGCATCGACCTTGCATTTATCAAGAACATGCGTACGCATCCGCTGGCGAATACGGTAAAAGAATTCGCCCATAGAAAAAGTTTTTAGCCGATTAATATACCAAGAAATTTTCACCTGTCAAATATAATTTTTTATCTTCTTCAATTAGGGGACAATATGAAACAGGCATTGAACATCTCAATACTAGCGCTATCGCTACTCGCTTGCAATAACGGGACTTCTGATTCCTCTTGCGAAGCCTCAACAGAATACATTGAGGGCATGCTTCTGGTTCATAGCGGAACTGCAACTTTAGGGAGCAACGAATCCAAATACAACGCCTCCGAACGTCCGGCCATGAAAGTCCATCTAGATTACGACTTTTTTTTTCCATCCACGAAATGACCTGCAGCGAATACCGAGCTTTAGCAAAAAAGCAAAAACTTAAAGATTTCGGCAAATGCAAAAAAGACAGCCTCCCCCTCGCCGATGTCACATTCTATGACGCCGTGCTTGCCGCCAACGCCAAAAGCAAATCCGAAAAACTAGATACCGCATACACATACACCAAAACGACATTCGATAGCGAAGGCCACTGCACAAACTTGGACGCATTCATTTTCCATCCAGATGTCCACGCCTATCGGCTCCCCACCGAAGCAGAATGGATACTCGCCGCATCAAAAGGCTGGAATCCCTCCCAAAAAAGCTGGAATGCCGACAACTCCGATTTCAAGGCACATGTTGTCTGTAGTGCCGGGAAAGACACCCAAGGTTTTTGCGATCTTGCCGGCAACATAAAAGAATGGGTAAACGACTGGGCCGGGCATTTTCAAGACACGACCGTTACCAACTACGTCGGTTCCCTTGACGGGGGCGATCTTGGCGAACGCGTGGTAAAAGGCGGCTATTTTTCAGAAAAGCCTTCTGAAATGAATACCGTCGCCCGGGGCGACGACTACACTGTCGAAGCCTCGACCCGTGCAGAACGCATTGGATTCAGACTCGCGCTCGGGAAAATTCCCTCCCCCGTATGGCTTGATGCCAGCGGCAAGGCAAAGACAAGCGCCGTATCCGCCCTTGCAAATGCCGAGGTTCTCAAAAAAGCGACGGGTACTCATAACGCCATTCTCGCGTTCCGCAACGATTTAAGCGGCAACCTCGCCTACATCGACTACAACGACGAAAATTTATCCATAACAGAAAAAGACACTGGATATTCGTTTCGACGACAAAAAAGAGCCGTAGCGATCCATTGCCCAAAGCGTCAAAGAATGTCACTCAAAGAAAAAATTTAGAAACAACAGAAAATATTGGAAAGATTCCACGAAAGAAGTATATATTTTTTTGTGGAATATCTTTATGCACCGCAACAGTCTTTTTTCGCTATTTATATCTATAGCAATTTTAAGCACTGCCATCTTTACCGGATGTGCAGAAGATGCATCCATTAGCGAACAAGAAGCGGTCTTCATTCTCCCAAACCCGCCCAATAGAAAAGCATCATCCAAAACACCTGAACTTTTCATTTACACAAATTCCAGGATAACCAGCAACTATACCGAAGCCTATTTCTATTTTTTCGACTCCAAAAAGCATTACTCGTACTTTTCACCTACCGAAAACTTTGACGATTACGGCTATATCAAAAAACGGGGAAATTCAACTGGCCAAAGTAAAAAAAAGCCTTACAACATCAAATTTGACGAAAAACGAAAATTTTTCGGCATGGGCAAAGCCAAAAAATGGGTACTCCTCTCCAATCCTTACGACCCGACACTCATCCGGAACAAACTGATTTACGACCTCGCAAGCAATTTATCCTTTATTTTTTCACCAAAATCCTATTTTATTGATGTTTGGTTAAACGATACCTTCATGGGGAACTACCAAATTTCCGAAAAAGTCGAATTCCAGAGCAGCCGGATTCCCTACGATTCCGATAACGGCGACTTCCTATTCGAACTCATCGAAAGCGAGGCTCGCAACAATATAAAAGAAGATTATTTTCGCACACCTGTCGATTCTTTCCGCATAACGTTAAAAGAACCAGAAAATCCGACTCCTGAACAAACCAAGGACTTCCTAAAGAAAATCAAGCGCATCGAAAAATCTATCGCGACAAAGAATTTCATGGAATACGCTAAATACGTTGACCTGAAATCCATTATCGACTATTACTGGATAGAAGAATTCGTCAACAACCCCGACTTACACACGGGTTCCATTTTCTTTTCCATTCACGACGGAATTTTGATCAGCGGACCGGCATGGGATTTTGACCTCGCCCTCGGAAACACGACTTCTGCAAAAAAAGCTTCGACAAAAACGATTACCGCCCAAGAAATTTGGTGGAAAAAACTTTTTCAGGATTCCATTTTTCAAAAAATCACGTATGAACGATATCTTCAAATCGAGCCCTATTTCGACAACCTGGTCAATGACAACAAACTAGGCAAAAATAAAATGGATTCCATCCTGGATTTTTTTCACGATTCTTTCCATCGCAATTTTTCCGATTCCGGATGGGCATACTGCGACACTCTAGGATTAACCGACAACCCAGAAAAGAAGCAACTTTCCTGCCTCTACAACCCGGTTCCCTTACCGACATTCGACGAAAACATTCATTATCTAAAAGAATGGATTACAGAACGGAACCAGTACCTGAAACAAACGGTCTCACGCAAGCTCGATGAACTGAGCCACATAGATATCACGCTTGAGCAGGCGCTCGACATCCAGGATTCAATATTTAGAAATAAATAAATCCTACAGGCCCAGAATTTTCTTGTACGCACTGATCAGTTTCGGTTTCTCGAAATCCCAGCTAAGTTCAGTCTGCACGCGCTTGCGGCCAAACGCGCCCATTTCCGCGGCCTTGTCGGGATTGTCCAGCAACCACAAAATCTTTTCGGCAAAGTCATCCGTATCCGTATTTTTCGCATACAGCGAGGCTTTCTGAGCCGAGAACATTCCTTCCTTGAGCGTAAACTGCACCATCGGTTTTCCGAACGCCATGTATTCCATGATTTTGTTCATCGTGGACTTGTCGTTCATTTCCGACGGCAGGTCCGGATTCACGCAAACGTCCGCCGTATTCATCACATCCGCTAAAAATTCGTCACTCACACGTCCAGGGAACTCCACGTAATCGGTCAAGCCCATTTTTTCGTTCAGTTCCCGGAGTTCCTCAAGAGACGGGCCGCCACCCATAATGCAGAAACGTACATCCTTGCGGTTTTTCTTATTCACAATATAATCGACGGAATTGAGCAAAAGGTCAACGCCTTCCTGCTGACCCATCACGCCAATGTAGCCGACAAGATACTTGAAGCCCTTCTTGACTTCTGGTTTCGCCGCACCGATCTTCAACTTCGAGAGATTCGGTCCGCTACGGACAACAGTCACATCTTCTTCGCGCTTGTGGCCACGACGCATTGCAATTTCTTTGTACGATTCGTTTGTCACAATCGCATGCTTTGCAAAGAAATACGTAAAGCGTTCCGCCAAAATCATCGCACGGTAACCAAGCCCTTTCTTTCCGAACTTCGCAATCCAAAGTTCAGGATTGATATCGTGATGGTCAAAAAGGAACTTGCAACGAGTAAAAAAGAAAAAAGGAGCCGCGGCGATAAAAATCAAGTCCGGCGGATTGCAAGCATGAATGACATCCTGCACGCCCTGTTTCCGAAACACCTTTAAAAGCAACCGGAACTCATGAAAGAGCGCCCAGAAATATTCCTTGAAATAATCAAACGTTCCCTTCGCTTCCGGCAACGGGTGCCTATAAATTTTAACGCCCTCCAGTTCTTCGTATTCCAAAGGGTATTTCTTTGTCTTTGGACAAATGACGGTCACTTCCGCGCCGGCTTCATGAAGCGACGTGGCTTCTTGCCAAACACGACGGTCAAAAGGAACCGGTAGATTTTCAACAACTATGCAGACTTTCTTTCCTGCTAATTCCTTTACAGACTGTTCCATATGAATTTACCAACAAAAACCTTCGTAATTCGGGAACGTCTCTACGGACTGGTCCTTCATGCGTACCAAGTCCAAAAAATGGATTTCGGGATACTTGCGGATAAGTTCCGGAATTTCCGGATTCCGGACCGTAATAATGACAAGCGAAGTCGATTCCACGACATCTTCCACATTTTTCGCAAGGAGAGGCAGCAAATGCGGAATGCGCCTGTTGAGTTCGCGCATGTTCGTTTCCGTTTCCAAAGCGATATTCAAATAACGGTCGTAAATGCTCAAGGAGCAGCCCTTACCGAGAACGCCTTCAGCCAGACGGATTGCCGCCGAGTTGCGCAAGTCGTCCGTTCCGGCCTTGAACGTAAGCCCGATGATACCCACGGAACGGACACCAATTTCCTGGACACGTTCCAGCACGCGCTGGATATGCATGTTGTTGCTACTTTCAATCGACGAAAGCACGGGGACATCGACCTGGTTGGATTCCGCCAAAAAGTTCAGTCCGCGCAAATCCTTCGGAAGGCAGGAGCCGCCGTAGGCAAACCCTGGCTTGAAATAGTACGGTGAAATGTTCAGCTGGGTATCCATGCAGAACAAGTTCATCACGGAATGGCTGTCGATATCGAGCTTCTTGCAGATGGCGCCAATTTCGTTTCCGAAAGTAACCTTCAGGGCATGATACGAGTTGTTGACAAACTTGATGATCTCCGCGACCTTCGGTTCGACCTCGACAATCTCACTGCCAAGCGTCGTGTAAAGATTCCTAAGGCTGTTCAAGGCCCTGCGGGATTCGCAGCCGATCACCGTGAGCGGCGGTTTCAGGTAATCCGCCACAGCCATGCCCTCGCGCAGGAACTCCGGGTTCGAGGCAACGGCGAAATTGACACCTTCGCGCTTGCCCGAGATTTTTTCAATCAACGCAGTCGCGGCGGCATTCGTTCCCGGCGGAACCGTACTGCGGATAACCACGATATGGAAAGTCGATTTGGAGCGAATCGCTTCGGCAATGGACTTGACCGCGGACATCAGGTACGTTGTATCCAGGCGTCCGTCTGGAGCATTGGGCGTCCCGACGCACAAAAACGAAATATCGGTTTTAGACACAGCCTCCATCGGCGAAGACGTAGCCGATATGAGCCCCGCCTTAAAGCCATCGCGCATGACTTCATCAACATCCCGTTCGACAATCGTCGGGAGACCGGCGGCAATACGTTTTACTTTACTTTCATCGACATCGCAACCGACGACCCGATGACCAAGCTTAGCGAGGCATGCGATTCCAACACACCCCACATACCCCAACCCAAAGACGCTAATAGATGCCATAACACAAACTCTCTTAAAACTACTCCGCCTTACCCTTGCCGATACTGGTCACTTCAAAGCCAATCTTCCTAAGGGTGTCCGCATCCAGAATATTGCGGCCATCAAATACAAAGGCCGGTTTCGCCATCGAACTATAAATGCGTTTCCAGTCCAGCTCGGCAAAGCATTTCCATTCCGTGCAAACGACAACGGCATGGGCGCCTTCGCACGCCTTGTAGGGGTCCTCTTCGAACTGGACCCTATCAAGAACATCCTTCAAATCACGCTTTGCATCGGGGATAGCCTTCGGGTCCGTAACGACAGGCTCCGCATGTTCTGCAAGCAAGTCGCGCACGACGAGATTCGCCGGACTTTCACGGGTATCGCCGGTGTTCGCCTTGAACGCAAAGCCAAGCACAGCAATCTTCTTACCCGCAATAGTATTGAACATCGTTTCAAGCATGCGATCGACAACGCGGTGCGTCTGCCACTCGTTGATTTTCACGACACTTTCCCAGTAAGCGGCGACCTCCGGCAGTCCGTAATAACCGCAAAGATAGACGAGGTTCAGAATATCCTTCTTGAAGCAACTGCCACCAAAACCGATGGACGCCTTGAGGAACTTGGGACCAATTCGCTTGTCCTTGCCCATCACGTAGGCGACTTCATCGACATCGGCACCGGTACGTTCGCAGAGAGCGCTAATGGAGTTGATGGAACTGATACGCTGCGCAAGGAACGCATTCGCCGTAAGCTTCGTAAGTTCGGAACTCCAAAGGTTCGTCGTCAAAATGCGATCGCGCGGAACCCAGTGCGCATAAACATCGACAAGTTTCTGGCAAGCGGCAAGCCCCGATTCCGTCTGGTGGCTACCAATCAACACGCGGTCCGGATCAAACAAATCGTTGATGGCCGTACCTTCGGCCAAGAACTCCGGATTCGAGAGCACCTCAAAATGGAGCCCCTTGTCGTTTGAATTCAAGATGCGTTCCATAGCGGCAGCGGTGCGGACCGGGAGCGTCGATTTTTCGACAATAATCTTTCCTTCGTCAGCGATTTCCAAAATGCTGCGAGCCGTTTTCTCCCAATACTGCAAGTCAGAAGCCTTTCCTGCGCCATGGCCAAACGTCTTCGTCGGGGTGTTTACAGAAACGAAAATAATATCGGCATCCTTGATGGCCGAAGGAATATCAGTGCTAAAGAACAGGTTGCGGCCACGGGCACGCTTCACGACATCGTCCAGGCCGGGTTCAAAAATCGGGAGGTTATCGCTATTCCAGGCGTCAATTCGGGATTGGTTGATATCAACAACGGTTACTTTTACATCGGGACATTTGTCGGCGATAACAGTCATGGTGGGGCCACCGACGTAGCCAGCACCAATGCAAACAATTCTAGTTTTGAAACTCATAATGCGTTAAAATTAGAAAATTATGATTCCTCCTGACCATAGTATAAATAAAGCCAAGCCCTTCGCGCATATTTTAAGAAATATAACGCAATTTTACGTTCCCCCGCCGTTCTCAGAGACCGTAAAAAGGATGAAGTAGGCGGTGGTTAGTGGTTAGTAGACAGACGAAAGACGAGAGAACACCCTTCTCCCCATACGCGAATCATGACCACATAAGTGCCAAAGCACAAGTGGTCAAAGAGGGCTACAGACGAGAGAGATTTAGCACTGTCATCCTGAACGGCGTATCGCACGTCGTCATCCTGGAGGGAGCTTCGCGACCGATAGGATCCAGTGAAGGTATGGGGTATGAGGTATGGGCTCGGGCTCCGCCCTTTGGGGAATCCAGTGAAGTTGTTTATAGAAAAATGTGAACAACATCCCGTTTGGAGGAATAAAGTTGCTGTCGATACAGTTGTACAATACTCCTGCAACCACTACGCCATAAATCAGTATATATTTAGGATATCGGGAGGCCATCATGCAAAAAAAAGGAATCTGCTCTTTTATAGGAATTTCAGCATTCCTCCTAGCCTCCATTCCTCCTAGCCTCCTGCGGCGAGGAGAATCCGGCTGTTTTCCCCATCGAGACTTCGTCAAACGACATTTCTTTATCCAGTTCTTTTTCGACACAATATTCATCTTCGATCAACGATATTGAATCTTCATCGAGCATCGTTGTTTCAAGCAGCGTCGAATCCAGTTCCTCAAGCTGGGAACCATACTCATACGGGGAACTGACTGACGAACGCGACGGACAAACCTACAAAACCATAAAAATAGGCGAACAGACATGGATGGCGGAAAACCTGAACTACGCCTACTTACAACCTACATCGACAAAGGATTCTTCCAGCGAATGCTACAACAACAGTCCTGACAGTTGTGCAAAATACGGTAGGCTCTATTTATGGTCTGCCGCCATGGACAGCGCTGCAATTTTTAGCAAGGATGGAAAAGACTGCGGCATAGAAAATGCGGCATAGAAAATTTATGCAGTGAACAGCCTTATAAAGGCGTTCGAGGCATCTGCCCCGATAACTGGCATATCCCGAATGAACCTGACATGAACAACGTTGTCAATTACGCCAATGAATCTATAGGAAATCAAAATTGGTTGAAACATTATTGGTTTTTGGCAAGCAACGAAAATGATGCATACAAGGTCCAAATGCTATCCAGATATAGCAGTTTTTGGACTTCTGCGGAAGTAGATTACAGAATCTTCAGGAACTATAATACAGCCTATGGGCT
>CADCDO010000062.1 GCA_902800345.1 Fibrobacter succinogenes
CGCCGTCGTCGTGACCGTCACAAAAAGAAACTTCGCTAATATCCGTTAGCATTTTCTTGTGATTTCCTGTAAAAGACGGAGTGTAAAAGCTCCGTTTTTTCGTTTTTCATTTAGGAATGTGCACCTTTTTAGCGTCAAAAACGACATCTATTGATTAAAAAAATCATACGATAAATAGGGTTTCGCCCAAAGGAATAGAAATGATAGATCGCAACAAACACTTCCTCCGCTTGACCGACTGGAGCGAAGAAAAAGTTCTCGAAACCATCGAGATTGCCTCGCGTCTCAAAGCCGAAGTTCACGCCGGCAAGGTTTCTGACCGTCTCCACGGCCAGAACATCGCCATGTTCTTCGAAAAACCGTCGCTGCGAACTATTACGACTTTCCAGGTGGGCATGAACCAGCTCGGCGGTCACGCCGTGCTCCTCGCCCCGGATTCTATCGGTCTTGGCAAACGCGAAAGCGTCAAGGATGTCGCCCGCTGCCTCAGCCGCTGGGTGAACGCCATCGTGGTCCGTTGCTTCAAGCAGCAACTCGTCGAAGAGCTTGCCGAATACGGCACCATTCCGGTCGTGAACGCTTTGACCGACGATTGCCACCCGTGCCAGGCTATCGCATTCGCCCAGATGATCAACGAAAACCTCGGCGGATTCAAGAACGGCAGCAAGCCCAAAACCGTCGCCTTCATCGGTGACGGCAACAACGTCGCGAACTCATTCCTTGCACTCTGCTCCAAAGTCGGCATGAACTTCACGCTCGCCTGCCCGAAGGGCTTTGAACAGCCCGCCAAGTTCGTCGAAGAAGCCGCTGCCGGCCTCAAGAAGCACGGCTGCCAGTACCGCGTTTTCAACGATCCGAAGGAAGCCGTCAAGGACGCCGACATTCTCTACAGCGACGTCTGGGTTTCCATGGGTCAGGAAGGCGAAAAGGCCGAAAAGCAGAGCCATTTCCTCCCGTTCCAGATTAACGACGAACTCTTGAAGTTCGCTCCGGCACACGTGAAGGTCAGCCACTGCTTGCCGGCTCACCGCGGCGAAGAAATCACGGACTCCGTGATGGACAACCTCGACGTGAACATGAGCTACGAAGAAGCAGAAAATAGATTGCATGCGCATAAGGCTGTGCTCTGGCAGGTAATGGAGCCTTTTGCTTAATAAACTTCGTATTGCTGCGTTGTTCGCCCCCTCATGTACGACTTAGTACACTTCGGGGGCTCTCGCCTTGCCCTACTCGTTTCTTAAGCAAAATGCGTTCTAGATTTTTTGTCTAGATCGCTTCTCAGAAAAAACGGAATTTCCTTATTAGAATTTCTTAATTTATAGCCATCCTTATGGATGGCTATTTTCGTACACTTCGGGGGCTCTCGCCTTGCCCTACTCATTTCTTAAGCAAAATGCATTTTAGAACTTTGTCTAGATCGCTTCTTAGAAAAACGGAATTTCCTTATTAGAATTTCTTAATTTACAGCCATCCTTATGGATGGCTATTTTCGTACGCTTCGGGCGAGCGACGCTTCGTCTCACTTGTTTCTTAAGCAAAATGCGTTCTAGAACTTTGTCTAGATCGCTTCTAGGAAAAAAGGATTTGAGTTAAATTCGCCCGTCCTCACCGCCGGGCTTTTCATTTATATAAAACAAGCATCAATTAGTTTGGATACTTACCAGTAGTCTCAATTTGGTCACAGAAAGACTCTATCTGTGGAAGCAACTCTTCAATAGGATTTGTTGAAAGAGGATTTTTTGAATAATCTTGAGTGGTTATTGTCACCACCCGATTGCTATCACAAGTTGTTTGACGAGTTTCGCCATTAGTTGAATATTCTATTGAATTCGCTTTGGCTTCATCACAATAACCTTGAATAACTTTTTTCGAAACATTCAAATCAAAAATAAATTTGGAAGTCGAAGAAAGAACATTATCTTTGTACTCTACCTCATAAACCATGCTCATCGAATCAGGCACCATGATACTCATCGCTATCGATGTTTCAGTTGACCGCATTCCGCAAATCGCCCTTTTCGGCACGGTCTCTATATCAGTATGACTAGCGTTAAATTCTTCGCAAGTATTCTTTGCTGATTGCACAAGAACATCAAGCGAGACCGACGGTACAGTTTCCTTAATCGTCATTGTACGGTGGCCACACGTCACAGTCGCATTTCTATGTTCGGCAGCCGCGTCTTCCTTATTCTCTTCACATAATGATTGAATGTAGTCTGTCGCAACCGAATTCGCATAGGTACTGTAGTATTCTATTTCTTGCACAGCGCCCTTTATCGTGATAGTCACCTTCGTCGTTACGTCAAGTTCCTTGATGAGTTCGACAACGGACGTGTCAGAAAGGACTTCATACGAGCAGCCCACCTTGCCCGCCTCAAGAGCGTTCACCAAATTTTCCGTGCTATCTTTATTGTCGTTAGCGTTAATTTTCAACGAATCTGATTGAGATAGATTTGTGTTGGACTGGTTATCAAGTCGAGGCGACGTCGTACTTTCAGAGCCGCAACCTAAAAACATAAACGCTGTCGCAGACGACAACAGAAGAACTTTCTTGAGCATACCGCACCTTTTTTGTTTATAAAACAATAACGAAAATATAACATATCTTTTTCTATATTTGCGTAAAATTTTGCAATGAGGTGCATCACATGTCCTTTGTTCAAGACCTTAAAGAAAAAATTTTAAGCGGTTACGAAATCAACCGCGACGAGGCAATCCAACTTTTGAACGAAGATCTGCAGGAACTCTGCAATGCCGCTGACGAGATTCGTAAAAAATTCTTCGGCAACGACTTTGACTTTTGCGCAATCGTGAACGCCCGCAGCGGCCGCTGCTCCGAGAACTGCAAGTACTGCGCCCAGAGCAGCTACTACCACACCGGTGCCCCCGAATACAAACTCATGCCTGAAGAAGAAATTGTCGCAGACGCAAAGCAGAAAGAAGCTGCAGGCATCCCCCGCTATTCGATTGTCACCTCGGGCCGCACGCTGAGCAACGCTGATGTCGAACAAATTTGCAGTACGATTCGCCACATCAAGAAAGAAACAAAGCTTTCCGTCTGCCTTTCGGCAGGGCTTTTGAAACGCGAACAGTTCGACAAGCTGAAGGAAGCGGGCCTCACGCGTTTCCACAACAATCTCGAAACGTACCGCCGCCACTTCGCCGATGTATGCACCACGCACACGTATGACGACAAGATTGGCGCTCTCGAAAACGCACTTGCAGCAGGACTTGAAATTTGCAGCGGCGGCATCATGGGACTCGGCGAAACGATGGAAGACCGCATCGACATGTGCTTGGATTTGCGCAAGCTTGGCGTAAAATCTACGCCGATGAACGTGTTGAGCGCAATTCCGGGCACGCCGTTCGAAAACTTGACTCCGCTCACGAACGACGAATTCTGCCGCATCGTGGCGATTTACCGCTTTATCAATCCGCACGCGTATTTGCGCCTCGCCGGCGGTCGCAAGGTCCTTGGCGATAACGGCGTGAAGGCGTTCAAGAGCGGCGCAAACGCCACCATCACGGACGACATGCTCACCACCACAAGCATGCAGAGCGAAAGCGATTTCAAGATGATCAAGGAACTCGGCTTTTGCCCGCACGGTTTTGTTGAGTAAGCGTCAAAAAAAACTTTTCTTGAAAGCCGTAATTATTTAAATTTTATTTGATGGCTTTCAAAAGTCGCCTCATTACTGGAATTTTACTTGTATGCAGTTTGGTATTGCTCGCCGACTGCGCTTTTCCTGTACGCCCCGGCTACGATCGAAAAAGCGGTTCTTACAAACGATACAGGGTTGCGAAAAAAGCTCCGGTGCAAGTCGACAGCACAACCATTAACCCTCAAGAAGAATTGGTACTAGAAGAAAAACTTGCCGCGGCTTCAAAAGCAACGGGCCAGGACTCTATTACCGAAACCAACGCCCCCAAAACAAGCATACAAGATTCAACATCGCATACTTCAGATTCACAAACAGCTGTAGCATCGACCGACTCGACCGTAAACAAGCAAAAAATTTCTGACGGACAAAATCAAAAGCAAGATAGCGTAACGGTAAAAAAAGCAGACAGCACGGCCATAAAAAACTCCGCGAAGAAAGCCGAAAAGAAAGATACCTCAACCAAAAAGAAAACAACCGCAAGGCCGACAAATCTTGAAAAATATGCCAAGGAATGGCTCGGGGCCAAGTATGTGTATGGAGCAGCCAGCAAAAAGAAAACGGACTGTTCCGGTTACGTGATGCAAGTCTATAAAGGCTTTTACGGCATTTCATTAGACCACAGTTCCCAACACATGTTTGACGACGGACGTGGCTATTCCATCAGGCGCTCAAAGCTTCAGGAAGGAGATCTCGTCTTTTTCGGTAACTTCTGGAAAATCAGTCACGTCGGAATTTATTTGAAAGGGAACCGGTTCATCCATGCCAGCACAAGCAGTGGCGTAATCATCACCCCTATGGACGACAAATACTGGGCATCGAAATACAAAGGCGCAAGACGGTTTAAGTAGGGGTTAGGGGTTAGTATGCAGTGGGTAGTAAACAGGAATAAATTTAGTGGTTAGTAAACAGTATGCAGTAAACAGGAATGCAAAAAGAAACGTTCTTGTCGCAATCCTAACCACTAACCACCAACCACTAGCCACTTTTAATTTGCAATCCTAACCACCAATCACTAACCACTAATCACTGTTTACTATCTTTCTTCTCATGAAAAAGATTGCATTTCAGGGCCGTCGTGGGGCCTATAGCGAAAGCGCGGCATACCACCTCTTTGGAAACGATATCGAAGTCGTGCCCATGGACACGTTCGAACAAATTTTCCAAGGCATCGAGACAGGGATTGTTGACGGGGGCGCCATCCCCATCGAAAACTCTACGGCGGGTTCCATTTACGACAACTACGACTTGCTCTACAAGTGGCGTCACCCGATTGTCGCCGAAGTCAAACTGCAAATCGAGCATACGCTTTGCGCTTTGCCGGGCACCAAGCTCGAGGACCTCCGCGAAGTGCTGAGCCACCCGCAAGGACTTGCGCAGTGCAGCCGCTTTTTCGGACAACATCCGAACATCAAGAGCACGGCGTTCTACGACACCGCCGGAAGCGCCGAAGAAATTGCCAAGCGCGGCGACAAACATGTGGGCGCCATCGCAAGCGCTTACGCCGCGAAGTTCTACGGTCTTGAAATTCTGAAGCAAGGACTCGAAAATTTGCCGGGCGTAAACTTCACCCGTTTTTACGCCATCCAGAAAACGGCGTACGAACTGCCGGACTTTTCGGCAAGCGATGCACAGAATCCGCCCATCAAGACGACACTTTTGTTGATGCTGAGTGATTCCAGCAAGTCTGGAGCTTTGTACGAAGCGCTCGGATGTTTCGCCAAGCGTAAACTGAACCTCACACGCATCGAGAGCCGCCCGCATCCCGACCGTCCGTGGGAATACATTTTCCACCTTTCGTTCGAAGGAAACCCGAAAGACCCGAACGTGATCGAGGCGCTCAAGGAACTGCAACAATATACAGACTTTATCTACCGCCTCGGAAGCTTCCGCGAAGGAAAAACGGAAAAACTGTCGTATTAGACGAAAGGGAGAGGGCGAAGCCGCGAAGAAAGTAGCCCTTACCCCTTTGCAAATCGTCATTCTGAACACTTTAGGGTGAAGAATCCAGAAACAATTCTCTTAAAATTGAACTAGATCCTTCCTCCTTACAGTCGTCAGGATGACAATTCATACAAAAGCAAAGCAACCTACCCCCAAAATCCTTTACTACTTTTTATTCAACTCGCGGCATAGCCGCCAAACTTTAACCTCAAAGGGAACTTCGTGACCGAGCCCATGGTTCGACAGGCTCACCAACCACTAACCACTGTTTACTAACCACTATTTTATTACCATGACCTACACACGTACAGACAGAAAACCTGAAGAATATCGCAATCTCAAGATGACCACCGGCTTTATCTCTAGCGCCGACGGTTCCGTTCTCATCGAAATGGGACGCACCCGCGTCATCTGCAACGCAACGCTCCTCCCGAAAGTTCCGGACTGGCTTGCCGGTCGCGGCACGGGCTGGATCACGGCCGAATACAGTTTGCTCCCGCAGAGCACGGGCAAGCGCGTAGAACGCGAGCGCAAAGGCGCGAGCGGTCGCACGCAAGAAATCCAGCGTTTGGTCGGGCGTTCTTTGCGCGGGGCCGCAGATCTCGCCGCACTCGGCGAGAACGCCATCGTCGTCGATTGTGACGTCATCGAAGCCGATGGCGGCACGCGAACGGCAAGCATCATCGGCGGCTTTGTCGCCCTCGCCATTGCCGTGAAAAAAATCAAGGAACGCCTCGGCATCACGCAGCAGATTCTAAAGCATGGCATCACCGCAATTTCCGTGGGTGTCGTCTCGGGCAACCCGCTTTGCGACCTCTGCTACGTGGAAGATTCCGCCGCCGACGTCGATATGAACGTCGTCATGCAAGACGCGAAGAATTTCATCGAAGTGCAAGGCACCGGCGAGCATGCGAGTTTCGACCGCGCCATGCTCAACACGCTCCTCGACCTCGGCGAAAACGCCTGCAAGGACATCTACAAGAAGCAGATGGAATTGATTGGCGGCGAATTGCCGTAAGTGTTATTCGAGAAATAATGGATCCTTCGCTTCGCTCAGGATGACGATATGCGAATGGTCGGACAAGACAACGTCATGGCGGACCCGATCCGCCATCTTTTACATCCAAGATTCCGGCTCAAGGCCGGAATGACAAGATGCAATGACAAAATATCATCTATTTCGTGCCGGCGACAAACGGTTCTGCACCTTGTTTGCAAACGTTTTGGGCATCAGCATACTTACCGACACCGACAACATTGAACTTGCTCGCAGAGCCCGCATCTCCGTAGGCTGCAAACAAAATCGATGCGACATGAGCCGGGTCGCTAGGGGTTTCTGCGTAGGTGACGAAATCGCTCCACTTCGAGCAAACTGTCTTGACTTCGGTACTCTTGGGCAACGAAACCTTGGGCAATAACGCCATTTTCTCGACATAAGTATATGTCGTATCGTTGGACAATACCACATCCATATTTGTTTCCGCGGCATAGGTCACGCACAAACCGCCCCAAGCAGAAATATCGGCAATGTCCGGGACTTCATCATTGCCATGAAAAACAACCCCGGCAACATTAAAACCGATACCCGTCACACTCTCATCTATAAACTTGAACGTCCCGCAAATACCCTTGCATTCTTCTACAACCCGGTAAAGGCCGTCCTCATAATCATATTGCCATTGTTGCAAAGGCCATTCTACATTCGCTTTGCCATTTTCACCATCGAAACTGAACCAATATCCAGATGTTCCAGTTCCATTGTCAAGTCCTGTCTCTACATGATAATCATAAATATCGATAGCCTTCGGGCCATACCACAGATTGCTAACAGACTCTGGAGATATGCAATCGCCACTGCTAGAAGGCATGAAAGACGAACCGCTCTCACCCTCGCCAGAGCTGTTTGAGCTTCGCAATATAATCGTCCCGACCTCAGCTCCATTGGATGATTTAGTAACGACATCCGCGAAACCATCTACTTCGCACGCCCCCGTCGCATCAAATTTACCAATTGCAGCGATATTGAAATGTCCTCTCGTATCCTCGGAGCTTTTCATCACTATTCTAACGGAATGGGCATGCTTAGCCGCCTCGGCCGCCGTCGATGTCGCTGTTGATGTCGCACCGACAAATTCGCTCCAAGGAACACACTTTTCTACAAATTCAGCAGACTTGTCGAGCTTGGTTTCATAGAAAGTAACGGAATCCGCACCAAGCTGCAAGAACATCTCCCTGTCGGCAGCATACGTCACGCAAACACCGCCCCAGCCACTGATATCGCCATACCGTTGGATATGTTTCGTATAATTTTCTTCAGGATTTTCAACCCCGGCGACATCAAATCCAACTCCCGCAAGCGCTTCATTCAAGATGCCTTTTTTCAAGACAATCGTACCACTATATCCCCCATAATATTCAAGCAAGTTTTCCATGCATTCATACTCGGGAGCTTCATACACGCAAACTTCGGGGAAAACAACTTTTGACATTCCGCCATCAGGATCATCGCCAAAATTATACCAAAGTCCGGCGTAATTACCAATATCCACATCAACAAATTCCGTATTCACATATGTCTTTTTATCAACGCCCCGCCACAAGCAGGCAGCTGTATTCTTCTTAGGTTTTTCTGCTTTGCTGCTCGATGAAACTCCAGCCACCCCGACACTGCTCGACGACATGCCAACAGCGATGCTGCTAGAGACATTTTCCGCACCGTCACTGTTACCGCCCAACACCGTCTCCTCAAGAGACGAAGAGCTTTCGAGTCTCTCACCGGACTCCGGCGATACGGGAAGCGCATCCGATGGATTATCGTCGGAACAGGCGGCAACGCACAGCAATAAGGCCGAAGCCGCGACTTCAAGAAATTTTCGAGTCATTTTATCCACCCCCATGAATTACTAAATAATATAAATTATTTTTCCCAATAGGGATCACATCATGTCGGATAAAATTTTTAAAAATAAACTATTCGCCTGATACGAAATGCTCCTTGGCAGTACATTCCGGATTGGAGAGGCGACGGAACTGGCCCACACCCATTATGTTAAACCGATAATATTTTGCGTTTTCGCCATGGAACATAAACAACAGGGACGTCAAATGTGACGACACTTCGGATTTTCCCGTTGTAGAAACAAATTCGTGCCACTCCATGCACTTCGTCGTGACATCAATACTCTTCGAAAGCGTTACTTTCGGCTGAGACGGGATCTGGTCTATACTTAAATTTTCTGCGGAGTCAATCATCACGACATCCATGTCCACATCGGCAGCGTACGTCACGCACAAGCCGGCCCAGCGCGAAACATCACCTGCCACAGGAGCTTTATTCTCAATAGATGTTTCACCAACAACATTAAAGCCGACACCCGCAAAAGCATTGGCTTTAAAATACATTTGCCCACAAAGGCCTGCGCAATATTCTATAATCGGATAAAAGGATAATTCGGAAAACTCGTTTCCTCTCGGTACAGGCCATTCAAATACAGCACCGGGATTACCTGCCGAATCTTGTCCATCGATAGAAAACCAATAGCCAGCCGTTTCCGTGTCATTGGCAAGACGAGTTTCTACCATTTCAGCACCATCAGGTCCATACCACATATCATCGGTAGTTTCGAACGAACAAACATCATCAAACGAAGAATTTCCATTCATGACAAAGCTTCCAGTCACGCCTCCAGAGCTACTGCTAACCTTCGCGCTGGAGCTAGAAACCACTTTCGGACTAGAATTTTGTCCCATCGGACATTCGTCAGAACGCAGACGGCCGAGTTTCCGGATATTGAACTGGCTATACGATCCGCCTTTTCCATTGAAAACAAAAATAATCGATAAAACTTTAGACGGATCGCCAGGAGTTCCGCTCGAAGCGACAAATTCGTCCCATGACACACACTTTGTCGTATCATCACTGCTCTTGGGCAGAACAACCTTGGGCAGATCGAGTATATCTAAAGACATATTGTCGTTCATCACGATATCCATATCCAATTGCGAGGAATACGTCACGCACAATCCACCCCATTCCGTAATATCACCCGCCATCGGAGAAGGATCCGCATCAGATGTTTGCCCCACAATATTAAAACCAACACCCGCATAGCCGCTGGAATCAAATTCCGCAACGCCACAAACGCCGCCACAGTGTTCAATCACAGGGTCCATGGCGTCTACCGAATAATCATTTCCCAGGGCAACCGGCCAAATCAACTTTGTATTTTCCGAGTCTTCCAAAGTCAACCAATAGCCTGCCGTTTCCGTATTGTTATTCATTTTAGTCTCAATCCGAATGTCGCCGGACGTTCCATCCCATAAATCAGCGCATTTATTTATGACAATAGACGAACTGGAAACCGATGAACTCGAAATTGATGAGCTCGAAACGGACGAACTCGAAACAGACGAACTGGATTTAGGCTTTTTCGGTTCCCCATTCTGTTGCGACTGAACATTTTTATACGAGCCGAGACCCTTGATGTTGAACGAACCTTTCTGTTTCGACTTGCCCAAGAATTCAAAAAGCAACGCGCCAAGTTTTTTCGCGGCTTCTTCGCCAGAAACATTATTCAAACGAGCTTGTTTAAAGTCTTCCCATTTGGCACAACGTGTAGCAACCTTTATTTCTTTGGGGAATTCCACAAACGGCATATCACCATCGACAGAAGCAGCATCCTTACCGGAGCTGAAGGTCAAATGCATGTCGAGATCGGACTCATAAGTCACGCACAAGCCCTTCCAAGAGGAAGCATCCACCGTTGAATTGTCCTTGCCAAGAGAGAATCCGATGCCGGCACTCAGCTGAGGTTTCGAGGATTCCATAAATTCAACAGTTCCGCAAAGACCACCACAAGCATCGATAACGTCTTTCATCGTACTGTCGCCAATCGATACAGGGAATGTTATGGTCGCCGCGGACTCTTCATCAGAATCGTCCAAGCCGAACCAGTAGCCCGTGTTCTTGCTATTCGTCACGCCACTATCGAAAGACCACAAGTCATAACTAGCAGGTTCCTTTACTGCAAATGCAATTCCCGGATTTTCCTCTTCGGTGACTCCTGCTGTATTTTCCGAACATGCGATAATACAGAGCAACAAAGTACACGACGTAACACTAAGAATTTTCTTTATCATTAACCTCATCCTCTCTCCACGTCAATGGAAACAATTGAAAATTCAACCGGTAAACCCGTTCGGTGCCGCGGCTATTCAAGGCAATCTGCGTAATCTTCTTTCGGCAATCGTTCAGTTCCTGCACAATTCGTCCATAATCTTCGGCAGAGATACCCATGGTAAGGCCCGTAAAGTTTCTCTCCGACGGAGCATAACGGTCTATGGCATCTTCAGCGAAAGAAGCCATTTCTCGGTGCATGGAACGCAGCACCACCGGCATAATGTCAGAAGCGCCCTTCAGGTGTTTGTCCGTCTGTTCGTACATGCTGCCCTTTCTCTTCAACAGTCCTGACCGGACCATAAAATCAAGAGATTCGCGCACGTCACCTGCCGAGACTTCATTGCAACAACGTTTTGCGATTTCACTTGGAGTCGCCCCCGGCATCACGGGAGCAAGTTCTCTCACAACGGGATGAACCCAGGATTCGAAATACTTGAAAGCCTCCCCGTCAAGGACCTTTATCTTGTTGTTATGCGCCAGTTCCAGCATGGACTCATATGCATTTTTGCGTTCCTGGTCATTCTTGGCATGGCAATAAGTCACCATCGCCTTGAAGTATTCCAGTTCAAAGCCCGCCAAATGCATCGCCGAGCCAACCTTATCGGCACCTAGGGGCGAAAGGCGTGTCTTGCCCTCGCAAACCAACTTAAGATATGTCGGAGACGTAAAGCCTGAAGCCCGCGTAAATTCACGCCACGAAAACGACGAAACTCTCTTCCGTTCGTTATAGTAGTCCTGCATATAAACGCGATAATCCTGATATTCCGTAACCGGCTTCATAATTCTAAATATATAATTGTTTCTTTTATGTAAAAATTCTTTATGATACTTCTATAGTTTTTTTTGTAAAAATAGTTAATTTTTAATATTTCCTTAAAAAATCTCCCTTTTCATGATACTTCCATTACAAGAAACAAGGCACGGAAGAAATTTGTTTCGACCGTACCTTGTCGAACAGGCGGAGAACAACGCCCATTCATTCCTCCTAACTAGTTTTCGGACACAAAATTCTCCTGGACCGAACATTCCGGATCGGAAAGTTGCTGATAACGACCTAAACCCACTATATTGAACCGGCTCTGCGCACCGGCTTCGCCGTAAGTGACGAACAGGAGCGACGCGAAACTGGTCGGATCGCCGGCATATCCCGTCGTCGAAACAAACCGATCCCATTCGACACACTTTGTCGTAAGATCGACGCTGCGTGGCAAAGTGGCCTTCGGCATATAGGGAACTCGATTCGGATAAATGACCTGCGCATTGCTCATCACGACATCCATTTCCGATTCCGAGGCGTAAGTCACGCACAAGCCGCCCCACGCCGAGGCGTCGCCCGTCGCTAAAGAACTCGTATATGGGAACGCCTCCCCGACAATGTTGAACCCGACACCCGCAAAACCGCCGCTTTCGAAATCCAGCTCCGCACAGATTCCGGCACAAAATTCGTGAATTGCATCCAGAGCATCATCGGAATACACATTGCCCTTTCGCACAGGCCAGACAACGCGTGATTGTTCCGAATCGTCCGTATCTTCGATACTGAACCAATAACCATACGTTTCCGTATCATTGCCCAAACCCGTTTCGACTTGCACCGAGCCTTCGGGGCCATACCACAAGTTATCGACAGAGCGGAACGAACAAACGTCATTGATCATGAAGTTGCCGTGCATTGCGGAAGCGCCGCTCGATTCAATACGGCTGGAGCCCGAAAGGGCCTTGGAACTGGAGCTTGCAAGAATGGCCGCCTTATAGGACTCGATGTCCATGAGATAATTATCCGGCTCCGAGCATTCCGGATTGGAAAGCTGCCGATATCGGCCGACACCCTTAACGTTAATCCCGCTGCGCACGCCACGCTCGCCACGGGAACCGATTAAAAGCGTCGAAATACGTTTCGGATTTCCGCGATAGCCCTTCTGGTCAACAAATTCGCTCCATCGTGCACACTTTGTCGTGACATCGAGGCTGCGCGGGAACGTAACCTTGGCAAAATCGGACACATGGTAAAAATCATACAAGCTACGATTTTCGCCCATGACAACATCGACATCCGATTCCGAAGCGTACGTCACGCACACGCCGCCCCAGCTCGTTGCATCGCCAAACGCGAATTCGGAATTCGTCGAACTTTTTTCACCAACAATGCTGAAGCCGACACCGACGAAATCGCTTTTTTCAAAATCCAGAACAGCGCAAATGCCGCCGCAATGCTCAACAACAGGATCCACGGCACCATCCGCATATTCGTTCCCTAGCGGCACAGGCCAATGAATCACCGAATTCGTCCAACGGTAATCATCATCAATGAGTCCAAACCAATAGCCAAAAGTCTCCGTATCGTTACCCAAACCTGTCTGGACCTGAATTTCGCCCGAAGGGCCATACCAAAGATTATCGACCAATTCAAACGCACACGCATCGACTGCACTGGACGAACTGGAAAAAATGCCCGGAGAAATTACGGATGAGGAATTCTCCTCCCCCAACACAACACTACCCTCATCCGTAATCTCCGAGATGTGAAACACATCCGAACAAGCGACAAGCCCGAACAACATGGTTCCCGTTGCCAAACCAAGGCTCTTGTGAAACATTCTACTATTCCTCCTCCCACACAACGGGAACTTTTATTATTTGCCATCCTCATCGGATCTTGCATAGACAAATATACTTCATTTTTTTTGAAAAGCAATAGTTCATGATACTTTTTATTCATTTTTTATAAAAAATTTCAAATTTACACGCACTTTTCTAAAAAACATGTTTTCATGATACATTTAATACACGTATATAGAACACAGAATTTAAAGAAGGTGTCAGACGTTTTTTAGGAATTTGCGGCGAGAAATTAAGAGGGGAACGCATCCTGACTCCCGTCGTTCTCGAGGGAGCGCACGCGACCTGCCTACCGACAGGCAGACCGACAGAAACCAGAGTTGTCGGAGTTCGGATTCGTGGATTATTAGGAATGCGGAGTCCGGAATTATATAGAAATACAATTCCGAATTTCGCTAGGCACTACCAGCTCATTAAACATTCCAGTCGCAGAAGTTCTTGAGCATGGCGAGCCCGACTTCGCCACTCTTTTCCTGATGAAACTGGCTTGCAATTAAGTTGTCCTTACCGACGAGTCCGGTAAAGGTCTGCGTGCCGTAGGTCGTTTCGGCAAATGAATATTCGGCAGGCACTTGCGGGTAGTAGGAATGCACGTAGTAAAAGTCACAGCCGCTGCGAATGCCCTTCATAATCGGGTGTTCACGAACAAAGTTTACCTGGTTCCAGCCCATGTGAGGAATCTTGAGGCCCGGTTCATCCTTGAAACGCACGGCGCGCCCCGGAATAAGGCCTAGCGTTTTGACGCCGCCATCTTCTTCGCTCTCTTCAAGAATAATCTGGCAACCGATGCAGATGCCGAGCACCGGGTTCCCAGACCTCACCACAGCCTTGATGGCCTCGCCGATGCCGGTCTTTGTCAAGGTTTCCATGGCAGAAGCCGCTGCGCCCACTCCCGGGAAAATCAAACGCGTAGCCTTTGCGATTTCATCAGGATCGCGACTCACCTTGGCATCAGCACCAATGTACTTGAGCGCATTCATCACCGAAGTCAAGTTGCCCGCATTGTAATCCACAACAGTAATAGCCATAGGAACCTCTTTAATTTTACACGTGCAAAGATAGAAAAAGAACCGCCGAAGCGGTTCCCTTAAATAATTTGGATTTGGTTCTACTAGATTAGAACCAGCGCCAAGTCATACCGACGAGGACCGTCGTCTTGTGCTGGGAATCTTCATCCAAGTCCTTGTCATAGGCGATGTCGTAGCCGACCTGGAGTTCAAACAGCGGGGAGAACGTAATCGCAAGGAGGTTTTCCCACTTGCCGTCAATTTCATCGACGCCCTTGAAGTTGATAAACGCCCACAGACGGCTCTTGAAGCTCACCAAGTCAGAGAACGCATACTTGAATTCGGTAATGCTTTCGAGACCCGGTTCGTCCTTGAACTTTTCAAACTTGTCCGTATCCGGATCGTCGGCAAAGCCGTAACCATGCGAAATCGTCATGCGGTTTGCAAAACCGAGACGCGTGGAGAAATTGTCGTTCGGGAAATAACCGATACCAGCCATCTGCGTGACATAGGCCGGATCCATAAAGCAGGAGATGTCATCCTTGATTTCGTTTCCGTCGGCATCTTCGCTATAAGCGTAGCCCTTTGCAAACTGGGTTTCAAAGCGGGCGCCGATATACGGCTTGAACAATTCAAAAGCGTGGAAATCAAGCATTGTTTCAATGAAAATCTTATCCGAGGACTTGCGCTTGCTAAAGCCGTCAGTCCAAGTGTAGCCAAGGGCAAGATTCACCTTGTTACGCCAGTCTACAACGCTCCAGTGACCCTTGATATCAGCATCGTACGTGAAAAGCCACGTCGAAGAAGACGTACCGCTTTCCTGTTTCCAGTTGTGGAAATCCATACGGGTGAACTTGAATGCAGCGACCACATCAGCAGTCCAGTTTTCCGGAAGATAGCCTTCGAACATGCCACCTTCGGCAAATGCAGCCGATGCAGAAATGAGAGCCGCGCATCCGATTGCGAATAATGATTTTTTCATAATCCTTCCTTGTTTATGGTCCTTATATCCCATAGACCTCATTGAACTTGTATGTTCATAAAGATAATAAAAATTTAAAAAAAAATCTTAATGTAAATTACTATTATTACAAACATGTTACTTAGGCCCCTTTTTTTAGTAATATTCATGTTTTTTTGCATAGGAAACGCCTTCGCCAAGGGAACCGATTCCCCCTGGCAGTTCGAGGTAGGTGTTTCGGCAGGCAAACCCACGCCCATCATGATAAATGCGGGGGTCAGCAAAGACAACATACTCTTCAGAGTCGAAGGTGGCGGATGGCATCTGGGCTCCAACGAATTTTGGGTTGGCTACCGCGGAAACCTCGCATGGGAGTTCTTTCATGAACTGCCATTTTCGCTCGATTTGGGAATCAGCGGCGGATACGCTTTTGCCAAGGCTCCAAACGAAATTCACAGAGCGCTCAATAGAGCCGGAAAAAGACGTTACGTCCGGTCATATAATTACAAGGAAACGCTCGACATTTCCATAGATGTCCGGCCGAACATCTACGGATTTTTCACGCAACTCGCCATCCCGCTCCACTACTTCAAGAAACACGACGAACCGACAGTGCTGTGGCGAGTCGGGTACGCATATAGATTTTAGTTAGACGACAAATGCGTAGGGCGAGTATGCCCCAAGGCGAATGTTGCAGGACCGCTTGTGGACCTATAAGTGAGCCGTTTTGCAAGAATCGGGGGGATTTTTGGGCATTTGTGCTACCAAATCGGCGTTTAGACCGCATTTGGTAGCATATTTTTTAATTTATTCGTAAAAATTTTCTCAATCGCATCATTTTTATGCTACCAAATCACCCATTTTATCGCATTTGGTAACACATTTACGAATCCATGAAGCAAAAATCTGCTTAATTCAATTAATTTGTTTGAAATTTATGTTACCAAATTGTCTTTTTCCCCGAATTTGGTAGCATTTTTTACAAATTTTAGGGCATTTTTTTCACGTTATACTCTTTTTTCACAAAAAAAATCCCGACTCCGGAGAGTCGGGATTTTTCAATACTTTTAGAAGTACAAATTACTTCTTGAGGCTCGGAACGCCACCGAAGTCGACGTTCGTCTTCTTGCCGAGCAAGAGGGCGCGCGTCTTGAGCGGGAGGCCGTAGCAACGGATGAAGCCAGTAGCGTCCTTCTGGTCGTACATGTCAACGTCCGTGAAGCCACCGAGGCCCATGTCGTAGAGGCTGTAGGGGCTCTTGATGCCGGCCGGGATGATGTTGCCCTTGTAGAGTTTGAGGGTCACATCACCAGTGACAACCTTGTTCACTTCGTTGAAGAAGGCGTCCATAGCCTGGCGGAGCGGAGTGAACCACTGGCCATTGTACACAAGGTTTGCATAGGTCATAGACATTTTCTGGGCTTCGAACAAAGTTTCCTTGTCGAGCACGAGCTGCTGCAAGCATTCGTGAGCCTTGTAAAGGAGCGTGCCACCCGGAGTTTCATAAACACCGCGGCTCTTGAGGCCGACGAGGCGGTTTTCGACGATGTCCAAAAGACCGCAAGCGTTCTTGCCACCGATTTCGTTCAAGAATTCGAG
>CADCDO010000063.1 GCA_902800345.1 Fibrobacter succinogenes
CATTCGGGCAATCACGAAATCAAGTGGCTCGCCATCACAAATTTTGACGAATGGTATTTCTTCGACGTTAAGGACTTTATCCGCTATTTTGGGAACAAGACGAAACCGATATACGATCAGTTCCTAAAATTCAAGGCGAATCAGATGAGCGGGAACAAGACCTCCGACTTCTACAATGACATCGCGAAACCTGCCATCGACGATTTCCTCGCCTCCTGCGACATCAACGTTGTGCACTTCAATCTTGAGGATGCTTGTAAAAACGTCATTGCGCAAGCGCATGACCGCATCGGCTCGGCAATGAAACACGCAAGCGGTTCCGCTGCACTCGCCTCGCACGTCATTGCGAGCGAAGCGAAGCAATCTAATGCAGCGTGTCATCCTGAGCGGACCCTGGAGCCGAAGGCGATAGGGAAAGTCGAAGGATCCAGTGAAGTTTTGCAAGTAAACAAGGTCCCTGAGCTTGCCGAAGGGCCGACCGCTGTTGTAGAAAAACGCGTCTCTGACCTTGAAACCCAAGTCAACACCCTCGTCTATCAACTCTACGGCATTACCGATACCGAAGAGATAGAAGCTGTAGAGAAGAGGTAAAGTTAAAATTTTAGTTAGAAATAAAGGATAAATATGAAAAAAACATCTGCAACTGAAAAGCAGAAGGAACTTGTTTTTACCATAATTCAAGATTTCTTGAAAAATCCTCCTGTTGTAATATGGGGTTCTGGCGCAACAGCAGGTTTTGGTATGCCTGGGATGGGAACTTTAAATGATTGTTTGAAGAAAAAAATGAAGGATTTTGATGGTTCATTAAATGATTTAGAAACGGAACTTGGTAATCCCAAATACGAATCGCAAATGCCTCTGATTAGGTCAATAATATGGAATGAAATAAAGGAAAATGATGAAAAAGTGCTTGGAAATTTTTTGAAGTGTCAAGATGATTTTCTTGGAATAAAGGAAATGATAGATGTTTTTTCTAAACCATATCCTAAAAACTTAAATATAATAACAACGAATTATGATCGTGTTTTAGAGCATACTATGTCCTATTTTGACATTTGTTATACGGATGGCTTTTCGGGGCAGAATATGTCTATTTTTAATGAAAATTTATTTAAAGAAAAAAGAATAACTGTTAAATTAGTTAAAGTCCATGGATCTTTGAATTGGTTTGATATCAACGGGAAAATAAGATACTCTTCTGTAGAGATTGCTGAGGCTCATAAGATTATTCCCCCTGGCAAAAAGAAATACGAAGAAGCGTATACAACGCCATATCGCGAATTAATCCAGCATTCTGACCAATTTATAAAGGCTGGGAAAAGTTTTCTTGTTGTTGGATTTGGTTTTAACGACCGCCATCTTACTCCAGAAATTCGCAATCAGGTGTCGAATGGGATTCCAATTGTATTGATATCAAAAAAAATTACTAATGAAGCAAAGAACGAATTAAAAAATGCGCACAAATATGTTTTTATTGAAGAGTCTACAAAAACGGGTTACACCCAATTTTATTACAAAAAAAATCAAAAAGAAAAAGAAGAAATGTGCGAAATTCATGGTAATTTTTGGCAATTAAAAGAATTTATGGAAGAAATTTTCAAAGGAGATGAATAAAAATGAGTGGTGATATCATTGGCAAAGTTCAAAGTGTAGATACAGGAAATGTGACAATTACTGTTGAGAAAGAGGAACTCTTAAACAGCGTCCAAATCAATCAAATCGTGACAATCGATTCTACAAAAGTAAACGAACGGATAATAGGCTTAATTGCGAAAATCATGCGAAAAGCTTCATCCGATAAAATAGATGAAGGCGATGTTGAGGTCCCTATTGAGAATGTGATAAAAGTTGTTTTAGTTGGAACTCTTATTGAAAGGTCCGGTACTGACAAGAATATTTTTAAAAGAACCTTAAATACGGTTCCTAGCATAAATGCGGAATGCCATCTTCTTCAAGATGAAGAACTTTCCAAATTTATGAACATTATATCGTCAAATAGTCCTAATCCACTTACGATAGGAAAATATACTATTTCCGAAAATTCAAATGCCAATTTAGATGGAAATAAATTTTTTCAACGGCATGCGGTGATCGTTGGTGGTACTGGTTCTGGTAAGTCTTGGACTGTTGCAAATGTTCTTGAAAAAGCCTCTAAATTAGAGTCTATAAATTGTATAGTTTTTGATTTGCATGGTGAATATGAACCTCTGAAGGATTTTGGAAATGTTTCTTTGTTGCGAATAGCAGGACCATCGGATAGTGCATCTAATGAAAATGCAGTGTTTTTGCCTTATTGGCTTTTATCATATGAAGAGATGGAGGCCTTATTGCTTGACAGAAGTGATTCTAACGCCCCCAATCAAGCTCGAACTTTATTTGATTTGATTATAACTGAAAAAAAGAAAACATTAGAAGCTGTAAAGGATTCTGAGGTATTAAATAATTTCACAATTGAAAGTCCTGTTCCGTATTCGATTGAGAATGTTTTAGCTTTTCTAAGAGAGAAAGATGTTGAAATGGTTCCTGGTGCACGAACCGAAAAGCAGGGACCATTAAACGGAAAACTTACTCGTTTCATTCAACGTTTAGAAAGTAAAAGAAGTGATAAACGTTTGAATTTTATTTTTAGCTCAGAACAAGAACTAATGGATTATAATTGGTTTGAAAAACTAATCGGGAAACTACTCCATTTTGGAAATAAAAATGGCTTAAAAATAATTGATTTTTCGGAAGTCCCATCTGACATTCTTCCTTTGATAACGGGACTTGTCGGTAGATTAGTTTTCTCTATTCAACAATGGATGAATGCAGATTTACGACATCCAGTAGCTTTGTTCTGCGATGAGGCTCATTTGTATATTCCGGAAAAGGCTAATGGAGGTATGGAAGAAAAAGGCTTACATAGTTTTGAAAGAATTGCCAAAGAAGGACGTAAATACGGTGTGTCTTTGGTGGTGATTAGTCAAAGACCTTCAGATGTAAATAAAACCGTTTTGAGTCAATGCGGTAATTTCATTGCGATGAGATTGACGAATCCCGATGATCAAAATGTTATTAAGCGTCTCTTCCCAGATAATCTAGGTGACTTTTCTGAAATGTTGCCTGTTTTGGATGTGGGCGAATGTCTGATTGTCGGTGATGCTTCTTTACTGCCAACAAGAGTTATTGTTGATGAGCCTTCTATCCATCCAAACAGTGCAACAATTGATTTTTGGGATGAATGGAGTAAGAAGAAGACTGTAAACGGAATTGCCGACGCTGTTAAGGCATTGAGAATGCAGCATAAATGAATTTATAGGGGTTTTAATGAGTTTTAGTATCAATTGTTTGGAAATAACAGCGAAAAAATACCAATGGAAATTAAGTAGAAACCTTTATAAAAATCTTTTATCTGAAGAAGATTATGAAGGTTTAGAAGATGATTCTCCATTCCAAAAGCGTTTTTTCTTTAATGATTTCTACGGACATAATCAAGAAGGTAAGTTAGAAAAATCGCCAAATTCATTCAATTCTGATTTATTTTTTGGGAAAAATATCAATATTCAAGCAATTGTTGGAAAAAATGGTTCTGGCAAAAGTACGTTAATGGATTTGTTGTACGTGATGATAAATAATTATTCATGTATATTTACAGATCAGATGCAGCAGCCAAGGAGAAAGAAACGCAAATCAAATTTCTATGTATACGGATTATATGCAAATCTATACTTTAAAAGCGATAAAGGCGAATTTCTATTAGAGAGCCAAAACAAAAAAATTTCTCTTTATCAACGAAGATATTCCCTTTGTTCTTTACTTCAAAAAAAATGGGAAAAAGTATCTTTTGGCGAATTTGATATTGATAATTACAAAGAATTAAATGATTATTTTGCAAAGCAAATTGCATTACAATTTTTCTACACGATTGTTTCGAATTATGCAATGCTGTCGCTTATTCCTTCAAGTTATTATGCAGCATGTTCAGAACTTATATTAGAGAAAGGCAAATGGAAAAAAAAATTAGATAATTTTAGTGGGCATTCTTGGATTCAGCGAATCTTTCATAAAAATGATGGATATATATGCCCTATTGTTTTGAATCCAATGAGAAAGGATGAAGGGGTGATAGATGTGGCGAAGGAAATGCAACTTTCTAAATATAGATTGATTTCTTTACTTATTTATGCAAAAAAAAATGGCTTTTCATTTGATGATAGATATGAATTAAAAAGAATTGAAGTTGTTTTTGAAAACCAACATGCTTTGCAGAAACTTAGTGAACGATGGAAAAAATTTAGAGAATTTGATGATGCAGGAAATGTTAAACCGGCAGATGTAAACAAGGTTGTTAAAATTGTTGACGAATGGCTGAATGACCCTAATAGTGTTTGTAAGTTAATAGTTGAAAAATTTGATCTTAATATTTCTGCAAAAACAGAACTTTTAAAAAAAGCGAAAAAAATAGCCTTGGCGTATTTACAGGATAAAATTCTTTCATTACCCAACTATTATTCGTATAAAAATTTTTCAGAAGGAGGTGCTGAGGATCTTGAAATTAAGGACATTGACATAGTCAAAAAAGAAAATTTAGAAGAACTGATAAAGGCGATTTCTTTAGATCCATCGCATGTAGTCACAAAAATACATCAAGTTGTAAATTTTCTTTGCATTAAAGATGAAAATACATTATTGAAAAATGTTAATAAGTTTGGCATTATTCCGTATGAAGATTATGAAATGGCGATAAGAAATTGCATTGCAGAAAATAAAGAAAAATGGAATAATTATTCAGAAAGGGATATCAATTGTTTTAATCCCCCATTCATCCACATTGAGCCATGGAATGAAAACAAGGCTGATGAAAATCGTGATTTTTCGTTGGATGAAATTATAGAAAACTTGCCGCCATCTGTGTGTGATTATAGAATTTATTTGTATGACAAAATAGAAGGAAAAGATGTCCTTTATGACAGAATGAGTTCTGGTGAACTTCAATTGTTGCAGACGATTTCGACTCACCTATACCATGTTCGAAATATAATGTCTGTAGATGGAAGTCGGCTTCGTTATGAAAATATCAATATGATATTTGATGAATTGGAATTGTGTTTCCATCCTGAATATCAAAGAATTTTTGTGAAAAAACTAGTTGATATTTTGAAAAATCTGAAATTAACTGACACGCATTCATTTAATATTTTCTTGATAACGCATTCTCCATTTGTTTTATCAGACTTACCTCCAGAACGCATACTCTATTTGAAAGATGGCTCTATGGACACGAACGTGAAAATCAGCACTTTTGCTGGAAATATCGGAGAAATGTTTTACGACTCATTTTTCTTAGAGAGTACAATTGGAGCTTTTGCAGAAGAGAAAATAAAACGATTAATTGATATTCGAAATGGTTTAAATCCTAATACAAAATCCCCTTTTACAGGAGACGAAAAGAAAGAATTTGAAAAAGAGAGAATGGTAATACTAAACAAAGTTGGGGATCCAGTTCTTAAGAGCCTGCTTGAGTGACAGTTTAAAGATGATAAAAATAAAACTATTAGAAAATGATACCTTACGCAAAGATTTGGAGAAAATTCATTGGGATTGGTTCTCCGAAAGAGCAAAGACTACATGTAGTTGGGATAAATCTTTAACTTATAAGGATTTCATAAAAAATAATATTATTTATGCAACTGCTACAGAGCTAAATGGACTTACAAATTCTCAAAAGGACGACTTGTTTGATCGGCGGTTGCAAGAATTAATCGTTGGCCCTGATGATATAAAACAAAAAGGCTTAAATTTCTTTTATAGGTGGATAATTTTAAATGGTAAAATGCAAAAATATCCTAAGCAGAAAGGTGTTGCACTTCTTCAAGATCAAGAAGATTATAATAAAAAAATTGATCATTTGAAAATAGCGTTTGGATATGATGATTTTTGCACACCAAAGGAAAGCAGAGGATGGTACAAGGAATTTAAGCAAAAATATAAATGTGATTGGTCTGCTGAGATTTTTTGTGATAAGTTAAATATAGATGTGTGCCCATATTGTAATAGAGAGTATACTTTTCTTGCGGAGCTATTTAATGGATTAAGAAAACGTCTATCAGAAATAGATCATTTTTTCCCACAAAGTATTTATCCTTATTTTTCATGTTACCTTTACAATTTTATTCCGTCATGTTTACTTTGTAATCATGGGAAAAAGGAAAAAGTAAAGGGTATTGTATATCCATATGAAAATGAGTTTGGGAATAGGGCAAAATTTAATGTGAAATTAAAGAATGGAGGAACAATATCCCTACCATGCGATACTAATGATGTCCAAGTTCAGCTAAAGTTGAAGGGGAGTCGTTTTGTACGTCGTAAAATTCAGAAATCTGATAAAATGTTTTGTATAAGTGCAATCTATAATGAACACAAAACTGAAATAAATGACTTGTTACGACGTTACTATCATTATGGAGCAAATAAAAGCAAAGATTTATATAGATTATTTAATTTTGGAGGAATTGTTCAAAATGGGGAAATTCCAAAATATTTTCGGGACATTTTGTTGGGAATACCTTTAGATGTTGGGGAAAAACAATATCCATTACGTAAATTTAAAGAAGATGTTATTGAACAATTCGATGAAACCTACAAAGAAATGAAAAAGTAAGTTTTTTCTGATAGGGTCTGTGTATATGATAGACAAATTACTTGAAAATATCGTATCAAAGGAATTGGCTTCTAAAGAAGACTTAATGGGCTATGAAGCGGAAAAGCAAACTGCCCATTATTTAAAGCGCAAATTTTTTGACCATCCTGAAATTCATGTCCTTAACAATCTTCGATTCAAATGCTTGACCGACGATGGCGATTATACTCAAATAGATCATCTTGTTATTACGCCGTATTGCTTCATTGTTATAGAAACAAAGAGTTGGACTGGCGGGATGAAATATGATGAAGATGGAAATTGCTGGTATCTATCAAAAGAGGACTACGAATGGCATCCGAGTAAAGAAAGTCCTATCTATCAAGCGAAAATCCAGTCTGAAGCGTTAAGAAAAGTTTTGCAGAATAACAAAGAAACCCTTAGAAAGAAATTTCTCTTTCTTCAAGGAGGATTTCAGAATTATCCTGTCCATTACTTAGTTGCTTTGCATGGCGAATCTAATGTGGTAAAGCCTGACAAACCATGTAAATTTGACGGAACGGTCCTTAAATCCGAAGTTATTCCGGATAAGGTTCTCGAAATTTATGAGAGCTATAAAAAAACGGACACGGTAAAGAATTTTGTAAAAGACGCCATCCTGAAAAACGATTCTCTTTGGTTGTTGCCGGAAGAAGATATAGTAAAGACTATAGCTTTTTTAAAAGACATTCACCGTCCGCAGTATTTTTATAAAAAAATCGAGGAAGAACAGGCAAACTGTAAATGTGGAAACGTTCTTTCGTTTGAAAAGAATAGGGAAACTAAGAAATGGGAAGCTATTTGCAAATCCTGTGGATTGGTCAAACCGTTTTCGATTAAATGTCGTAAGTGTAAGAACCCATTAAAGTTATTTGAAGCAGGATGGCCTAGAAAGAAAATTGTATTTTGCAAATATTGTGATGAATATCGAATAGTGAAGGAATGAAATAAATTCAGTGTCTCTATCCACAAAGAAATCAAAACCTAATCTCATTTATGCACTTAACGCAAATGGGAAACCGATACACATTGACAGTGTACCGAATGGATTTTCTTGTGGTTGCAGATGCCCTCGATGTGATAGTATACTTCAAGCGAGAAATGGGGGCAACGAAAGGGCTCATCATTTTGCCCACAAGGATGGGGCTGACTGCGTTGGTGCAGTCGAATCAGCAATACATTGTTTGGCAAAGGAGATTCTGAAAGAATCCTTATGCGTCATGCTTCCCGATAATGCAGGCGAGTTACGATTCGACAAAGTTGAAGCAGAAAGAAACTTTCCTGATTTGAAACTAAGACCTGATTGTGTTGGTTATTATGGTGGAAAATCGCTTTGGATTGAATTCAAGCGTACACATGAGGTGGATGCCCACAAGGCGGGTAAAATCATTTCTGCTCGCATTGATTGCGTTGAAATCGACTTAAAAGAATGTGAGCAAGATAAAGAAAAATTGCGTGAATTCATTACTCAAAATTCCGAAAATAGAAAATGGATATATAGCAGCGAATATGGTGTAGGCTTAGCGGAACATGCAGCCTCTAATCGTAATTCTTCTAAAAAGGATGATTCCGATTTAGAGGGTGTTAAATTAAAGCGTCATTTCGCTATAGATGATGATAGTAAGTTGATAGATTTGAGAGTCCCCTCAGAATTTGACGCAATTAATCATACCTATTATTGTCCGAATTGTGGCAATGAGGTTGTTTTGAGTGTTGATGATGAGAGCAAATACACTTTCGTTCATTTGGAAGAAAATGACTCTTGTGATGATGAAATGTATTTGAGAGGAACTGCTGTTGCTGCGATTCATCAAGCATTTGTTGAGTCCCCGAAATTTATAATTGAAGTGCCTCAATATCGTTCCTGTAAACAGGGTGATAAATGCCCGTTCAATCAGGATTGTAAAGCTCCTACAACTCAACGATATGATTTGAAATCGCATCGTTATCTCAAGTGTGAAAAGGACTATAAATTCAATGATGTTCCATATCGGACTGATTTGGTTTTTTATAGAGATGACGTTTTAAAGGATTCTATAGAAGTCCGTGTCAATACAGAAAATTTTTATCTTGAACTTGAAACTCCTCGTCGCTTAATTGATGTTACGGTTCATAATGAAAAAGATATTTGTCAATTGGAAAAAGGATTGAATGGTTTTGACAAGATTCGCTTCTTGGGATTTAATCAGGACTCCAAAGAAAAGGTTGATCCAAAAGAAATTCAAAATGAAGTTCTGAAATATACAGTTTATGCTAGCGGGAAGATTCATATAGGTTTGGTCAAATGTACAGAAATACGCTTTGGTCTTAATAGAACGAGTATTTTGAGGGAAGGAGTCTTTACAAAAACAACAGGTTATATTGACGATATGTATGTTTACCTGCTTTTCCGCTACAAGATGTTGTGGAAGGATTTGTGTTTGTGTCGATTGTGTTGCTATTTAAAAGTTGGTTGGAATAGAGAATACATTTGTTCTCGGTACAAAACGGTAGGAACGCCTAGAAACCCGTTAAATGATAACAGTTCTCCAAAGGGATGTGCCTATTTTAGAATGAATTATAATATTCAGAATCAAGAAAGTGCATTGAACGAAGAAATGGAAATTGAAGAGTTATAAACTTTTTAGAGGGAACATCCTATGACCTATCAAGAAATTGAATCTTTAGCAAAATCTCTCTCTTATCGTGATAAACTGCATCTTGCACAGACTATGTTGCAGATGGCTCGAAAAGAAGAGGAAGAACAGAATTCATCAACAGCAAAGTTTGCTGCTGAATTTCCCAATATTGTTGAACGAATTCGAAAGTCAAAGCCGGGTAAAAGAAAAACTTTAACCAGTTTTATCAAAGATATGTTCAATTTTCGAGGTGGAATTACCGATGATGAAATTGACAGCGTGATTAACCAATTGCAAAAACAGAATGTGGTTACAATAGATGATGTTGGTCGTGTGACTTATCAATAATTTTTTTGTTCCATTAGAAGGTTACCCATGCTCTTCACTCCCACTGGCACATTCTATTCCAAGGTTCAATTCAAGACCGAAGAAGAGGTCGAGAAGGTTGTCGTTGACAACTTCAAGCTTCTCTTCGGCGACTATTCCATCTTGCTGCCGAAAAGTTTGATACGGACTTCTGGCGGCAAGGGGACTGTTCCCGATGACATCATCGTGGATTTCAAGGGAAACCGATGGCTCATCTTGGAGGTGGAACGCGGCGACCACGAAACGTGGGGGCATATCGCTCCGCAAATCAGCAAGCAGCTTGTCGCGGTGATGAATCGCGAGACGAAGAACAAGATTACGGAACTTTGCATTGCAGAAATCGGAAAGCAGAAGGAGTTCTCGAAGCTTCTTGAATCCGACCTGAAAATCCAGCAAATCCATGTGCACGGTTTTGTCCAGAAGATTCTGGAAAAGGACCCGATTGTCTCTTTGCCGATAGACTATTCCCCGAGCGACCTTGAGGAATGGGCGTCGATGCAGAAGGTCGATGTGCAGATTCAGCATATCGAGAAATACATGAACGGCAAGGGCGAGGTACTTTACGATTTTCCGGACTTGGAATTGACGCAGGAAAAGGAGTCCTTGAAGACGACGGACAAGAGCAACGCTTTGTACGAGATTGTGAAGGCAGGGCTTTTGAACGTGGGCGACGTCGTGCATTTCGATTATGGCCCGAAGGGCAAACCCAAGACGCATTTCGAAGGAAAAATCTGTTCCGATGGAATCGAGGTGGATGGAATCGTTTCTTCGGCCAACGTCTCTGCCTTGCGTTGCATCCAGCAAATCAGCCCGTCGCGCACAACGACGAACGGCTGGGTCACCTGGAAAACCGCTGACGGAAAATTCCTCGAAGAAAAGTGGAACGCCCTGCTTAAAAAGAGTGACGACGCGGAACAAACTTCTGGACGCAAAAAGCGTAAAAAGAAGCCTCGTAAGACATCTGCAGTAGAAGTTTCTGAAGCTAGCGGTAATGATATTCTGTATCACTTTGTGAAAGGCGGGGCGATTGTTGCAAAAGTCCGGCGTGTCGGCTCGCAGTTCGTCCTTCTTGCCGGCAGCAAACTTTCGCTGAAATATGACTTCCGTGGCTCGGGTTGGCTGAATGTCCGGAAGAACGCTTCTGTTGGTGCTGATGGAACGCTCCGCGAGGATGTCGAATGCGATTCCCCGTCAATGGCGGCTGCGTTCGTTGCCGGTGGCGCCCGAAACGGCCTCACCTTCTGGAAAAATAAGGACCGGAAGGAATTGAAAAGCCTCGGAAAATAGTTGCATTTTGTCACTTTGTGTCAAGTGGATGGAGTTATATTTAGGTAGAATAGGAATCCCATGGACTAGAGGAAAATAATGAAACTCTACACTGCACAAGAACTCTATAAACTGTTGTTCGAATCCGATGAATGCGTGTGGATTGAGGCCAAGGGCGAAAGCGATTCTGTTCAGTCGTTGATGGAATCAGTCTGTTCGTTTAGCAACGAACCTGGGCTTGGCGGTGGGTATATTCTTTTAGGAATTGGTGAAGATACCAAGGCGCTCGACAATCGTTTTTGGATTGAGGGTGTTGAAAATCCAGATAAGGCTCAGTTGGATATTTCTACGCGGTGCGCGAGTATGTTCAATTTGTCGGTGCGTCCGCGAATCGATGTGGAAAAGCTTGATGGCAAGAATGTGCTGAAAATTTTCGTGCCGGAACTCCCTAGTCAACAAAAACCTCTGTATTTCAAGAGCGTGGGTTTACCGCAAGGTGCATGGCGACGAATCGGGTCAAGCGACCAACGATGTACAGAAGAAGACTTGTATGCCTTTTATCAAGATAATACGAGTTTCGATTCTTCTGTTGTCAAAAATACAGGTTTTGATGATGTCGATTTGGATGCCGTCAAATACTACCGTAGATGTCGCAAAGAGGTTAATCCCAAGGCGGAAGAACTCAACTATAGCGACAGGGAACTTTTGGAATCGTTGGAATGCTTGACGCAAGATGGTAACCTTACATTTGCGGGTGTAATGCTTTTTGGAACGAAGCGTGTTATTCGGCGGTTTTACCCGTTGATGCGGACGGACTATATTCGCGTACGCGGAAATGAGTGGGTAGAAAATGTCGATGAACGTTTTTCTGCGATTGAGTTCATGGGGCCGCTCATGCTCCAGATTGACAGGATGATTGATGCGGTCTTGTCGGATTTGCCTCAAAATTTTTCGCTGAAAGAAGGGCAGATCCACGCGACGACAAAGCCCGATTTGCCGGAGCGGGTGATAAGAGAGGCTATCGTAAATGCCATTATGCATCGTTCGTATCGGCATAACCGTCCGACTCAAATTATCCGCTACAACAATCGCATCGAAATAATTAATTCGGGGTATTCTCTGAAGGCGCAAGAAGAAATTGGAACCGCTGGGAGCGATACACGAAATCAGTTGATTGCCTCGATTCTCCACGAGACAAACCTTGCGGAATTCAAGGGAACGGGGATTCGTACCATGCGTCGCCTGATGACCGGGGCGGGACTTTCAATGCCCACGTTTGAGTCTGACAGAACAAAGGATACTTTCACGATTCGGTTGCTCTTGCACAAGTTCTTTGACGAAGGAGATGTTGCTTGGCTCAACAGTTTTGGTGGAAAACTGTCGCAGGGTCAGCGTTCGGCCTTGATTTTTGCTCGTGAAGTTGGTGCAGTTGATACGTTGACTTATATGCAGGTTGTCGGTGAAAAACGGAAATTGGCTGATTCAAACCTTGATTTTCTTAAAAAAATGGGCGTTTTGAAGCAAAAGGGCAAAACGGTTGACTCGGTGTATTATGTGCTGAATTCGGATTTTGACGTGACCACCCCCCAAGTCACCCCCCAAGTCACCCCCCAAGTCACCCCCCAAGATGATATACAAATTAAATGCGGTGAACTGGTCTTGTTCTGTAGAACTCCGCGGTCTAAAAAGGAGATGATGGCATTCTTGAAGTTGTCTGACCGGAAGAGTTTTGAAAAATTGTATATCAAGCCATTGCTTAACAAAAGAATACGCTATACTGTTCCGGATAAGCCGAATAGCCGGATCCAGAAATATGTGGCGATTGGTGAGAGTTAGATAAAACAGTCCCCCAACGGAGCAAATAAAAACAGGCCATATTCTTTGAAGACTTGATGCCGGCAAAAACTATGCAGCCACTAAAACTTGAAGATCTCAACGCCCAGTTCGACAGCATCGTCCACAGGTATCGCGACGGTGGCCTTATCGCTTACCGCGACGCGCGCTATTTCATGAACGACATGCTGAATCTTTTCGAGCGAATCGAAAGGCTTCGCCTTTTTGTAAACAATGACGGCGCCAAGAAAGTCCTGGTCCATTTCACGAAAAAGCTCGGGAACCTGAACATTGACGATTCGAACGGCGAAATGTCGATTCTCCTGCCGGAATTCAAGAATCTTTGGATGCTTTTCCTGAATACGGCGTCGGCCGATGTCGTTACGGAATGCCGCAAGTGGATAGAGAACAATATCCTGAAGACGGAAATGTGGCTCGTGGAAGGCGAACTGTGGGATGTGTACAACGAGGCGTTCAACAGTGTGGCCGACCTGAAGGCGAAACTCAAGTATTTTGACAAGATTATCGAAAGTGAAAAACAGAGTGACAGTATCCGCTCGTACCGCATAGGGGGCTGGGCCCGTTCTCGCGCTACCGTAATGTGTAAACTGAAAATGGACCATTCCGAAGTCAAGAAATATCTTGCCGACTACGCGAATTTTACGGATTGCGCCTTTTTGCTGTTCGATATTTTGGTGGAAGAATCGAAATTCGAAGAAGCCGAGAATTGCCTAAAGCACTTGCTGGACACGCATAAAAACTGGTCGGGGCTTGCAGAAAAGGTCCATGCCAAGTTGAAAGAGATGTTCCGTGCGACAGGCCAAACAGAAAAGTTCGGCGACATGCTGAAAACGATGGTTGTTGCGCAATCCAGAATGGATTTTTACAAGGAGTACAAGGACTTTGTTCCAAAGCAACAGTGGAAAGACGCTCTGGTTGAATTATTGAATTCGATTACCAAATGGGATTTTCGGATGGATGTCCTTGCGTACGAAAACATGACGGCTCAACCTAGTGTAAAATTTCCTTAAGCCCGTTGCGCAAGCGCCAAATGCTAGGCTCGGTCATATCCATGCAAGCATGGCTGCGACACTCGCCTTACGCATTTGTGCCAACTTTTGCGATATTAGGTACATTACACTCATGCGCGTCATTCCGTAGAAAGGAATGATGCGCTTTTGCTTTATTTGGCTTTGCCATATTGCAAGGGCGTTCCTAGTAAAAACAATAAACGCAGGAGGCCCTATGGCTAAAAAAGAAATTGTCACTTATTCTCAGCAGACGTTCGAGAATATCAAGCGCACCGACGAAAATGGAACTGAATTCTGGTATGCAAGGGAATTGCAAAAAGCCTTAGAATATACCGAATATGGCAAGTTCTTACCCGTGATAAGAAAGGCTATCGAAGCATGTCGGAAAACCGGCTTTGATGAAGGAAACCATTTCGCCCACGTGAGCGAGATGGTCAATATCGGAAGTGGTGCAGAAAGAAAAATGGATAGCTACAAGCTTTCCCGTTACGCTTGTTACCTGATTGTGATGAACGGAGACCCCCGCAAAGAAGTGATTGCCCTGGGTCAAACATATTTTGCTGTTAAAACCCGGCAGAAGGAAATTTCGGACTCTGCGGCACAGCTTTCGGAAGACGAAAAGCGCTTGGCTATTCGTGACGAAGTGACCATTCGCAACAAATTCCTTGCCAGTTCTGCAAAGGCGGCCGGTGTTGAAACGCCTGTGGATTACGCCGTGTTCCAAAATCGCGGTTATCAGGGACTTTACAACGGCTTGGGAATGAAGGATATTCACAAGCGCAAGGGACTCAAGAAAAACGAACAGATCCTGGACCACATGGGTGCTACCGAACTTGCAGCGAACTTGTTCCGCATCACCCAGACAGATGACAAACTCCGTCGTGAAAACATCAAGGGGAAGGAGAAGGCAAACGAAACACATTATGCCGTAGGTAAAAAAGTCCGCCAGACGATTGCTGAACTTGGCGGAACAATGCCCGAAAATTTCCCCACGCCCAAAATCAGTGCCAAAAAGTTGAAGCAGGAACGCAAGAAAGCCGTTGCGAAGAAATGACAAACTACGGCTCCCATTTTGTTGGCGCCAACAAAATGGTTATGTAGGTAAAAATCAAGATTTTACATACAATTAGTGAAAAAACGGGTTTAATCCCGCGTTTTGTTTGATTTTTATCACTTTTTAACACTGCGTTTTGTTTGATCGTTAAAAATTCGGGATTTGGGTCGAAAAACTTAGGGTTTGGTGACAAAGACTTAGGGTGTGCTCCGGCTACTGCGACCAATCTTATAAAGCGGATGAAAACGCTAAATATAGTGGAACCTGTTGTGGGCACAGGCAAGGGAAAATACGTATTGATGTGTCATTCCGTAGAAAGGAATGATGCGCTTTTGCTTTATTTGGTTTTGTCGAAACAGATCATTTTGCCGACGTCGGCAAAATGTTTATGTTATTAAAAATAGGGATTTTTGCTAAAATTGGAAAAATGGGCAAAAATATCGTAAAAATAGTTGGAAAAACGGACGAAATTAGTTGTTTTAAGGTGGGATAAACGGAAAAACTGATGATTCAACGTAAAATCGACAACTGGAGTCTCGTGGATTTTGATGGAGAAAATAATATGTGCAAAAACGGTATTATGAAGATCTTCTTGTGTGCCATATTCTTTCTGTTTATTTCTTGTTCAACTGAAAAGGATGAACAGGAATTGAATTCTATTGAAAAGGAATACCTGGAGAAAAGAGAGACTTTTAGTGCAGCATATTGTGTTGTTTATGGATTTCCTGTAAAGCCCCTTGGGAAAATATGGAATCGAGAATTTGGAACATCAAAGATTATGTTGCGCAATGATAAAAGTGCAAAGAAAGGAATATTTGAAGTCGCTGATTCAAGCGTATATAAACATGCCTTCAGTTTGTCTTTTCCATTGGAAGAAGATTCGAGTGCGATAAAAAATTTTTATGCAACGTATAATCTGCTTGTAGATTGCTTTAATCGTGATTCGCTGTATCTTGGGTCGATTACTGTAAATGACCGCTGTCAGACTTCGAATTCAAATGGTCGAATGGATAAAAGAATGTTGGTGGAGCTGAAATCAGTTTTCCCTGAATGGTATGCTTCGTATGAAAAAGCATGCAAGCAGTATTGGGCCAAGGCCCCTCCCGCAAGCTTTTTTTCTACATTATCCTTCCGTAACAGTAAAGGATACGCTATATGAATATTCTCGTCGTTGGTAGCGGTGGTCGCGAACATGCCATCGCTCTTGCAGTCAAGAAGTCGCCGCTGTGCGACACTCTCGTCAAGTGCGTGCCGGTCGATGTGGCCGACCCGAAGGCAATCGCCGACCTCGCCGTAGCAGAGCATATTGACCTCGCGGTCATCGGCCCCGAAATTCCGCTCGTCGCTGGCGTGGTGGATGAATTCCGCCGTCGCGGGCTGCGCGCTTTCGGCCCGACTGCAGCTGCTGCCGCGCTCGAAGGCTCCAAGGCCTTCAGCAAGGATATCATGAAGAAGTACAACGTGCCGACGGCAGCCTTCGAGACCTTCACCGATCTCGCCTCCGCGAAGAAGTTCCTCGCCGAACACCCGGCTCCGATCGTGGTGAAGGCGTCGGGCCTCGCTGCGGGCAAGGGCGCTATCGTCTGCATGACCGACAAGGAAGCGAACGACGCTGTCGAAGAAATGCTCGGCGACAAGGCGGTCTTCGGCGAATCCGGCAAGACGGTCGTGATTGAAGAATTCATGGACGGCGAAGAAGCCTCCATCTTCGTGGTTTGCGACGGCAAGGACTACGTGATTCTCTCTTCTGCCCAGGACCACAAGCGCGTCTTTGACGACGACAAGGGCCCGAATACCGGCGGAATGGGCGCCTACAGCCCGGCTCCGGTTGTTACCGACGCTCTCCTCGACGAGGTGAAGGCAGAGATTATCGAACCGACCCTCAAGGGTATGGCTGCCGAAGGCAAACCCTACACGGGCGTGCTCTACGTGGGCATCATGGTGACTGCGAAGGGCCCGAAGGTCGTGGAATACAACTGCCGTCTCGGTGACCCCGAATGCCAGATTGTGCTTCCGCTCTACGACGGCGACGTGCTCGCCTTGTTTGACGCTGCCGAAAAGGGTGAACTTGCCAAGCTCGGTGCCCCGAAGGCTCCGAAGGGCAGCTCCGCAATTGTCGTGCTTGCAAGCGCTGGTTATCCGGGCTCTTACGAAAAGGGCAAGGTCGTCACGGGTATCGAAGAAGCCGAAAAGAACGGCGCCCAGGTGCTCCATGCCGGTACCAAGATGGTGGACGGCAAGCTGGTCACGAACGGTGGCCGCGTGTTCGGCGTGGTCGGTCACGGTGCAACGCTTCAGGAAGCCTTGGACATTGCTTACGCCGCCTGCGAAAAGGTTCAGTTCGAAGGCAAGTTCTACCGCAAGGACATCGGCAAGAAGGGTTTGGCCCGACTGGCGAAGTTGGGTAAATAAGGACTTAATACGTCATTCTGAGTCCTTTAGGACGAAGACAACTCAGAAGGCGAGTATGCCCCAAGGCGAATGCCGCGACCGTGCTTGCACGGGCATGGCTGAGCCGTTTGGCAAGACGCAAAGCGTCAATGTTGCGGCCATGCTTGCATGGGCATAACCGAGCCAAAGAGTTGGGGGCAGCCCCCATCCAGTAAAATAAAGTTCTGGATCCTTCGCGTTGCTCAGGATGACGGACGTGATTGTTCATCAACAATGATATAAGCTGACAGAATTAAATAAAAGAGGACTCAAATATGCAGATTAATGAAGTTCCGAATGCAAAGGTCGGTATCGTTGCGGGTAGCAAGTCCGACCAGGAAACTGTAGACAAAATCACCGCGGTGCTCGACCAGTTCGGCATCACGTGGGAATTCAACATCCTCTCGGCACACCGCACCCCGAACGCCACCGCGAAGTATGCTCGCGAAGCCGCCGGGCGAGGTCTCCAGGTCCTCATCGGTGTTGCTGGCCTCGCTGCAGCCCTCCCGGGCGTGCTCGCAGGGCACACGATTCTTCCGGTCATTGGCCTGCCCTGCGCCGGCGGCCCACTCAACGGCGTCGATGCTCTGCACTCTATCGTGCAGATGCCCCCGGGAATCCCGGTGGCCACGGTCGGCATCGGCAACGGCAAGAATGCCGGTTACCTCGCCGCCCACATCGTCGCCCTCTCTGACGCAAGCGTCCGCGAAAAGCTCGTCGCTTACCGCAAGGGCCTCGGAGATATAGAGGTTTGAGGTCGCGCTTCGCGCTCTTAGGTCGCTTTGCTTTGAGGTCGGTTGCGTTCCGCTCCCTCTGGGCATGCGCCTGCGGCGCGGTTCCTACTGCGAAAACTATCTCCGTGATGCGTCTGCGGCGTGTTTCCCTTTGCGAATGCACCGAAGGTGCGTTTCTAAAGAACTTAATCCCTAATATCTTTATCTAAACAAGCACCAAAAGTGTCAAATTGCGTTATTAGCCATTAACCAATAACCATTGACTAATGACTATTGACCAATAACCAATAATCAATAGCTTAATTCGTTGGCATTCCGCCAACGTTTTTTTGTATTAAAATGTATATTGAAACATTGGAAGAGAGTTGCCTATAGCTAAATAAAAGTCAACTTGAAGGCTTCCGTCTTTTTAGGAGGAAAAATAATATGGCGAATAAGCTTGCCTGTGTTATCCCGTTGATGGTGTTGTTGTCGTGCTCGAGCGATTCGAACGAACCGATTATGCCGATTGCTGGCGAATCCAATCTTTCATCAAGTGATGCCGAAAATTTGCAGGGGACTTCTTCTGGCAACGGCTCCAGTGAAATTCTTTCTAGCGCTAGTTCTGACAAGCCTCTCTCTAATGGAGTTCCTCTCTCCAATGAAGTCCCTATTTCCAATGGAGTTCCTATCTCTAGCGAAATGGCATTAGTCTCTTCTGCTTCTGTCTCTAGCGGATCTGTGCCCGCGTCTTCCGTGGCTGAGACGGGTGCTGAACTCAAATATCAAGTTTTCGATGTTACCACAAGCGCTTCAAGCCAAAGCAATATTGCTGGCCGTGAGGTTCAATTCATTGGTAAAGAATCTCTTTCTGACGGAAATGTCCCGTTGCCAGCGGATGTCAGCTACATAAATCTCAATGCCAATGGGGAATATGACCGTGTCAGCTTTGTTCGTCCTACGATGAAAAACGGGATTTTGGACACGGTGACTTTAGCCCTTGAGGGGAATTGCACTCTACATGGGCTTTGCTACATCGGCTCTACTCAAATTGTTTGCTATTCGAAAAATGATTGCTCTAGGTGCCCCTCTGCATCGACGTACTACCCTCCAAAGATTACGGAGAAAACGCTATTTATCAATTATGGCCCGAATAAAATAACGGATGCAATGCCTATATATGATATCCCGGCGTTGGATTCTGTGGCCTTCCGTGCAGCTTTTGCTCAGTTGGACTATAAAACGGAAGACTATCTCAGCGGTCAAATTCTTAGCAATTACCAGCTCAACGCGAAGGGTCTTCCTGAAGGAATGTCTTTCAAAAGTAGCCCCACGATTCCGCAATCATCGTCCAGTTATTATCCGTTTCCCTTCAGTTCGTCACAAACAATTTATGTTATGAATGCTTGTATCGATCAAGTTCACGATCGATATCCTTTTGCTTATGTGGATAAACGGAAAGTAAATTTGTATAATGCTAGTGCTCAAGCTTTGAAAACGGATACGACCATTGCTTGGACGCTGATTTACACCGATCAGTTTGGTAGACAGGATTCGCTAGCGGTTACGACGAAGTTTATAGCAGCGAAGAAGTAGTGGGTGTTTTGTTTGATTTTCCTCACAAAATCGACATGCTACCATCCCTTAATCATGGATTACCTACCACTTATCTTTTCCTGCAGCATCTTAATCACTAACGACTAATCGCTAGCCATTAATCCTCCTTTACTTTTGTATATTGTCGTTATCTTAAATTTTAGCCTATGTTGTGCTTATGTTCTATCGCATTTTAAAAAACGTTTTATTGTTCGAGCTTGTGTTGCTCTTGACGGTCTCGTTTGCGAACGAGACGGCTTCTGCTTCATCCGACGTGCCGCAACCGACTGCGCAAACTGTTTTATCTACATCTGTAAATAAAGTGGACGCTCCGCCGTCTTTGAACGCGCCCGCTCCGTCAGCGCCATCTTCAAGCTCCGTGGCCTCTTCCTCCTCCATTCCTCTCCCCAAATGGCAGACCCTTCCCGAAATGAAAGCTCCTTGGATGAAGGGTGAACGTCTCGAATATGAACTTTGCTGGGGGTTCATTACGGCGGGTTATGCCACTCTCGAAGTCAAGCCTATCAAAGATGGCAAAACTGAATTTTTGTCGTTTGCGACCGCCAATAAGACCGTCAACAAGTTTTATCCGGTCCACGACACTGTTTATACGCGCGTCCGCAACAAGGGACTTATGACTGAAGTCTTCCGTAAATCCCTCCATGAGGGCTCGTTCCACAACAAGTCCTTGATTGTCTTCGATCGCGATGCGAAAAAGGCTGTCCTTTCCGATACGGTCTTCAAGGACCCGGTCAAGCACAAGGTTAAGCGCTCCGCCGATACCTCCGTGACTATTGATGGCTTGGAGCATAGCATCATGTCGGCGTTTTATCTTGTCCGCACCATGCCGTTAAAGGTGGGGGAAACCTCCCGTTTTTCTGCCGTGAGCGGTAAAAAACGCTATGAACTCAAGGTGATAACCCATGGACGGGAAACTATTGAGACGGATTTGGGCAAGTTTAATACCGTCAAGGTGGAACCAGTACTCGACGGAGACGGTATTTTCAACTCCAGCGGCCGTATTTTTATCTGGTTTACCGACGACGAAAAGCGAATTCCGGTGCTGATGGAGTGCGAAATCAAGCTCGGAAGCATCAAAGCCAAGTTAATTAAGGCTCATTAGAGTACTAGAAACTTACGAAAATGTAAAATCAAACGAAAACTCAAGTTTTACATGAAGTTTTTGATAAAAAAGTGGGATAAAAAGTTATATTCCAAGCGTAGTTTTTTATCAGAGGCTCTTAATGCTGAAAAAATTGTTGTTGCTCGTGTGTTTGGCTAGTTTGGTTGCTTGGGCTGCGCCTGCAAAATCCCGTAGGGCGGCGTTGAAAAATAAAAAGGCGCATGTAGCCGCGGAAAAAACGGTTAAAGCTCCGGAAGCTCCTGCTCCGGAATCCGAAACCGCGCCGGCTTCACCGGCTGTGGCGGAAGCGAATGGCGCTGCCGCGACGACTTCGGAAAGCGCTTCTCCGGCACCAAAGGTTGTCGCCGACGACGATGACGAAGATGAAAATGTCGAAGCCTCTACGGCCGGTATGACTGCGGCCCAGAAAAAGGATTTCTTTTCTCGTAAAAAGTTTGAAGAAGAACAGCGTTTGGATGAATATGCAAACTCCGAACGCCGCCGTGACTGGCTGAAGGATCGTCTCATATTTGAACTGGGTCTCGGTTCCCGTATGCCGTTCATGGGCGAAACCGGCATGGGCATGGGTCTTGGCATCGGGGTGGAATACATCACCCGCTGGCATGTAGCTGCCTTTGCTTCTTTTGGTTTCTTGCCGAAAGTCAAGGATAGTGAATTTGAATACTGGGAACTTGAAGGCGGTACGGGCTATAAAGTCGGCTTGAACTATTATATCTTCCCGAAGATTCCTATTCATTTGGGCTTGTCCGCATCTTACGGTACGGTCTATTTCGACCACGACGTGACGCCGAAGGATAACCTTCGTGAATTGATTTCTGTCAAAGGGTTCCAGTTCGATATCTTGGTGGCGTACCTTACGAATGAGTGGTACTACCTGCAGTTCTCGTTTGGTATGTACTATGCGCCGGATCTCGGCAAGTCCCCGGAAAACAACCCGAGCTTTGCAAAGACCCAGGATTCCAGAACGGAAGCTGTCGATACTTACGCTTCTCGTGTCGTGAACAAGAAAGGCATGAACAAGAAGGGTATAGTCTTTGGCGTAACCATCGGTTATGCTTTCCCGGAATTCTTCCCGGACGATACCGAGAAACGCCGTCGCCAGCGTGAAAAGGAACGCAAGAACGCCAAATAATTGCGATCGAAAAAGTTTAAGCCCGCCTGTTGGCGGGCTCTTTTTTTAAATACCCATGTCCGGAATCGAACCGGAATACCTTCCTTCGGAGGGAAGGACACTATCCATTGTGATACACGGGCGTATGCTTTTTAAGCGGGTATAATATAGTAAATTAGAAGAAAGAACGTGCCTACGGCACTACAGATGACAAATGCAAAAGGCGAATGTTGCAGGGCTGCTTGCAGACCTATAACTGAGCCGAGCATTTGGGGCTTGCCCAAAGACGAAAGAAGTGGTTAGTATGCAGTGGCTAGTAAACAGGAATGAATTTAGTGATTAGTAAACAGTGGCTAGTAAACAGGAATTGCTATTAGAACATCTTTACTGCATTTCTAACCACTAATCACCAACCACTAACCACTAACTCCTAATCCACAATCTTCACTACAAGTTCATGCGGTTCGGCATCGACTACGAGCGCATTGTGGAATTCGCCTACGTCGCCGTCGCCCTCGATGACCTTCACGATGTCGTCGTTTTCCATCGAGTTGCCTTCCGTGCGACCGTAAAAATGGTATTCGCTCTCTTCGGCGACCTGGTCGATGATGATGCGGACCGTCTTTCCGATCATGTTCTCGGCGTATTCGGCGGCAAGTTCTTCCTGGAAGTCCGTCACCGCTTCGAGTCTTGCGCGGGCGTCGCTTTCGTCAACGGCGGGCAAGTCCATTTCCATCACGGGGGTGCCTTCTTCGGGGCTGAACACGAATCCGCCCAGATGGTCAAACTGCACGTCCTGCAGCAGTTCCATCAACTCTTCGAAGTCTTCGTGCGTTTCGCCGGGGAACCCGACGAGCACCGTACTGCGGAGTGTCACGCCCGGAATGCGTTCGCGAATCTTGTGTAAAAGATCGACAAGTTCCTTTTTGCGGTAGTTGCGCTTCATGAGTTTCAGCATCTTGTCGCTAGCGTGCTGGATGGGCATGTCGACGTACTTCACCAGGCGCGGTTCGTTTGCCATCAAGTCCAACAGTTCGTCATCCACGAACATCGGGTACCAGTAAAGCATGCGAATCCACGGGATGCTCGTGTTGTCGAGGAGCGCACGCAAAAGTTGCGTAAGCGTACCGCCTTTCTTGCCTTTTTCACGTCCAAAGTAAGTCGTGTCCTGCGCAATCAAGGTAATTTCCTTGACGCCCTGGGCTTCGAGGTCTTTCGCTTCGGCGACAATGTCTTCGATGGAGCGCGAGTCCTGCTTGCCGCGGATCAGCGGGATGGCGCAGTAGGCGCAGCGGCGGTTGCAGCCTTCCGCAATTTTCAGATAAGCGTGGTGCGGGAATCCGCCCAAGTTCATGCGGGGGAGGTTCTCGGCGTCGCAACTCTGCGGGGCGACGATGCCCATCTTCTTCAAAAGTTCGCCCGGCTTGTACGTGCCGACCCAGTAATCCACTTCGGGCAGTTCCTTCATCAATTCTTCGCCGTAGCGGCCACTCAGGCAACCCGAAACAATCAGCTTCTGCTTCGTCTTTTTCGTTTTCGCCTGTGCCAAAATCGCATTGATGGACTCTTCCTTCGCGGCTTCGATAAATCCACAGGTGTTCACGAGGATATAGTCCGCCTTGGCGGCGGAATCGCAAGTGACGAATCCCGCATGGAGCATTTCACCGACGAGATTTTCTGCATCGACCTGGTTCTTGGCGCATCCGAGATGCACGACAAATACTTTGGGCTTTTTAGTAGGCATGGCCCAAATATAGAATTTGGGGCAAGGGTTGCTGGGATGGCTTGTTCGGGAGCTGAAATTTTTTAACCAGTACTTTCTCTTTGTTAAATTATATATATTGGTAGAAAATTTCATTAAACATATTTTATTCTTCGCTGGGTTGCTTGCGAAGTTTAAAGAGGCTAAAACATGAAATTGAATTTTTTACTTTCTGCAGTTTCGCTTGCTGCATCGTTCGGCGTGGTCGCCTTGACGGCTTGCGGTTCCGATTCTGGCAGTAGTCCCTCCGACAGCGGTTCTTCTAGCGAAGGGGGAAAAAGTGGATACCAGTGTGATGTAAGCCGCTCTGACAATAGCGTCCATGTGATCGAATCGTATAAGGGCCTGGTTAATGAACAGTTTATAGACGTGTCCTTGGATGAAGATGGCCATAAAAAAGCTGATATTACAAAAAAGGTCACGTACCCGGAAGTTTCCCTTGCTCAAAGGATGTGTGCCGCAGAAAAGGAAGACGCTTCTAGTACCCAGAACCAATCTGAACGTGTAGATTGCGAGGGCAATACTGTTGTAAGCTATTATGTTGAACGTGATGATTTGGATGCGTACGAATATCAGGCGTACCAAGAAGAACGGTGCGCAAAAATGCGTAAGGCCGCCGAGCGTGGCGAGCTGGACAAAAACATGGCGGACTTGTATTTATAATTTACAGAGGTGATAATATGAAAAAACTCATTCTGGCTTCGGCTGTTTTATTTGCAATGACGGCTTGCGACGATAGCAGCAGTTCGTCCACCAATGGCTATACTTGCAATGTGAGCCGCACGGACAATACCGTGACCCTTTACGAAACACACACGAGGGGAACTTACAAGCAGACTCAAACCGTGTATGGGGATCACTCCATTTTCACAACGGATATTACTTATTCGAGTTCCGCTGAGGCAGCCGAAGATTGCGCTGAAGAAAAGGAAGAAGCGAGAGAATGGCGGGACGGCAGTTATCAGGTCGAGTGCACCTCGAATTCTGTTCATGTGACGCAACGTGATGATAGCAACCGTTCTAGTATGGATGAAACCGCACGCGAATTCCAATATATTTGCGACGAAGGCTATATCCGTGCTCAAAATGGCACTCTCGATGACTATGACTAATTTTGTCGGATTGAACTGAACGTAAAACAAGAAAGGCTCCGCAATTTTGCGGGGCCTTTCGTATATTCAGTTCGTTGCTTTTTTTAGATGCTTTTGTAAAACTACATGTCTTCGCTCATGCCCGGCTGACCGATACGGTCGTTCTTGCGGTTGTCGACCCAACCGGCGTAACCCTGCGGAGCGAGCACTTCCTTGCCGAATTGTTGGGCGTTTGCGATGCTGGAGAAGTAACCGACGCGTACGCGGTAGAACGTTCCTTCGAGTTCGCCCGGATTCTCGACTTCGGCGACATAGGCCTTGATGCCCTGGTCAGAAAGCTTGCTGACGACGTTGTTTGCGGCCCTTCTGGACGCCTGGATGCTCACCTGGATGACGAACGGTCCCGAGGATTCCTGCTCGACGCTTGAATAGGACACGGGCGCCGGGGTTTCTACGGGAGCCGCCTGTTCTTCAGTTTCGTTGAGGGATTGGATAGGAACAAGCGCCGGTTCCTCCTGGACGGGGGCTGCCTCGACCGGGGCGGGTTGTTCTACGACGGGGTTAGCCTCGACTTGCGGTGCCGGTTGTTCTTCTTCCTTGCTGCCGCAGGCGGAAAGTAGTGAACAGGAAAGGGCGATTGCCCCGAGTAAAGATGCCGAATGCAACTTCATGGCTAAACTCCGCATTAAAAAATATTCTCCATTTAATTGGAATAATCTTACAAAGAATATACATAAGTCGTTGATACTTCGCAAGTTATGAAGATTTATTTTTGTGAAAATTAACGAAATTTTACAAAAAATGACACCGTTTTTCACGTTTTTTATATATACTTAGTGCTCAAATGTTTATAAAAAGGGCGTCTGCGGCTTGATGGCCGAGTCCCGGATATTTTGCTATGTGTTATTGGATTTTGTATTATGCAAAAAAGCCCCGGTGTTTTTAACCGGGGCTTCGTGAATTAAGGTGAAAAAGAAACTGTAGATTTTGACTTGTTAGGGAACCAGCGCCATGTGGTAACCAAAAGTCATGGGATCATTGGGTGCATCGTTCTGACAAATAATAGAGATGGTGATGGTTCCAGATTGGGGTGCGGTGAAGGTTTGCAAGGTATATGGTTGTTCATTAGGGGTTGCGCTGGATGTCAGACTGAGCAAGTTCTGGTTTTGAAACACGCCGACAGCCATATGGATGGGTAATCTGTTCATTGCCCTGATTGTGCTTCCTTTCATTAGCCAGGATATGGCCAATTTATATTTTTCTCCGGCAACAACATTGATAAGGTTTATTTCTATAGACTTGTTATTCCCGTTTGCATCTTTGAAAAGTGTTGCATAGTTTGCGTTTTGCCAGTAGCCGGAATAAGACTTGTTGGAGGCCATGAGGTTGAATGCCGGGATGCCTTGAACCGCTCCACCATCAGTATCCCAATTATAAATGGTATTACTCGTAGTTGTGGTCAAGAATACGGGTTTGACCATTTCTGGATGCCCCTTGAAGAAAGGGTGCTTGCTCATCAGGTCTGCGGCCATGGCGGCAGAAAATGGTGCTGCTGCACTTGTTCCATGGAATGTGTTTTCGTATTCAGAAGGAAATTCAGAGCCGTAAAATTGGGCTAGATTCAGCATATCGGGCTTGGTATTTCCGAGATTTGAATTGAGGTAACTGTTGTATGGCGCAAACCTGTAGCCGTAAGTATTGTACTGGTTATATTGTTTTTTGGGGTCCGCTGCGCCAACGGTAATTGCATTAACGGCTTTACCTGGGGATACAACTGTTGGTTGGGGTTGAACGGGTAAACCTAGAATATTTCCGGTGACGATGAATTCCGTAACGCCGGTGTTGTATATGTAGTTGTCGAATGCGGCATCGAAGTTTTCGTATTGAGATGTGTATTGATCGTAATACCAACTCATGGATACAGATCCGATGTAGATTTTGGGATTGAATGAGGACGACATTGGATTGTCGGGACCTGTTATTTCGGAACTGCTATCGTCATAGCCGTAAACTGTGGCTGACGGTGCAAAAAGTTGGAGTATATCAGTTACGGCTGTGGCGTGAACAATGTCATCACTATTATTACTATTTCCGCATTTTTTGCGTTTGTGCTTTGAGGGATTGGGTATTCTAGTTGCGTCAGCACAAGCTCCTTCCATATAATAGATTCCGATGCCGTTTCCTTTGTAGCCACTTGCATGTGCGTAATTAAGTTGAGACGTATTGAGAGCTTCTTGAGGGGATGCAAAATTGATGGTGTATGTGCCATTACCTGGAACGTATGTTGTTCCGGTGACGTAGTTAGGTACCGCTATATAGTTGTCGTCATCAATGTAAATGTTTTTCGATGACAATAGTTTGTCTTCTATTTGTGTGGGAGTCAAAAAGGCCTTGTAAGGCTTTTTTAGCGGCTTATGTTTCTTTGCGCGACGTTGTTCCCAATCTTCTGATTTTTTAAAGAAAGATTCCTTGTCTGTTTTCTTTCCGTTTAGCCAGAAGTGCTCTTCCTTGGATTCGCCGTTGTAAGAATATTGGGCGCTGATGGGTTCGATATCGACGTCTTCTACGGTCAAGTCCGTGACGAGAACTTCCATTTTCGGCTCGGTTTCATCTTTAGTGATGTAATAGACCGTGGTATCCTGAAGGTGTCCGTTCTTTATTTTTCGGCCAAGGACGTCGTTCTTGAGGACGACCTTTTTTTGTTGCATTTTGCCATTGATTTTGTTGCTTGCCTTTTCTGCTTTGTATTTTTCAACAAATTCCCTGGCTTTGGGTGACAAACGGTCTAGGTGACTGTTTGCAGATTCTGCCTGAGCATAAACGGCTCCGGCAAGTGAAAGAACCAATATAAGATTGGCGTTCATTTTACCCCCTTTGTTTATTTTAAATGATTTCTGTTTGTGGAAAAGTTTGATAGTATTCTTTTAGTTTAGATTGTTTTGTTTAACATTGCTTATTGTAATTTTATTTTTATAGAAAATAATTTGTTTGGAATGATAATTTGTTTGAAATTTGTATAATAATAATACGGGTGCGTTCTCTGGTATGGTGATGTGAGTGCGATTTTTATATGATGATGCTAGTACTATTTCCGGTATATGCCGTTTTTTCAACAACACCTGCAGGAAACGTCTTTGAGGTTGCCTGTTTATGGCTGTTATTGGCGTTTTTTTGAAAGATTTGGTAAAAAAATGCATGGAATAGCGTCTCAAAATGGTGTTTCTGGCAATCTGCCTTTTATTGTTTTACATATATTTATATTGCGCAAAAAGGATTTTTTACTTATAGAGAAAAGGTTTCTATGGGATTCAATATACACGGGCTTGCGTTCAAACAGTCGATGCTGACATTGGTGGGGTTCAGCATCGTCTTTGCGACGCTGTTCGGGATTCTCAATTTTCAGGTGAAAAGCGAGTTTTCGACATTGCTCACGCAAAAGGGTGAGGAAATCAGTCTTGCAAATGTCGCCATTATTGAGAAACTGTTTGAAAAGGGCAAAAAACTTGGCGATGAGTATGCCGAAGTCCTGGGGGATGAAATGCTTTCCGGCAAGGACCTCGATGATTTCCTGACTCAGGCAGTCTTTGATGCGAGACAGTCCTTGCCGCAGGTCCTGGCTGTGGTTGTCGCCTACGAAACCGGCATGGCTCCCAAGTCGAAACCGAACGAAAACGTGATGCGTCTTGCGCAGTATGCGGACAATGAAATCACCCTTTTCAATGGCAAGAACTATTTCGATAAGGTCTGGTACAAGAGTACGAAGAACTTGCAGAAGGGAATTTGGCAGGAACCGTTCATCGGCGACTTTATCAGGGAACCGATTGCTATTTACACGACTCCCATTTACCATAAGGATTCTTCCGGGAACAAGGTGTTTGCGGGTGTTCTTTGCGTCGATATGTCCATCGCGTTCCTCAAGGAGACGATTGCCTCGATTCCTGTGTCGAATTCGGGTTACGTTGTTGTCTTGTCTGCGAACAACACGGTTATCGCGCACCCTAAGAACGATGTCATCTTCAAGGAGACGCTGGCCGATTTGGCCAGGGACGGAAGCGAGCAGTCCGTTTCTGATTTTGAAAAAACTGTGCAGAGCATGAAAAAGGGCCTGTTCATGGGGTTTACTCCCGATGGTTACGAAACGGCCATCTATTTCAGCGTGATGGAATCGAACGGCTGGACGTTCATGATTGTATGGCCTGCCCAGAAGTTCCTGGAAAGTCAGCGCTCGATGGAAAAAATGTTTGCGTGGATGAGCTTAGTCGGCTATATCGTCATGTTGATTTTGATATTTGTGATCACGTCGAGAGTGTCGCGTCCGCTCAATGAACTTGCTTCTGCAGCGAATAAACTGGGGAGTGGCGATTTCAATGCGACGATTCCACATCCATCGGGACGTGACGAGATTGCGCAGTTTGCGTGGGCGTTCTCGAACATGCGTACGTCCCTCAAGGAACACATGGAAAAGCAGAAGGACCTGGACCGCATCGAAAGCGAGCTTGATTTTGCGAAGGACATCCAGATTGGTTTCTTGCCCATGAACGAAGCGGAAGAAAATTCGGAAGACGAATTTCACGAGTTGACTCCGTTCCTCCGTCCGGCCAAGGAAGTCGGGGGTGATTTCTACGACTTCTTTAAACTCGATGACGGACGTTTGTGCGTGGTCGTGGGCGACGTTTCGGGGAAGGGCGTGCCTGCGGCGTTGTTCATGATGGTTTCGAGAATAGTGCTCCGCACGATGGCGAAAAACTTGAAATCTGTGGTCGAGACCTTTAACAATACGAACTTCGAACTGGAAAAACGCAACAGGGCGAACATGTTCGTGACTGTCTGGATGGGGTTCATCGACCTTACGACGGGACATATCGAATTTGCTTCGGCTGGCCACAATCCGCCTGTGATTCGACATAAGGATGGTACGGTCGAATTTGCAAAGAGCAAGGCGGGAATGGTCATGGCCGCTATGGACTGCACGCAGTACAAGATGCAGACGCTCGATCTCGCTCCTGGCGATACCCTGTTTCTTTATACCGACGGTGTAACTGAGGCGACCGATGCGAATAACGAACTTTTCGGAAACGAACGGTTGCTCGATGCCGTGTCTAAAGGTGGCGGGGGCGAGTCCAAGGAAACCTGCCTTTACGTTAAGAAGCAAATCGACCTATTTGTTGGGGATGCTCCGCAGTTTGACGATATAACGATGTTGACCCTCAATTATAAGGGACAAAATAAGGGATGAATTGTTACCCTTGACGGAATTTAAAAATTTAGGTATATTTGGCTATCCAAAAATTGAATTTTTAACCAAAGGATTATCGTGATCGGCGTTATTGTTAAGTCCAACGAACCTTTCGAACGCGCTCTCAAGCGTTTCACCAAGTCTTGCGAAAAGAACGGCATCATTTCCGATGTCCGTCGCAAGCGTCTCAAAGAGATTGCTGACCAGAACCGCAAGCGTCTCTACTAATTCGATTCCGTAATCGGATTTTTTTGCTAAACTTTAATGAGTTGTCGATGGATGTCGATGACTCATTAGGTGTTTTATTAGACTGCGGAATTTCCGCAAAGGAAATAATATGGCAAGTGAACTTTTGACAAAAATTCTCGACGACATCAAGACTGCAATGAAGGCTCACGATGCCGGAACTCTCGGAACGCTCCGTACGCTCCATTCTGACATCAAGAACGAGGCCATGAAGGCAGGGGCCGCCCCGGCTCAAATCATGGATACCATTACGGATGCCATGTGCGTTGACGTTCTTGCCAGGAGCGTAAAGCAGAAACAGGAATCTATCGAAATTTTGAAGAAGGGTGGCTTCTTGGACAAGATTCCGGAAGAAGAAGCTTGCATCGCTTTGTACCGCAAGTACATGCCCGCCGAAATGACCGAAGACGAAGTCAAGGCCCTTATCGCCGAAATCAAGGCTGCAACGGGCGCCTCTTCTCCGAAAGACATGGGCAAGATCATGAAGGAACTTTCCCCGAAGGTCAAGGGCCGTTTCGACGCCAAGCGCGCTTCCGCTCTCGTGCAAGAAGCTCTTAAGTAGTAGACGGTAGGAAGTAGACAGTAGGAAGTTGGTGGAGGCCACTCACTCCAACTTCATCGTCATGGCGGACGGAGCCTGCCCTGAGCTCGGTTGGTGAGCTAAGCCTGTGCTGAGCCGATGCACTGAGTATGCCGAAGTGTTGTCGAAGCAAACCATGTCGAATGGGATCCGCCATCTGTCTTTGCATTGTCATGCCCGACTTGGTCGGGCATCTCCTTTTATACGGTTCTAAAAATTTATATTGTTAGTCCATGCCCACGACTCACGCCAAAATTCAAGAATTGGAACTGCTCTACAAGATCAGCTCCATTTTGAACCAGAGTCTTGATTTCGAGACGGTCGCGCATCCCGTATTGCAGACGGTCGAATCGGTGATGGGCGTTGAGCATGCAACTCTTACCTTGTACAATCGCCACACGGGCGAAATCTCCATCGAAATTGCAGAAGGCTTGAGCAGCCGCCAGGCGAGCAAGGGCCGCTATAAGGTGGGCGAAGGCATTACTGGACGTGTCGTTGAAACCGGCAAGCCCATCATCATCCCCTCTGTCGCGAAGGATCCGGATTTCTTGGACCGCACGGGCCGCGGCAAGACTGAAGACAAGGCGTTCCTTTGCGTCCCGATTATCATGGAGCAGGAAGTCGTTGGCGCCTTGAGTGCCGACGAACACAATCCCGATGAGGCTAATCTCAACGACCAGATTCATTTGCTCGAAATTATCGCGCAGATGCTTGCAACTGCGGTGAAACTCCGCCGTCAGGCCCGAGAAGAAAATGAAATTCTCAAGGCCGAAAACGAACGCATGGCGATGGAACTCAAGGCGCGTTTCCAGCCGGACAACATTATCGGCCGCACGCCCGAGATGCAGCAGGTCTATACGCAAATCGACCAGGTGGCGAAAAGTCCGCTGCCGGCGCTTATCGTAGGCGAGGTGGGGACTGGCAAGGGACTTGTCGCCGAAGCGATTCATTTCCGCTCCGACCGGAATTTGGGGCCGTTCGTGCGTGTGCATTGCGCGGCCCTCCCGGAGTCCGTCCTGGACCGGGAACTTTTCGGTAGCGAAAAGGGCGCCTTGGTCGGTGTCGTGAACGAGGCGCCTGGCCGCGTAGAACAGGCCGAAGGCGGAACGCTATTCTTGGACGAAGTTGCGGAACTCACGCCGAACTTGCAGATAAAGTTGCTCCGTCTTTTGCAGCAGGGCGAAATGGAACGCGTAGGCGCCCGGTTCCCGAAGAAGGTGAATGTGCGTGTCATCTGTGCGACAACCAAGAACTTGCAGCAGATGGTCTCCGACGGGACCTTCCGCGAGGATTTGTATTACCAGCTCCATATTGTCCCGATTTACGTGCCTCCATTACGCAAACGCCGTACGGATATTGTGCTGTTGGCGGATTACTTTGTTGAACATTACTGCCGTTTGGTGGGCAAGAACGTTCGTCGTCTTGCTCGCGGGACGATTGAAATGCTCATGAGTTACCCGTGGCCGGGCAATGTGCGTGAACTCGAGAATGCGATTGAACGTGCGGTGCTTTTGACAGAAGAAGACGTCATTTACCCGCATCATTTCCCGCCGACCATCCAGACGGACGAAACGAGCGGAACTCCTGTAAGCGGAAACCTCAAGCTTATGGTTGAAGCGTACGAACGCGATATCATCTGCGATGCCCTCAAAAGCAGCAGGGGTAAAATGGCTGCTGCAGCCCGCAGCCTTTCGACCACTCCGCGCATTCTCACGTACAAAATCAAGCAACTCGGCATAGACCTCGCTGCGTTCAGTAAGTAATTTCCATACCCCAAAGCGAAGCGACCTCTTAGCGAGTTTACGAGCGTGCTCACCGCTCATTTGCTATAATTGCAAACATGGAACTCACACAACTTAAATACTTCTTGGAAGTGGCGCGCACAGAGCATGTGACGCAAAGTGCAAAGAACCTCTGCATTGTCCAGCCGGCACTCACGCAAGCCATCCACAAGCTCGAAGACGAACTGGGCATCTTGCTGTTCAAAAATTCTGGACGAAATATCAAGCTCACGGATAGCGGAAAGTTTTTCTACGAAAAACTCTTGCCGCTTTACGAAAATATGATGTCGCTTCCTAGACTTTTGAAGGAAACGGCGAACAAGCAGAACAATAATGTCAAGCTAAACGTTCTTGCCGCATCAACGCTTATTACGAGTGCAGTGATAGAGTACAAACAGAGTAATCCCGACATTGATGTGGATATCGTGCAGAACGAGGAAACTAGCATCTTTGACATTTGCGTGCGCACATATTCCGTTTACAAGCCGGAACTCGACAATACGGAAAGCGACGAAACGTTTGTCCATTCCGAAAAAATTTTCTTGGCTGTTCCGAATACGGCACAGTACAAAAAAATGAATTCCATCTCGCTGTTTGATTTGAAAGACGAAAAGTTTATTCGCCTTTACGGTTCCAAGCAGTACCGCAAAATATGCAATGAACTTTGTGATAGTATCGGGTTCCGTACAAATGTGACTTTTGAAAGTGATAATGCCGCCGTTGTCAAGGAGGCCGTAGCCGCAGGAATCGGTGTCGGTTTCTGGCCGGAACTTTCATGGGGCAAGATGGACCACAAACGTGTCAAGCTTCTCGAAATTACCGACACGGATTTCAAGCGCGATATCGTGGTCTCGCTCCGCCGCAACAAGCAGGACAATTCCAAGACCGAACAGTTTTACAGCTTTTTGACAAAGTACATTCTCCAACGCCAATCAAAGAAACGAAAATAATTTTGCTTAGATTGCTAAAAACGATGGCCTTGAAACAGAGTTCCGTATTATGCGACATCTCTAATGACTAATGACCAATAACCAATAGCGACTAATTACTATCTTTACCTTCGTTATGATTATCCATTCCTTCTATATGGGCTTTCAGTGATTAGCGGTTTAAATCTGTAATTTCCCTAACCACTAACCACCAACCACTAACCACTCGATTAAAAACATGCAATTCCGTCCTGTTAAAGAACAACTTGAAATTTTGATGCGCGGCGTTATCGATGTCGTGCCGCAGGAAGAACTCGAAAAGAAACTCCAGAAGTCTTACGATACTGGCGTCCCGCTCCGTATCAAGATGGGTGTGGACCCGACGGCTCCGGACGTGCACTTCGGCCATACGGTCGTGATGCGCAAGCTCCGCCAGTTCCAGGACCTTGGCCATACGGTCGTCCTTATCGTGGGTGACTACACGGCCCAGATTGGTGACCCGAGTGGCCGCAACAAGGCCCGTCCGCGCTTAAGCCACGAGCAGGTGCTCGAAAACGCGAAGGAATACCAGGAACAGTTCTTCAAGGTCGTCCGCCGCGATCAGGTGGAAATCCACTACAACGGCGAATGGTTCAGTAAGCTCCCGTTCAGCAAGGTGACCGAACTCATGGGCCAGTTCACCGTGGCCCAGATGCTCGAACGCGAAGACTTCCACAACCGCTATACGGCCAACACGCCGATTAGCCTGCACGAGTTCATGTACCCGATGATGCAGGGCTACGATTCTGTCGCTGTCCAGAGCGACGTGGAACTTGGCGGCACCGACCAGAAGTTCAACGTGCTTCGTGGCCGTGACCTCCAGCTTTTCGAAGGCATGGAACCGCAGATCGGCCTCTTCATGCCTATTCTCCTTGGTACCGACGGCAAGGTCAAGATGAGCAAGTCCATCGGCAACTACGTGGGCCTGAACGAGCCTGCCGACGTGATGTACCACAAGATTTACAGTCTCGCCGACAGCATCGTCGAGAACTGGTTCGAACTTTTGACGAACATCCCGCTTGAAGAAATCAAGCAGATGATGGCCGACATCGCCGCGGGCAAGATGAACCCGAACGATGCCAAGCACCGCCTCGCTATCGACATTGTGACGCAGTACTACGGCGCAGAAGCCGCCGAGGCCGCCGCAGCGAAGGAACGCGAAATTCACAGCGGTAACGCCATCCCGAGCGATGCTGCCGAGTGCAGCGTCGATGCCGGTACTTATGGCGCCCTCGACTTGCTTGTGAACATCAAGGCATTCGCCAGTAAGGGCGAAGCCCGCCGCATGGTCCAGAACGGCGGCGTGAAGATTGGCGGCGAAAAGCTTGCCGACCCGCAGTCCCAAATCGAAATCAAGGGCGGCGATCAGCTGGTGGTCCAGGTGGGCAAGCGCAAGTTCTACAAGGTGAACTTCTAAGGCTTTTCTATGTCGAAGGAAATCCTAGTTCTCGGCCTCAATCCTGCATGGCAGCGTGTGTTCTTTCTGGACAAGTTTACTCCAGGAGAGGTTCACCGTATTTCTAAAGTCAAGGAATATGCGTCGGGCAAGGGAATCAACTGTTGCCGCGTGTTGCAGCTTTTGGGCGGAACGCCGCGGTTGATGCATTTTCTCGGGGCAGAGCACGGTTCGAAAATTTTTGACGAACTCTCCGCCTGCGGCATACAGCAGGTACCGATTTGGATTCGCGAAAACACGCGTATCTGTACGACAATTGCCTGCAACGGTGATACTACGGAACTCGTGGAACCGTCGCCGATGCTCGCCTCTTCCGAAAATGATGATTTTGCCCAGACATTGAACGACCACTGGGATTCCACTCAATATGTTGCTCTTTGCGGAACGTTCCCGCAGGGCTTCAATGCGAAGATGTTCAACAGGCTTGACTTTAACGGGAAACATGTCTTTGTCGATGCTATTGACGGTATCGATGAACTTCTCGCGATGGGTGTGGATTTGCTGAAAATCAACATGCTGGAATACTGCAAGTTGCTCGAACGCATGAGCATCCCTTTGGTGAAGTCTAGCCCGCAGTTCTGGAAGATGACGGCAACTGCTGTTCTAGAACGCCTCCCCATCAAGAATCTCGTCGTAACGAACGAAGATTCCCACGTCCGTGCGTTCCGTCTTGTCGAAAAGAAATTCCAGGGCATTCAGCTGCAGCCAGCTGCAGTCACGGTCAAAAACGATATCGGCGCTGGAGATTCGTTCTTTGCGGGTTGGCTTTATGCGTGCGACCAGGGATTGAGTTTTGAAAGCTGCCTTGCCAAGGCGACCGCCGTTGCTTGTGCCCGCTGTGAAGTCGAGCGCCCGTGGAACTTGAGCTTGGACCGAGTCGTGGAGCTGGAAAACGAACTGGCGACAAAGGTTGAACGCCTCGAATAAGGATTTGGCCGATGTGTGACCGCTTTGTTCCTTTGTTTGTCTTTGCGTCAAACGTGGAATTTTTCGGAACGTTCCCGGAATGCAGGTCCTTTGTTCAAAATAATATTCGTTTGGGCGAAATCGTCGAGTTGCCCGGAAATCGTGGATTTGCCGTGGTGCTTGGCGTTGGACTCCTTGAATTTTCTACAAATTTGTCGGTCCTGCTTTCGCGTTTTTCTTCGGAAGGCGCTTTTACGCATGTGATGCTTGCCGGTATTTGTGGCGCCTATCCTGGTCGTGGATTGAACATCGGGGATGTTGTTCGAGTCGATTCTGAAAGGGTGGGGGATATGGGCGTTGTTGAACATGACGGTTCCTTTACGCCTTGGCATAAAGTTTGCAATGGCTCCGAAAATGCGCAAAATCCGGCTGCTTCCGCTCATGTCTATGAATCTTCTCCGCTGCGGGGCGTCCCTGCCTGGCTCGCTGGTTTAAAGTCCGTTGCCGCGCTTAGCGTTAACTGTTGCACGGGAACGGCTGCTATGGCGGCAGAACGTGTCCAGAACTTCGATGTCGATGTGGAATCGATGGAAGGGGCGGCTTGCTTCTCGATTTGCCATGCTTTCGGTATGCCTTGCTACGAAATCCGCGCCGTAAGCAACTTGGCCACAACCCGCGACAAATCCACCTGGCGCATCGCAGATGCACTTGCCGCATTGCGATCGCTCGTAAACTCGCTTTGAGGCTATGGGCTATGAGCTCGGGGCTAAAGCCCCTTTGAGCGCGCATCGCTTTGGGCTTTTTTTTCTAATTTCTTACAGGATTGCAAAATGAAAAATTAAAAATGACAATTTCATTCTTCATTCTTAATTTTTAATTCTTAATTTCTAATTCCTAACCACTAACCACAAGCATTTCTTATTGCATTTCGCTCACACCCCATACCTCAAAGCGCCGTAGGCGCGACCTCATACCTCTATGCAACTCACTCTCGGTATTTCCACTTGCCCCAACGATACGTTCATCTACGAAGCCTTGATCCGCGGTCTCGAGGAATCTCCCTTTGATTGGAAGGTGACGTTTGCCGACGTGCAGACGCTCAACGAAATGGTTCTGCGGGGCGAACTGGATGTTGCAAAGATTAGCGCGCAGGTCTATCCTGAAATTCGCGAGTCTTACCGTTGTCTCGGCTGCGGCGGTGCGATCGGGTACGGCTGCGGTCCGCTTTTGCTCTCCTCTTCGTCGAGTTCTTTTGACCCGGAACTCCCGACGACGCTTCCGGGGGCAAATACGACTGCAGCGCTTCTGTTCAAGTTTTGGTATGCCCATCGATACAAAAACGCCCCAAAAATCGAATATGCGCTTTTTAACGAGGTCTATTATGGGCTCCTGCGCAAGGACATTCCGCAGGGCGTTACCATCCACGAGCATCGTTTTACTTGGAAACGTGACGGTCTCCATCTTTTGCAAGATTTGGGCGCCTATTGGGAGCAGGAAACCGGTTCCCCGATTCCGCTGGGTATTGCCGTCGCACGCAAAGAACTTGGTTTTGCGGCAATCGAATCTGTTGAAGGTGAAATTCGTCGCAGTCTCCAAATTGCACGTCAGAGGACTAGTCCGCTGACGCCATTTATCGTCGAAAAAGCGCAAATTGACAATGACGATGTCATCAAGTCGCACATCGCCATGTTCGTGAATGATTTCTCCGAAAACGTCGGTGAAACGGGTTGGAGGGCTTTGGAAAATCTGTGGCGGTTATCACACTGTTGATAAGTTGTTGAATAGTCCGTAAACTATGTAATAGTTTGTAAACGTAAATGTAATTTTGCAAAACGGCGAATTTTTAGCAAAAACTTTATTTATTTTCCAAAAAGCATCTTTTTTTGGAGTTTGCTTATGAGTTTAGTGAACGATCTTGAACAAGAAATTGAAAATTTCAAGCGCGAATACGAAAAGTTCGAGCGGGGCAACAAGTCCGCTGGTACACGTGCTCGCAAGGTACTGCAAAGTATCAAGAAAACCTGCCAAGAAATCCGTGTTTCAATTCAAGGTGCAAAGAAGGAGGAGGAGGAAAAGGACGATCTTCCTAGCGAGGATTGACATATAAGTTTTCCCTAAATGGCTATACCTGTGTTTTTTTTACACGAAAATGGCGCTTTTTGAAGAAAAGTATTTGACTAAAGTCATTTTTGAAGGTATATTCCCACATGGGTTTTGTGTTTGCCAAACTGGCAAGCGTATGTTTAACGAATTTAAGTGTTCTATGTGCCGGGCGATTTCGCTAAGATTGCAGATGCTCTCGGAAATGCGGATGCCGGGGATACCATCCTTGTCAAACGCGGTGTTTATAACGAAAACATCACCCTTATCATGGGTGTTGTCCTCAAGGGCGAGGATCCTTTGACAACCATCATTGATGGTGGTCGTAGAGGTCCGACCGTCATGGGTACATCGGGCGCCGAAATGTCGCACTTCACTGTGAGGAACGGTCTCGAAGGTATCCTTTGCGAAAACGCAGCTCCCTACATTCATCATTGTTATGTCATCGATAACCACGCAACGGGTATCGGTGCTTTTATTTCTCTGCCCTGGCTTCGCAACAACGTGGTGTACGGCAACCGCTGGTCCGGTATTCTCGCCTGGGGTGCTAAGTCTCTCGATGCTTACGTCGAACAGAACGTCGTGCTCCGCAATGGCTACTCTGGCCTTGCATTGAAGGGCCCGACCAACATTATCGCACGTAACAACATCTTCATGGAAAACCACTACTACGGTGTGTTTGCTGACCCGGCTGCCGGTCAGACGAAGGTGGAGTACAACAACATCTACAAGAACTACTACCCGTTCAACCAGTTCATCAAGGTGAACCGCACGAACGTGTCCCTGGACCCGAAGTTCATCAGCCCGTCTCTCGGCAACCCGAACTTCTTCTGCCAGTCCACCTCGCCGATGCTCAAGCGCGGTAAGGGCAAGCTGGATATCGGTCTTACGGCGACGGACGTAGTCAAGGAAGAAGAAGTTGTCGAGGAAACTCGCAATCCGGATACCGACGGTGACGCTCTCTGCGATCCGTGGGTCTCTGAAGAAGGCCTCTCTGAAAAGTACGCCGGTACTTGCACGGGCTTCGACAACTGCCCCGAAGAAGCCGAAGACTTTGACGGTTTCCAGGATGACGACGGTTGCCCGGATGCCGATAACGACCGCGACGGTCTCTGCGATCCGTGGGTCGAAGCGAAGGGTATGCTTTCTCAGTACGCCCACATCTGTAAGGGCGTTGACCTCTGCCCCGAACAGTCTGAAACTTTGAACAGCTACAAGGACGATGATGGTTGCCCGGACGAAGTCCCGCAGCCGCCTAAGAAGGTCTTCGTGCTTGAAGGTGTGAACTTCGAATCCGGAAAGTCCACCATTACTCAGGACTCCTACGTCTCCTTGATGAAGGTGGTCGACATTATGGAAACCTTCCCCGAAGCTACATTCGATATTATTGGCCATACCGACAACATCGGTAGCAAGGACAAGAACATGACTCTCTCCGCAGACCGTGCAAACGCTGTGAAGAACTTCCTTGTCGAAAAGGGCATTGCCGAAAGCCGTATGACAACCCAGGGCTTGGGCGATACAAAGCCTGTGGCTTCCAACAAAACACCTGAAGGGCGTGCGCAGAATCGTCGTATCGAATTCATCCGCACGGATATTAAGTAAAGGAGTAGGTGATGTTGCATACTAGTTTCATCAAGACGTCCGCAATTGGACTTGCCGTAGCCAGCACTTCTTTGTTCGCTGAGGCAACCTACACGCCGAATAAGTATCAGCAGAATGACTGGTTTGCCGAATTTGGTGGTAACACCTCCATGTATGTGAACCCCGCTGGTATTTCTGAAACTGATCAGCTTGAATTCAGCGCTGCATTCTTTAGTACCATTAGTGGCGAAGCTAGCCAGGAATATGTCAGCTTGACATATCCGATCGACTACAAGCACACTTGGGGCATTTCACTTTTTGAAAACGGTGCTTCCATCGAAGGTGGCGAATCCTATGGCGAAATTGCCGCTTTAATCGGCTATTCCTATAGACTCTTCCACTTGCTCTCTCTTGGTATCGACCTCTCTGTCTTGTACATCAACCAGTTTGATGAACTCAAGCAGCTCACGATCGGTGCTGACGTGGGCTTGAGCTGGAACCCGCTCGCTTCTTCGAAGTACGGTTACTTGCTCATTGGCGTTGCCGTCCAGAACCTCCTTGCTCCGGCTGTCAGCGAAGCTGATGGCGACGGTAGCTTCAAGTTCGTGTTCATGACCGCAAAGGATGCCTATAAGATCCCGACGAACCTCAACCTCTCCATTTTCTGGCGTGGCTTCAACCGCCTCCTCGAATTGAAGGCTGAAATTTCCTTGATCGATATCATCCATGATTCCGATGAAGGTGGCACGGGCTCTAACCTCGAAATGAGCTTCACCTTGACCTATTACCTTTCTTCTCACCTCGGCGTTCGCGCCCGTTTCACGAAGGAAGGCTACCCGGTCATCGGCGCTACGGTTAACGTGAAGGACGTGAGCATCTTCCGTTACCTCGCTCTCGACCTCGAAATGTCTCATGACGACATTTGGGCCAAGAAGAACCGCGGCTTTGTTTGGGCTGTCAAGCTGACTTCTCGCTTCGGTGATACCCGTGAAGAGAAAATCGGCGAAGAACGCTATCGCCGCTTGAAGATCGAACCTGAAAACGATTACCGTGCAGCTATGCGTCTGTACTTGAACCGTCAGTTCCTCGAAGCTGCTTATGCCTTCGGTAAGGTCCAGACGAAGTACCCGGCATTCCACTTGGTGGACCAGGCTGCATTCTACAAGGCTAAGTCTTTCGAAAACCTCCGCATGCACAAGGCCGCTAAGTCCGTGTATGAAGACGCTATCAAGCGCTATCCTCAGAGTGACCAGCGTCCGAAGTACCACTTCCAGTTGATGAACATCGACTATAAGGAAGGCAAGTATACGGAAGCCATGAACAAGTATCAGAACATCGCCCAGAAGTATGGCGAAAGCGACGTGAAGGCTGACGCTGACTACGTTGCCGGCCAGATCAAGTTCGAACAGGGCCTCTATCAGGAATGCGTGGACTTGCTCGCCGCAATCCTCCCGGGTAACGCGAACTACTTCTACGCCCGCTACACCATGGGTATCGCAAACAGCCGTATGGGCAAGTTTGACGAAGCCGAAAACTGCTTCCGTGACATTACGGAACAGCCGGTATCCAACCAGTCCGAACGCGACTTGCAGGATGCTGCCAAGGTGAAGCTCGGCCACTTGTTCTTCTCTGGTGAAAAGCCTGACATCGCAGCTGCCGCTCAGATGTACGGTCAGGTCCAGAAGGGCTCTCCGGTGTTCGACGAAGCTATGCTCGGTATTGCATGGTCCTTCCTCAAGGTGAACAAGCCGGATGAAGCCATGAAGCCTGCAAAGTGGATCATCAGCAATCTCCCGGAATCCTTCCTCGTTTCTGAAGCATACCTCGTGGTGGGTTACTGCTACTTCATGAAGAAGGACTACAAGAATGCTGTTGAAGCCTTGACCGAAGCAGACAAGCGTACGCAGCAGCCGATTGTGTCTGTTGCCGCTCGCGACAGTGCTCGCCAGGCATATGACGCCATGCAGAGCCAGTTCGACTCCGTCCAGGTTCTTGCCTTGGATCTTGCTCGCCAGTTGCCGACTCCGCGTGTGGAAAGCAAGCGTGAAGCTTTGCGCCCGACGTTCGATAAGGCCAACCAGGCTATCGAAGATTACGCTTCCTTCATGCAGAAGTCCATCCAGAGTGACCGCTTCGAATCCAACCGTAAGCGTATCTTGGATGACGCTGGCTTTACTTTGGCAACCGTCAAGACGAAGATGGGCCAGGGTCAGGGCGTTTCCGAAGAAGCAAAACAGCAACTCGACCAATTGGAGGACCTGGAGTAATCCGGGCCCGTCCCTTTATTTTGTTATCATAGGTGGATAGAGAACGATGAAAAATCTCTTGCTCGTCTCGGCAATTGTTTGCTCCATGATAGGAACGACATTTGCTGCATCGGATCCGTGTAAAGATAAAACGGCCGAAGCAAAGAAACTGCTTGCTAAATGCAAGTCCATTGGAAAGGGCAATTCTGGTTATGAACAGTGCGCCGGTTCCTATAAAGTTATCAAGAACCAGGCCGAACAGGCTTGTCGTTCTGGCGGTCTGAACGAAGCTGAAATGCGCGATGCTATTGCGCAGTGGGAACGCCAGGTCGAACGTTGCAAGGGCAAGGTGAGTAACCGTTGCGCATCCGCTTTGCAGCAGCTCGGTCATTATCAGTTCCAGCTCGAAGAAAAACAGTTCCTCGACAAGAACGCCCAATATGAAGAAGATGTGGCATGGTGCGCCGACCGCGATAACAAGCCGGCAAAGTGCGCCAACATCAACGAATTCCCGAAGGCAGATCATAAGAAGTCCTTGGGCTACTTCCTTGAATATATCGACAAGTATCCGAAGGAAGCCAAGGCTCCGACCGTGATTTATCAGGCTGCTGCCGTGCAGGAAGCCAGTGGTGAAGACGACAAGGCATACAAGCTCCGTATGCAGCTCGTCCGCGACTTCCCGGACAACGGTCTCGTGCCGAAGGCATGGCTCCGTATTGCTGAATACCACTTCATGAACCGCAAGTTCAAGGACGCTATCGACGCCTATAAGAAGGTGACGGGCTTCGAGAACCTCACGGGTAAGGAAGCGGCACTTGCCATGTACCACTTGGCAGAATCTTACTATAACACAGCAGAATACGAAATCGCCGCTAAGCAGTACTTCGATTACATCGTCGGTGCTGACAAGGGTAAATATCCTGCTGACTTGCGCGGTGAAGCTATGGACTTCATGGCAGCCTCCTTCTCTGACTTGGAAGGTGGTGGTGTCCAGGAAGCTGAAGCTTTCTTGAAGGACAAGAAGGTTGCGTTCAAGGACTCCGTCTACTACCGTATCGGTATGAAGAACAAGGACCATGACCGTAACGAAGAAGCTGTCCAGTCCTTCAAGCGCTTGATGAAGATCAACCCGGACTATATCGATGCTCCGCTCGCCGATATCGCCATGATCGAAATCTTGATCGTCCAGCAGAAGTTTGAAGACGCTCAGGCTCACCGTTACGAAGTCGTGAAGCGTTACGACCGTAGCTCTTCTTGGTACAAGAAGAACCAGAAGTATCCGGAATCTGTGAAGAACGCCGAAGCCGCCATCCGTGGCGCTATGCTCGACATTCCGCAGTACCATCATGCTCAGGCTGCCAAGCTCACCAAGGAAGGTGATATCGAAGGTGGCAAGAAGCAGTATGGCAAGGCTATCGAAGCATACGAAGCATTCCTGAAGCGCTATGCCAAGGAACCGACCTGGGACGAATACAAGGTTCACATCAACCTCGCTCTCGTTTATCAGGAAATGGGCCAGCATGCTAACGCTGCCAAGATGTTCAACTGGATCGTCGAAACCGATACGACTCGCTATGGCCGTCGCGAAATGGGTTCTGGCAACCTCCTCTCCAAGGATGAAGCTGGTTACAACGCCGTTCTCATGATGGACCAGGCTCGCGAAAACGCAAGAAAGACGAAGGCTAACGATGATGCAGTCCAGGCTTACAACTTGCCCGAAACCAAGGCTTACTTCGACCAGGTCGATAAGTACATGGCCAAGTTCGGCAAGAACAAGGAAGCTGCAGAACTTGCTTACAACGCCGCTATCGTCCATTACGACGCAAAGCAGTTCAGCGTTGCCGTGAACGTTCTCCGCAAGCTTAAGAAGGACTTCCCGAACCATCAGTATATTTTGCTTATCAGCCGTATGTTGGCTCAGTCCCTCTTGGAATCCAACCAGCTCGACGAATCCCTCACGGAATTCGAATGGCTCCTCAAGCAGTACAAGTCCAAGGAAACTAGAAACGATTCCATGGCTCGCGAAATCGAAAAGGCTATCGCCTACGTCCTCTTCCAGAAGGCTGAATCTTCTGTCAAGGCTGGCAAGAGCGAAGCGGGTGCCAAGGCTTACATGGACCTCGTCAAGCGTTATCCGGATATCGACATTGCTGACAAGGCCGTGTTCGAAGCCGCTGCCGCTTATGAAAGCGTGAACCAGTTCAACAAGGCTGCTGAAACGTTCATGATCCTTCCGAAGAAGTATGCCAAGTCCCCGCTCACTGTGAAGGGTATCTTGCGTGCTGCTAGCAACTACAAGAAGGACAAGAAACCGGTGGTTGCCGCCCAGACGTTCTTGTTCATTACGGACAACTTCCCGCAGGATTCCATGGCCTTCCCGGCAATTGGTTTTGCCGCCCAGACCTACGACTCCATTCCGGACAAGAAACAGGCTGCTATTACCTTTGAAATCGCCTACAAGCGTTACCCGAAGAACGAAGAAACTCCGTCATTCCTCTATAGCGCATGCTTGAGCTACGACGAAGCCAAGATGACGAACGAAGCTATCCGCTGCTCCAAGGACCTCGTCCGCGATTATCCGAAGAGCTCCTACGCTGTTGACGCTGCCTTCTCTATCCCGATGGCATACGCTAACGCCAAGAAGTGGGACCTCGCCATTCAGGAATATCGCAACTTCGTGAAGATGTATCCGGAAGACAAGGAAAAGCTGATTGCCGCCTATATCGGCATGGCTCGTGCATACCGCGCTCTCAAGGACGAAGAAAACTCTGTTGATGCTTACGTGAAGACCCTCGAAGCCTACGACAAGTACGGCTTGCAGATCAAGAACGCCGATGCTGGAATCCCGGCTGAAGCTGCCTTCTACATGGGTGAACACGAATACAACAAGATGACTCCGGTTGTCTTGAAGGGCAAGGAAAAGGAAAAGGCGAAGATCGTCAAGCAGTTGGTCGAAATCCTTCAGAAGGCTATGGGTCACTACTCGAAGTCTGCTGCCTACGCATCTGAAAAGTGGACCTTCCGCGCCACGAACAAGATGGGTATGCTCTTCGTGACGATGGCTGCAAAGATTCGTGAACAGCAGCTCAACGGTAAGAAGGAAGAAGAAAAGTTTGCCGAACGTATCGGTATCGTGCAACAGCTCCCGACTTACTACGAACAGGCTCGTCCGATCTTCCAGAAGAACATCGACCTCGCTCGTGACCAGGGCTTCTACAACAAGGACGTTATCGCTGCAGAAATGGGCTACATCGAAATGTACTACCAGGGCTGCGCTGTGTTCGTCGAAGTTGCCGATGCATTCGCCAACTCCCCGATTCCGGATAGTGCTTTGATCGTTCGTGAATACGTCGGTCAGGGCATGGTGAAGGATGACGCTATCATGGCTGCACACGAAGACTTGGAAGCCTACCGCGAAGAACTGAACAACCGTTCTGACGCTGCCAAGCAGCTCGCCATCCCGCAGTGCGCTACGGGTATCAAGGCTTCTGCTCACTATGGCATCGACAACGAATGGACGACGAAGCTCTTTGAAACCTTGAGGAAACTGGACGAAAACAACGAAGATCTCAATACCAAGATCGAAAAGTTCGACCCGTCTACGCTGTTTGCCGACCCGACGTACTTCAAGTTGAAGGCTCGTATCGAACAGATCGAAAAGTCTGACGCTATGACTCTTGAAGAAAAGGTTACCACCTTCCGTAACATCGTCAAGGAAACTAAGGACGATCGTACCAAGCTTGAAGAAGAACTCGCCAAGCTCAAGGAATGGACTGCTAACCCGAGCCTGATCCCGGCTTCTGAAAGAGGTGTCGAATCCACTTCTGACTCTTCTAGCGACGAAGAAGCTGTCGAACAGTCCTCCAAGAAGGGTAAGAAGGCCAAAAAAGCCAAGACCGAAGCCAAAAAAGCCAAGAAAAAAGGCAAGAAAGGCAAGAAAAAATAGCGGTAAAAACTATTTTACGGGGAATCCTGGTTCATGGGATTCCCCTATTCTATTGGGCTTGAGGGCGATTGCTATGCGGTAAAGAAAGTTTTACTACTAAAATCTCCCACAACGCTCCAAAAAAAAATAAATATGAACGAAGATTATCAAAAACAACAAAAAAAACAATAACTCAATTAAAGGAGTCTCTAATGTCTAAAATGCTTCAATCCTTCAGCCCTGAATCTGATGGTTACCAGTTCATGTGGATCATCTTGGTCGTGTTCGTTATCGGCCTTGGCTTCTCCATCGAACGCTTCTTCTACATCATGGTGAAGAGCTCTTCTGGCCGCGCTAAGTTCATGGCTGATTTCGGTAAGCTCGTTATGCAAAACCAGTTGGAACAGGCTCTCCAGTTTGCCAAGAGCTCGAACCTCCCGATTGCCAAGGTTATGGACGCAATCGTTGGTGCTAAGCTCAACTGCAAGGATGCTGACAAGGCTCGCGACATGATGACTGCTGCTTCTGACGCTGTGTTCCTGACTGAAGCTCCGCGCCTCACTCGCTACATCTCCATCATTTCCGTTATGGCTTCCATCTCCACGTTGCTCGGACTTATGGGTACGATTTACGGTCTGATCGCAGTTCCTCTCCTCGTCATCGTCGGTCTTCTCAACATGAACTCCGAACGCCTCATCCAGGAAATGGAAGAAAAGGGTCTCAAGATTATCAACTCCCTTTCCTAATCGTTAGAGAAGGTTTCATTTTAACTGGAGTTTTTAAAACATGGCACAACAAATCAAGAAACCAAAAAAAGTCGAAGAACCGGATTTGCTTCCGGCGATGGGCTTGTTTACCATCTTGATTCCTATGCTTCTGACCATGACTGCATTCTCCAAGCTCGCTATTGTCGAAGTGAATCTGCCTGAACGTAGCCAGATGATCATGGACAATAATGAGCCGCCTCCACCTGATGAGCAGGCTTTGAACTTGTCACTCGCCATCGCTAGCGAATACCTCGTTATCGGTGCACGTGGTGGTTTCCAGCCGAACGTCTATTTCAAGGAAATGTGGACGTTCCGCTGCAAGTCCGATGCCCAGCTGGTTACCTATTCGATGGATGACGTCAAGGCTGCAGTCGAAAGTGGACATGGTCCGAAGTGCAAGAATGGCACAGAGATGGACAAAGAGAAGTATCTCTACGAAATCGAAAACATCGAACTCTGGGCTATTCAGAAAGAATCTGAAGAAGATCCGGGTCGTGTGATCTGGGCCGCTTACAAGAACGACGGTAGTGCTGAAGAAGCTCATGCTGACAGTGCTTACGTCGATGGCGCTAACAACTTCTTGTCCCTCCCGGGCGAAGGCGTATTGGGTCTCACCCCGCCACCGGCCCTCAAGGCTCCGACTCCGGGCATGGCTGTCGCAACGCTTCAGCCGAACTCTGCCCGTACTCTCAAGCCGGGTGACAAGAGCATGATTTATCCGCTTTCCGCATACGATCTCATCGCTAAGGACTTGATCGCAATCCATACTCAGTTCATCGACATGGACGATGTTGACAACATCATCATCGTTGCAAACGACGACGCTCAGTTCGACAAGATCATCCAGCTCATGGACCGTGCCAAGGAAGCTGGTTTCAGCAAGATCAACCTTGCTAAGTTGGGAGGTTAATCATGGCTAGAAAAACTCGTAAATATAGCGAAGACGTACCTTTCTCTTTGACGTCCATGATGGACATGATGACCATCATCTTGGTGTTCATGATCAAGAACATGGACGCTGAAGGTCAGCTCTTGACCCAGGCAGAAAACTTGATTCTTCCGATTTCGACTTCCAAAATACAGCCGAAGGAAGTGTCTCTGACTGTCGTGGTCGATGCTAACTACGTTATCGTTGACAATGAACAGGTGGTTCCGACCGCTGACGTTCTCGCTCAGGAAGATCTCCTTGTAACAAAGGTTGACGACGTCCTGAAGGACCGTCGCGCTATCGAACAGGAACATGCCCTCAAGATGGGTCTTCCTGCCGACGAAGCGGGTCACATCATTGTCCAGATTGACAAGAACATCCCGTATGATGCGATGTACAAGGTGATGGCCACGTGTGGTTTCTCCGGATACACGAACGTCGCATTCGCCGTGATGCAGAAGAACGGCGGGGAGGAATAATCAATGGCAAAGAAGAACATAGATCCGTTTATTGCGTCGCTTATGCCGGAATCCGACAAGAAGATGGGCGCAATTGCCGGTGTCTCTCTTGTGATTGCTTTGGCGATGTGTATATGGGCTTCCATGTACGAACAGGTCGTTGCTGAAGTCGTGTTCGACAATGCGGACTCTGTTGACCTTACTACTTCCATGCAGATCGAGCAGAAGGAAGAAAAGAAGGAAGAAAAGAAGAAGCCTGAACCGAAGAAGCCTCGTAAGAAAGCTGGTGGCGGTGGTAAGCCGCGTGGTAAGGGTCAGCCGAACGCTCCGCAGACTCGCGGCGTGCTCAAGCTCCTCACCGCTCAGACCAAGAACGCCTCTGCTGCTGCTTATGACTTGATGAAGAACCAGAAGTTCACCAAGGACATCGACAAGGTGCTTAAGGACGTCGCTGGCCTCCAGACTACGGGTAAGACCGTTCTCGGTGGTCGTCGCGGTAAGGCCGACGGTGGCTTCAACGAAGGTTACGCAGAAGGTGGTTCCGGTGGTATCGGTGACGGTCTCGCAGGCCTCCTTGGCGGTGGCGGCGGTGGTATCGCTACCAAGGCCAAGGGCTCCATCAAGACTCCGTCTATGCGCGATATCGACATGGGTGCCGGTGGTGGATCCCGTTCCGCTGCAGACATCATGAAGGTTGTGCGTCAGCGTACTCCGGGTCTTCGCCACATCTATAACAAGTGCCTGAAGAAGAAACCGGGATTCCAGGGTAAGGTTACCTTGAGATTCACGATTGCTCCGGGTGGCGAAATCATTAGCATTTCCACTGTGTCTTCTACGACTGGTTACAGCGAATTTGACAACGAAGTCAAGAATGCTGTCAGCCGCTGGACCTTCAGCAAGGTGAAGTCCGGTAACACGACGGTCACGATTCCGTTCACGTTCTCCGAATAATTCACTAGGAAAGCTTGAAAAAAGGCTAGACGAAAGTCTAGCCTTTTTTATGTTCTAGAAATTTTTCAAAAAAAAAACATGTTTTCTTAATTTCCTGTTGCGTTTTTTCGTATATAAAACTAACTTTATAAAAGAATTTCCAATAGGAGTTGTTCCATGAATTTAAAAACTGTAGCCGCCGTGGGCACCGCATTTGGGATCCTAGGTGTAGGGTCTGCTTTTGCAACATTTGCTCGTATCGAATCTATGGGTAAGAATACGACTTACATCATGGATGATGTGAGCATTTTTGATAACCCGGCAAACATCAACCTTTACTCCAATTACCTGATTGGTGAATTCGGACCTTATACGCAGGACGTGGAAACAGGTACAAACCGCGACCCGCAGCACCCGAACTTCGGTGGCATTTTCTCCATTTCTCTTGGGGATGCCAACAATCCGGATCCGCGTATTTCTATCGGCGGTCTCTTCGGGCGCATCAATTCTGAACTTATCCAGTACTTGCCGGATGTCGTGATCGGCGAAACTGGTGAAAGGACTGCAGTCCCTGAAACGGTGACGAACTTCGACGGTTTCTTGGGCGGTACGCTCTCGAACGGCAACGCTTGGGGCTTGCATGTCTATATCGCTCAGCAGGACGGTGGTGATGTTGGCGAAGACGGCAACTACCAGGTGAAGAAGGATGCCTACGCTTCTATCGTGCAGGCCGATGGTGGTTTCAACTTCCAGATTACCAATTACTTTGATTTGGAAGGTTCCTTGGCCTTGGCCCGTATCCAGTATGGTCCGGAACACCACAACTTCTTTGATGACGGTAATTTCTCGTTCCTCATCAAGTCCCGTGCATTCTTTACTTTGGACGCTATCAACGGCGAACTCGTCCCGGCCTTGAACCTCAAGTTCATCGATGCTCCGGGCCTGGATGAAAAGCATGCGCAGGTGGGCTTCGGTATAAACGTTGCCCTCGATCGTGGCTTCTTCTGGATGGGTGCAGACTTTATCTGGAATAAGAAAAAGGCTCACGACTGGATCTTTGATGTCGATACCAAGACATGGACTTACGATTCCCGTAACGAAGACAATAGACATTGGGACGAACGTACCGATATCGGCGGCATGATCAGCTTCGGTATCGAACGCAACATCTGGTGGGACTGGTTCGTCATCCGCGTCGGTGGCCAGAAGTCCATCCTTTATACGGACTGCGATGTCAATGCCAAGAATGCAGACAAGTACAACGACAAGCGTTATGGCATCTGCAAGGATGACGGCAACTTCTTCAGCACGAACCCGCTCGCTGACGGTACTTCCAAGGACCATATCGGCTTCGGTTTCGGCATCAATATCGAAGAAAAGCTGAAGATCGACGTGACTGTCGCCGAAGACTTGCTCTTCCGTAACCCGTTCCAGGGCGAAGGCCGCATCTTCTCCAGAATCTCTGCGACGTACTCGTTCTAAAATAGAGTGGTTAGTAAACAGTGGTTAGTAAGCAGGAATGTAACAGGAACGTTCTTATTGCAATCCTAACCACTAATCACTAACCACTAATCACTGGCAACAATTTTCGAAGCGCACTCCATCTGGGTGTGTTTCTTTTTTTATTTTATAGCCATGAAAAAGATTTTGTTCCTCTTAATTCTCGCATTGCTTTCGTCTTGTTCCGAACCGACGGAGCGCATTGAAAAGAAACTTCTCCCGTATCTGCAAGAAGACTTGAAGTTCATGGTGGCGGAAGCCTTGAATGCTAATACGAAAAAAGAGGATTTGCTCGAAGAACCGTATTACAAGATTCGTGATTTTAGGTTGTTCGAAGGCGCCGAAGCCGAAATTTATGCGGCCTATGCCGAAGTCGATTTTTATCTCTACAGGAACATGGCTATTTACGCAAAACGCAAGTACCGTTACGAGGTTCATGGCAGGCACTGGGACCGTTATTATAAGGTCTTAAAATTTGGTAAAGATAAAACGCCTTGATTGTAAAATTGCGACCTTTTTTAATTATATTTCAAGACGGGTTACATCTATAGAGGGCTAAATTTTGTTCGGACTTTTTTCTTGTGATATTGGTATCGATCTGGGTACTGCAAATACGCTTGTCCATGTGGCTGGACAGGGCATTCTCATTAATGAACCGACTGTGATTGCGGTGGACCGCAAGAGCAACCGTGTGACTGCTATTGGCTCCGAAGCTAAGAAAATGCTGGGCCGTACTTCGGGCGAAAGCCGTGCGATTCGCCCCATGCGCGATGGCGTGATTGCCGACTTCGAGCTTGTGGAAACTCTTTTGCAGACGTTTATCAAGCGTGTGCAGCGCTACCCGCTGTGGGTGGTGAAACCGCGTGTGGTGGTTGGCGTTCCGAACGGGATTACCGAAGTGGAAACGCGCGCCGTGATTGATGCCGCAAAGATGGCTGGCGCAAAGGAAGTCCACCTGGTGCATGAACCGATGGCTGCCGCTATCGGCATGGGCATCCCGGTCGAAGAACCTGTCGGCAACATGATTGTGGATATTGGCGGCGGTACGTCCGACATCGCCGTGATTGCCTTGAACAAATCTGACTGCAACGGCTCCGTGCGCGTGGGCGGCGACGAAATGGACGAGGCTATCGTGCGTTACCTGCGTACGATGTACAACCTCTGCGTGGGCGAAAGCACCGCTGAACAGATCAAGATCCAGATTGGCTCTGCAAGCCCGCTCGAAGAGGAATTGACGATGGAAGTCAAGGGTCTCGACTTTATTGCGGGTATGCCGCGTACGATTCCGATCGGAAGCGCCGAAATCCGCGAAGCCATCAACGAGCCGGTCACGTCGATTATCGAAGCGGTGAAGCAGGCACTGAGCATTACGCTCCCGGAACTTTCCGCCGATATTTACGACAAGGGCATTATCCTCACGGGTGGCGGTTCCCAGCTGCGCGGTCTTGACGAACGTATCCGCAAGGAAACGGGTCTTTCCGTGAACGTGATTGACGATCCGATGACGTGTGTTTGCAAGGGTGCTGCCCGCATTCTTGAGGACTTGGACAAGTACCGTCCTGTCTTGATAGCCTCCTCTACGTAATTTTTAAAATTTGCACTTCGATGCTTAGAGCTTTTCGCTTTATTGTCGATTTGTTTACCCAAAGGCATGGCGTTGTCGCTTTTGCCTTTTTTCTCGTTTTGGGAATCCTGTTGCGCGAGGCTTCGACTCAGGTCCGTGAAAGCGTTGTCGAAAGCGCTCTTTCGACTGTTTTTTACCCGGTGCAGCTGCTGGCCTCGTCCATCAACGACTTCAAGAACTTGCAGGCGGAAAATGACCACCTGAAAGCGGAAAACGCGAGGCTTAGGCAGGAAACTTACCACGCAAGCGAAGGCTTGCAGGAACTCGCGAGGCTCCACACGCTTGTGCGCTTTGACGACAAGTGGGACTATCCGATTGTGACATCCCGCGTGGTGGGGCATAACCCCGGCCGTTTTCTTACGACGCTTGTCATCAACCGCGGGACGTATCACGGCGTCAAGGACAACATGCCGGTGATGTCGATGAACGGGCTTGTCGGGAAGATTTCGAAGGCGATGATGACGCATTCCAGGGTGCAGCTTCTAGTCGATCCGAACCTCAAGCTCTCCGTGCTCGAACGCCGTACGCGCGTGGTGGGCTTTCTGGAATCGATGGACGGTCATCTGCTTTCGGCGATGATTCCCTCCCATGCGGGCGTTGCCGAGGGCGATACGCTCATTACCTCTGGACTGGGCGGCATTTTTCCCAAGGGTATTCCTGTGGGTACGGTCCGTTCGGTTCGCAAGGCGGACCTGGACGTGATGAGTCTCATGGACGTGGAACCCTTCCAGGAATTTTCCACGCTTGAAGAAGTCTTCGTGATGCAAAAGGAACCGGATTGGATTATCCAGGAGTTGCTCGATGAGTAATTATGGATGGTTGAGGACGCTTCTCTTTTTTGTCATCGTGTTCACCGTGCAATCGACGGTGGGCGAATGGCTCCAGATTTTGGGCATAGGGCCCGATTTCGTGGTCATCTTCGTGGTGTCCGTGGCTCTCCGCTTCGGGGCCGCTACGGGTTGTTTATGGGGCTTCCTGGCGGGGTTCACGCAGGACGTGTATGCCCCGGTGGAATGGCTTGGCGCGAATTCAATCGCGATGACTATCGTGGGGTTTGCCGTAGGGCAGCTCGAAGAGCGGTTCCTCACGCTGAATTTACCTGCAAAAGTAGGTGTCCTTGGGTTAGCCTTTTTTGTGAACGACATGTTCTATTTCCTCATCACGGGCCTCGAAAAGGACGTGGTGACGACGCTTTTTGTGACAAAGACGGTGCCGGAATGCCTTTACACCTTGGTTATCGGTGGCATTTTGTTCTATCTCTCTTCGGGGAAGAAGGCGAATGTATAACGATACTTCGGAGAACGAGGCTAGAGTCCGCAGAAACTGGAACGTCCTGATTTTTTTGGCCGGGACGGTAATTCTTTTCTCGATTATATTGTTCAAACTGTTTTCGTTGCAGTATATCCACTACGAAGAAAATTTCCAGCGTTCCGAGAACAACCGCTTGAGAAGAATCGAACTGATTGCAGACCGCGGCTACATTTACGACCGGAACGGCAACGTCTTGGTACGGAACCGCCCCTCGTACCAAATAGCCCTCCAGGCGCTTGAAATGCCGAAAAAAAAGGCTGACAGGGATTCCGTGTTTAAAAGGCTTCTGGGTATCCGCGATTCATTGGGTGTACGTCTTTTCGATTCGCTCATGCTCGATACGGCGTTTCAGCGCATTCGCTGGGTGAGGACGCATCCGGTCCGCATTCTGGAAGATGCGACGATGGAGCAGGTGGCGGTCATTGAAGAGCATTCGACGGAACTGCCTGGCGTTTCCGTGATTATCGAGTCTCGTCGAGAATACCCGTACGGGACGCTTGCTTCGCATGTACTGGGCTATACGAGCGAAATTTCGGAAGAACAGTTGAAACTTCCGGAGTACGCCTCGTATTCGCAGGGCGACCGTATTGGGCAGAAGGGGTTGGAGCAGGAATATGACAAGGAATTCCGCGGGAAAAACGGTCTCAAGCTGGTCGAAGTCAACGCTTCGGGGCGCGAAGTGCGGACTCTTTCGGATGTGGGGGCGTTGATAGAGCCGCAGGCGGGGCTTCATATGATTTCGACCATCGATTTGAAATTGCAGAAGGTGGCCGAAGCTGCGATTCCCGATACGGCTAGGGGTGCCCTAGTCGCGCTGGACCCTCGCAACGGCGAAATCTTGGCGATGGTTTCGTCGCCGCGCCTGGACCCTAACATTTTTTCGCTGAAGCGACGTGAACGCAACAAGGGCTGGGCGCACGTGGCGCTCGATTCCATGAGGCCGCTCACGAACCGTGCTATTTCGGGCGTCTATCCGCCGGCGTCTGTCTTTAAGCTCGTGACGGCGGGGGCGGGCCTTGAAAATGGAATCATTTCGGAAACAAAGTATTACCCGAAATCCTGCACGGGCGGCTACCAGTACGGGGCTCGTTACCAGAAATGCTGGGGCGTGCATGGCAACTTGAACGTGGTGCATGCGCTTCGCCTGTCGTGCGACGTGTATTTTTACCAGGCAGGTCTCGAAATCGACATGGCTCGTATAAATGAATTTGCGCGCCGCTTTGGTTATGGCGAAAAACTGCTCGGTGTGGATATCCCGGGGGAACGAGCGGGCTGGCTTCCGGATTCCGCATCGTTTAACCAGAGGAACAAGCGCCTGGGCTGGCGTTGGGCGCGTGGACTTATCCTGAATTTGGCGATTGGGCAGGGACAGATGGTGACTCCTTTGCAGCAGGCCGTTTTTGTAGGGTCGCTTGCTACGAACAAGGGCGTCTATCGTCCGCATTTCATGAAGGAACTGCGTGATGCCCAGGGCAACGTGGTGCGCCGTTTTGAACCCGAAATTATCCGTTCCGGGACGATGAAGCCCGAGACGCACCGCGTGCTGATGAACGCGATGGACTCCGTGGTGAACCATCCGGGCGGAACCGGGAAGAGGGGTGCTGTGCCCGGAATTCGCGTGGGCGCAAAGACTGGGTCCGGCGAATGGAAAAAGGGGCAGAAAACGCATGCTTGGTATGCGGCGGTTGCGCCTCTCGATGATCCGCAGATTGCCGTTGCGGTGGTGATGGAAGCTGCCGGAGGCGGAGGCTCCGTGGCTGCTCCGATAGCCCGTAAAGTATTGATGGCATTTTTCGGGAAGGAGGAAGAGGAAAAATGAGTTCCGGCCGTTTTTTGGACAAATCGTTAAAGTTCGATTGGTTCTTCATTGGCGTCACGGTTTCGCTCATGACGTTGGGTGTTTTTCTAGTTTATTCGGCGACGGTCAGCGAAGAAATCGTTTTTTACGACACGCACTGGTTTAGGCAGATTATTTACTTCTTGGTGGGGATTGCCATCGCGGTGGGGCTTGTCTTTGTGAAGATTGACTGGCTCAAGCGTGCTGCGGTCCCGTCTTACGTGATTGCGTTGGTGTTGCTTTTGTTCGTGCTTTTCTTTGCGGGAGACGTCAAGGGGGCGGGGCGCTGGATAGACTTGAAGGTCATCAAGCTCCAGCCGTCGGAATTTGCAAAGATTGCGTACTTGGTTACCATTTCGTACTGGCTCTCGAAACACCCTGTGAGTTTGCACCAGCTAAAGACCTTTGTGGTTCCGCTGGGGCTTTTCATCGTGCCTTTTGCGCTTGTGCTTAAGCAGCCGGACTTGAGTACAGCGCTTGTGTTCACTGCCGTTACCTTGGTCGGATTCTTTTTTGCAGGGCTTACCTTTACGGACATGTTCCTGATTTTGAGTCCTGTGTTTTCGGTGCTTTTTTCGCATTCGCAGTCCATGGTGTTCCAGGTTTTATGGGGCGTGCTCATTTGTCTAGTCGTCCTGTCGGTTGCCCGCAGACATTTGCCCAAGAAACTTGCGGGCGTGATTATAGCGACGAACATCTTGGCCGGTTATGCGAGTTCCATGGTCTGGAACATGCTGGAACCGCACCAGCAAAAGCGAGTGAATACGTTTCTCGATCCGATGAGCGACCCGTTGGGAGACGGCTACCAGGTGCTGCAGTCGCTGACTGCTATCGGAAGTGGCGGTATTGGCGGCAAGGGGTTCGGGAACGGCTCGCAGACGAACCTCTCGTTTTTGCCCGAAGAACATACGGACTTTATTTTTAGCGTCCTCGGGGAACAGTTCGGCTTTGTCGGGTGCGTCATGGTCCTTGTGCTTTTCGCTTTGTTCCTGTGGCGAGCGTCCTCGATTTGCAAGACGAATGACGATCCGTTCGTGACGCTTTTGACGATGGGCGCCTCGACGATTTTCCTGTTCCATATCACGGTGAACATCGCGATGACAATAGGGCTTATGCCGGTGACAGGGCTTCCGTTGCCGTTCCTTTCGTATGGTGGCTCGTTTGCGCTCGTTTGCATGTTCCTTGTGGGGCTGTTGATGTGCCTCAGGTATCAGGGGAATAAGTAGTTTGTAGAACTTAGAGCTTAGTAGGCAGTAGGCGGTAGGGACTTAGACGAGAGAACGGCGCTACGCGCCTACAGACGAAAGACGAGAGACGCGTCATCCTGAACGCAGTGAAGTATTAGCTGGTAGAACTTAGAGCTTAGGGGCGTCATCCTGAGTGTAACGAAGACAACTCAGAAGGCGAGCGTTGCAAAAATGAGTTTACTCATTTTTATAATCGAGCCGAAGAGTTGGGGCTTTAGCCCAGCGATAAATAACTGGATCCTTCGTACCTTCGGTCCTCAGGATGACTGCTTCGAGGGATGTTCCTCTTTGCATTCCTAATCCCTACAACCTAAAACCTAATCCCTAAAAGTATATTAACGAAATTTTTACAGTCCAATAGTCCGAAAAAAGCGTGTTATAGAAATGAGGCGCAAATGGCGCCGATTTTATAACAGGAGTCTATATGGGCGTTTTGAGGACGGTTTCAAATTTTGTCTTTGGGATGGAGTGCCTCGGGTGCGGATCTTCGTCGGAGAGGCTCGACCCGTGGCTTTGTCCTGCTTGTGCTACTGAACTTGTACGCGAATCGGCTTTGCCTGCGTTTCCTAACGAGGATACGTTCTGCCTTTTTCCGATGCGCCCGTTGACGAGGCGGCTTGTGCATGCGCTCAAGTACCGGAACATTCCTGGGCTTGCGTCTTATCTGGTGCGGCATTCGTCAGCGGTGAAGCGCGGAATGGTGGGGCAGGAACTTTTGATGCTTGCGCAACCGCTCCACTTTGCGCCTGTGCCTTTACATAGGGCGAGGTATCGCGAACGCGGGTACAACCAGGCTGCACTTTTGGCTGCAGCGCTTGCGACGGCGACTGGCGGCAAACTTTGTCGCATGCTCAGACGCAGGACTTTCGTCGTCTCGCAAACCAAGCTTTCGAAGGAAGAACGCGAGATGAACGTTGCGGGGGCGTTCGAGATGGCTCGTTTGCGGGAAATCCCCATGCGTGGTAGTATTGTCGTTGTCGATGACGTGTTTACGACGGGGGCGACGACTTCGGCGTGTCTTGCCGCTTTTGGCGCGAATTTTCCGCTTCCGCTTAAAGTCTGTACATTGCTTTATGACGAGCCTTCGACGGCAGCCGCCGACTTTGCCGCGGACTGCCGGGCGGATTGGGACGGGATGGTTAGACGAAAGAACGCCGCTTTGCGGCTATAGACGAGAGACTAGAGAGGAAAATGGCGAATGCATAGAGATCTGTCATTCTGGAGGGAGGCCTGGCCCCTGTAAAGGAATAGGGCGACTGATAGAAGCATTTTTTATGGACTCTATCGGCTTTGCAAGCCTCCTGAGAGACAAAATCAGTCTGCTACACATTATATTTGCGGATGATTGCAAAAAAGCTCCCCGAAGGGAGCTTTTACGGAGGAAGAGGGACTCGAACCCCCAAGCCTTACGGCGGCGGTTTTCAAGACCGCTGACTTACCAATTAGCCTATTCCTCCAATTGGTGCGCAAGTCAACGATACTTTGCATTTTGAGCGGATTTAACTATTTTTTTACATACCATGGCCTATCAAGTAAATGATACCGATCTTAGGGACAGTCAAGTCGCAGACCTTTTGTTTGAGTATATGCCCAAAATTGCCGCCGAGCATCGGACGGACAGCCTGCTACTTCTCATGGCCGACCTGGGCAGGCGCATCGTCCAGGCGGACCGCTGCTCCTTGTGGCTGATTGACGAAGAACGCAACGAACTGTGGACCAAGGTCGCCCATGGTGTGAATGAACTTCGGATTCCGCTTACTGCTGGCTTTGTCGGTTATTCCCTCAAGACCGGTCAGCCGGTTTTGGTCGAGGATGCCTATCAGGATTCCAGGTTCGACCGCCGTAGCGACTTGAAGAACAACTACCACACGACATCCGTCATGACGATGCCTATGGAAAGCGAAGGACGCGTGATGGGCGTGTTCCAGGCCATCAACAAAATTGGTGATAACGTGTTCTTCTCGCAAAAGGATCTGGAACACCTGAAACTTATTTCGGTTTATTCTGCAAAGACAATAGAATCGGCGATTCGCGCCCAGAAACTGGAGCACAAGGCCGAAGAGCTTGAATCTGCGCATATGGAACTTATCCGCATCTTGGGTGAAGTGTCTGAATTCCGCAGCCAGGAGGTGGGTGACCACATCCATCGCGTTTCGGAGATTTCCAGGATGCTCGCGCGTTATTACGGTCTTTCCGAAGAACAGCAGAAATTGATATACTACGCCTCGCTTCTCCATGATTTGGGCAAGGTCGGCATACCGGATATGGTGCTCAAGAAGGAAGGCCGCCTGACGGATAGCGAATATACCCAGATGAAGAGCCATTCCGTTATCGGGCGAACGTTGTTGCGTGATTCCAGGACGGACCTGCTCCGCATGGCGGCTGACATTGCTGGCGCTCACCATGAACGCTGGAACGGAAATGGTTACCCGGATCGGCTTGAAGGCGAAAATATTCCGCTTGCGGCGCGCATTTGCTCCGTGGCTGATGTCCTGGATGCCCTTGCGTGCCCTCGTTGCTATAAAACGGCCTGGTTGGAGGAGCACGTCAGGGAAGAGATGAAAAAGTCCAGAGGGACATATTTCCAGCCGGAACTCATCGATATCCTTATGGATCATTGGGACGAATTTTATTCCTGCTACAAGCCGAACGGCATGTTCATCAAGAAAGGCCTCTTGCCGCCTGTGAAAGCATAGTCGGTAGAACTTAGGGACGTCATCCTGAACGGCGAAGCCGTGAAGGATTCAGTGAAGGTATGGGCTATGGGCTCGGTCGCCTGCGTTCTCCACAAAGTGGATAACTCTACTAAGACACTAAAGTGTCAAGTATCGTTTACCTTTGGGGTATGGGATTTTAGTTGGTAGAACTTAGGAATTCTGATGTGAGCCATGTCACGTCAGATTTTTTTTATTTACGTTGAACTTTTTGAAGAAATGGTCAAAATTGCCGAAAATAAAGAAAAAACCTCGGTTTTCACCGAGGTTTCTTCGTGGTTCCGATTGGAATTGAACCAACGACACGCGGATTTTCAGTCCACTGTTATTTTTAAAAAAAACTACTAAATTTAATGGTGTTGGATGGACAAAGAGGTGCCTCATGGTATTTTTCCATGGGGAAATGTGTTCTTTATTTTTAGGTGGTCATCGTGATTCGCTCAAAAAAATGGTTTAAAGCGTCTGTTTCCCTGCTAGCGGCTTTCGGGTCGGCATTTATTGTCTCCTGCGCCGATGACAATGGTGAACTTCCTGTTATGGTGCCTATGTCAGAATCGGTAGGCTCTTGTGAAGCTCTGAATAATTGCATTTCTTCTGGGAATGTTCCGAAAGGCAATCAGTCTAGCAGTAGTATAGTCAGTGGACTCTCCTGGAGTCAAAGTTTTGATACGACATGGCGCATTGATGGAACGGATACGATACGTGTTATCGATACGATTTATCTGCCTCCTGATACTTCTATCCAGTGGGTCGGCCAATCTGCGTTACGTATAACGGAAATCGCTCCGTTGAACTTGGACTGGATGGATGAAAATGGAGACGATCCTTCTTGGGTGGAGCTTTATAACTCCAGCGATAAGGATGTTGACCTGAAGGGCTACGTGCTTATCGAAAATTTGCAGAAGCTTCGCGAAAAGGATAAGAAGATCCGCAAGTTTGTATTTGGAAGCGATATTATCAAGGCGAAGTCCTTTAAGGTTGTCTTCTGCGACGGTAAAAATATTTCCGCTGTAAAGAGCGAAGACAAAGACGGCCGTCATACGCGTCCGCATGCAGACTGGAAGCTGGACAAGCATGGCGGCACGGTTTACCTTTTGGATGTGTATAACGGAATCCGCGACTCGGTCGATTATCCTGAACTGAGTCCGGGCATTAGCTGGGGTATTGTCGATGGCGGTTACTGGAAATATTTCGATAAGCCGACTCCGGAAAAAGCGAATACCGCAGAAAAAGGCTATGACGAAATTGTTCCTGTTGCGGACATGAGCAGTCTCAAGTCCGGATTCTATAGCGAACCGTTTACGTTGAATCCGCCTGCTCTTGAAGAAGGCGTAAAGCTCCGCTGCACGACCAATGGTTCCGTGCCGACGGAAAACTCTCCGGAATTCAACTCTCCGAAGAAGATTGATCACAACATGGCCTTCCGTTGCGCTGCGTTCAAGAAAGGCGCTCTTTCGAACAAGGTTACCACCCGCACGTTCTTCATTGATGAAGACCAGGTGAGAATGCCTATAGTCGCCATCAGCGTCGATTCCAGTTTCTTCCAGAAACATTATATCAAGACATCTTGCTCCTCTCCTAAGGGCTGCCCCGATAGTGCCGGTCTCTATGCCGATGTCGAAATTCCGGTTCATATCGAATATTTCGAAAAGGGTTCTTCTACGAAAGACGGTGCTACTTGGGAAAAGGATGCCGGTATTTCTTTGATGGGTGGCTGGAGCCGCTTGAACGATAAAAAGTCCGTTTCTATCCGTCTCCGTGAAATTTATGAAGACGGCAGCATCAATTATCCGTTGTTTGAAACTCGCAAGGGTGTGAATGACAAATACAGATCTTTCAACCTCCGTAATAACGGTAACCGCTTTGTGAGCGACTACATTGGCGATGCTGTTGGCGGCGCGATTCTTGAAGGAAGCGGAGTGGATTACCAGAGAAGCCGCCAGGTGGTGGTGTTCTATAACGGCAAGTACTATGGCATTCACGACATGCGTGAGCGTTTCAACAAGCACTTTGTGGAAACAAACTACAATATTGATGCCAACACGGTGAACTTTGTCAAGCATTTGGGCCAGGAAGTCGAGGCCAGCAGCGGCACCATTGATTCTTATATGGACATGCTGCATTTCGTTGGAACCGCAAATTTTGAAGGCGAAAACAATAAGGATTACGCACAGGCGAAGGCTTTGCTGGACGTGGGCAACCTTGCCGATTACATGGCTGCGGAAATTTATATCCACAATGGTGACTGGCCGAACAACAACGTGCGCGCCTGGTCCGCTCCGGATCATCCGTGGAAGTTCATGCTTTATGACGTGGACCACGGTTTTGACTGGATGTGGGGCGTGAACGATAAGGAATTCCATCAGGATATCAACATGTTCGAGTGGATCAAGAAGGGTGGCGGAAACAATCCGTGCAAAAAAGAAGGCTGCTTCGCGAACCTTTACTTGAAACTTATTGAAAACCCGGATTTCAAGCGCCTGTTCATCAACCGTTCTGCCGTTATTCTTAATAGTTACGCGAACGGCAACAATGTGGAAAAGGTTGTCAACGAAATGACGTCGAAGATTGATAATGCCGAAATGGAACGCGACCTTGCCAAGTTCAAACAGAACGAAAAGTATTATGAGAACTGGTGTGGACATGGATTCAGCAAGGACGGTGCCTGCATCAAGCAGTGGGCTAAGGAACATCGTGATTCCAAGGTTATTCAGGAATACAAGCAGGAATTCGGTCTGAGCGACATGATTACCGTGACGATCAAGGCTTCCGGAAATGGACAGGTGCTTATGGAAGGCATGAAACTCCCGGGCAAGTCCGAAAGTACGGATTACAAGGGCAAATTCTTCGGTGGCGTGAAGATGGAACTCACAGCTGTCTCGGCTGAAAACTCATCGTTTATCAAGTGGAGCGACGGCTCTAAGGATAACCCGCGTTTGGTAAGCCCGAAGGATGGAGATACCTTTACGGCTGAGTTCAAGTAAACTATAATGGAGCGCCGCATGAAAATTCATCGGCGCTTTTATCGTGAATCCGCAACTAATCTTGGTTGCGGATTTTTTTATACGTAAACGATAAATTTATTATACAAAAAAAACGTTATTTGATGCTTATAAAGTTGTATATTTACCCTATCTGTATTTTTTAGTGTAAATTTTTGGTGTCGGGCGATGAGGAGGAAATCCTGTGAGATTAGTTTGCCTTGGCATCCTGTTGTCGTTTGTCCTGTCGTTTGCGCAAATTAGCGTCGAAGTAAAGGACGAACAGGCGTATAATCCGAATATGCTTGGCCTGCGGGCCCGTGTTGTCAACAGTTCTGGCCAGAGCTATGACAACGTGACAGTCAATATTTTGTTGAAAAAGAACAACGCGTCAGAGACGTATGCGTTGGACGCCTATTATACGGAAGACTGGAACTGTACGATTGCTGAACAGTCCGGCGAATATGTTGTCGTGAAAATGGTTATCCCGCATATCGGGGCAGGAACGTCTCCGAACGAGAGTGGCGTAAGTGTTGGAATCCACCGTACCGGTTGGCAAGCGTTGCCGAAGTCGAGCGAGAACGGATATCCGTCTGGAATCGCGTTCACGACGGCGCTCAATTATAGCGTCTATCAGGGAGACGTGCTGATAGGCGGAACCTCTTATACAGACCCGAGTTCGTTGGTCCCGAGCCTGCGTTTTGTGGGGGTGCAACCGGTAAAAGGTCTTGATAAAGGAAATGTCTGGATTCCTTCGTGGATTGAAATTGAAAATTATGGGATGATTCCTGCGGATTTGGGTGACCTTACGTTAGAATGGCCCACGAGCATGGGTGTCGTTTCTAGCGTAGTTTCTAGTGCGACGTTGCAACCCGGAAAAAGAATACGTATCTGTGTGGAACAGTTGCACTGCCCAGACGATGATGTCGTTGCTACTATACCTATGCTTCCTTTGGAAAATACCTTTGGGGAGATTCTTCTTCGTTATAATTCTCTTGCTATGGATTACTTGTCTTGGGGGCCGAATGATGGCGTTCTTGCTGCTGAAGCACGTAGCGCGAATATTCAATACACAAGAATTCGATTCAGGCATGGTTTTGTTGATGAATTTTGGAATATGGTATGGAATGGTATTTTCTTCAAAAAGATTGACGGAAAATGGTACAGTTACAAAACGGCGGAATATGATGCTAATACAATTTATAGGCCTGGTCCTATCTCTTATCAGAACAACGAAGAATTGTGTATGGATGATTCCGGACTGAAAACGGTTAAGTTTGCATGGCATCCAGTAGATGAAGCTATAGGTTATAATTTGATTGTAAAAAAATCTGATGGATCGATTGTCTTTAATCAGTTTATTCACCATTTTAGTCACAAACTAAAATTAGGCGAAGGAACGTACCTATGGAGTGTTAGTGCTGTTTTTAAAGATAATCAGTATACTATAAGCAATCCTTGGATGGATCATTATATAATTTGGAAAACAAAAAGTCTTGCGCCTTGTTCGACAATCACTGATGAGGTATACTTGCAAGTTCCTCAGTATGGAGTCCATAAAGATACAAGGATGTTAGTTCCTAACTGGGGTGAACTGGCTGAATACCCCGAAATATCTTGGGATCATCCAGATGTATTTGTTTACAAATTTGGTTATGAGTTTTCGATTAACAATATTATTTTAGGAAATCCTCTTTTTTATGAAGTGGATTCACGTTGTTGGGCTGTAGGAATCCAAATACTCAACGCTTATTATCATGGCAATTTAACACAGGATGAAATCAAGTTTTACGGGAAAACGGTAGGATTTGAAAATGTGACTACGATGTTAGGAACTCATTCAAGGGATGAACGAGATAAAATCATCTCTCCTTTTGTACTTAAAGATTTGGGATCAGGTTATGCCCCAGAGGTTTATGTCACTTTGAAATGGGCTTTGCAAATAGATGATTCTCGGTTGGTTCATGGAGGATTCGATGGAGGTCCTTTTGATCCTGATTTTGTTAAGGAACATATTGATAAACGTCGTCCCATTTATTTTGGAGATGACAGTCATGCTATGATTGTGGATGGTTATAGGTATTCTTTGGGAAAATTCCAAGTGCATGTCGTGAATTTATACAATGGGGGCGAAGCGGATTGGTTGTGGAACGAAAGTGTAAAGGTGAATATGTATTTTGTTCCTAAACATGTTGGGGTGCCGAGGATGACTGATCCCCGTGTTCATCAGGATTCTGACAAAGATGGAATTGTGGATTTTGATGAAGTGGTTCGATTCAATACCAATCCCAATAGGGAAGATTCTGATGGTGATGGAATAAAGGATAAGGAGGAAATTTTTTCATATACGATTAAAGAACCCCTTACCAAGATGATGCAATTTACCACGTTAAGTGGTTATATCGATACGAAAGAACTGATGTTGGGAGAGTATCTTGTTGATGAACATCTCGATCATCCTTTTAGTGACGTCCTTCGCTTTGAAGAATTTGCCGATATCGATGGCGATGGCAACAGGGCCGAAATGGATGTGGATTCGGACCATCCGAACAATGACGGCCTCCCTGACGGCGTGGAAGACTTGAACCACAACGGCTATGTCGATAATGGCGAGACGGATCCGTACAACTTTGCGGATGATGGCGCGGCGATTGCCGAACCGAGAGAAGTCGTGGCTTGGGACGCTCCTAGCCTGGTTGCCATCTATGCCTTTGAAGGTATCAATGTCGGTGATAACGTTACCTGTAATTCCGGAATGCACGGGTATTGCCGGATCGCTTCGGAATCCGCGTTGCAGTACTACGCTGTGTCGCTGGGAATAAACTCCACATTCGGTGGTGTGTTCTCGAAGGGTGGTGTGCAGTTGCGTAACAATGCCCATGTTGTTGGCGATGTGTCCATCTATTCCTTGCCGACAAATTCGATTTCTCCGGAATTGGCTCAGGGCTCGTCCGTGACCGGGGCGACGGATGTGCGCACCGTGGGCGAATGGCCGTTTGTCGTTTCCGACAATGCACACCACTCCCTCGAAGACAAGGAAAGCTGGGAAAACAAGACTGTGTATCCGGGGCAGACATTGGTTCTGAATGGTGATGAGACTTACCGGAACTTGACGGTGCAGGCGGGCGGGACTCTCAAGCTTGGCGCCGGTACGATTAAGGTTGGGAACATTACCATGGAATGGGGAAGCCGCCTGGAATTTGTAAACCCGGGCCGCGAAACGGTACTCATTGTCGATGGTTATGTAAATTGGAGAGCGCAAATTGTCAATTCGAACTTGCAAACGGTCGCGAAAGGATTTAAATTAATACAGTACGCTCCTGGCTATATCCACATCGAAGGGGACTGGGCAGGAACGATTCACGCCAGGTGGAGCGAACTGACGCTCGGCCAGGTAAAAAAGACGGCGTATGGTTCGTTTGTAGCG
>CADCDO010000064.1 GCA_902800345.1 Fibrobacter succinogenes
TACCGGTGTGGCCCAGTACAAGGCCGCTATCGAAGGTGGCGCCGATGGTGTTGACCTTGGCCGCAAGCCGCTTTCTGGCGGTACGGCTCAGCCGGACCTCTTCTCCATGTTCCACGCCCTCAAGGGTACGGAATACAAGCTAGCCCTCGGCGAAGACAGCATCGTTGACGATCACATTCCGGAACTCATGGAAGCGAACAACGTCGCCGTCGAATGCCTCAAGGACTACAACTTCCCGCCTGAAGCCCGTCAGATTACGACCGACGTTATCTTCAGCCCGATGCCGGGTGGCGCTCTCACGGCCAATACCCTCATGATGCGTGAAACCAAGACCTTCCACCTCTTCCCGAAGGTTATCGAGAACATGAGTGAATGCGTCCGCCGCGGTGGCTTTGCCTCTTCTGTGACGCCGGTTTCCCAGTTCTACTTCCAGCAGGCCTACATGAACACCTTGAACCAGGCTGCCGGTCGCGGCACGTGGTTCAAGATGACCGAAGGCTACGGCAAGATGCTCCTCGGCTACCAGGGCAAGACTCCTTGCGAACCGGATCCGGAGCTCGTGAAGATTGCCGCCGACCAGTTCAACATGAAGCCGTTCAAGGAAGCCTATCCGGGCGTCCAGTGCGCAGAAGAAATTCTTCCGCCGGGCATCCCTGCCGCCAAGAAGCTCCTCGAAGAAAATGGTCTCCCGGTCAACGACGAAACCATCTTCATCACGGGCTGTCTCCAGACGAAGGCAGGCAACAAGGGTATCGAATTCCTCAAGGGCAACCGCCACATTGGCGTGCCGAAGAAGGACCCGAACGCCGCTCCTGCTGTCGATACAAAGAACATGAAGGCCGGTGCCGCAAGCACCTACCGTATCGCTCTCGGCAACCAGAGCTGGGACGTGCAGGTTCAGACCCTCAGCAAGTAATTTTCAGCCCAGTTTTTCTGAAGCTTAAAAATTCGCCTCGGACTCAAGTCCGAGGCTTTTTTGATAACGTCATCATTAATCTTAATTAGAGACCCGCACAACATAACGTCCGTGTGCATTCCTCGCAGGCGTCCACTCCACAGCATTACACCCCACCGTTGCATTCACGTTAAATGCAGCGACCTTCTGCCCAAGTGCATTCATCACAGAAATTTTGTACAGCCCTGCAGCCGGAACCACAAACTCAATCACGTCATCATGAACTCTTCCAACATAGGCACGACTGTTCGACGCGACAAGACGTTTATCCGCAAAAATTTTCACTGGTTGTCCCGAATTTCCATCAACAGGAGCAAACGGAACATAATAGGCGACCGACTTGTCATGGACCGCCACGCCATTCCCGACAAACGTGCCGAACGCCTTGCCGCGAACGTTCACCATCGTATTCGGCGCATACACAGAGCCATAAAACACACTGTCAATATCAACCGCAATCGAATCGTCATGCACAAATAACTTAAATCCCTTCGCCCATTCTGCGCTATCCGAAACTGTAACGGTCGGCGAAGCGTCCCAGGCAAAGCCTTTCTTGACATGCATAGCAGAATAATAGCCCGGTTTAGCAAACTTGTACTTTGAACCCGGCGCCATCTTGACGCTTTCGACGAAAAATTCACCCTCCGGGATAATCAACGTCCCGGAAGATTTCACCGTCAGATTCTTGATGCACGACCCGCCAACAGGGGTATATTCCGCATCAACGGTCACGTCCTTGCAGCCACTCGACGGGAACTCTGGCAGAGGATCCTTTACATCAAGCGCATCATTCCACTTTTTTGAATTTTTGTAGGCGATATAATTGTACTCCGCATTGGCATTGATATTGACATTTGCATTTTCAAACGTGCTGTATATCGTAGCGTTTGCGGCAGTGACGCTTCCATTCAACACCAGTCCGCCCTTGGCGTAAATAGAGCCTATTTCAGCACTCCCATGGACTCCCGCACAATAATTTTTCGCCGTTGAGCCGCAAACCACATTGCATCTTCCGTTAGCCCCCTGCGACTTGTCATAGCACTTTCCGCTAATGTTGAAGTCTTTAAAAGCATGCAAAGCGACATCCTTCGGAATTTCATCTCCTTTCACTTTTTCCCTATCGACATTCAACTTGATAAACGGGTCTCCAAAGAATCCGTACGGATAAAACCATTCATAGACATCTTTCGTATGCTTGGAAGCCTCGAATACCTGAGTCCTGTGATTGACCCACTGGAGATAAGCGTCACCCAGCATATTCGTTTTCAACTGCTTGTAGAAATAGTCGTTGTCCTGATAGCCGCCGCCCGTCTTTGTATTGCCAATCACCGTCACGCCGCCACCCGCCGTCCTGAAAATATGCGCAAGAGCGATATTGCGGTCATAAGCATTCCCTTCAAAAACGACTGTTCGTGCAGCGCTACAGGAATACAAATCAAACACACGGGCACTCACATGGACCAAAGTATCGAAATCTTCAATCTTGACACCGCTTTCAAAGTACGTTTCCATGGCATGGCCTATATGGAAAACCCAATCATAGTCCTTCGTTATGAAATCCAAGTATTTTCGATTGTTGGCCTCCCACATCACGTCAACTTCATTGAACATATTCGATAGATTTTCGATGAAGTTCACCATAGAAAAATCGTTTGCCTTTATATCGGTCTTTGAAGAATAAGTATATAAAGCCTTGTCCGGGCGTGAAGTTTTCACTTGCTGGTCGTACGCCTTGTTAAGCCACCGCAACATGAATTCCTTCACCTTAGGGAAATATTCCGTATCATAGTTATGGAGTTGTTTTTTCCATTTCGCAGCTGTATGTTCGCGAGCTTCTCCATACGGATTCACGCGGGACACCCAAATTTCAAAATCGTCAGACCCCAGTTCACCATCTTTACTGTAATGGGCATCTAGAATTCCATTAGCAGCCCGTACCAAACTGTCGCACTTTCCTCGATTTTCGCAATTGATACCTGTAATTTCGTCTCTCCATTCTCCGTCCAAATCCATGAAATAGAAATCGGCGACCCAACGCTGGTAATTCGTATAAGGGCCTGCATCCTCCGGGTATGCAAATTTCCCGTCGGACTTCTTGACGAAATACTCCATTTCGGCAAAAGGCAAGTTACCTATAAGAATCACGCCCGCCAACGGTTCCTTGCTCTTGTCTTCCCACGATTTCTTAATCGCCGCTTTCAGTTCGGCAGCAGGCGTTTTCACCTTAAAACTTGGATTATCACCATCAAGTGTCGAGGAATCCAGCACAAACGCTACCGGAAACGACTTGACATCAATCTTGAAACTGAAATTCTTTTCGACAGCGCCCGCATATTTTTTTATCGCCGCAAGCACCTCGCTATCTTTATAAAGATCTTCATCCACGTAAATTTCTGCACGCCTTAGTTCCGCTGCAATACAGACGTGGCTAAAAGCGAACAAAAACAATAGGATCCTAAACAAAGCTTTCATACCCTCTCCCCAAGAATCACACATTACCCTTCTTGGGAATATACCTTATCCAAGCACGAAAATCAAGGTATTTCTTTTAAAAACCATGTCATTAAAGCCGAAAAGGACTTCGAGCATTCGCCCGAAGCCCTTGGTCATTCAAGGAAACGTAAAAGTTCAACTAAAAGCTAAACGTCTTGCCAAAGTTCACGCCGTAACCGACCTTTTCTGCGCCAAAAACGCCCCCGTGGAATCCAGACGGATGGAAATAGTTCAGCATAAAGCCGACATTCACCGTCTTGAGCCACATGACATCGGTTTCGAACGCAATTACGCCATAAGAACCAATCCTTGCGCCAATCCGAGCCGAAGAATAGACTTTTACGCCATACCCTTCGTCGTCATTTTCCGCATGGACCGCCCCCAAATAATCGCGCATGTCGTCGTAATCGCCACCGCCCTCAAAAATCTGGATGCCGGCACCAAGCCCCAAGATTACAGGGCCAACGTCAAAGTCCGCTCCGACGGCAATGCGTTCCTGCAAGCTCCAGAACGAATACTTTTCCTTTCCAGACGGGCCTTCAAGCCACGCATTATAGAAATCATTGCACTTGCCCGCTTCCGAGCAATCGAACGAAGCTTTTCCGCCCTTGCCGCCAAAAGCTGTTTCTAAGTACAACGGCGAGGAGAACCCAAACGGTCTGTAATTCAGAACCGCCGTTGCTCCTGCAGAAAAGCCGTCCTTGACATTTCGGCCCGTCATCTTGGCGCCGCCAAAAGCGTCAACAGCCACAGTCACCGAAGACGAATCGCCATTAACGGCAAGCCGCGGCTGGTGGGCGACAATCATCTGCGATGCACCCATCGAACTCAAGTGCGGATTCAAGCAGCCACACAAGCTCAATGCGGCAACAGACAGCATACAGAAAAGAATTGAGGATTTCATTTTCATCTCCTTCTTAATTTTACTTACAATATACCATAATCCGTTTACCAGAGCAATAGGGCACTATTTCAGTGTTATCGACTTTATGATACAGCGTTCATTTGCAGCTACCGACTGCAAATTCAAGCGATGAGCGGATTTCGAGCCCTGTGGCGTTACGTTTTGGTCGATGATTTCACCCAAAGGTAAAATTTTACGTACAAAACCATTTTGCAAACTACCGTTTGCAAGATTTGCATCCGTCAGCTTTTTCGAGTCAAAATACGCCAACGTATATTGACAAGTTCCCGGCCAGTAATCGACAACAAGATTCTTATAATCATCCATGGAAACCATCTTGCCTATTTCGATATACATACCGCGGCGAGTTCTGTCATACTTGATTTCAAGGCCATCGCCAAGACCATCAACATAAGAATTCAAGTGAACATTGGAATCCCATGGATAATAACTATACTGGCTCGGATAAATACTTGGAGAAGCAATCTTTGGCGGAAGTACCGCATCGCCACGCGTGTTCATGACCATATGAGGGTTCGAAAGAGTCACCTCCGCACCATCCGAATTGATTACCAAACGGAACCAACGTAGCCCATTCAGGGCTCCTTCATTTGCAGGCATTTGCCAACGCAACGTATGAGTTTTTCCATCTACCGGGACTGAGATTTCGTTCATCTGCAAATATCCAGTGCAGCTCTTCAACCGACAAACGAGTAATTCGGCCTTCATCCAGTTACCTCTCGGATTTTCGACCTTGACATCAATTTCAAAGGACGTATTCGCCTGGATATTTCCGCCATGATCCCAAAGCGCCACCTTTTTCCACCCGGCGGGGGAATTGAATTTTACAAAAGCGTCCCGTTCCGAAGCATCCTTGTTATACTCATAACGTGCATAAGCAAAAGGAGTTTCCTGAACAACACCCGCATTGCGGATAATATCCGGCATCTTGCTCATGTCCATGCATTGCGTATTCGGAGAGAAATATCCCGTCAACTTCGGATTTCTGAACAGGCCCGTTTTTGAATCATAGTCATACTTGGCCACTTCGCACAAAATCCGCCACAAGTCCACCTGCATGCCGCTTTGGACAGCCGCATCCAAAGCTCCATCTTTAAAAGGCATTTCGACATGGCGGCCGCTAATAGCCTCATTATAACGCGGGTGTGTCGGATCCACCGCAAAGGTCGCCGTGGCTGTGCTCCTTGCCCCCGGATTTTCAAATGGGAATCCCGTAGAGGACTGTGAAAAGCCGCAATCCTTGCGAATTGCCAAATCGCTACCACATTTCATGTCCATGGCACTTGCCGTTGGAATAAACGTACTGCGGTCTTGCGTCAACTCATCGGCGCCCCAGGACGTATTGATGCTGATATCAAAAAACAAGATGGACTTTTCCATATTGTCTGGAATTGCATCTAAAAAACCTTGGCGGAGGGATTCGTAGATGGTCTTTGCAAACGGGTAAGTAGAGCCTTGTATAAAGTCATACTTCGATGTTCCCTTGTAATCTTCCAGTACGGGATCGTCCGTCGTCTCTTTTTTACGGTTGCGCGCCACAGTACCATTGTTGTCGGAATAATGCATCATGCTTACCGCAGAACCAAGCGTCAACGGGCCTTTTTCCGCATGACGTTCCAAATGGTAGTAATCATTACTATGGACGGGATCTTGGCCTTTCAGCTGACCTTGGGACAAAAGAACCGTCGGAAAGCCCTTATATTCAGCAGCGTTGCGGTAATCCGTATAAAGGAACCTCCCTGATGTATTCACATCGGACGTACAGGTATTGCCGTTGCACTTATTTTCATAGACTAACAGATCGGCTGCCCCAGGACTTAGCAAAATGTCCTTGAACATTTCCGCAGCAGAAGACCCTCCCGCACGGCTCCAAAAAGCAACTGTATTAAAAAGGCCCATCGGCATCACCGCCCCCTGATGAGGCGAATCTAGAGACGAGAAAAGCCGAATAGGAGAATAAGCCCCGTTGCGGTGGCTATCGTACAGATAAGCACCGTAACGCCCGATAACGCCGCCTTGACTTATACCCATGATGACAAAGCCGTCATCTGACGCCCCCGGGAAAGGAATAAGTTTATTGTTGCTAAGGAACGTCAAAAGCCTGCTAAAAACATCGGAGTTTTCCTGCAGCGTTGTCCGGACTGTTTCCACAAACTGCACCAAGACCAGCGTATATCCAAGACTCTTAAGGATGCCCGGGAAACCGATCTGTTGCAAGTCCCCTTCCAAATCTGAAAGAGTCCTCTTTTCGTCAGGGTCCAAATTGATTCCATCGATAACGAAGAACGGGCGTTCCAAATAAATGCCTGTCGGGGAACTACCGTCTTGAGGGGCATCCATAATGCGAATCCGCACGGAATTTACGCCCGCAGCACAAGCCTTGCCGAGAGCATCGACACTGTTGGCAGTGGCAAGCGAGTTGCCATTCTGCATGCACAACTTATTTTGCGAATTATCGACATAAAACGAAAAGTCTGCTTGGGTAGCCAAGACATTCGTCGAAAGCAATGCCGCAATGAAAAAATACAAGTATCGCATACTATTTCACCTCCACAAAAAGATTCTGTTCAACGTCTTTCCCGTTTTTTTTCATCTTGACGACAATTTTCTGCGTTCCCGTCGAAGAAAATTCCAAATCAAGTCGCCCTTTCGGAGATAATGCGGAACAGGTCCCTGAATAACAAACAGAAATGGTTGGCAAATCCCTTTGTTTTGTCACGATAAAATAGGGGTCCAGTATAAGAGTCATCTTGGAGCCCCTCACAAACGATGTCGGAAGCCCCGCCGTAAGCAGATGGGCATTGATAATCCGTTTCGAAGCACACGACGTGTCCGCACAAGCGCTATAAACATAATCCAAATCCGCAACAAGCAAGGGTACCACCGTATAGTCCGATTCTGCAGCAATCGCCTCCGCCTCAAAATAGAGCTGTTTCGGATTTGCCACTACGTCCTCGCGGAGCCTATTACGGACAACAGAATACATATTGTCAAACCAGGTCATCCTTGATTTTTTCGCTGACATTTGCTTTGCACCGACGCTGCTTGCAATTTTCAGATGTTCCAGTTCATCCATCAGGAAATCCGCACTGGTCCTGGAAATGATAGAATCTCTCTTGTGCTGGGAATATGCCGCCGTAAATTTCGACTCCTGCGACTTCAAGTAACGAGCATCGCGGTTTACGGACCACGCTTCCGCATTGGAAAATTCGTATCCAAGCAATCCATCACTGGAGCCTATCGACGATGAAGAAACAGACGACGACGAACCTCCCGAAGAACTCTTGACGCAACTGAATCCGACATCATCGATAAACAGTGTCGTATATTGGTATTGCGGAACATGGAAAAGTCCCACCCCCACATTCGAAACCGAGACTTCGCCCGTCACGCCAAAACTTGAAAGCGGAATTTCAAGCGCATGAGTCGTATTCGCGTTCAGATCAACGTAATGGACCCTACTATCGCCAGAAGGGAGTACAAGCCAAACGCCAAAAGTAGCGTTCTGCGTTGCACGCGCCTTCATACGGAACACGCCGCCATCGACAATCTTCGGCAGCATAGGGAACGAAAGTACGCCTTTCCAGTCGCCCTGCATATTTTTCATACCGGACAACCGAATATACGGCGGTTCCATTCCGTTCAGATAGCCCCAATTAGATCTCCATTCCGGCTGTTCCGGGAAGGTTCTCCCTGTTTCAAGCATTTGACCATTGTCGCTACCGTCAGAATACAGCGCGACGCCCTTACATTCACCGGCAAAGCCTTCAAGTGCAAGCATGGCACTTACCAAGGCAATACCCTTAAACATCCTACTAGTCATAGGATTTCCTTTATTTTGATTTTGAGAATAAACAGGCTTGTTCAGCCGTAAAGATCTAGAAAAGGATGTAGGGAAAAATGTAAGTAACGATAAAAGAAATCGTCCCGTTATTAACGAGGCGATAAATAAACTACAATATTATTTTCAAAATGTAAAGGGGTTAAAAAAAAATTTATTGATTTTCTTTTTTCAGGTGCAAAATCAAATCACTTATATATATATCATCGACAATATTCACAGAATACTCATGCGCATCGAGATACATCAGGTCCAATCGCTTTTCGAACGTAGAAAGTCCAAGACCACCGCTCTTGCGACTTGACTTTCTCGGGAAATTGGAATTTTCGGAATGGAAATGGACTTCGTTCCCCGATTGCGTTATCGAAATATGCGCAAAACTTTTGCCGTTCGGATTTACGCAATGTTTCATCGCATTTTCCATCAAGGGCATCATCAAAAGCGGTTCAATCATCGTGTTCGGATTTTCAAGTTTTACATTAAACACAAAGTCAAAGTTTTCATCCAAACGAAGTTTTTCCAAGTCGGCGTACTTTTGCAAAATATCTACATCTTCTTGCAATGTAATATACTTGTCCTTGACTTGATACAGCATCATCCTCAACAACTGAGAAAGTTTATTCATCGAACTTTCCGCGCGCTTAGGATCAAACTGGATTAAAGCCGATATGTTATTCAAAGTATTAAAGAGAAAATGCGGGCTCAACTGATTTTTTAAAAAGTCCAGTTCGTATTGCAGCTCCGAGCGTTTCTGTTCACGTAAAACAAAGGCACGCACAATTTGGCGGAACATCACGTGATATAGCACGCAAAGCACGCAAACAAATGCAACCAAAACAGTAAATGATATGACAGGCCAAAAGCCAAAATGACCTTTAACAAAAGAAAAGCAATATGAACTAAAGAAATCCACGACCCCTTCATTGGGGTTACGTTCCATCACAAAGAACGTCACTTCTCTAAAGAACAGTGTCGCCACCACCAATATCGAGTTACACACAAAATAAAGCTCATACTGTTTTTTAAATACAAATTGCGGCACCAAGAATCTTTGGTTCAAAATAAAAATGAAAACCGTACTCAGCATGGGCAAATAAAAGCCCACGAGCCCTTTAACGTTTACGCTCAACTTCAACGCATTTGTCGGGTCCAAAATAAGCACCAGCGGAAACAAAAGCATGAACAGCCAAACTAAAAACGCTGGCAAAAAGAGCGGAATCGGGAACTGTACTAGGTCATGCTCCTCTTTCAACAGTTTCCGTAGCTTATTTTCATTGCGTTCGAAGTCGATTTCTTGCAAAACAGCTAGTTTGTTTCGCGTTCTTTGTATAAAACCGTTATGGTTTTCTGTACTATTTATAGCAGAATTGTCTTTCATAGCAAAAAATTTAGTCAAAAAAACATGTCAATTATCACAATTTGCACCCGTCATGACAATTTCATGACAAAAATCACGATTTTTTTTAACAAAAACTCAATTTAACTTTTGCACGCAGCATTCGTATTGATGACACAAGGAATTAAAACTGGAGGTAAATTTGAATACGTAAAAAACGAGGAGGTTACCATGAAAGCCCTTAACAACCGTGATCAGAAAGACATTTACATGCAGTATCTTAATGATATTTCCCGTTATCCATTACTCACAAGAGAACAGGAAACGATATTGCTCAAGAAGTCTGCCGAAGGCAATAAAGCCGCCTTGGATATGTTGGTCAACGCCAATCTGCGTTTCGTCGTAAACATCGCCAATCTCTACAAGGGCCGCGGTCTCGACATCATGGAGCTCATCAACGAAGGGAACATGGGACTCATCGAAGCAGCACGTCGTTTTGACCGTTCCCAGAACATCAAGTTTATCAGCTACGCCGTGTGGTGGATTCGTCAGAACATCACCCGAGCCCTTTCCGAAAAAGGCCGCATGATCCGCATCAGCGCCGAAAAGGAACTGATGCTGAGCAGATTCAACCGCCATGCCAAGGACATGCACCAGGTCATCGGAGGAACGTTCACCATCAATACGCAAAAGCTCGAAGGTCTTTCCAAGTACAAGGCTCACGAAATCGAGAAAATCCTGATGATGGGCAGCGCCGCTTCATCGCTCGACACCCCGGTTGGCGACGACAGCGAATTGACTTTGGGCGACACGCTCTCCGATGCCGAAAACCGCACCGATGAACTCGCCGAAGACAACAATCGTACAAAGGTATTCAACAAAATCATGGACAAGAACCTCTCCGACCAAGAAAAAGAAATCATCAAGCTCTATTACGGTTTCAAGATGGATTCCGACCTGAACTTGAAGGAAATCGCTCCGATGGTAGGCCTTTCCAAGGAACGCGTGCGCCAGCTCAAGGAAAACGCTCTGAACAAGCTCCGCGACGCCCAGGTCGAACGACTTCTCTGCGAAGCTGCCTAAATTTTCATTGTCCAAACAAGTTTCATACTCTCTCCTTTAAAAAAAACCGGCTATTCATAGCCGGTTTTTCCATATATAGTGGTGTTTTTTTAATGGAAATTGTATCTTTAACGCATGATGTTCAAATCTTTTTGTTTCCGTACTGTATTTATAGCAACGCTTTCCGCGCTTTGCGTCGCGAATGCCGCCACCGACAAGAAAACTCCTCCCGGAGATTTTTATGACGAAGTTTCACGACTGAACAAGGTGCTCTCTGAAGTCAACCGCAAATATGTCGAAGAAGTCAACCCGACAGAGATTACTGACGCCGCCATAAACGGCATCAGAAACATTCTGGACCCGCACACGGCCGTATTCGCCCCCAAGGATTACGAAAGTTTGCGAGTTTCGATGGAAGGCAAGTTCGGCGGCGTGGGCATCACCATCAGTCTCCGCGACAACATCCTTACGGTGATTTCGCCGCTTTCCGGCACGCCGGCATTCAAGCTAGGCATCCGTGCCGGTGACCGCATCCGCAAAATCGACGGCAAGGACACCAAGGGGCTCTCGCTGGATGACGCGGTCAACAAGCTCCGTGGTAAAATCGGCACGGACGTGACGGTCGCCATCGAACGCGAAGGCGTCCCGGATCTCATGGACTTCACCATCACACGAGCCGAAATCATCGTACACGCCGTTCCCTACTACGGCATGGTTACCTCGGACATCGGCTACATCAAGCTTGCGACATTCAGCGACAAGACGACAAGCGATGTCGAAAACGCTCTCAGGAGTCTCCAGAAACAAGGCATGAAGAAACTCATTCTCGACATGCGCTACAATCCGGGCGGACTTTTGAACCAGGCGATTGAAATCAGCGAACTTTTCCTCAAACCGGGCAACGTCATCGTAAGCACCCGTGGACGCACGCAGAAAACAGAAAGCGCAGCCCGCAGGACTCCGCTAGTCAAGCCCGAAGTCCCGATGGTCGTCCTAGTGAACCAAGGATCCGCCAGCGCCGCAGAAATTGTTTCCGGCGCGCTGCAAGACTGGGACCGTGCGTTAATCGTCGGCAAGACTTCGTTCGGCAAGGGTTCCGTGCAAACAATCTTCCCGCTCGATAACGCAGGCAACGCCCTCAAGCTCACGACAGCATTCTACTATCTGCCCTTCGGCCGCTGCATCAACAAGCCCGAGAACGGCATCAAGGGACTTCGTCTCCAAGAAGAAGAAATCGAAGACGAAGAAAAAGACACCGCCAAAGCAGACTCCGTCAAAAAGGACACAGTCGCACGCGATACGTTCTATACGAACAACGGCCGCATGATGTTCGGCGGTGGCGGAATTTCACCGGACGTCGATGTAGAACTCGATCCGATGCCTTGGGTCGTCCAGGTGCAGGAACGCATGGCGATGTACTTCAAGTTCGCCGTGAAGATCCGTCCGGGCCTCGAAAAGGCCGGCGTTAAGGTGAACTCCGACTGGGTCGTTCCGGATTCCCTCTTTACGCAGTTCAAGGCTTTCTGCAAGAAGGACACGAACTTCATGAAGGTCAAGAGCAACGCTCTCGTCGGCGTCGATCAGCTTGAAAAGAGCATCATTCGCGAACAGAACTACATGGGCGACAGCGCCAAGACAATTTCCGACTCCGTGCTTGTCAAGAGAATCGGCGAAATGCGCAAGGCTCTTGAAGATAACCGCGATGCCCAGTTCGAAGCGAACAAGGACTACATCATGGACGGCATCAAGCGCGAGCTCCTGACGGCCTTCGTAAACGATTCCGTAAGCACAGCGTTCTCGCTCAAGCGCGACAAGCAATTGAACGAAGCCATCAAATATTTGAGCGACAACCAGCTCTACAAGAAACTGATTAGCGCGCCGCCAAAATCCAAAAAGAAAACGGCAGCCAAGGCAAAGAAGTAACGGTTCAATTTGATTTCGTTCATAGACAAAATGGCAGAAGGCCTAGGCAGGGTTGTAAGACGCTTCCTGAACAAGGTTGTGGGATACATCCTGTTCATCTGGGAACTGTTCAAGAACATCCCCGGAGCCTTCACCAATTTGCACACGACAGTCGAACAAATGCACAACGTGGGCATCACGAGCATTCCCGTGGTGTTCGCGGCATCGCTTGCAACCGGAGCCATCATGTCCTGGCAGCTCGCCTACCAGTTCGGCGACATGATTCCCATGATGTTTGTCGGCATGGCAGTCGGCAAATCCGTCATGGTGGAACTCTGCCCCATCCTTACCGCGATGGTGCTTGCCGGGCGTATCGGCGCCTCGATGTGTTCGGAACTCGGAACGATGGCGGTCACGGAACAGCTAGACGCATACAAAGTATTAGGTCTCAATCCCTATAAATACCTATTGGCACCAAGGCTCCTCGCGACAGTCATCATGCTTCCGATACTTACCATCTTGAGCATTTTCATCGGTATTGTCGGCGGTTACGAAGTGGCCCACCTTTACAAGGAAGTCTCGTTCTCCGTGTTCTTCTACGGCGTGCGCATGTTCTACCAGAACTGGGACTTGGTCGTAGGCCTCATCAAGGCGACCCTTTATGGATTCTTCATTTCGAGCTACGCTTGCTTTTTCGGATTCTTTACCCACAGCGGTGCAGAAGGTGTAGGCAAGAGCACCAAGGCAACCGTCGTAGCCGGCATGACAAGCATATTGATTGGCGGGTTCACGCTATCCAAATTGCTGCTTGTCTAATGCATAAAGTTTGTACAAATGTCTTTAACAAAACGCACGAGCAACAAGAGCTATACGGGTAACAAAGTTCAGGACATCAGCGTCCTTCTGGAGCGCGTCCTCACAAAGAACCACATCACCGAAGATTTACATTTCAAGACTATTTCCGAGCGGTTTTCAGAGGTGGTCGGACCCCTACTTGTAAACCACGTCAAACCCACAGAAATCGACAAAAACATATTGGTGCTAGAAGTCCCTAATTCAGCGCTCAAATTCGAATTGAACATCCAAAAAAAAGCTATTATTGACAAGTGTAATTCCCTTTTGGGAAAGCCGTTTATTCAAGGAATACGATTCGCCAAATAAGGGATCTAATAGAGGAATTATGGCAGAAGAAACAGAAGAAGTTAAGAAGGCGGAAGCAGATTATAGCGGTTCGAGTATTACCGTTCTTGAAGGTCTAGAAGCAGTTCGTGTCCGCCCCGCAATGTACATTGGTTCCACCGATATCCGCGGTTTGCACCACCTCGTTTGGGAAGTAGTAGATAACTCCGTAGATGAGGCTCTAGCTGGTTTCTGCAACCATATCGAAATATCCATTTTGCCAGGGAACGGCATCCGCGTCACCGACAACGGTCGTGGCATCCCGACGGACATCCACCCCAAGGAAAAGGTGGGCACCATCCAGGTCGTGATGACAAAGCTCCATGCCGGCGGCAAGTTCAACAACAGTTCGTACAAGGTCTCGGCCGGTCTTCATGGCGTGGGCGTAAGCTGCGTGAACGCACTTTCCAACAAGCTTATCGTGACGGTCCGCCGCAACGGTAGAGTCGTAAGGCAGGAATTTGCCCGAGGCATCCCCTGCGGTCCGCAAGTCGACATCGGAGAATCCGACGGCACCACAGGAACAACCGTTGAATTTTATCCGGACGATACAATTTTCTCCGAAACCGTTTATGTCTACGACACGCTCGCCACACGATTCCGTGAACTGGCGTTCCTCATGAGCGGACTGCGCTTGACACTGACCGACGAACGCGACCCGGAACACAAGGCGACGGACACATTCTGTTTCCCCGGTGGTGTTTCTGAATTTGTACGCTATGTCGACGAACACCGCACGCCGCTTTTTGCAGAACCGATTCACCTGGTGCTCCCCGACGGACAGTACCCGCTCGAAGTCGCGATGTGGTACAACGACGGTTATCAGGAAAACTTTTTCAGTTTCGTCAACAACGTAAACACATACGATGGCGGTACACACGTGACGGGATTCAAGACGGCCCTCACACGCGTCATCAGCAAGTTTGCGCAAGACATGCCCAAAGGCAAGAAAGAAGCGACCATTACCTCGGAAGATATCCGTGAAGGTCTCACCGCCGTCATCGCGATCAAGGTTTCCCAGCCGCAGTTCGAAGGCCAGACCAAGCGCAAACTGGGCAACTCCGAAATCGCGGGCTACGTAGCTTCTGCATTTGGCGCAAAGCTCGAAGAATACTTCCAAGAAAATCCTGCCGCCGTCAAGATTATCTTGGACAAAGTCTATAACGCCGCCGTGGCTCGTGAAGCAGCCCACCGCGCACGTTCGCTCGCCCGCCGCAAGAACGTTCTCGAAAGCGGCGGACTTCCGGGCAAACTCGCCGACTGCAGTAGCCGCGACCCGAAGGAATGCGAAATGTTCATCGTGGAAGGTGACTCCGCAGGCGGTTCTGCCAAGATGGGCCGTAACCGCGAATTCCAGGCAATCCTCCCGATCCGCGGTAAGATTTTGAACGTCGAAAAGGCAAGCCTCCATCGCGTGCTCGACACCGAAGAAATCCAGAACCTGGTGAACGCTATCGGTAAATCATCATCATGACCGATGCTGATGTCGACGGTTCGCACATCCAGACGCTCCTCCTCACGTTCTTCTTCCGCTACATGCGCCCGCTCATCGACGAAGGGCATATCTTCCTCGCCATGCCTCCACTGTACAAGATGAAGGTCGGCCAAAAGGAACGTTACCTGTTCGACGAGAAAGAGAAGGACAAGGTCATGGCCGAGGTCGAAGACCGCAAGAACGTGACCATCAACCGATTCAAAGGTCTGGGCGAAATGTCGCCGGAACAGTTGAACGAGACCACAATGGACCCGAAGACTCGTTTCCTCAAGCAGTGCCATGTGGAAGACAGCGTCCTTGCCGACCAGATTTTCAGCATGCTCATGGGCGAAGACGTGGAACCGCGCCGCAAGTTCATCGAA
>CADCDO010000065.1 GCA_902800345.1 Fibrobacter succinogenes
TGAAGCGAGCGTTCGGGTGAGCCATTTCTTCGCCCTTAGGAGCCTTGTCCTTCGGGAGAGCGTCACGGGTCTTGCCCTTCCAGTCAACGAGCTTGCCCTGTGCCGGGTAGCCGATGCCTTCCCACCACACGTCGCCGTCTTCAGTGAGAGCGCAGTTCGTGTAGATCGTGTTCTTTTCAGCAGAGATAAGAGCGTTCTTGTTGGATTCTGCAGAAGTACCCGGGGCAACGCCGAAGAAGCCAGCTTCCGGGTTGATAGCATAGAGACGGCCATCCGGACCAAACTTCATCCATGCAATGTCGTCACCGATGGTTTCGACCTTCCAGCCCGGGATTGTCGGGATGAGCATGGCGAGGTTCGTCTTACCGCAAGCAGACGGGAATGCGCCAGTCACGTACTTGACTTCGCCCTTCGGGTTGGTGAGCTTGAGGATGCCCGAACCGTAGGACCAAATGAGGCGTTCTTCCGGGAACTGCGTGATGTACTTGTATTCGACGTCAGCGCACGGCCAGACACCGTTGTCGCTTTCGCATTCGCGGAGCGGCTTACCAACGGAATGGAGGCACGGAACGAATTCAGCGTTCGGGTCAGCATTGAAGATATCGAGAACCTTCTTGCCGGCGCGGGTCATGATGTCCATGTTGAGAACGACGTATTCGGAGTCCGTGACTTCGATACCGTTCTTGGAAATGGCGGAGCCGAGCGGGCCCATGCAGAACGGAATCACGTACATGGTACGGCCGTGCATACAACCCTTGTAGAGCTTACGCATCGTCTGCTTGAGTTCAGACGGGTCGATCCAGTGGTTGGTCGGACCTGCATCTTCTTCCTTCACAGAGGAGATGAACGTGCGGGATTCGACACGGGCCACGTCAGACGGGAGGGAACGGAACAAGAAGCAGTTTTCTTTCTTCTTGAGCGGAGTGGCAAGGCCAGCCTTGACGCACTTCTGCATGAGGGCATCGTATTCTTCCTGAGTGCCGTCAACGACAACCACGTTGTCCGGTTCGCACATAGCAATCATTTCATTCACCCAAGTACTGATCTTCGGGTGCTTGATATCGTTAAGAGTAAGACTCATTATGAGCTCCTATTGTTTTTAACGTGTTAGATTTCGAGATATTTCGAACGGGCTACAAGATAGAAAAAATAATGGGGGTTGGTCAATGGTTTTAGGGGTTTGGTTTTAGGTTTTAGGGGTCAGCAGTTAGGGGTTAGGAGCGAAGGTGGTGGAAACACGCCGCATACGGAACGTTCACATCGCTTTTTGGCGATTTTATGCTACTAAATTGAGATTTTTTTGCATTTTGGTAGCATATTTTTTAGTTTGTTTGCAGCATTTTCATCAAAAAACGACGATTTCATGTTACCAAATTCGTTTTTTTCGCGAATTTAGTAACACTCCACACACCCAAAAGCGCTCATTCCGGCCACAAACGCTTAATTTATTCTAAAAAAATGCTACCAAATTGAGAATTTTTTGCATTTTAGTAGCATATTTTCGAAAAACGACCCAAGCCAAGCCAAGAACAACCCGATAAGCAAGTCGCGGACGATATATCGCAAAGCGCAACGCAAATCCCTAAAATTTTTTAACAAAAATTCGGAAATTTAAAGTTTTTTTCAAAAAAAAAGGTATTTTATGGGCAGTTATTACTAAATCGAATTTACAGAGGAATTTCATGAGCTGGTCATACTCAAGAGAACACCAAAAGAATATCCTTTGCATGATCATGGCTGGCGGTCAAGGAAGCCGCTTGCAACCCCTCACCCGCGACCGTGCAAAACCCGCCGTCCATTTCGGAGGCACCTACCGCATAATCGACTTCGTCCTCAACAACTTTATCAACTCCGGCATTTTCAAGATCAAGGTCTTGACGCAGTTCAAGAGCGACTCCTTAAACAAGCATATCTCCGCCGCATGGAACCTGAACGCAAGCCTCGATCAGTATGTTGACTTGGTTCCCGCCCAGATGCGTACCGGTGACGACTGGTACAAGGGAACCGCCGACGCCATTTTCCAGAACATCAACCTGATTACCGACGAACGTCCCGACCTCGTGGCCATTTTCGGAGGCGACCACATTTACAAGATGGACATCAACCAGATGATTGATTTCCATCTCTCCCGCGCAGCGCTTTTGACCATCGCGGCAATCCCTGTGCCTGTTTCCGAGGCCTCTGAATTCGGCATTATTGAAATCGACGCGGACAACCGCATGGTCGGTTTCGAAGAAAAACCCAAGGAACCTAAAGAAATGCCCGGTCATCCGGGATGGTGCCTTGCAAGCATGGGCAACTATCTCTTCACGAGCAAGTTCCTCGTACGTGAACTTTTGAAAGGAGCCAATTCCGGGGCAACGGACTTCGGCAAGCACATCATTCCGCGCTTGTACAAGGAATATCCTGTTTATGTTTATGACTTCAACACGAACATCGTGCGCGGAGAAAAGGCATCGACCAAGGGCTACTGGCGCGACGTGGGAACGCTCGACGCATTCTTCGAAGCGAACATGGACCTCTGCTCCGAAAATCCGCCGTTCGACCTGTACAACAACTACTGGCCAATCCGCACGTTCAACTGGAACCAGCCGCCAGCACGTTTCTTTGCAGGCGATAACAACGCTCACCAAGGCGCTGCAGTCGATTCCATCGTCTCTGCGGGTTGCATCATCGGCGGTGGAACCGTCGTGAAGAGCATCCTTTCGCCGGGAGTCACCATCCAAAAAGATGCCCTCGTCGAAGAATCCATCCTCTTCCCGAACGTGACGATTGGTCCGGGCGCAAAAGTCCGCCGTGCCATCATCGAGAAAGGTTTGCACATCCCGGCCGGTTTCCAAATCGGTTACGACCTGGAACGCGACAAAATGCTCTTCCACGTGACCGAATCCGGCATCGTCGTCCTCGCCAAGGATACGATAATCAAAGCGTAGGAGGCGAGTGCAGCGCCAGACCGCTTGCGGGCTGGCATTGCCGAGCCGACGAAGATTGCGCTTGAAAAGCGCAACGCATAGGAGGCGAGTGCAGCGCCAGACCGCTTGCGGGCTGGCATTGCCGAGCCGACGAAGATTGCGCTTGAAAAGCGCAACGCCTGACAAGGCGAGAGAACGGCCCGAGCCTACAGACGACAAATGCAACAGGCGAATGTCGCAGGACAGTTTGCAGGCTGGCATTGCCGAGCCGCTAAGGCTAGCGCTTGAAAAGCGCAACGCCTGACAAGGCGAGAGAACGGCCCGAGCCTACGGACGACAAATGCAACAGGCGAATGTCGCAGGACAGTTTGCAGGCTGGCATTGCCGAGCCGACGAAGATTGCGCTTGAAAAGCGCAACGCATAGGAGGCGAGCGTCGCGGGCGACTGGTTGACGCTTACAGCGTCAGTTTTGGGGCTCACAAATAGAAAACATAAATGTTTTCTGCTTGGTTCGCCTTGAAGACTATTGCAAGCGCACATGACCGAACCGAAAAATCCAAAGATTCCGTAAAAAATCCCCCGGCACCGTGAATGAACTGCCGGGGCTTTTTGCATGCTTTCGCCAAGTACAGTCATATCCTAGCCCGATGAAGCGCAGACTAGTAACCCGAATGAGGCAACCAAAGCATGTCCCAAATTTTTTTGAGTTTCATTCCCCCCCCCTACTTTTAAAATTTTGCACAACAAATACAATTTCACATCATAAAAAGCGAATCCTATAAAAAAAGGCTCAGTAAATACGCCTAAAACGCACCACCGAGCCTTTAATTACAAAGCGATAAAGAGTTGCTTACGATTTTTAGAAACCGCCGAAGCCGCCCATGCCACCCATGTCGCCGCCGCCGAAGCCGCCCATGCCGCCCATGTCGCCACCGCCGAAGCCGCCCATGCCACCCATGTCGCCGCCGCCGAAGCCGCCCATGCCACCCATGTCGCCACCGCCGACGCCACCGCCGAAGCCACCCATGCCACCCATGTCGCCACCGCCGAAGCCGCCCATGCCACCCATGTCGCCGCCGCCTTGGCCACGATGGTCACTAGAAGCAACAGAAGAACTACTCCGATGAGCTCTGCTAGAAGAACTTGCAGCGGGCTTTTCTGAGCTTGAAGAAACGACTTCAGCCGGTTTCACCGCCACAGAGGAACTCGAAACAACTTCGTTACCTTTCGTTTCAACAGAAGAGCTTGACTCAACGGTTTCAACGAAAGAACTGGATGATACTGGGTCATTCGGTGGTGCCACTGGAGAAGAAGAATCTTCGTCTCCACAAGCGATGAGTCCAAAAGCCGCAGTTAAGGTTAGCCCAAAGGCGAGTTTTTTTTATTTTCATGGTGTACTCCTTATAAAGTTAATCCGAATATATATTCGTCACACACAAGCAATACATCATTCATTGACGAAAGACAAATTAGCGTAGGACTCTTTACAACAACCCAACAAAGAATTCTTGTTTTCCAAATTTATGCGAAAAAAACACGCATCCAGCCAATTTCTATTTCATCATCCTATATTAAGAGGGGCCTGAATTCCGAAACAAAAAAGTCCTCGACCTAAAAAAGTCGGGACTTTTATTTTCACAGTTTTACAAGAAGACGCTATTCAACATTCGGCAAATCAGAGTCGCCACCGGCGCCGCCCCAGTTCATGCCGCCCTGGCCGCCGAAATCGCCGAAGTCCATGTTACTCATATCCATAGACCACTGACCGTCCTTGCACACATACTTCATTTCCATGCCCATCATGGATTCAGTCTTCGTGTCACCTTCCTTGTCGCACTTGTTCTTTTCAGCCTGGGCACTCATATCATACGTCCACTCGCCGTTCTTGCAGACATAAGGCATTTCCATGCCCATCATGCTTTCTGTCTTCGTAGCCCCTTCTTCGGTGCAGGAATTGTCGGAATCCCATTGGCCATCCTTGCAAACCAGTTTCATGGTCATGCCCATCATGGTCGTATCCTTGGTTGCACCTTCCGGAGAGCACTTGAGTCCTTCCTTCATAGCGGTTGTATCGGCTTCCCAAGCACCATCATGGCAAATGAGCTTAGCGTCCATTCCCATAATTTTGCCATCTTTCTTTTCGCCTTCATTAGCGCACGCTTGGCCCATGTCTCCCAAGTCGAAACCAGCAAAACTGCCGGAACTCTTAGCAGAAGCTTCGCCGGTGGAACTTGCCGGGGCCGCATCACCAGAAGATGCAGCGACATTCGTATTTTCTGCTCCAGAAACAGTCTCGGAACTGGACGATGTTGCATCACCCTCCGTCGCCACCGAAGAACTGGAAACGACCGGGTCATTATTCGGAACAATCGGTGACGAAGATTCATCATCGCCACAGGCCAAAAGCCCGAATGCAGTGGTTAAAGCAAGCCCAAAGGCAATTTTTCTCATATCCATATAATACTCCTTAAATAGTTACATCGAATATATATTCGCACGCTTAAAAGATTGACCAAGCTTGGAGTGAATCAGACAATTGTGTAGGACACTTTACAACATCCATGAAAAATTTATTTCGCTGGGTAAAAGTCGCCGATTGAATAAAGATCATGGATTAAAAAAATGTGGATTTAACAAAAAAAGGCATTTACGTACTTTTCTACTTTTTTTTCACCTTCCAGTACGTAATAAAAAAACGCGTTTTTAGACGATTACGTACTTCTACACCATTTTTCAAGCAGTTAGTACGTAAATTCGACTTTTGGGGCATGGAAATTCATCGGAAGCACTCCTTTTTAAAGTTGAAAAAGCCAATTTTCATGGATTTTAGCCATTTTTAACCATTTTTTTACATTTTTTTACGTACTTTTCCCCTGATTTTTCGTTTTCCAGTACGTAACACACAAAGTAACTAAATAAAATTACGTACTTCCAAAACAATTTTCGCACGTCCAGTACGTAATTCCGCTTCAGAAGCAATCATCCATTTCACACGTAAACATCCACTTCAGACGCAAATTTCCGCAACAGAATACAACTAGAAAATAGAGTTCCGCTCTGAGCCTCCTCCAACAATTATCCGTAGATGATGCAAAGCGCCAATGACGAGGCTTGGCTTACACGGACTTCTTTGAGCCGCAACGCCATGACGTCGCCATCTCTATAACAAGACCTCAGGCGATAAGCCCATATTTTCACTAGGCATTGAAAAAGTCTTACCAAATGGGCAACAAATTTCTAAATTTGCACGCATGAACGAAGAACAAAGCGCACAGTTTTCTCAGAAGTTACAAGAAATTGCCAAAGCCCCGAAGTACCGTGGGGCGATTTTCCAGATTGAAGCCGACGAAAAGGGACTCGCCCTCGTAGATGTGAAGGAAGCGAGCCTCAAGGTCTATTTGATGATTGACCCGGAATGCGACAAGATTCTGGAGACGAGATTCTTCACGTACGGCGGGCCGCTCTTTACCGCGCTTGCCGATTCGTTCTGCCGCAAAATCCAGATGGCGACGATTGACGACGCTTGCAAGATTACCGCCGAAAGCCTCGAAGAAGAACTGCGCGATACGCCCGACGTCCGAGCCATCCCGGAAAACGCCGTGGAAATCAAGCAGATGAACATGCTCATCTCGAAGATTCTGCAGATTTATCCCGAGAAGAAGGCGACCGCGATTATCGTCCGCGAGAAGATGGAACGCATCAAGTACCGCACGCAGACCGCCGAAGGCCGTGCCGAAGCCGACGCCGAATGGAATGCTCTCACCAAGGCACAAAAGATTGAAAAAATCGAACAGTGGCTGCACCAGACCGTCCGCGGAACGCTCCAGGGTGACGGCGGAGACATCGAAATTCTCGACCTCACCGATGACAACCGTCTGCAAATCCGTTACCAGGGCGCTTGTGCCGGTTGCGGAAGCGCTATGGGCGGAACGCTCTTCTACATCGAAGACGAACTTAAGAACAACGTATATTACAACCTTATCGTTGAGCCCGAAGACCCGCTGGCCAACCTCCCCCAGAACCCGAACATCCCGGGAATGGACGACAACAACCCGCCTGCTAGTTTGTTTTAACTAGGGGTTAGGGTTTAGGGATTAGGTTGTAGGGGTTAGGTTTTTTGTATTAAGAAAAATCCATTTTATGGGAAAAATGTATATTTTTCCTGTAGTTGGAGTGTTTATGAGAGATTTTAAATTGTCATTTTTGAACAATTGCATTTTTGTCGTTGCAAGCATTTCGCTTTGCGCCTCTTTATTCGCCTGCGGCGGCGACAGCGGAACTTCCTCGAACGATGAGGAATATGTTTCGTCTTCATCCTCTTCTTCTGTCATTCCCGCTTCAAGCGGAAACCGCCCTTCAAGCAGCAGTAAAAAAGGCGATGCCGGCAAGACAAGTAGCAGTTCCTCGAAAGCATCTTCTTCTTCCGTCAAAAAAACTTCTTCTTCCAGCGTTGTCATCCCGGACTCAGTTCCGGGATCACCATCTAGTTCCAGCAAGGAGATTGCCACGAACTCTTCGAGTTCTCGCAATGACGTGAAACAGTCATCTTCGAACAAAGCCTCATCGTCATCCTGGAGTTCCGAAGGAACGATAGGATCCAGCAGCAGTAAGAAAAATGCCGGAACGTCATCCTCCATGTCGAAGTCGTCATCTTCGAATAAAGCCTTATCGTCATCCTGGAGCGAAGCGATAGGATCCAGTAACAGTAAGCAGTCTTCTTCTTCCGTCATCCTGAGTAGCAGCCGTCACTCCGGACCTGATCCGGAATCCAGTAGCAGTTTTGAGCCGTTTGATCATTTTAAATGCCTGGCAGATAACTGGAATATCAGGGATACCATTTACAAACAGTTTACCGATACGCGCAATGGACGCAGCTACTATTACTTTACGGCATATTCGTCTAAAACAGGGCGAAAAGTGACCGTCATGGCAGAAAACCTGAATATCGGCAAGATGGTATTAGGTTCAGAAGAGCAGAACGACGATAATGAAATAGAACGCTACTGCTACGATAATGACCCTGCCATGTGCGACAAGTATGGCGGGCTTTATCAGTGGGCGGAAATGATGCAACTGCCGAGCAACTGCAATACGGAAAGCTGTTGGATGAAGATACGAAGGGATCATCAAGGGATCTGTCCTGAAGGTTGGCGCTTGTTTACGTGGGATGATTTTGTTGTTGTAAAAGAATTTTATGATAAATATGACGACGGCTACGCACCTGGGCTTCGTTCGCAATGCTTTAGCGGTTACAATACGAGCGGATTTTCCCTTATGGGGGCCGGTTTGAGAAAACCAGAGGGAAGGTTTGATCGTTTGCTAGAATTTGCCGGTTGGTTCTATCCTGATGAAGTTGATGATAATCAAGAAATGGCTCATGGTGGTTTAGTTAGTCGCTATGATGATGATGAAGTTCCTCAAAAGAATGATAGAGATTATAAAACCTACGGTTACTCTGTCCGCTGCGTAAAAATAGAGTAGAACAATCTCCCAAATTCGAAAAACCATACCGTAACTGGATCCTTCACCCTTGCAGGATTCAGGATGACAAGGTCGGGGATGACTGGGATTCAGGATGACAAGGTCGAGGATGACAGGGGTTCAAGAAGACGAACTTCCGGATGATGAATTGTGTTTTTTCTATATTTTTTTCGGAAAAAATTCACAAAGGAAACGATATGTCCGAAGAATTGAATCTTAAGTTTGTTGATCCCGTGCCGATGCGTTACGGTGAAAACTCCCACCAGTCTGCCGTGTTCTACCGCGACCCGACCTGCACAGAAGCAAACCTCGCTTCTGCAAAGCAGCTCTGGGGTAAGGAACTTTCGTACAACAACATTGTTGACGCCGACGCCGCCCTCGAAATGGCTCGCGAATTCAGCGACGGCAATGCAGTCGTAATCGTGAAGCACATGAACCCGTGCGGTCTTGCCACAGGCGAAACGCTCCGCGAAGCTTTGGAAGCCGCATGGGCAGGTGACCCGGTGTCCGCTTTCGGTTCTGTGATTGCAGTGACCCGCAAGGTCGATCTTAAGACTGCCGAATTCCTCAAGGGCAAGTTCGTCGAAATCTTGCTCGCTCCGGCATTCGATGACGACGCTCTCGAATTTTTGAAGAACAAGTCCAAGGATATCCGTCTCCTCGAAGTCGGCGAAATCAAGAAGGCTGTCGCATGCAAGGTCTATAAGCACGTGATTGGCGGCATGCTCGTCCAGGACCGCGACATCGGTACTTGGGAAAAGTTCGAATGCGTCACGAAGGCCCAGTTCCCGAAGAACAAGGAAGACCTCGCCCGCTTCACTTGGCTCGTCACGAAGCATACGAAGTCGAACGCCATCGTGATGTGCTACGAATACAAGCCGGGTTATTTCCAGGTGATGGGTCTTGGCCCGGGCCAGCCGAACCGCATCGACAGTAACCTCCGCCTCTGCCAGCCGCGCGTCCGCGACAACGTCGCCCGCATGCCTGAAGCCAAGGAATTCTTCGATGAAAACGGCAAACTCGTGAACGAAGCCGGTCTCAAGGCTCTCGAAAAGAAGGTCTTCGGCGAAGTCGTGATGGGTTCCGATGCGTTCTTCCCGTTCCCGGACAACGTCGAAGCCGCACACGATGCCGGCGTCCGCTACATCGTCCAGCCGGGCGGCTCCAAGAAGGATGACCTCTCCATCGAATCGGCAGACAAGTTTGGCATCGCGATGGTGTTCACCGGAATGCGCCATTTCCGCCACTAATTTGTTATAGGTAAGAATGATTCCAGTTTCTCAAAAAGAATCCAATCAAAGGGAGAAGGACCTCTACTACGCAGTTCTCTCCTTCTTGAAAAGTGTCCGCAAGGCAGGCAAGACAACCGCCAAGGAATGGAGCGATTACCGTTCCAAGCTGAAAGGTATTGCGCCGACGCCCGAATTGAGCAAGGCGACCGACATGTGGACTATGGATAACTTGGATCAATTCCAGCCGGACAAATCGCAACTCCCTCCGCTGAATGACATGGAGTCTGTCGCCAGGGTTTCGCCCGAGTTTCTTTCGCAGCTGCTGGAGGCTTTGTACTACGGCATGCTGAACTTGACTCAGGCGAACCTGATTTCGGACGAGATTCAGGACGCGGACCCGGATTGCGTGAGTACGGCATCCCTCGAAGAATTGTTGGTCAAGCTCTGGATCGGAAACGCCAAGAGCTACAGGAAAATTGTGGTTAACTAGACGAAAGAACGCTGCTACGCAGCTATAGACGAAAGACGAGAGAGAGAAAGGCGTAAGATGTATTGATGAAAGCTTTACTTCTTTATTATATAGGCAGCGAAGCGATCTTTTATCTAAAACAAATCCCTCAGAGCGAATGAAATGAGCGACCTCATTACTCAAAGGGGCGAAGCCCCGACCTCAACACCCATTCGAGTTAGAGTTATCGGTGGCGGTCTTGCTGGCTGTGAAGCGGCGCTGCAATTGGCAAGCCGTGGTTTTCAGGTGGATTTGTACGAAATGCGCCCTGTAAAACAGACTCCGGCCCACAGGGATGGTCACCTCGCCCAACTTGTCTGCTCTAACAGTTTCAAGGCTTTAGGCATCACGAGCGCCCACGGGCTTTTAAAAGCGGAACTCACGCTGCTCGGGAGTTTTTTGCTGGAGTGCGCACGCGAAGCGGCCGTGCCTGCAGGCGATTCCCTCACCGTGAACCGCGACATTTTTAGCGAACTTGTCGAAAAGAAGATTGCGGAATTCCCGAACATCACGTTGCACCGCGAAGAAGTGACGAGTCTCGAAGGCGATTGCCCGACGCTCGTGGCCGCGGGGCCTTTGGCAAGCGACGCTCTCGCCGACGATATATTCAAGCGCCTTGGCAGCAACCGTCTGCACTTCTTTGACGCGATTGCACCCGTCGTCGAAACGGACAGCATCGACTTTGACCATGCGTTCTACATGAACCGCTGGGAAAAAGGCGAAACGGCGGACTTTATCAACTGCCCGCTGGACAAGGAAACTTACACGGAATTTGTGCGCAAGCTCTGCGAAGCCGAAGCGACGGAACCGCGCCCGTTCGAAAAACGCGAACTTTTTGAAGGCTGCCTGCCGGTCGAAGAAATGGCGCGTCGTGGCTACGAGACTCTCCGCCATGGGCCCATGCGCCCGATCGGGCTTGGGCTTGGAAACAACGGACATCTGTGGTATGCCGTAATCCAGCTCCGTGCCGAAAACAAGCAGAAGACGTTGTTCAACATGGTCGGTTTCCAGACGCGCCTCAAGTGGGGCACGCAAAAGGAAATCTTCACGATGGTGCCGGCGCTCCGCAATGCGAAATTCGCACGTCTCGGCTGCATGCACCGCAACACGTTCATCGAATCGCCCAAATTCCTGGACGCCACGTTGCGCCTGCGCCCGGAACTCGACTGCGCCAAGGACATTCCGCCCACATGGTTTGCAGGCCAGATTACCGGCTCCGAAGGCTACACCGAAGCGGTCGCCACAGGCTGGTACGCCGCCTGGAACATGGCGCAGACGATTTTGCACGGGCATTCCGACCCGCTCCCGGAAGAGAGCTGCATCGGCTCCCTCATGAACCGCCTTGTCGAAGAGAACGAAGACTTCCAGCCGATGAATTTCAACTTCGGGCTGCTCCCCCACCACGAAGGCCTGAAGAAAAAGAACAAGAAAGAAATTCTAGCCGAACGAGCCGAGCGCGCCGTCCGCGAATGGATTGCGGCCCGAAACATGGCGTAAAAATATGCGTGACGAGATTAAACAAGCGATTTTGCAGCAACAGCTGAAAGACGGGGAAATGCTCCCGTCTGTACGCAAGCTCATGAAGACGTTTGGAGTCTCGTCGGGAACCATCCAGAGCGTGCTCAAGCAGCTCTCCGAAGAAGGCCTCATCTACAGCATCCGCGGCAAGGGATTTTTCTGGGGCAAAGCCCCAGACGCCAACGACCTGGCTCAACTTCTATCCAAGACCGTCCACCGCGAAACGGTTCTCGAACGGCTTGAAAAAGAATTTACGACCGACTGGGAAAAGGGATTCCTCGACCCGAACAAGAGCTTGCCGCTTGCGAAGGAACTTTCCGACCGCTACAACGTTTCGCAGACGATTCTCCGCAAGTTCCTCATTCACAAGGTCAACCAAGGCATACTCGTTCGCAGAGGGCGTTTGTACGCATTCGCCTCCCCGTTAAAGACAAAAACTGTTAAGAATTTCAGCCAGATTCTGTTCGTCACGCGATGCAATTCCTGGGGCGGCTTTACCGCCGAAAGCGAACGCGAACTCGACTTTTTGCGTTTAGTTTATCAGACCGCCGGCGAACAGCATTTCAAGCTCATTCTGCTCGGTATCAACGAAGAAAGCGGAAAACTCATCGACCGCAGCGGAAAAATCTGCCGACTCACGGACTACCCCAACGCTATCGGAGCGGTGCTTTCTACATTGCTCGTGCAAAAGCCTCTCCCGCTCTTGCAACTTTTTTACGGAGTCAAATACCCTGTTTCTGTATGGTGGGAACAACCGCCCAACGATATCCCGAGCCGTTTCTTGAACAAAAGCAACTGGGCTTTTTTCAACTCCACGTTCGGTGAAATCCCGGGCCAGCAAATGGGCAAATACCTCTTGCAAAAAGGTTTCGAAAAAGTCTGCTACTTTTCGCCCTACCATAACAGTTCCTGGTCCAAGGACCGCCTGACAGGGCTTATTCAATCCGGACTCGAAGTCATCGCCTTTACAGACGATGAATTTGCAAGCCCTTGGGACTACAAGGAAATCGCAAGAGCCAAGGCGCCAAGACTTTCCGTCGAAATTTACGCCAGAAACCTCGTCAAGAAAAAGCTAATGCAATTTGTACAAGACGTTCCCACCGATTGCAACTGCTGGGTCTGCGTCAACGACGAAGTGGCAGGACTTTTCTACGAAATCAGCGATGAAGGCGATTGCACCTTGCCCGGCGAGAAGACCGACCCGAACGTTCTCGGTTTCGACAACTCCGCCGAAAGCTATCTGTTGCGCATCGCCTCGTACGACTTCAATACAAGCGCCCTTATCAAACAGATTTTCTACTACATCGAAAATCCAGACGGATTCAGCAACAAAAAACGCCTGCACCAAATTTTGGGGCAGGTCGTTGAGAAATAAGTCGGTAGGTTTGGGCTATGGGGTATGGGCTCGGGTGCTAAAGCTACACGTTCTTATTCACGATAAGTGTCTTGGCCTTGAAGGTCTTCTTGTCAATCCACTTGACCATCAGCGACACCTTGTTGTCCTTGTCGAGGGCGGCCCAGTACTTCTTGAGCGTATCTTCGGCATTGTCGAAAATCGGCATGAGCTTCGGGAAGCCGTTGAAAGACGGAATCGGGTTGCCGTCGGTTTCGTAGGTGCTGATGAAATGGCCGAGACCCGGCAGAGCCTTCTCGTATTCAAACGTCATGCGTTCGCAGCCGGCGTCTTCGCAGTTGTTACGGCTCTTGAGGATGGAGAGCTTGTACACGGCGGGCTGGGCGTTCTTGTAGTGAATGCCCGAGATGCGCGGCGTGAAGTTCGGGGCGTCGTCTTCGTACTGGCGCGTAGCGAGAGCGCTTTCGAATGTACCACCGAGCTTGATCGCATTGTAAATCGTGTCCGTCTGGTCGCCATTCGTGATAATCTGGACGTCAGCCGTGTGGCGAGCCGGATAGTAAATAATCAGGTGCGGGTCCGTGAGCTTGGATTCGTCAAAGGCCTTCGTCTTCATGAAGCCGGTCTTCGGTTCCATTTCGAAAACGCGGTTACGGCTGTTGACGCTGCGGCCCATGATCCAGTAAACTTGCACGTAGGACTTGCCGTCGGCGCTTTCGCCGAGGACGATGCCACGACCGGGATACGGGTTCTTGGAGAGGGCCTTGAAATTCTGTTTTGCTTCGTCGATGTAAGACATAGTAGGTATGAGGTCGCGCCTACGGCGCTTTGAGGTGTGAGGTCGGCGCAAAGCGCCTTTGAGATTTAGGCACAACTGCGCGTTTTCGTTAAAAATAGAAAAAAGGAGGGCTGGCCTCCTGTGTTTTGCGAAAAAACGAATCCTATTCGCATTCCTCTTCGATTTTATCGAGATGCTTGTTCATTATTGAAGTATTTGCACAACACTTTTACCTCCTGCTATTTACACTCTTCCTCGATCTCATCAAGGAAATAGTTCATAACATCCTCGAAATTCTTTGCATATCTTTCAGCATAATCCTTTTCTTTATTCAAATAGGTGGAATCCACCTTAACATGGTTTTGAACTCCATCTCCGCAGATTCCGGCGTTGTCTATTTTCTCGAAAACATACGGATCATGCTGTCTTATATTATTTACAGATAATGTTGTATCGCCAGGAATGTAGTCATCAGCGTTATAGCAGGGGCTAATTCCATATACGGTTGCCTGATGAGTCATTGAGAAAAAGAATTCCTTTTCCTTTTGAAGATAGCTTTTGCAACGTTCAGAGAGACGTTCCGCTTGTGGACTTTCGAGAATTTCGTCAATCCTTTTTTCGAACAAAACGTTAGCGACAAAGGAACCGCTAGCATTTTCGCCCGTAAGCGTTTCACAGTAATTCTTAGCCGTGACGCATGAGTCCGTCGTCACTTTCGGTTGCTTTGCCACAGCAATCAGCGAATCCGCATTGAAAAGATCCGCCCTTGAGAGGCTTACCTTCTGCGAACTGGAACTCATTTGTTCGGCGGAACTGGATGATTCGCCCTGGCTAGAACTGGAACTCATTTGTTCGGCGGAACTGGATGATTCGCCCTGGCTAGAACTGGAATCCGCCAAATCGCCAGAACTGGAACTCGCGGGAGCGAATAGATTAGCCCCCGTACCGCTGTCGCTACTACAAGCAGTCCAAGCAACAGCCGTTAGACCGAGCATAAATTTACTGATCAGATTGTGAAACGATGCCATATATCCCTCATTTAACTTTCAAACAACTTAATAATACAATTTATTTATTCGTGCTCCAAAGCAGAACTAGGCAAAACCTCGTAAACGACTTTAGAATATTCGAAGTACTTGATATCGGAATCCGTTGCAGGGATATCAAACCAATGGTCTTTATTGCAAACACACTTTGTCACACCCATTGCATGATTGGGCAAAACACGCAAGGTGTCGCCCACACGTTCAGACTTCCATCCCCCCGTGAATCCGCAATAATCAAGCAAATCAGGAATAAATACTTGATAACCATTTTCACCGGAAATCAGATAAGCCTTGTCCGTTTCGCCCGAAGAACCATCCTTTCTCAAGCCCAATCCATCAGCACGGCATTCCCCTAAACGAAGTGAAATATTGCGTTCGATTGTCTGATTAGACTGATTTTCAGGCACAACTTTCTGCAACGGAATGATTCGATAACCGTCATACTTCGTGTATTTCACATTTTCAAAAGTCGAATCGTATTTTACTTCAAAAGAAACCTTTCTCGGACAGAGACAATCGAGAGGATTTTCGTCGCTTTCTACTTTCGGGTCGACAAAGAGAGTATCCCCCTCTGCAACAACATCGACACCCACGATATAGGAACTACAAGTCAAATTAATATTTTCTATGGTAACAAGAGCAAATCCTTCGCTATTGGCAGGGTAAATCTTCGATATGTTCTTATCCCTATCTATAGTTCCGCTTTCAGTTACGGACAAATTCTCATTTGAATTGATTAAATCATTTTCAGCGGCATCAGCGTGAAGACCGTAAATGCATTGTGCACTAAGATTCCGCACCTGCTTCTGAGCCCCTGTAAATTGAGACGACCCCGTCAATGACGAATTGTCCGAGCAAGCAACGAGCGTAAGCACCAAAGCGGAAGTTGCGATAATCTTATTCATAATCAATCACCCTCGTTTTCATTTTTCAAAAACTTTTGACAAAATGAAGTGTAGTTTCATGTTTATAATATACGCTTGCACTTTCCAAAAGTCAACAATCAATACTATACAAAAACTAATTTTTCAAGCAAAAACAAGAAGTTTTTACAAAAAAAACAAGCATTTCAAAACCTATACTATACAAAATGTATAATACAAAAAAAATCCGCCGGGGTTTTAACGCTGCTACTAGTATAGTGGTACAATTAAATAAGAGTCTTCGCCCATTCGGGGATATCGTCAGCCAAATAGGACACTCGCCCATTTTTCAGAGTAGCAATTTTTCTGAACTTTTCTGTATTGTCATAAAGTTCAACTTTCTGACATAAAGGAATCGCATCCTTCAATTTTTGCAACGATTCCGTATATCGGCGTTCAACATCAGCATCGGGAATACCATGCCCACCCGCAGCAACTCGCTTGCGAATCCGAGCTTTTGCCAGTTCGACATTTTCAACACAAACAAAGTACAATTCTACTTCATAGCCAAGATTATGCGCTTGTTGAATATTTCGAAGAGCAGAACTTCCACACAAAGTCGTCTCCTGATTAAACGACTCCAAATTACGCCAATCGCCACCATTTTCACGCACAATTTCATCCACATTTATTCTAGGAATATCAAAGATATCCCTGTTCGTATGAAATAGGGTGGACTTTCCACAACCGTTAGGACCAGCAAATAGATAAACTTAGGCAATTAGAACCTATTGGTTTCAACAACCTTATCCTGCTTCTGCTGCAGGATGATATCACAAACCTTAGCGAAAAAATCCGCTTCTTCAGCAGACTGAGCACTTTCAACCAACTCGGACGAATCAGTGAAATTCATCCGTTTACATTCTTCGTATAGTTCGTGTAATTTCTTGGTTTCGCACATTTTTAGCCTCTACATGTGTAAATATACCATATTTTTATCGAAGAAGCCAATCTGCAATTAAAGGAGTCTTTTCCCCCGCCTATCTCTTCGGATTGTAATTGTTCATCAGCACCATGGCAAGTGCGATGCAGAACATCACGACGCTGCCAACAATGACTTGCTGCTTGTGGTCGTATTCACGCTTAATGTAGCTCGGATTTTCTTCGTTCAGTTCCTGCAAGGTCGGACCAGAGGCAAGTTTTGTCGAATCGATGCCATAAACTTCGGCAATTTGTTCGTCCGTCATGTTCAGCGTCGTCATGCGGGCACTGTCAAGCTTGTCGAGTTTGTCGGCTGCAAAAGATGGAACGGCAAAAAAGAGCGCAAACGCCAAAACGAGGACGGTTCCCAAAGAACCTCCCCGGATTGCCACGCCCCTACGGGGCTCGCAATGACAAGATGTACTCTTCAACATCTTTACCTCATCGCCCAAAGCGAGTGTAGCGAGCGTGCCCATAGCCCACTAGCCAACTAGCCTTCCTTAGCGAGCTTGTCGAGAATCTGGTTCACGAGGCCCGGGTTAGCCTTGCCGCCGGACTTGCGCATCGTCATGCCCACGAGGAAGCCCTTCAGCGCAACCTTGCCAGCCTTGAATTCGGCGAACTGGGCGGCGTTAGCGGCGCAGACTTCGCGGACCACGGCTTCGATAGCAGCGGTGTCGGTCACCTGCACGAGGCCCTTTTCCTTCACGATGGCTTCCGGATCCTTGCCGGTCTCGAACATCTCGGCAAAGACGGTCTTTGCAATCTTACCGTTGATGGTGTTGTCGGCAATCAGGTTCACGAGCGTGCAAAGCTGTTCCGGCTTGATCTTGAGTGCGGAGAGGCCGCCTTCCACATCCTTGAGCTTGGCCAAAAGTTCGGTAATCACCCAGTTGGCGAGCACCTTGCCGTTCTTGCAGTTCTTCGCGGCGGTGTCGTACCATTCACTCACGTCGCGGTCTTCGGTGAGCACCATGGCGTCGTATTCGGAAACACCGAAGTCATCCATGAAGCGCTTGCGGCGGGCGTCCGGCAGTTCCGGAAGCGTGCGGCGGATTTCTTCGACAAAGGCCGGGTCGGTCACGAGGCGGACCATGTCCGGTTCCGGGAAGTACTTGTAGTCGTGGGCGTCTTCCTTGGAGCGAATCACGATGGTCTTGTCCGCATTGGGGTCGTAACGCTTGGTGCACTGTTCCACTTCCTTGCCTGCATCGAGCGTCGAGGCCTGCAGGTTCATTTCGCAGTAGAGAGCCTTTTCGAGGTTCGTGAAGCTGTTCAAGTTCTTGATTTCGGCGCGGATACCGAACGGAGCGTCTTCCGACGGACGGAGCGAAATGTTGCCGTCGCAGCGCATGTTGCCGTTTTCCATGTTGGCGTTGGAAACACGCGTGTATTCGAGCGTCTGCTTGATCTTCTTCAAGACGAGCACGGCTTCTTCGGGGCTACGGATGTCCGGTTCGGTCACAATCTCGCAGAGCGGCGTGCCGCAGCGGTTCGCGTCAAAATGACTTTGAGTCGGACTCATGTCGTGAATGAGCTTACCGGCGTCTTCTTCCATGTGGATACGGGTAATGCCCACGCGCTTCTTGGTGCCGTCGGCCTTCACGATTTCGAGCCAGCCGTTCTTGCAAATCGGATGGTCATACCTTCGGAAGGTCCGGGTAGAAGTAGTTCTTACGAGTCCACATGGCATTCAAGTCTATTTCGCAGTTGAGAGCGAGACCCAAGCGAATGGCGTATTCCACAGCTTTCTTGTTCGGTACCGGCATTGCCCCCGGCATACCGAGGCAAACGGGGCAAACGTGCTTGTTCGGAGAAGTATTCACTTCAATTTCGCAACCACAGAACATCTTCGTCTTAGTGGCGAGCTGGCAATGGATTTCGAGACCAATAACAGGACAATAGTTGGACATGTTAAACTCCAGAAAATTTTACGCGCTATAAGATAGCATTTTATAACTCGAAACTTAGGGTTTAAAGTTTAGAATTGCAAGAAAAACGGTCAAATTCATCTGTTGGAGGAAGACTCCATCCAAACATCAAAAAAGCTTGACGCTCGAACTCCATTATATGGGATTAAGAATAGCGAAAAATTTACTGCGTTTAAATTTCATGGATGGGATTTCTAAATATTTGCCCCCAAAATGAAAAACTTCATACCGGTCGGAGAATTTGTTTTCATCCCCGAAATTTTGTATTTTAAGCCCGCATTTCTTCAACAAGAGAACAACATGTTTCATTTTAAGTGTTTTGCATTTATTTGCATCTTAGGCCTACTTGTCGGCTGTGCATCCTATCCTAAAGAACTTTCCGACCACAAACTGATTCCTGGTGGAGAATATTCCGGAAAAGCAAACAATTACCGTCCTAAAGAAATCAAGTACCAGAAACTTCCAGACAATGTCCAATACGTCTTGGCAAATGATGATATAGTCATCGAGGCTTACAACAAACTCAAAGCGGATCTTGCAACGGATGATGCAATAATCCAATTCGAAAAAGCATTGCTCATTATGCCCGGGGCCTGGGCTAGAATTGACGAAGTCAAGCAAACCGGTGCGTTCAACAAGCGAACACGAACTTACGGCGTAGGAATTGGCAACGAAACTATCAAGCTTCGCTACGCAGTTCCCAAGACAAAAAAATCGTCAATGAACGCCTGGAACGTCATCAAGCATGAAATCCGCCGACCCGCCTACTATACCGCGGAACCCGGTAGCGAAGAAGCGAACGCTCTTGGCGAAATCAGCATTCGATCCATAAATGCCGAAGAAATGAGCACGATTGTTTGGTTCAACCCGTTCAAGATCGTCGAGCCCACATTTGTCGTCAATGACAAGTACCTTATTGAATTTGACAACGATGGGAACATAGATGTGATAGACTATCTCCCTTACTATCTACAGTATAACGATAAAGTCAAAGCGTACTTCGAAGAATACGAAAAGAGAAAGCTGGAATACGAGCAATTCCAGCAAAAGTAAGCGTTCGGGATGACTGCGGTGAATTCTTCATTCTCGCGTCGGCAAAAATTTTAAAGTTCATCGAGCGTGACGACTAGCGCGTCGGTCGCATCGCGGAAGTTTGCGCATTCCGTCAAAATGCAGTCAGCACCGTTCACAAATGCGGTCGCAAGTCGCATGGATTCGTTTTCGGTCAGTTTGTGGTTCGTGCGGGCTGCGGCAGCAAAAAGTTCTGCAGCCTTGAGCGAAACATCGGCGTTCACTTCGCAAAGGCGCACGTTCGAGGACTTCTCGAAAAATTCGCGGTACTGCCTTGCCAAGACGCCATCGTTTGCACCATACGCCTTCCTGCAAATTTCGAAGAGCGTCACAGAAGAAACCAGAACCTGCACATTGTTCTCATAGACACCATCCAAAACATCCGAAACGACCGGATAATAATCGGGATGCATCTGGAGAAGCCGTACCAGCGGCCCCGAATCCAAAAATAAAATACGACTCTGTTCAATCGATTTAATCATAATCTTCTGCAAACTTTCGCTACAATGAAAAAACAGTCATTAAAAAAATAAATAATTCATTGCGAGAAAGAATTTAAATCGATAGATAATTAGAACTACGTCAAGAGAATAGAGCGTCGGGCTTGGGCGAAGCCCACTCTTAATCATCTTCCTTGACAGGTTCGTAAATTTCCATGTAGGCGGCATCGTGACGCTGACCAGAACGCATCATCTTGAATCGACCCGCCTTTGGGTAAAAATACCAATTCATCCATTCGCCGCTCATGTCGGTACGCTTGGTTTTAATCGCAATCGGTTTTTCGCCCATATAATAATCGCGCTTATGCGGAATCACACGTTCCATGGCACGATACGTATGCACCGTATTTCCGGCTTTACGTTCAATCGTACCGTGTCCGTCCTTGCTCCAAGTAATGTTCACGATACCATGTTCATCCTTCAAAGGCTCGCACGTGTCGTATCCGCTTGCACACCAGAGATATTTCGGATAAGAAAAAATGTACGTGTCAAAATTAAACGTTTCGACAATGCGGTTGTTGCCCCTAAATATCGGATAGTTGCCGGCTAGCGTGTATTCACCGACATTGTAATCTTCGCAGCCATGCTGGGCAACTCGTACTACGCGGTTAAACAAATCCACACCCACGGCACAGCCTTCTTCCTTATAGACAAAACGCGCATGACCGTTGATATTTTTCTTTTCGAGGTTTCCCATCTCGATTTCGGCGACGCTATCGTTCTTGCCGTTCTGGATAACGATGTTAAAGCGGCTCGCGTTACTGGGAGAACTTTTCAGAATCACACGCCCCGTTTGGGAAACATATTCACCGCTCAAGTCCGCATATTCCTGCTTAAAGCGGTCGAGTTCCGAACGTTTGACCCAGACATCGCCAAACTTGCAATTCACAGGGACATAACGTGGCGGCGCTTTCAGTTCGACTTCTTCGTAAGTGACCACTTTCTGTTTCTTGGTAATCGTCGTGTATTTTCCGTTCGAGCCACGCACCTTTTCCGGAACATCGATAAAACTTTCGTGTTCGATTCGATCCTTCGGGATGGGGAGTTCCTTGATTGCATCCGAAGACATCAAATACCCTAGCGGTCGATTTTCGTCTATTTCTCCATTAATTTTCTTGAAAACATCCAATTTCATTTGAGCAAACGAGCCCACAGACAAAAACATCGACAACACCAATAAAATTTTTTTCAAAACAGATTCCTCTTTTGGATTATTAGATTAGATTATTACGGGCTTTATATGTAGAAAAAAATTTGATTAAGAGATTTTTACTAACATTTAAACAAGGATAATAAAACAAAATTATATCAAGGAGACACATCAATGAAAAAAATGTTTCTTGCCACATGCCTGTTGGCTGCATCCGTTTTCGCAGCCCCCAAGGTTGAAGATGTCAAGGCAGCCGCTGCAGATGGCAAAGCATCTGTAGAATCAAAGGTTGCCACGGCTAAGGCGAAAACTCAAGCGGTCAAGAAAAAAGCAACGACTGTAAAGGAAAAAGCTCAGGCTGTAAAGGACAAGGCTACCACCGAAGAAGCAAAGGCCGCAGCAACAGCAACTGCCGCCGCCAAGGACGCCAAGGCCCAGGCCGCCGAAGTTAAGGCACAGGCAACAGACGCCAAGGCAGCAGTCGCAGAACAGGCTGCCGCCACCGAAAACAAGGCCGCCGAAGTAAAGGCCCAGGTCACAGAAACAGTCGCAGCACCGGCCGCAATCCCCGCTCCGGTCCCCGAAGTAAAGCAAGTTCCAGTCGCTGACCCCACCCCGATCGCACTCCCCGCCGCAACACCGGCTCCAGCAGCAACGCCAGCACCGATTGTCATCCCTGCCCCCACTCCGACTCCAGTCGTCGAAGCTCCGGCTCCTGTGGCTGAAGTTCCTGCTGTTGAAGCAGTCCCGGCCGAAGAAGTTGCCGCCACAGAAACCACGACAAGTCGCAAGAAAAAGAAGATGATCGAAAACGCCGTCTTCACGGTCAACGAAATCGACTTCGACATCAATGCGGACTTCGAACTCGAAGCCGGCAAGGTTTTCTGGACATATGAAGATGACGACAACATGGACAACCTCGAAACATGGAGCGGAGAAGCCAACCTCGCCATCCTCGCCGAAACCAAGAACTTCAAGGGTAAAATCGCCCTCGCCTTCTATCCTGGCGATCTGAAGACCGACAGCGACAACAGAGAAATAAAAGATGCCGAAGACTACTTCAGCCTTGACGAAGCTTGGGCATACCAGAGCTACAAGGACTGGTTCAGTTTCAAGGTCGGTCGTTGGGACAACACCGACAAGAACGGTGACTACTTCGGTGGTTACATCGACGGTTATAAGAACGGATTCCTCTCCACACAGGATCCTGAAAACCAGTTTGAATTCGGCTTTATTCCGAACGAAAACATCGACATCGCCATTTCCTTTATCAGCAAGGCGACTCACTTGAACAAGGGCGATATCCGCGCCGTGTTTAATTTCCACGACCTCCCGAGTCTCGAACTGCTCGACATCCAGCTCGGATACCGCAGCAACATCTTCGACAAGGTTTACGATACCGACGCCGACATCAAGCACAACATTTCCCTGAAGATGAGCGCAGCAGTCATTCCGGACTTTTTCACTGTATTCGGTGAAGTTGCCCTCATGGACCTTTCCGATGACCTGGTCGTACCTCTCACGGGCGGTATCGAATTCAACTTCAAGACCGTTGACCGCGTCATCCTCGAAGCGGAATACGTCAGCAACCGTTATGACCACAAAGACTTCGTGAACTTCAAGTCGAAGCATACCAAGGACGTTCTGGGAGCCCTCTACCTCGAAAAGGCCCTCACGGACCGTTTCTCCTTGTCCGCCGGTTTCCACAACTACGGTGCTAGCAGGGACTTCATGCTCTCCGGCAACTTGATTGGTAGAATAAACTAAGGAGACCGCTCGGCTCTATCGCAAAATAGAACCGGCCTCTTCGCCTCGCTCTCGCAACCGCCCTCGGTTAATACCGAGGGCTTTGTTGCTCACTGGAGACCGCTCGGCTCTATCGCAAAATAGAACCGGCGTCTTCGCCTCGCTCTCGCAACCGCCCTCGGTTAATACCGAGGGCTTTGTTGCTCACTGGAGACCGCTCGGCTCTATCGCAAAATAGAACCGGTGTCTTCGCCTCGCTCTCGCCATCACGACCCGTTGATACGGGTCGCTTATGGCTCACAGAAGTCCAACAAGACTTGACTATACAAAAAATCCTGCGATGAACTCGCAGGATTTTTCACATAATAAAGTCCAAAGCAACCGAAGGTTGCGAGCCCATAGCTCAATGGTTCGGCAAGCTCACCAACCTAGACGAGCGACCGTGCCCACAGCTAGAAGCCTTTGCGTTCCAGGTCAAGCAAGAGCGACTGGAGCGATTCTTCGACCGAAGCACGGAAACTGTTCGTTCCAAGACTGCAACTGGCAACGACATCGTTACCGGAAGAAATACGAATTACATCAAAGCCGTTTTCGGATGTAAAACAGACTGTCAAACCTTTATTCAGAGCCTTTTCTAGTAAATCGCGCATAGCGACTCCTTTATGATGAGTTCAAAAAAATTAGGTTGGCGAACCAACAGACTTAAACTAGGCTTTTTTGCATCAAAAAACAAGCACATTATTCTCAAATATCCATGATTTCTATGTATTTTAAGTAAATAATATACCATCATGTTCGATTTTCATATTCATATAGCACGGCTGCCCTACGCAAAGCAGCTGATACAGTCGCTATTGAACCGCAATTACGACTTCGTGACCATCGCTTGCGAGCCATGGGAATGGAAAGTCGTTGTCGAATTAAAAAAAATTTTTTCCACAGGACTAAAACCGCTCAAGACCGCCTACGGCATCCACCCGATGATTGCCCAACAGGCAACCAAGGACACGTTCGCTAAACTGCGAGAGATTTTAAAAGAAGACAAGCGGGCGATGGTCGGCGAAGCGGGAATTGACAAGAGATATCCAGGTTACGATGACGGCACGCAAGACAGTGTATTTTTGGAACAGGCAAAACTTGCATTGGAATTCCAGCGGGATTTGCAAATCCATTGCGTCGGGGATTACATGCGCGTGCTAAAACTTTTGGAAAAGGCGGGTTATGAGTCCGACGCTCTGCCCTGTCCCGCGTAGATACTGGGTTTTCGATTAACGTCTCACAAAAAGCTCACAATTTAAAACCCTGTTTTTGCCTTAAAAAGCCCACTTTTT
>CADCDO010000066.1 GCA_902800345.1 Fibrobacter succinogenes
GATGTTGCCCTGGCTCGGGACCTTGTTGCCGGAAGCCAATTGGCTCTTGAGGTAGGCAAGGCCGCGGTCGCGATCGAGGCTCATGACTTCGCCGGTGGATTTCATTTCCGGAGAAAGCGTGATATCGACACCCGGGAACTTGACGAACGGGAAGACTGCTTCCTTGACGCTCACGTAAGGCACGTGGACTTCTTCGGTAAAGCCAATCTGTTCGAGGGTTTCGCCGAGCATGCAGCGGCTAGCGTAGCTGGCGAGCGGGACGCCGATGGACTTGGAGACGAACGGCACAGTGCGTGATGCACGCGGGTTCACTTCGATCATGTAGAGTTCGCCATCCTTGACGGCGAGCTGCATATTCATGAGGCCGCAAACGTGGAGTTCCTTTGCAAATTCCTTGGCGTAGGCGCGAACCTTGTCCTGGATTTCCTTGGAAAGCGTCATAGGCGGGATGACGCTGGCGGAGTCGCCGGAGTGGATGCCTGCGGGCTCCACGTGTTCCATGATGGCGCCTACCACGGTGTGCTTGCCGTCGCTGATGCAGTCCACGTCGAGTTCGGTGGCGTCTTCCAAGAAGCGGTCGATGAGGATGGGTTTGCCTTCGCCAATGGCGGCGGCTTCTTCTACGAACTTGCGGAGGTATTTTTCCTTGTAGACAATCACCATGCCGCGGCCGCCGAGAACGAAGCTCGGGCGCACCAAAACGGGGTAGCCGATTTTCTCGACGATGGCGAGGGCTTCTTCCACGTTGTGGGCGATGCCGCTTTCGGCCTGCTTGATACCGACCTTGTCAACGAGCTGCTTGAAGAAGTCGCGGTCTTCGGCGAGGTCGATGTCTTCGGGGCTCGTGCCGACCACATTTGCACCGGCCTTCTTCAGGCGCATGGCGAGGTTCAGCGGAGTCTGGCCGCCGAATTGCACGATGACGCCCGCGCACTTTTCGCGTTCGTAAATGCCCATCACATCTTCGAGCGTGAGCGGTTCAAAGTAGAGCTTGTCGGAGGTATCGTAGTCGGTGGAAACCGTTTCGGGGTTGGAGTTCACCATGATGACTTCGTAGCCTTCGCGGCGCAGCGTAAAGGCGGCGTGGCAGCAGCAGTAGTCGAATTCGATACCCTGACCGATTCTGTTCGGGCCGCCGCCGAGCACCATGATTCTCTTCTTGTGACCGTGACCCGGGATTTCGCGGACGGGCTCAGAGTTTTCCGCATAGCAGCTGTAGTAATACGGCGTGATGGCTTCGAATTCGCCGGCGCAGGTATCCACGGAGTAGTAGCTCGGGATAAGGCCGATTTGCTTGCGCACCGCCATGACTTCTTCGGGAGTCTTGTGGAACAGGTAACCAATCTGGATGTCACTGTAGCCGAGTTCCTTGGCCTGGCGGAACAGCGGCAAATCCTTTGCGAGGTTTTCAAGTGAGCCTGCGGAAAGGATTTCGTCTTCGTAAAGGGCGAGTTCTTCCAGGTGGCGCAGGAAGTAACGGTCGATTTTTGTGATTTCGTACAACTTCTCGACGCCCCACTTGCGGCGCAGTGCTTCGTACACCACGAAGATGCGTTCTGCACTCGGGCGGGCGACTTCCGTGGCGAGCGTTTCGTCATCGTATTCCTTGAACTTTTCGCACTTGGCACAGGCACCGAATCCGCCGAATCCCGTTTCGAGAGAACGGAGAGCCTTCTGCATGGCCTGCTTGAAGTTCGTACCGATGGCCATCGCTTCGCCCACAGACTTCATCTGGGTGCCGAGCGTAGAATCGGCCTTCGGGAACTTTTCGAAGGTAAAGCGCGGGACCTTCACGACAACGTAGTCAAGCGCCGGTTCGAAGCAGCTCGGGGTCGTCTGCGTAATATCGTTGCGGAGTTCGTCGAGCGTGTAGCCCACAGCGAGCAGCGCTGCAATCTTTGCGATGGGGAAGCCCGTCGCCTTGGATGCGAGAGCAGAAGAACGGCTCACACGCGGGTTCATTTCGATGATGATGCGGCGGCCGGTCTTGGGCTCGATAGCCCACTGCACGTTGGATCCGCCAGTTTCCACGCCGATGGCTTCCATGACCTTCAGGGAGTCATCACGCATGGCCTGGTAAGCGCGGTCATCAAGGCTCTGGATTGGGGCGACCGTGATGGAGTCGCCGGTATGCACGCCCATCGGGTCGAGGTTTTCGATGGAGCACACGATAACGGCATTGCCCTTCTTGTCGCGCATGACTTCCATCTCGAATTCTTTCCAGCCGAGGAGAGATTCTTCGATAAGCACTTCGTTGTTGAGTGAGGCGTCAAGGCCACGGTTCACGATGGTCTCGAATTCTTCTTCGTTGTGGGCGATACCGCCGCCCGTGCCGCCAAGCGTAAAGCCCGGACGAATGATGAGCGGCCAGCTTCCGATAGTGTGGGCGATTGCCGTCGCTTCGCTCATGGAGTGTGCCGAACCGGAGCGGGGGAGGTCAAGCCCAATCTTGAGCATGGCTTCCTTGAACAGGTGACGGTCTTCGGCGCGCTGGATGGATTCAGCCTTGGCGCCGATGAGTTCCACCTGGTAGCGGTCGAGAATGCCGCGTTCGTTGAGTTCCATTGCGAGGTTCAAGGCCGTCTGGCCACCGAGAGTCGGGAGCAGTGCATCGGGGCGTTCGCGACGGATGATTTCGTGCAGAATGTCGACGCTCAGCGGCTCGATGTAGGTGCGGTCGGCCATTTCGGGGTCGGTCATGATGGTGGCCGGGTTGGAGTTCACGAGCACCACTTCGTAGCCTTCGCGGCGCAGCACCTTGCAGGCCTGCACGCCGGAGTAGTCGAATTCGCAGCCCTGGCCAATCACGATCGGGCCGGAGCCAATGAGCATAATCTTCTTGATGTCGGTACGCTTAGGCATTCTTGCCTCCCTTGAAAGCTTCAATCATCTTCTTGAATTCTTCGAACAAGTACATGGAATCGTTCGGACCCGGAGCAGATTCCGGATGGTACTGCACGCTGAACGCAGGCACGTTCTTGCAGCGAATGCCTTCGACCGTGTTGTCGTTCAGGTTGATGTGCGTGACTTCGACATCGGCGGGGAGAGACTTTTCGTCAATGGCGTAGTTGTGGTTCTGTGACGTGGGTTCTGTGACGTGATTTCCACAGCGCCCGTCAAGAGGTTCTTGACCGGATGGTTGCAGCCGTGGTGGCCGAACTTGAGCTTGGAAACTTTGGCACCGAGAGCAAGGCCCAAAAGCTGGTTTCCAAGGCAAATGCCCATGAGAGGAATCTTGCCGAGGAGCTGCTTGACCATATTGTAAACCTGCGGGAGGCTGTTCGGGTCGGCAGGACCGTTAGAGAGGAACACGCCATCCGGATTCTGTTCCATAATCTTTTCGTAGCTCGTGCCAATCGGCATGACGGTCACGCGCATGTCCTGAGCGGCGAGGTTTCTCAAGATATTTGTCTTGATGCCGAAATCGAGAGCGACTACGTGGTACTTGCCTTCGTTATTGAATTCGTAACCATTCGGGTCGCTGACCTTGCTCGCGTAGTCCTGACCGTCGAGGCCTTCCCAAGCCTTAGCCTTTTCAATAGCTTCGGCTTCGCTCATTTCCGTGTCTTCGACATGGAGGTAGGCTTTTTGGGCACCGTTTTCGCGGAGGTGGATGGTGAGTGCACGTGTATCGACGCCTGCAATGCCCGCCTTCTTTTGCGCAAGCATGAAATCATGGAGCGATTCTTCGTTCAGTTCCTTGGAAACCCAGTCGAGGGAATTCACTACAATTCCGTTCAAGAAAACTTGACGGGATTCAGACTTTTCGAAGTTCGTGGCGTAAGCGCCAACTTCTGCCGTGGTGAAAACGACGAACTGGCCAGCGTAAGACGGGTCGGTAAGAATTTGTTTGTAACCTGCCATGCCGGTGTTGAACACGGCTTCGCCGACGGTGTCCTTTTTTTCGCCAAAAGCGTAACCGTGGAATACGGTTCCGTCTGCCAAGGCGATGAACGCCTTGCGCTCGCGCTTTGCTTTCCATTGGAATTTTTCGTTCATGATCTACTCGTTGCTAGAATGTAAAAAGCGGTTGTTTCCACGCCGTCATCCTGAGTGAAGTGCGTAGCACGAAAACGAAGGATCCAGGGCTGAATATAATTGGATTCTTCGTTTCGCTCAGAATGACGATGCAGTGTGCAATAAAAAAGGCAAAAGCTAAATGCCTTTGCCTTGAAACTGAAACTCTTATAAATAGGAATGAAAATCTTTTTAAGAACTGGAATCCATGCGACCTTTTTGTGGGCCGAGGCTGCTGCCATGAAGGTGAGCTCCAGGGATTTTTGATCCATTCCTTTCATCGGGGTGCAATTATAGTAAAATGATAGGTTTGCGACAATCCATTATTTAAGATTTTTTGTTTTAATTTTTCTCATCGGCTGCTTTGAGGAGCCCGAGGAAAAGCGGAGCCGGATGGATCAACGAAGACTTTAATTCCGGGTGGAACTGGCATGCCATAAAGTAGGGGTGGTCCGTGAGTTCCATAATTTGCATGATGTCTTCGTTGGCGGCTTTTCCAGAGAAAACGAGCTTTTGCGGGTTTGTCCCAGTCGGGTCGCCCTGTTCGATTTGCGCGACGTACTGCGGGTTCACTTCGTAGCGGTGGCGGAAACGCTCGCGGATGGCGGTAGAACCGTAAACCTGTGCTGCAAGGCTGTTTTCTTTGATGACGACATCGTGGCCGCCGAGTCGCATGGTGGCGCCCAAGTCCTTGATGTGTTCCTGGCCGGGGAGGAATGCGATGACCGGGACTTCGACATGGTTCGTTTCGCTTTCCATTTCGATGGTGCCTGCGCCTTGCATGTTGCAGACGTGGCGGGCAAATTCGACAACGGAAAGCTGCATGCCGTAGCAGATGCCGAGGAACGGAATCTTGTTTTCTCGCACGTAGCGGATGACCTGAATCTTGCCTTCGATGCCACGACTGCCGAAACCGCCCGGAACGATGACCGCGTCGATTCCTTTGAGCGCGGATTCGACAGAAACGCTGCCGTTTTCGATTTTTTCCGTATCGACCCAGCGGATGTTGGCGTGCAAATCCAAATGCGCCGATGAGTGCGAGATGGCCTCGACTACGGACGCATAGGAATCTTCGAGGGCGAGGTACTTGCCGCAGATGGCGACCGTGAGCGTCTTGCGCGGGTTCACGGAATTGCGCTTGAGCGCATCCACGAGCTTGCTCCACTGATCGAGTTTCGGCGGGGCGTAAATGTTGAGCGTCTTTGAAAGAATCTCGGGAATGCCTTCTGCATCATAGACGAGCGGACATTCATAGACGTGCTTCACATCGATGCCAGAAATGACGTGGTTTGCGGGCAGGTTGCAGAACAGGCCGATTTTTTCCTTGAGGTGCGGCTTGATATATTCTTCGCAACGCCCGATGACAATTTCAGGGTAGATACCGAGTTTGTTCAAATCGCGGACGGACATCTGCGTGGGCTTGGATTTCTGTTCGTTTACGCCGGAGGGGATCGGGACGTAGGTGAGGTGCACAAAAATGGCGTTGTGGTCGCCGACTTCGTGGCTCAACTGGCGCGCCGCTTCGATGTAGAACTGGTTTTCGAGGTCGCCCACGGTACCGCCGATTTCGATGAGCAGCACGTCTGCCTTTTCCTGGTTCGCGATTCTGTAAAACTGTTCCTTGATGAGGTCGGTTACGTGGGGGATGAACTGCACCGTATGTCCGAGGTAGTCGCCGTGGCGTTCCTTTTCGAGAATCATCTTGAAAATGCGGCCCATCGTGAGGCTCCAATCCTTCTTGGCCGTCACGTTCAAAAAGCGTTCGTAGTGGCCGAAGTCCATGTCGCATTCGCCACCGTCATCCAAAACAAAAACTTCGCCGTGTTCCGTCGGGTTCATTGTGCCCGGATCCGTGTTCAGGTAACCATCGCACTTTACCGGAACCACCTTCATTCTAGCAGAAAGCAGCGCCCCGATGGACGCTGCTGCTACCCCTTTGCCGAGTCCGGAGATGACGCCTCCGGTGACGATGATAAACTTTGTCTTGCCGTTATAACTATGCTGTAATGTCATTTTTTATTCCTAATTTACACAATTTGTAATTTTCGTGGCTATATAGCTAAAAACATGCCAAAACGACAAATTGGCTTAAAATGCCAAAATATGTAAAAAGTTCAACTTTATGTTTTACATAAATTGTAATTATTGCATTTTGTTTTACATTTTTTGTAATCTTTAGTAATGGTCTTTAGCATCTTTAAAATTCTTATAATTGATACATGATTGTAGAATCCGTCTGTTTATAAAAAAACTCAAATTTTTCTAAGTTCTACGAACTCCCATCTTCTAACTCCTAAAACCTATTAACCAAACCCCTAAAAATGCGACTTTGGCTTGTTACTTGTCCTGATAATTTTGCTGCAGAATATGACGATATCGAAAAGATGTTCCATTGCGGTTTAACCCGTTTGATTTTGGACAAGCGTGGGCGCGGCGGGAACGCTCGTGCTTCGTTTGACGATTATGAACGTTGGCTATTGTCGCTCCCGATGGATTTGCGTGATCGCATTTGGGTACGCGGAACGCCGGACATGGCTGAACAGTTGGATGTGCGGGGGTGCGTGTGTGAGGCGCAAAGTTTGTTGGGGAATGTTCCCGAAAGTTGGAAACGAGTGAATTGCGTTGCTCTGTGCCGGAATTTAGAACAGCTGGATGATTTACCGGAATGGGTTTCCGGAGCCTTAATCGGGCCTGTTTTTCAGCCTCAGTCTGTATATGAACCGGTTCATTCGCTCGGTATCGAGATTCTTGCCGAAAAATTAGCCATGCTCGAAAAAAATAGCGACACTCCCGAAATAAGCGCCCAACGTGTAAGTAAGCCGCAAATTATTGCATTTGGCGGCATCGATCACGAAAATTTGGACGATATCAAGAAACTCCCAATTCAAGGCGTGTCCGTACTTGGGGGCATTTGGAACTACGCCGATTCCGTGAATGCATTTATAAAACTTAATAGAGTTGTCAATAGCTTTTAGCTAATGACTAATGACCAACGAATAACTATCTCACTACAAACATCCCGTTCTTGGGCTTGCCCTTGAGTCTGTTGCCGAGCAAGTCGAAATAGACGGGAGCGCGTTTCAGACGCAAATCCTTGCGATTCTCGTGCATCTTGCGGCTGCCAATGTTTGTCGTAATAGTGTCTTCGATATACGGCTTGTCCGGGTCATCTACGATCATCTTGATTTTCGCGACGCTCTTGCAACCGGTTTCGTTTGTGTAGGTCACCGTGTAGTAGCCGCTTTTGCTTCCATCGACGTTCTTGAGCGTGTTTTCGCGAGTCGTCGATTTGAACTTGTCAGGACCTTCCCATTGCCAAATTTTGCCGTCCCACGGATGGGGCCCCATTGTGACGGTCGCGCCTTTCTTGACCTTCACATCCGTCGTTTCGTTCCATTCTCCGTCGCCGATTTTGACGTAGGGGATAATCTTTGTGCCGCTGCAGGGGGCAACGACCTTTTTCCCGTCGCAGACTCCCACGGAATCTGGAATGTCGATGACTCTAGGCTCGAAATCTTTGGTGGGAAACGCTTTCATGAGCGCCGCTGTTTCTTGCGCGGTAAGCGGGATGACCGTGCCGTGTCGCGGCGTAAATGCTCCTTTCATTTCGGTATTTTGCACAAACTTGAACGTTTCTAAGTCGGTGCTGCTCGTGAACTGGTAATGCCCGTTGTTGTAGCAGTCGTACATGAGCACCCACGTGTTCTGGTTGATGAGTTTGAACACGCCGGCCCCTTCGACGGCTTCGGTTGTCTGTTGCAGCGCGTTGCTCCGTTTGTACCAAGTCGGGCCTTTGGTGCCGTCGGCCGAGGTTAACGTTTGCGCCTGGACTTTGCAGATTCCGCCGTCGCCTTCGTTCTTGTAAAATGCGTGATAGAGTTTATCTACAGGATTATAGACGATGTCCATGTCGATGGTCGATTTGCCACGGTCGAAAAAGTGGACGGGGTCGCCTTCGAGGTCGGTGAAATCTTCGTTCGCGTAGTTGAAAAATACTTGGTCATAAGAAATGGTTCCGTCGTTGGTTAAAAGCGAGTAATATACGAGCGGCCTCCCTTTGCTCCCGTCCTTGTTCACGTGGTTTTCGTCCCAGATGGTTTCGGGCGCCCACACACGGGTGACGTTCGCGAAGTTCTTGCCTTTGTACTTGTCCGGAAAATGCACGGTGCTGTGTTTCCAGTGGACTAAATCGCGGGACTTCATCAGCACCATGCCGCGATTGCTCGACCAGCCTTCGGCACTCTTCATGTCGGTGTTTACCATGTAGAACCATCCGTCAGGCCCTCGCATCACGTGTGGGTCGCGCAACCCCTTTTTGACGCTTACGGTATCTGCGGCCACCACGCGTTTCCCGTCATTCATGGGCGTGAAATTGTATCCGTCGTTGCTCAGTGCGTAGTAGATGTTCTCGTTGTTGTTGGCGGGAAAATAGACGAAAAGGTAATTGGAGTAAGGCTCGAAACCATGGATGGAGACTTTGAAATCTCTTTTCTCGGCTCGTGGCGTGCTGTTTGCGTTGTCATATAGCGTTGCCGTTAGGGTGACTTCCTTGTTTTCTCCTACAAAGCGGCCTTTGATTCGACCGTCATGCCCGAGGAAGAGCGTATCGGAACTTTCCCAAGTGACCGGGAACGGGCCGAATTTCTTCATCGTGTCGGGGAGGTTCAAGTCTGTATAAAGGTCATTGATGCCTGCGGGTTCCAGGTTGTTGAGCGCTTCCCAAAACGGGGCTATCACATCTTGCGCATAGGCGCCATACGCCAAAAGTGCCGCTAATGACAAAAATTGCTTCATAAAATCTCCGAAATTCAAATAACAGCCCGCTAAATAACCACTGACTTGTGTTAAATAACCAATGATTAGTAACTATTGACCTAAGATAAATATACTTTTAGAAGTGATGGAATTTATGAAAGGGGAGGGGAAAATCTCTTGAAAAAAGTCCAAGGAAAATGAAGTCTGTTTTATATTCCCGGTTGTTTTATTTCATTTAATTAGCGTATATTATAAGTATGGAACGAATCCGTTTGAAAATTTTAGTTGTTGACGACACCAAGACGAACATTGAGGTGTTGGAAGGTATTTTGTCAAAAGATTACGATGTGTGTGTTGCGCTTAATGGAAAGAAGGCTATTGAGCTTACTGAAAAGATTAAGCCGGACTTGATTTTGCTCGATGTGATGATGCCCGAAATGGACGGCTATGAGACTTTGAGGATCATGCGTGAAAAGGGCATCTTGCAGGGAATCCCCGTCATATTCCTGACTGCCAAGGCGGACAGCATGAGCGAACAGACCGGACTTAACTTGGGCGCTGTCGATTACATTACCAAGCCTTTCTCTCCAGAATTGGTCAAACTCCGCATCAAGAACCAGCTCCAGTTAAAACTTCAGCGCGACCATCTGCATGAACTCGTCGATGAAAAGACGGCGGACCTGCGTAGGACGTTGAAAGTCATGCTCACGAGTTTGGGCTCGCTTGCGGAATACCGTGATCCCGAAACAGGGGAGCACATCAAGCGCACGCAGATTATCGTCCAGCTTGTGGCTGAGGAACTTCAGAAAAACCCGAAGTTCGCACAAACGATTACCAACGAATATATTGAAAATCTCGCAACTGCGGCGCCGCTACATGATATCGGGAAGGTCGGCATCCATGACGGCATTCTGCGCAAGCCCGGTAGCTTGACGCATGACGAACGTCAAATCATGATGCAGCACCCGCAAATGGGTTACGATGTGTTGCTCGAAGCAACCAAGGAACTGCATGACAACGAAATGGTCCGCATTGCGGCCGATATGGCCTTGGGACACCACGAGTACTGGAATGGCGAGGGTTACCCAAACCATAAGAAAGAAGACGATATTCCCATAGGCGCTCGCATCATGGCCGTTGCCGATGTCTATGACGCGCTTGTATCGAAGAGGCCGTACAAAGACCCTTATCCGCACAAGGTTGCCGTGAGGGAAATCATCAAAGGCCGCGGAACGCAGTTCGATCCCGATGTGGTCGATGCGTTTCTGGCAATCGCTCCCCGACTGCCCGAAATCTATGAACAGTTTAAAGACAATTCCTCCGAGGAAAATAAAGCTTGACGCATAGTCCGCTAAATGAAAAACGTCGGCATCTCAGTTGGCGAATTTCACTTGTATATACTATACCGATGCTCATCTTTACCATCGCGTTGGTATTTGTATTTGCGAATTATCTAAAATCGACGTTGATTTCGGCTTCGTACAGTTCGTGCGAGGCGAAGTTCCAGGACAAGGTTATTGTCGATGTCGATTTGTTTTTCTCGAAAATCGAAAAACAGTTCAAGCTGCTCCCGCAAATTATCCAGCATTCAAAGGAAGCGGATGTCAAAAAAATTTTGAAAAAACAACTGCTGACCGGGTCGTACATTGTCGATGCCTATTACGGCAACATGAACGGCAAGTTCATTTCGGGTCGTGATTTCAAACTCGACGAGGAGAAAAAGGAATTTAGGACAAAGACTTGGTATCTTGAAGCTTCTAGGCATAAGGGGCTTGCCATTACGGGCCCCACCATCAACGAAAAAGCGAAGAAACGTGTCTTGACTTATTCGTACCCGTTGTGGGACAAGGACCAAAAAATTGTGGGTGCTATCGCCGAAGATATTGATCTTCAGAAAGTCCGTCAATTGATGGGGGAAGTCGCTAAGGCGGAAGGCGGCATTACGATGCTCGTCAGTTCCGAAAATGATAGCTTGTTTACGTACTTTCCTTACGAGACGAATCTTCACAAGATTGTCGTAGATACGGTGGCGAACCTTTTGAGTTTGGTCCAGGCGGATATTTTGCAGGATAACCTGGTTTTTGGAACGGTCACCCGTTACGAAAAAATGGATGCGTACAGCCGCAAGCTGATATACATGGTGACTCCGTTAAGAAATGCGCCGTTCTATGTGATACACGTTGTCCATAAGAACAAGGTCGTTGCGAAAGTACAAGATAACTTGGAAGCAATCATTCTAGTGGTGGCGCTTGTTGTCCTTGCGCTTATGTTCCTCACGTCCCTGATTGTCCATTTCCTTTTTAAATTCTTTATCCAAAAAGATTTAAACGAAAGCGTCAGTTCCAGTACGATGTTCGAGACTCTTTTGGGAAGCGACAATTTTAGGCTGATCCTGACAAACGATACCTTTGACATACTCCATGCGAGCGCCTACATTGCTGAATTTTTTAACAACGGTAACGACATCCGTGGCGAAATCCTTTGGAAATTTTTCCATTCCGAGCCTTTCAAAAAGTTCGTGTATAAAGTTTCCAAGGGCGGAAAAATGCATGCCAGCGAACGGCAAATTATAGTTCCTGTAAAAAGCTGTACGGGGGAAGACGCCTGGTGGAAAGTCATTTTCCAGTTCCTTGTCGAAGACGATGGCTCGATACGTTATTTGTTCCTCATTTCCGACGAGACGAGCGGCATACAGAAAGATACAATTCTCGACACCATCATGCTTTCGGCGGGCAATTCCATCCTCGTCATTTTTGACAAGAACCGTAAAGTCAAGTACATGTCCAAGCAGTTGGCCGATTACCTTGTGATGGACTGGAAGGACGTGATTGGACAATCGCTCGGTAATTTGCCAAAATGCGGAATGCCCGAGGGCGTCGTGGAATCGTTGAAAAGAATTTTTGACGAACAAGGCGTGTGGAAAGACACGTTCATGCTCCAGACGCTCAATACGCATACGGAAACGTGGTTCCGTGGCGAAGCGTGCACGCTCAAGGTGCAGGAATCCGTTGTCGGTTACATGCTCTCGATGATCGACATTTCGGAAGTTGTGGCCGCTCGCGAAATTGCGGAACAGGCGACCCAGGCGAAGAGCGAGTTCCTTGCCAACATGAGTCACGAAATCAGGACGCCGATGAACGCCATTATTGGCATGGCGCATTTAATCCAGGAAACGCAACTGGACGAACGCCAGCAAGGATTTATCGAACGCATCAGTCATGCCGCCACATCGCTTTTGAGAATCATCAATAGCATTTTGGATTTCTCGAAAATCGAGGCCAAAAAACAAGAACTCGAAATTACGCAGCTTGTTTTACAGGATGTCATCAACGAAGTGACGACTCTAGCCGAAGTTCGAATTGCTCTAAGACCCATTGAATTGATTGTCGATGTGGACCCTGAAATTCCCGAAATCCTGATGGGCGACCCTCTTCGCTTGTCTCAAATATTCACGAACCTTATCAACAATGCGACCAAGTTCACTGAAAGCGGCAGTATAACGCTGCAAATCAAGCAGGAACAAGTAATTGGAAATAACGTAAAGCTTTCGTTCAGCGTTATTGATACGGGTATTGGCATGACGAATGAGCAGCTGAACGTGCTCTTTACCGCATTTACGCAGGCGGACGGTTCTATTACGCGCAAATACGGCGGTACGGGGCTCGGGCTCGTGATTTCGAAATCGCTTGTGGAACTGATGGGCGGCGAACTCCAAGTTGAAAGCGAATTTGGAAAAGGCTCCAGATTCTATTTCTCTTTGATGCTTCCGATTGCGCCGCAAGCTACCGTTCCCAAGTGGAAATCCGTTTCGACGTTCAGGAACAAGAACATTTTGCTTGTGGACGATTGCGGCAAGTTGCGCGATGTGCTGCGCCATTACTTGACGAAGTTGCGCTGTGTTGTCGAGGAAGCCGGCTCCGTCGACGAAGCGCTGGATTTGATTCAGGCGCATGACGAAGCGGGCGAGACTCCGTATGACCTCTTTATTGTCGATTTCCAGATGCCGATTCTGAACGGCTTTGACTTTGTGCAAGGGTTGCCATTCAAGATGAAAAAGATTCCTAAAATTTTGATGCACCCTATTCATTTTGACGAACGGAATTACCACCTTGCAGAAGAAATGGGCTACAACAGTTGCGCGGCGAAACCGCTGCAGATAAGTTCCTTGCTTAGCGCTATGCAGGAGGCCGTCGGCGAAAAGCTTACATATCAAAAGACCGTCAAGACAGAGAAAAATAAAGTATTCTTCAAAGAAGCCAAGATACTTTTGGTCGAAGATAATGAAATGAACCAGGAGTTGGCCGTGTCGCTTTTGAATAGCGTGGGCTTGACAACGATGGTTGCGAAAAATGGAAAAATTGCGCTGGACTTGCTCAAGAAAAATGCATTTGATCTTGTTTTGATGGATATCCAGATGCCCGTCATGAATGGTCTAGACGCTACCGCGGAAATCCGTAAACGGCCTGATGAATATTTTAAGAAAGTGCCGATTATCGCTATGAGTGCAAGGGCGTTCCAAAAAGACAAGGACGATTGCCTTAGTGCGGGGATGAATTCGTACATTGCAAAGCCGATTGACCCGAAACTGCTCTTTAGTGAACTGGCTAAATATTTGCCGGTTGCAGATAAAATGCCGACTGTTCAGGATTCCATTAATTCAGACGAAAAACTTGTAAGTAACGACGACAATACCGTTTTGCTGTTCCAGAAGGTCAGACATTTTGATGCGGCGGCAGGGCTATACCATGCAAACGACAACCGCAACTTGTATTTCAAGATATTGCAAGGATTTGTCCGTGACTACGATGGAAAAATCCAGAAGTTGAAAACATCCTTTGAAAATGGTGAATTTGAAGAACTGGCCCGAAAAATCCATACAATCAAGGGCCTTTGCGGGACAATAGGTTCGTATCATGTACAAACGCTTGGGCTTATACTTGAAAATGCCTTGCTGAAAAAAGAACGGAACTACAGTGATTTCATGGCATTCGAAAAAGCCTTTGAAGAACTGATCGATGACCTGAAGGTTGTGATGCAGAATATTGCATCGGAACAAATCAATGCGGCTGTTATCATCAAGCATGTTGATCCGGAAGCCACAGAAAAGTTGTCCAAGGCGATTGCAGAACTCAAGCCCGCCATAGATTCCTGCTCCTCGACGCTTTGCAAACGTATTCTGGAATCACTCGAAGAAATCATGTTCACGCAGGAACAGGAAAATATTTTGCAGAAACTGCATAATCAAGTGGACGATTACGATTTTGCCGAAGCCGAAACGAGCCTCAAGAAACTTGAAGAAACGATTTAATCGGAAGACGGTAGGAAGTTTACGACTTTTTCATCGTAAGCATCGGAGACGAGAGGCGACTTCTAACGTTTTTAGAATATCATTGTGGCAATGAAGGCTAACGCTACGATAATTGCTGCTATTGTCCCGACAATTCCACCTAATTTTTTTTTCTTTTTGGCGTAGGGACTGTTCGGATCGTCTCCGAATTCATTTTCGACAATTTCATCGTAGTCAGGGAGGTCAAGGTCGGAATATTCCGCACCTTCTTTCCAGCCGGTGTTCTTGTCGCTCCCGCAGTGGGGGCAGAACGTTGCGCCTTGTTTCAATTCGGCGCCGCAATGAGGACAGATGGTCATGGGCTATGAGGTCGCTTCGGTTTGAAATTTGTTATCAAATAAAAATTAAGAATAAAAAATGGAAATGTCATCCAGACTGAATTAATTTCGTATTATATTTATTGTTGCCTTATGTCGAAACCTTTATTTACAATCCTTTTGTTATGTTCTGCGTTGTTCTTGACGGCTTGCGTTCTGCCAAGCCATGCTATCCGCATTAACGAATCTCTGCCCAAGAATGCTCCCATTGAAAAAGAATCAGTCGTTACCTATGCTCGGCCAGATTGCCCTAAGGGAGAATGCTCACTTCAAGATGAGTTTATCGTCGGACATTCAGAAGTCAATACTGCAGACCAACGCCAAATTGAATTTTATCGATACAGCAGAATGACTTGTGATATAAAAAAGGTTTCGATGTCCGCCCGTGATTATAAATATTATGTTGTTTGGCATTATGAGGGTGTACCGTATAGAGTTATTGAAGCCTTCTGTGATGAAAAATCTCAAGAATTCAGAGCGTTTCTTCTTGATGACAAAGATAAGCAAAGAAAGGAATTGCCTGTGTTGAAAAATTCGGGTGAATGGGTGATTGAGGTAAAATGAGAATCCTGCTCTTTTTAATGATTTTTCTTCTTGTGTCTTGTGGAGGCGTGCTCAATTCTGACAATGTTCCTCCGAGAATGGTCGTGGAATCGTTATTTGTTGTCGTTGGAAATTTTCCTGAAGGGATGTCTCCAAAGGATATTCAAGTTGTAGCATACCAGACGAAGCCCGTCAGGAAAATGGCTTGGTATGGAATTCATTTTGTTTTTTCATATGCATTTAAAAATGGGGGATCCGATTTAGACGACAGGAGGGTGTCTTATAGAATTGAAATAGATGGACATGTTCCTGCGGATGAAATTGTGTGGTACAATAAAGGTGTCGCGTACCAAACATTAAAGATTGAGTATGTGGTAAAAAATATGGAAATTGTTTCTTATAGAGCCTATTGGAATGGTGAACGGGAGTTGTGCTTGAATAACTATTTTGAAGTTCTAGACCCCCGCATTCATATTCACATGCCTGATAGTCGCACGTCTGAAGATAATCGGTTCACTGTATTTAAAAACGACCCAAAATGCAGGGAAACCGAACAATACAAAACAAGTTATTGATTGCAATCGGCTTTGCCACAACTTGATATCAACGTAAGATTGTATGGTATTAAAAAACACCCCGGGATGTTCCGAGGTGTTCTTTAAGTTCTTTTTGCTTGGATTTTATCGGCGTCGCTCCCGCAGTACGGGCCGTATTTCATAGACGAGAGAAGTGGGGGTGTGGTTAGTTCATTATCAGTTTCAAATGAAGTTTCTTTTCTTCGTCGGGAATGATGTCTTCAAGCTTGCCCGTATTGATGTTGTATCGATAGATGAATTGTTCGTTCTTGTGCGATTCGGGGCGATTCTTATCCTTGACTTCGAAAATCAATATGGGATTATTTTTCATCAAGAAATAATTTTCGATTTCCATATCGGGAATCTTGATGATTTGAGTCGTGTTCGAATCAATGTCATACAGGTAGAAATCGCCATGGTCGTCGATGTTCAAGTAACCGTCGTTGTTGCTATCGACCTTGGTTCCAAAGAATGCCAAATAGCGCTTTTTCCCATTGCGGATGTAGTTTAAATTCCATCCCGTAAAGCGTTCGTCTATAATGCTTCTGTGAATTTTATTGACTCCGTTTTCATAAACTAGATTCACGAATTGCTCGGTATAAAGCCGCTTGAGCGATGTCGTATCCGGCATTCTTTTGGCTCTTATCGGTTTGATGTTTTTTTTGGGCTAGAACCGTCGCTGCCCATTGATGCGGATAATGTCGCCGGTTCGGCTTCGTCAAATACAATTTCGTCAACGACCGCTTCGTTCATGAATCTAAAACTTTCCGTGTATCGTTCCTTCTTTTCCATCGTCCTTGCGACAACGGGAACAACGAATTCTTGCTGTTCGGGGTTGAGCACGAACATGCTGTTGTACGAAATGTACTGGTTGTACTCTTGTTTCTCGATGTTCTTTGCCGCTTCGACTTTTGAGATGACTCCTTTGTTTTCGTCGTAATCTCGATATTTTTTTGGAAACACCTCGCGTATAATTAAGAATGTAAGTCCCAACATCGCAATAAGCGTGGGGATGGAAATGATAGCGAAAATGACTCGATTGTATTTTTGAAGTTTGGTCATGTGAAAAAATCTACAAAAAGAATACCCTTTACATGCGTAAAATTATTTTCACTAATAACCATTGTTTAATGACTAATGTATCTGCCTAGCAGGTCGAAGTAGCGGGCCTTGGGTGCAATCTTTACGGGCTTAACAGCCTTGCGGATGGCCGTTGTCTCTTCGTGCTTTGAAAAGTATAATATTGTTGAGAATCCATCGGATGAAAATGACAATGAATAGCCGTTGTTCTTTGGTTTGTAAGTGATCGTGTTGGCGATTGTTCCGTTTTTGTCCATTTCAAGACATTTGGTATTTTCCGTATCGCTTACATACAATTCTGTTTTGGTGAGCGTTGTATTGATGATGACTGTGTCGCCCTACAGACGAAAGACAAAAGATTGATTGAGAAGTTTGTAGTAGATTGTAAGACAAATGCGTAAGGCGAGTGTCGCGGGCAAGGTTGCTTGGACAAGGTCGAGCCGAGCATTTGGTGAGAAGTGGGTCGTTATAAGTTGGCGGTAATATAGTTTCTTTGCTAAACATTTTCTATTTTTTCAATGTATGATGCTTTCGAAAATGAAAAAAACAGCCTTGTTCGCGTTATCTCTTGCCTGTGTGTGGGGATGCTCGAACTCTGATATGCCCTTGTCGAGCCAGGGTGTCGAAATCACGGTGGATTCGCTCCAGGGCATGTTGCATGTGAATGCTGCTGGCGGTTCTGTTGCTGTTTTGGGAACGGATGAAAAGGTGCGGTCTATGGATCGCCCGGCCATGCAGGCGGTTTTCGATTACGATTTTTCGCTAGGCCGTCATGAGGTGACGTGCGGCGAGTTCAATGCGGCTATGCAGCCGGCGACGGGTCTTTCGCTGGATTGTGCGAACAAGAATCTTCCTGCGACGGATGTCACGTTCTATGACGCTGTGCTTTTTGCAAATGAACGCAGCAAAGCCGAAAAATTCGACACCGCATATACCTATGTCGGGGTCACGTTCGATTCGCAGCACCATTGTACCAATATCGAGGGGCTAGCTTTCCGCACCGAAACGGACGCCTACAGGTTGCCGACCGAAGCTGAATGGGTGCTTGCTGCAAAGGTGGGCTGGAACGTCGCGAACGGCTGGACTGCTGAAAATTCGGATTACAAGCTGCATGCCGTCTGCGGTAAGGCGGGCGAGGGTGATTTTTGTGATATGGTCGGCAATGCCATGGAATGGGTGAACGACTGGCTCGGCGAATATACATCCGGCAAATTCAATAATTTCGTAGGAGCATCCGATGGAGGCTCCCTTGGGCAGCGTGTCGTGAAGGGGGGCAGCTATCGCAATGAAGCTTCTTCGATTGCCCTGTATACGCGTGGAGACGTTTATGCGGTCACCTCGTCGACTCGGGCTGATTATGTTGGTTTCCGTCTCGCATTCGGTGCAATTCCAAACCCGACTTGGCTCACTCGCGGCGGTGTAGCCTCCGAAAGCAGGGTCATCCCGCTTGCGAATTCATCAACAATCCATGCCTTGACGGGAACGTATCGGAACAAGCTTGTTTTCCGCAATGATGTTAGCGGTTTACTTTCGTATGTCGATTATTCCAACGGGGAACTTTCCGTCGTGGCACTCCCCGGTACGGAAGGTGCTTACCATCCCGACATTTCGCCTGACGGAAAACTTGTCGCGTATTGTACGGGGCTCGAGAGCGTTTCCGGAAAGTCGTCCTTGTTCGTGCGCTCCCTGCGTGCGGGCGTTGATGGAAATCAGGCGAAACTCGATGTGAAATCGGCGGCCATTCCGCGTTGGCGCATTCTTGAGAACGGCGATACGGCGATTGTCTATGTGAGCGATGCTGGCAACAATAAGGATGAGTCCGCATTCTTTAGCGCTTCTACTTGGCAGGTTTCATTCAAGAACGGCAAGTTTGGCAAGCCCAAGAAACTCTTTGATGGGGCTTACCATGGCGGCATCAGTGAAGACGGGACCCTGTCTGTGACGGGAGCGAGGCTCCTTCGCGCCCGTATTGCCAAATCTGGCTCCACAGTCTCCAAGAGCGCCCGCGATACGGTTTGGTATGGTGGCGATCAGGCCTGCAATGTTTCGCTGGCGAAGGACAGGTCTAAGCGTACGCTGTTCCTGGATTTTTCCGGAAAAGCCGGTCGCAAGTTTGTTGGCAAAAAATACGATACGCACCAGCGTCTGTTGGTTGCGGATTCTACTGGAAAATTGGTGCAGTCAGTGGCTGCTCCTTCGGGCTATACCTTCGACCATTCCGAATGGGCGGGCAACGGCTCTACCGACATCGCTGTGGTTACGTTGGTGGATGCGACCGGGGCGCACACGAAAATCGCCGTTGTTTCTTTGCTTGATTCCTCTATTGTGGAGATTGCAGAAGGCGAGGAACTTTGGCACCCTGCGTTGTGGACGATGCATGGTGTGTCTTCTACGGAGGATGCCCTTTTGGATGCGGACAGCGCCGGAGCGTACATGGCGCCCGGTCTTGATGTTTGGCATCAGGTCTTACGACCCAAAATGGAACTTTTCTGGAACCACTACGAAGAACTGGAATATGTCTTTGTCGGCAGTTCCCGGGTCGAAGACGGACTCATTCCCGATTCCATCACGGTGGGATATTCCTTGAACATGGGGCATCCGCTCAATTCTATGGATGCGTCGTTCTATCTAGCCGAAAACTATGCCATGAACCATGCAAAGAACCTGAAGGCGATTGCTTTTTCGCTCGATATTGACTTATGGGGCGACCGAGACAACGTGACGCGGACTATTGTCGAGGGGGCTCCCGGGTATCTCTACGACAAAAACCATGATTTCTGGAAATCTGGATTGCCGGATGCTTTTGTCGAGAGAGTCAACGAATCGTATCCGTCGACCGATGCATACATGATTAATTATAGGGCTACTCGCGGGTTCAGTAACAACGAACCCATTTCGTGGGGTGATCCTCTGGTGGAAATTGATTCTGCTTGGATGGATTCAAAACCGGATGCTGTTAGCTGGCAGCTGGGGAGGTTGCGCCGGTTCCTCGAAAATGCAAAAGAGCGCGGCCTTTACGTGGTTGGGATCATTTTCCCGCAGAACCCGCGGTACCGTAAAACCGGTTCATGGGGGCGCTATGGTCCGCGCCGTTCCGAAATTCCCGCTATCCTTGATTCCCTGAACGCGCTCAAAGCTGAATTTGACAATTTCAGGCTGATGAACGAAAATAAGATGGGCGAGCACGATTATCCCAATTCTATGGCGATAAATACCGACCATCTTGCGTTAGCCGGCGCCGTGCAGATAACCCGTCGCCTGGATTCCCTGCTGAAAAAGCTCAAGTAGGGGCTGGAATAACGTTATTTAGCAAATTTGTGTCTGCCTAGCAGGTCGAAGTAGTGGGCCTTGGGCGCGATTTTGATGCGCTTTACCGTTTTGCGGATAGAAGTTGTTCCTTCGGGTTTTGAATAATAATGTATCGTTATGAATCCATCGGAATAAAATGACAACGAATAGCCGTCGTTCATGGGTTCGTAAGTGATCGTGTTGGCGATTGTTCCGTTTTTGTCCATTTCAAGACATTTGGTATTTTCCGTATCGCTTACATACAATTCTGTTTTGGTGAGCGTTGTATCGCCCTTGTTGATGATTTCCTCGAAATTTTCTTGACCGAAATCCAGATCTTTTGTCAGGATGCTTGCGGATTGACTCGTTACCTTTATGGTCTTTTGATGTCCCATGACTCCTAGGACATAATAATTCTCGAAAATAAATGAGGTATCTCCTGAAATGGAATCCCTCATGATATATTCGATGCCCTGTTTTGTCAAGGTGCTTTCATCCTTGTTCCAATAGTAATTCAATGTGGATGTCGTACCGCTTTCTTTTTCGAAAAATTGGCTTCTGCTCACTTTGCCATTGGAGTAAGTGTATGTCTGATGGGAAAAATTTGGTGAGTCGACGGAATCTAGTTGGAGTCCGCTATTTTCAATCATGTAGTAATATGCAATCTCTTTGAAAACGGCGTCTGTGCATGTATTGGCTGAGACTGTGGTACTTATTGCGAATACAATCGCTAAAAACAAGGCGATAAAATCGCTTTTTTTAAGTTGTTCCATTTATCCTCCTATCTAATTTGCTTTTAATTGCGTTTTTTCGATTCGACCTGCTCGATAAAGGAGGTCAATGTGCTGGTTTACAGAATTTGTTGATCCCTTTATTTTGTGAACTTGAATCTGCCTAGCAGGTCGAAGTAGCGGGCCTTGGGCGCGATTTTGACGGGCTTAACAGTCTTGCGAATGGAGGATGTTTTACTTGTTTCAATAAAAAAGTATTCGGCGCTAGGATGGTCCAGGTCTCCTACGGTCATGCTTATGGAAAAGCCTTTTTCGTTGGGATTGTATGACAATGTTGCGTAATTTTTTTCATTAATATAGAGACTGCATTTTGTATCGTCGCTTGAGTCTGCCACATATAGCATTGTGCTTGTTTTCAAGGAAACTTTATAGCCCATGTATCTCTCATAGCTTTCATCTTTGTATATGAGCGTATCCGGTTTTAAGATAAATTCAGTAAGTTGGTGGTAGTCGGGTTGTTCTATTTCTTGACTTATATAATCGTGTGTGGCTTTAACTGTGAGCGACCCGTCAAATAGTTCCCCGTCTTGGTAAATGGTTTGTACATAACACAAGGTGTCTTGAGCTTCACATTTGGTCAAAATGTATTCTAAGCCGGTATTTTTCAAGGATGATTTATCTACATCGTGATAAATGTATAGAATTTGCTCTTTTTCGCCTTTCTCATGAACTTCGGCAACCTTGCCGTTGGCGTAAATGAATTTTTGTGTGGACGATTTAGTGTATATTGAATCTATATGGAAATTCGGGTCTATGCTAATGTTTGGGTTTGCATTCATGCTGAATGCAACATCTGTGCATTTGTTTGCAAATGTAGCCGTATTAAGAGCTAACATGGCAAAAGAAATCAGGAACAATGATTTGCGAATCATGAAAATTCTCCTTAATTTGCCATAAATATAACAAAAAACCGACATGCGATTGCCTTGCGTTTTTTCAGTTCGACCTGCTTCGTAGAAGTGGGGTTATGATTTGGTTCATAGAACTTGATAATCCCTTTATTTTGTGAATTAGTATAGATCCACAAGGAAGAAGTAGCTAGTTTTGGGAGTGATTTTGGGGCGCTTTACTGTTTTGTGGGGGAAGGACATTTTGTCTGTATTCACGAAGAAAAATTCTCTGTGATGGTTCCTCTCGTCTATGCTTATAGAATAGCCTTTTTCATTGGGCTTATAAGTTATGGAATTTACTGTATTGTTGTCACCTCTGTATTCGAGACATTTGGAATCGTCTGTAGAATCTGCAACGATTAGATTTTGTTTTTTCTGTACGGAATTCGTGTTGAAGTCAACGTATTCGATTTCAAATAGCGTGTCATTTTTTAGAATTCGTTCCGTGAACACGTGTATCAATGATTGTATTCCTTCTATTCTTTCTGAACTTGCGTAATTTAATGTTCTTTTGCTGATATGTTTCCCTTGGTATCTGCCATTGTGATAAACTTTTTGTTGAATACACAATGTGTCTTGTGTATTGCAGTTCAATATGATGTATTCTGTGCCTTTATTTTTGAGTACAGTTTCTGTTGTGTCGTAATAAAAGTAAAAAAATTCAGCGTTTGAACTTTCTTTTTTTGAATCATAACGCGCTTGTTTTGATTGACCATTTTTATTGTAAATATATTTGTAAGTCCATTCGTTTTCGTTATCGTTAAAATAAGAAGAATCAATACGTGCTTTATCTTGATTGACGAATGAATTCACTCCAAACATAGCTTCAGTGCATGTATTGGCCGAGGCCATTGTACTCAACGTCAAAAGAATGACAGAAACAAAAAATAAATGTTTGCACTTTCTGAACATAAGCATAAAACTTTCTTTAATTTACTTTAAATATATAAAAACACCTCGGGGAAAAGAACGTCAACGATCTTGTGTTCGTACATCTTCTGCATGTTTTCGAGATTGAATGAGGACTTATTTTGTGAACTTGAATCTGCCTAGCAAGTCGAAGTAGCGGGCTTTGGGTGTAATTTTGACGGGCTTAACAGTCTTGCGGAGGGCGGTGGTTCCGGTTTTTTCTGTATTAATAACAAAAGTTTCTATGTGGTAAGGGGCAGATCCTTCCGATGTCCGTATAGAAAATCCGTTCTCGTTGGGTATGTATGTAAACGTGTATATAAGATTTTGTTGTTCATCGAATTTGTTGCATTTATAATCGTCATTAAGATCTGCAATGTAAAAAGCTTTTGTTACTAAAGATGAATCTGAGCTGTAGTTGAAATTTCTTATTTCTACAATCGTGTCATGCTTAACAAACTTTTCAGAAAACTCTGAGGGTGTCGAATTTATTATTTGGAGGCTGTAATAAAACTTAGCGATCCTTATTATCTGTGTATATTCGTATTCTCCATGGTAATATGTCTTTAAATGATGGAATAATGTATCCTGTTTTTTATAGCTTGAGTCTATATATTCATAACCCTTTTTTGTTAAAACGGTTTCATTTGTATCTCTATAATAAATATAATAAGAAGGTTCTTCTTCTTTATCTCTAAAATCAATCACAACTTTTTCAACAAACGAATTTTTATAAAAAAATTTTCTTCCGTTCCATCCGGCTGGCGAATTGCTGTAAAAAATGGAGTCTATGCGTAATTTACTTTCTTGATCAAAAACTCCGTGTACTTGAGCATTGAAATATGCATCAGTACATGTATTTGCAGTTGCAAAAGCACTCAAAGCAAGAATGGTTATGACTGTCAAGAAAAACGTTTTGTTTTTTCCGAGTAGTTCCATAATTTTTTCCTTTAATTTGCTTTAAATATATAAAACACCTCGGGGAAATCCGAGGTGCTTTTAAAGCTTTTTGCTTTGGATCCTATCGGCCTTTGGCCTCCAGGATGACAGATCCGTGAGCAACAAAGCCCTCGGGTGTTAACCGAGGGCGGTTGACGCTTTCAGCGTCCGCGGCTTCACTCGGTCATGAAATTATGCAAGCATAATTTCGCGACGCTCGTTTTGCACGCTTTTGCGAGAG
>CADCDO010000067.1 GCA_902800345.1 Fibrobacter succinogenes
GGACCAGCTCGGCATCCCGATGCCGGAAAGCGGCATGGCCACGAACATCGACGAAGCCCTCGCTTGCGTCAAGCAGATCGGTGGCTACCCGGTGATGATTCGCCCGAGCTTCGTGCTTGGCGGCCGCGGCATGGAAGTCATCTATGACGAAGCCATGCTCCGCGAATACGTGGCTAAGGCTGTCGGCGTGACCCCGGATCGTCCGCTCCTCATCGACCGCTTCCTCCACAACGCTTTGGAATGCGAAGCCGACGCTTTGAGCGATGGCGAACACGTTTACATCCCGTCCGTGATGGAACACGTGGAACTTGCCGGTGTCCATTCCGGTGACTCCGCTTGCATCATTCCGCCGGTGACCATCACTAAGGAAAACCTCGCAACCATCAAGGATTACACGCGCAAGATTGCCGAAGCCCTCCACGTTTGCGGCCTCATGAACATGCAGTACGCTATCGAAGACGGCAAGGTGTTCGTGCTCGAAGCGAACCCGCGCGCCTCCCGCACGGTGCCTCTGGTCTCCAAGGTCTGTAACACGCAGATGGCCCGCCTCGCGACCCGCCTGATGCTCGGTGCCAAGCTCGAAGACCTGAAGCTCAAGGATAAGAAGTTCAACCACCACGGCGCCAAGGAAGCCGTGTTCCCCTTCGACAAGTTCCCGAAGGTGGACCCGGTTCTCGGCCCCGAAATGCGCTCCACTGGCGAAGTGCTCGGCCTCTCCGACGACTACGCCCTCGCTTACTACAAGAGCCAGGAAGCAGCAGGTTCCTTCCTCCCGAACGAAGGTGCCGTGCTGATTAGCCTCTCCGATAAGGTTAACTTGTCTGAACAGGCCATCGAAATCGGCAAGGAATTCCAGAAGCTCGGCTTCAAGATTTACGCTACCGAAGGTACCGCCAAGTTCTACGAAGCCGCCGGTGTCAAGTGTGAGGTGGTGAACAAGATTGCTGAAGGTCGCCCGAACGTTCTCGATATCATCCTGAACAAGCAGGTGAACCTCATCATCAACACGCCGTGGGCAAAGCGCGATGCCATCAAGGACGAAAGCGCTATCCGCAAGGCCGCCATCAAGTACAAGGTCCCCTACATCACGACCCTCGCCGGAGCCTACAACACCGTGAAGGGCATCGCCGCCGCCCGCAACGGCCACGGCGCCGTGAAGAGCCTTCAGGAATACCACGCAAGCATTGAAGAGATCTAAGGTCCCTGAAGGTCGCTGAGCTTGCCGAAGCGCCGTCTCAGCGCGTCATTGCGAGGGGCGAATAGCCCCGAAGCAAAAGTGTGCAAGGCGAACGCCGCGACAGAGTGCTTGCACTCTGGCATGGCTGAGCCGATGCCGCGGACGCCGTAGGCGTCAATATCACGCTTCTATCGAAGAGATTTAAAGCGAACGTCATCCTGAGTGCGTAAGCACGAAGGATCCAGAACATTAAAGACCGTAGCAATAGAATGCTGCGGTCTTTTTTTTGTGTATGGGAGGGGGAGTATGGGACTAAAGTCCCAACTGCTCGGCTCGATCATGCCAGCCCGCAAGCGGTCTGTCGCGATGCTCGCCTTATGCGGTTGTCCCCTAGTTCGCACTTCGTTGCTCTCCACTCTCTCTATGAGTTTGATTGAATCTTTTGTTGCTTACTGCGTGTAAAAGCCGAAGACTTGTCTTTTTATTTTGAAAAATCTATATTTAAGGTATGGCATTAGCAATTCGTCCATTACCTGTCTTGGAAAACGCTGCGGCAGACCGCTTCGTGAAAAAAGCGAACCGTATGCTGAAGGCAAATAGAAAGCTTGACCTGTCGAAAAAGGCCAAGGCTACACTCTCTATTCTCAAAACAGCAAAGATTTAGCCAAATGAACTATCTTTCGACCAACTGCAGGTTGATGAGTTTACAAGAAAAACAGGTTCAAACGGGCCTGTCTGTTTTTTCCTGTGGCGACAAGGATCTTGACGAATTTTTCCATGGTGATGCTGCCGCGTATGAACACGCCCTTTTCGGGAAAACTTATGCATTCATCCATAAGAAATCGGGCGAGATTTCGTCTTTGTTTACGATATCGAACGGTAGCATCCAGGCTAGACAAATGCGTCGTTCGTTACGTGACAAAGTGCCGCATCCTAAAAGACTGATTCACAACTATCCTTCGGTGCTAATCGGTCGCCTTGCTGTAAGCAAGGATTTTCAGGGGCATGGAATCGGCTCTGAAATATTAGACTTTCTAAAGATTTGGTTCTCCGACTCGCACAACAAGACTGGTTGCAGGTTTCTTGCTGTCGATGCCTACAATGCTCCGTCTGTTTTGAAATTTTATGGGGATAATGAGTTTTCGTTCATTTTCAAATCCGAAAACGAGGAACGAGCTAGTTTACAATTGCATGAAAGTGAACCGTTACGCACTCGTATGATGTGCTGCGATCTGTTCCATTATGCAGAAGCCCTTAGGAACAGCAAGTAAAACTTCTATCATGCGAATTTGAGTGGACGTAAGCCCGCCTCTCTGCGTTAGGGGTAGTGCACCATTTTTTTTGTTTGGTAGGGGCTGGTTTACTTTGTTTAAATCGCTTTATTTCCCATTTTTAGATTCTACAAGTTGAATAAATGTCTATATTTCTGAATAAAAGCAGAAGGAGAATTGTTATGAATCGTTGTTTTTATCTGTTGGCTTCAGCTTTGTTCTTTTTCGCCTGCTCTGACGACAACGGCACAAATTCATCGGAAAATGCCAAAACCGCCGAATACCAGCAGGTGGCTATTGACAAGAAAAATCGCCGCATCACTGTAAATCAGGATGCTCACACCGAAGAATATTGCATTTTGCAGCAAGGCTCCTTTAGTTGGGGCAAAGTCTCCTATGAAGCGAATGAGGGCTCCGATGTAACGACCTACGAGATTCATGGTGACACGCTTGTCGTTTTCTTCTACGGCATGACGGACGACCCGCATTACTACCTTGGAGGTTCCACCGATAAAATTTACGGCGAGTGGAAAAATATCGGCTGCTATAAATATCAAGATAAAGTAAATTGTCCGTCCAAAAAGGAACGCGACTTTAGAGAGCAGTACGAAGAACTTGTTCTGACAATTTCCGAAAATAAATTTCAGGAAGAGACTGTATATAAGCCCGCATATTTCAAATTTGACGACTACATGAATTCTGTATATCTACCCAATCTTTATGGTGCCCTTAGAAACGATTTTGCATATACTACTATCGGAATGTTCGGCACCCTATTTTCTCCCGAGCAGGAATCCTACATAAAGAATATAGAAAGCTCGTTCGATATTGAAGTTTTAGAACAAACAAAAACAGCGAAGAAGTTCAAGATGGACGGAAAGACTTATGATGTCAAGATAACGGATATCAAGCGGGATTCCTTGGACTATAAGGTCACCATCAGCGTAAAATCGGGCGACAAGGAATGTTCATACGAAGAACGGCAAGTGAACGTAACGAAGGCAAACTGCAAGGACCAGACTACAGAAGGCTTGCAAAACTACGATGCCGAAAGGAATTTCCAAGACACACTTGCCATCAGGGGAACTATCGTGAACACGAAGGGACTCGACAAATTTGACAAGTGCATCAAGGAAATCTCGGTAACAACGCAAAAGTGATGTGAATGACTAAAGCGAATCGAGGAAGGTCTCGATACTCTTTGTAATTGTCGCGACATTTTCGCCGGTCCAATTTTTGTCGCTAGCGGAGAGCCTTTCGATGTACAGTTTATCGGAAAAAATATTTCGCATTCGCTTTACTAAATCGGCGATGTCGCGTTCTCTCATTTGTTCATCGTTAAATATGTATGAATCTAGGCATACATGCAGTTTTTTATAGTCAACATGTTGGCTAAGATAGTAGATGTCGAAAAAATCCTTGTAGCGTGTCGATAAAACTCCGAATTTCAGTAACGATCGCAATTTCTCGACCAGCATCTGTTCGTTGGAATTGACCAGCAGACAAACGCTCCTGTTATCAAAGGAAATATCAAAGCTATATTCCTCTTGACTTACATCTAACTTGGCATGCACGCCTAGGTCTATTTTACTTTCCAGCTCGAACCCGCTAGAATCTTGAATTTTTATGCGGATCCTCTTCCCCTTGTATTCCTGCTGCTTCAATTCTTCGATATTCCCAAACCTTTTGATGCGGATTCCGTCTAGACAATTCATCTTCGCTACAAAGTCGTCAATGGCTGTGTCCGATAAAGGATAGCGAAGAAAATCCATGTCCAAATCCTGGGTCGCACGTCGGATATTCCCAGTCTTGCTCCTCATGACCACACCACCTTTGACAGTGATGTTGCGATGCAGAGTCCCCATGGAAATAGCTTTTAAAATAATGTCTTGACAGACTTTCGCGGGGGCCGTGTTTTCATTATATCCTTTCTCGATTTCTACAGCGACCATGCTTTTGAGGTTCAGCATTACAGTACCTCCGCTTCCAGCACCTTTCTAATCATTTCCGCTTTCGGCATTTGCGGCAAATAATCCTGCACGAGCTGCATATCCAGTTCATCAACTATCTTTCTATAGTTTAGGATGACTTCTTTGTAGTAGTCGAATGGCAAGTTTGACTTGTTACGAATCAGTTCTAGTAGCATGCGTTCCTTGTTATACATTGTAACGGTAGCACCGTTGACTGTTTCTTGTATGGCCCCAAGAAACAGAATATCGCTGTTCTCGTATTTCAGTACAACACGATTGTCGGAATTTTTTGCCCCACGTTCGGTTGCCAAATAGTATTTCTCGGGGATGGTATCAGTCAAACCGTAATGATAAAAAGCGGAATTCATTGTAAAAACCGCCTTGGAATATTTTGCGGAGATTAGCGAAGTCTCGGAAACATCCTTGCTCTCGGAATAGAGCCCTTTTGCAATGCGGAACAAGCGGCCTTCGGTGAGGGCCTTTTTTATCAAGTATTTTGAACCGAACGTTTCAATGCATTGGGCGAAGGTCTGTATCATATTCTTTCCTAAATTCTGTAAAATATAGATTTTTACAGAATTATAGTAAAAATATACACTATCTCGCCAAAAAATCAAGGTGACAAGCCCATTTTCACTCATATAACCTCCTTTGACAGACAAGCAGATACTGCCAAATGTTAAGCATTTCAATGATTCCATGTTCGAAAGGCTAATCAGCTGGTTTACTGTCGCATAGTCGCGGACAAGCGTAAAACCGCAGTGTTTGAAAGTTTACAGTCCCATCTCCTTCACTTCTTTAATCAAGAAGTTTTCCAACTGTTGCTTGTCGGGAAGTTGTAGCTTGTATGTCGAGACAAACAACTTCTCATCCATGCCGTTTAACACATACTGGACCATTTTCGGCCCTTTTTCCGTAAATACTCGTCGTCTATGATAATGCGTTTTTGACGGGCCTCAAAGCAGAACCCTTTGCCCATCTCCAACAGGAATTCCTGCAAATGGTTCATTATTGCCTGTTCCAGTTCAGTTTCGGAGAATTCATCCTTGGCGTCCAGATCTAAAAAGTCGAGAGTATACGCATCTTTAACCGACAAAATTGCATTAACGCCGCTCTTTTCTACCCTTTGCAACAACAGTTCTGGCTTTTTACTTATCCCGCTCCTGAAATAGAGCTTCGTATCAATTTGCCGATGAAGTTCCTTCACGCTCCACGTGCCCTTGATACATTCTAATTCATAGAAGAAGCGTTCAACAGGATCGTCGATAGGCATTATTTCTTTAATGTGCGAGAAAGAAAGCCGTGTTACAAGTAGTTCTGGCGGCGTTTCGAATTTGTGAGACGCCGTCTCACAAATCTGCGGATATCTGATATAGAACAGCCGACAAACGCTAAGCATAGAGCGGTCAAGCCCCTTGATGGAGAGCTTGTCCGCCAAATTCTGCAATAGGCGAGCCCCGTACTTCGCTCGGTCGCACCCCTCTTGTTCATATTCGACTATATAGCAGCCGATAGCCCAATTTCGTATTGTCAGTAGCTGGTTTACGGCGCCCTTGGCAAAGGAACTTGTCGCGTTATGGACGTTTTTTACCCGTTTTGCAAGGTTTTCAAAAGTAGTTCCGTCAGCCTTGTCAATAGGCGACACACGCTTATTCATCGTTCACTCCTTCCGCCTACAAGCATAAAAAGACGGGGCTTTTTTCTATCAAATGCTCTTTTGAGCACTAATGAATATAAACTTTTTAGGGGTGGATGTCAAGAGATTTTCGAAAAATTCGCATTTTTTCTCGGACGGGTGCTGTTGTCATCTTTTGACATTTGAACGTTTGTATATTTGCCAGTGCTGATAAAAGCAAATTGTATAACAATGTATTCTGCAGTTTTTAGCATGTCTGCAGAAGGAGCGAAAGATGAATAGATGCCAGTATGCGGCCATGTTGAGGGCCATCAGGGAAAATCCGGCGAATCTCGCCAAGTTCCGTGCGAAATTCAAGAACGTCTATCCGTTCAGCGATGCAATTTTCAAAATCTTGATGATAAACGAAAAGGACCCGTCGCGGTTTATAACGTTTGTCAATGCCATGCTCGATTTGCGGGGCGATGATCGCATTAAGGATTTTCACTTCGAGGTGCAGGAACAGCCTGGAATTCTGATTAACAAAACCAACATTTTTGATATCATTGGAACAAATGAACGTGATGAGAAGGTCTTGGTTGAAGTTCAGCAGACCGATAGTGATTTCTACATGGACCGGCTGCTTTACTATACTTCGCGGGTTATCACAAACCATGTGAAGAAATCTGACGATTATAAACTGCCGCACATCTATGTGCTTTCCATCTTGACCTGCGACCAGTTTGAATTGGAGCCGGATGTGTATTTTCACCATGTTCATTTTGTGAAGAACGGCGAGGGCTACTATCCAAAGCTCGATTTCTATTTTGTCGAAGTTGAAAAATTTCTGAAAATTGATGAATTGGCTGAAAAGTCAGAAAAGGAAAAATCCCAAAGGGCGGAAATGCTGCGCCTTTTTGGAGATATCATCAATGAAAAGCCTGTTTCCACGAAATTTTATGACAAGGACTTTTGCAAATCTCTGCAAAAAGATGTATCTTTAGAGAAGTTTGAGGATGAACTTTTCCTAAGGGAGGATATTATGATAAATATGGCTTTTGAAAAGCAGAGTTCCTTCCACAAGGGAAAACTCACGAAGGCGCGTGAAATGGCTAAGAAAATGATTGAATACGGCGATTCCGATGAAAAAATCATGGCTGTTTCGGGCTTTTCCAAAGAAGAAGTCGTTGTTCTTCGTAGCGAAATGCAATAGTGACTGCATAATTGTTTGAAGCATGACCGGTCCTTTGGGGCTGTTTTTTTGCAGTATTAGCCCGTTTTTTGCCACAAAATGGGCAGATGTCATCTTTTGCCATTGCAATAATCTATATTTCTAGGTGAAAATAGAGTTTTTGCTCTTGTTCTCCATCTGGAAACTAGACACTTTCATGAATACGGAGAATAAGGCGAACGCTCACGTCTGCGACCGGCGTATGCCTGCCGCATCGTTTTGCTACATGGTCTATTGTTTTATAGCAGTTTGCCTGTTTGCAAGCGGCCTTTTGGGGCGTGAGTTGTTTGTGCTTATTGTATTCGGGCAGTCTAGGCCTCCAGGTGATAAGTGCATTCAACTCAACGCCTTTTTTTGTATCCAGAAAAAAGCTTGAGAATGTCTGCTAGGACGAGGGTGAACGCTCGTTGAGTATCGCTCTTGTTCTTCATCTGGAAACTAGACACTTTCACGAATACAGGAATAAGACAATGACTCGCCGCCGCCCATGAGTTGCATGGGCGTAGTGTACCCTGGGCGTACTGTATCCGCTCGGGATGATTGTGCCTTTGTAAGGTCCCTGAGCATGTCGAAGGGCCGAACAATTGCACATGTTGCGAGCTATTGTATTCTTTGAAAATGTCGCGCTTTTAGGCGAGGAGTGAGTCGGCTCCCCGCCGTTTCTTTTTTGCCTGCACCTCGGTCAAGCGAATCGGCCAGAACCGCTCCCGCGAGAGTGAACTCGTTCACTTTCAAAATGGAGCTTAAGTCTTTAGATGGCGACTGTTTATAAGGATATCAACGAGTCAAACAAGAAAATTGCTCGAGTAAAAAAGATCATCAAAAAGAGAGTTGAAAATCTTGATGAAAAAGAAATTCCTCAGACGCCTCTTTCAGATGGGATATCTTGGAAGGAGTTGACGTTTTCCAAGCCTGACCGAAAGATTAGAATAGGCACGCTATTCAGTGGCATTGGTGCGATTGAACACGCTTTTCAAAGACTCAACTTAAATTACGAAATTGTATTTGCAGGAGATATTGAGCCAAACTGCAAAAAAAGTTATTTGGCAAATTACAAGCTTGATGAATCGAATTGGTTTAATGACATTCGCGATTTTGACGCAAAGCCATACGCAAAGAAAGTTGACTTTGTTGTAGGTGGAGCTCCTTGTCAAGCTTTCTCTATGGTTGGCAAAAGGCTTGGATTTGAAGACGCAAGAGGAACTTTGTTCTATGAATTTGCAAGAGTCGTAAAAGAAACATCTCCTAAGGTGTTCTTGTTTGAAAATGTCAAGGGTTTGCTGAATCACGACAATGGTCGCACTTGGCATGTGATGCACGACATCTTTGAAGAGTTGGGGTATCAAGTTTATTTTCGAGTTCTAAATAGCAAAGATTATGGTATTCCGCAAAACAGAGAGCGTGTTTATTGTTTAGGCTTCAAAAAGAAAACAAAATTTGCATTCCCTGCACCGATACCTTTGGAATACGTGATGTACGATTTCCTGGAAGACTTCATTGATACAAAGTATTTTTTGAAGGATAAGGGAATAAAATTTGTTACCAGTCATAAAAATCGTGAAAAAAGCTACACTCAGATAAATGGCGATGTGGCCCTTTGCCAAAAAAAGAATCAACAATTTAATTGGCACGGAGACTTTGTTTATCATCCTGATTCGAAAGAAACTCCTACTAATGAAGCCTTTGATGAATTTGTTTTTGACGTGAAGGATGTTGAAGAAAAATACTACTTATCTGACAAGGTTGCAAAATATGTCCTTGCTGGGGGAACAAAAAATTTCAGGACTTCTACAAAAACAGATTTAGATGTGGCAAGGCCACTGCTTCAATCAATGCATAAAATGCATCGGGCTGGGGTTGATAATTATGTCACACATAAAGGTCGTATTCGCAAGTTGACCCCTCGCGAATGTCTTCGTTTAATGGGTTTCAAAGATTCTTTCAAGATAGTAGTAAGTGATACTGCGACTTATCAGCAGGCAGGCAATAGTATTGTTGTTGATGTGTTAATAGCCATTTTGAAGCAAATGGACATCACGAAATATGGGGTGTAATCATGGCCGACATAATCTGTAGATGGCGAAACGGAACTCCACAAACGGTAGTAGAATTGGTCAATTCGTTGCCTCATGAAAAAATGACTATTGACGAGTTCCGCTCTATTATGGAAAAACGTTGGGAAGGTTTTTTCCGTACAGCTTATCAACTCGCTTGCCAGTTAGCACTTTATTGTGAATGCGAAGATGGCTATTACTACCCTCGTTTTGATCATAATATTACAGAAAGTGAGGCTAGATCCTGGCTTTTGAATTGGTTGCCGAAGTATTATGTCCCTAATCCATATACGAAAAAGGACGGATTTAATGATATCGAATGTCCTACTTTTGTGCTAAAAGCATTGTATGATTATGTTAGAGAACATGGTGTTTGTTCTTATGCATTGGCTTTTAAAAATGTTTTCCACGAAGAAACAAGAAATAATGATGATATTATAAAAAATTATATCAACAATTACTCAAGAGTTTTGTCTTTTTCAAAATACGGAAATCTTGAAATTGTCGGCTCTTATGAGGAGGTTTTTGGAGATATGAATAGAAACGATAAAAAAGGATTCTTCGATTCGTTTGACGAGAAGAAAGATACTACTGTAAGCAATCTCTCATCTTTCACCCCCACCCAAATCATCTACTACGGGGTTCCGGGGTGTGGCAAGAGCTACGAAGTAAACAAGGTCATCAACGCCGAATTGGATAAGTACGGCGTCACGGACAAGGAATATCACAAGGTTCGTTGCGTATTCCACCCGGAATACTGCAATGCGGATTTCGTGGGGCAAATTTATCCTTACGTGAAGCCGGACAATGGCGGCGTCGAATATCGCTTTAAACCGGGTCCGTTTGCGGAAATCGTGCGCAGGGCATATCGCAATCCCGCAGAGCTGTTCTTCCTGATCATAGAGGAAATCAATCGCGGCAATGCGGCCGCCATTTTTGGGGAGATGTTCCAGTTGCTGGACCGTATTCGCCCGGAGGACGGCCCTGAAGAACTTTCCGGTAACATTTACAATACGGGTTGGAGTTCCTATGGCGTCACAAACATTGATGTGAACGCGTATGTTCGCCAGAAAAGTACGGATAATCCGGAAAAGATTGAATACGACGATTCCATCCCGTACGGCGACAAAATAAAGTTCATCAACAATACGGCTGTGCGCTTGCCGCCGAATCTTTCTATTTACGCGACGATGAACACAAATGACCAAAACGTGTTCACGATGGATAATGCGTTCCAGCGTCGCTTCAAGTCAAAGATGATTCGGAATGTTTTGGACGAAAATTCCGCCCAATATAAAACGGAGATTGACGACACCGGCGTTTGCTGGGGCGATTTCCGTGAATGGATAAACGAGAAGATTCTCTTGCCACAGACTGCGGTTTTGAAAGCTGATGACAAGTGTTTAGGCGGTTGGTTCATTACCGGTGAAAAAATTGACGGTGTGGACAAAATCAAGAAAGAAGACTTTGCGGAAAAAGTTCTCAAGTATCTGTGGGACGATGTTTTCAAGCGCAATAAGTCTGGCGAAATTTTCGTCAAGGATGATAAAATCAATTCCCTTTCGGATTTGATAGATGTGTTTGAAACGTCTATCGGATTTGAGTCGTTTGAAAAGATTTTCAAGATGAACGACGTGGATAAAGCCAAGTTGCAAAAGCAGGCGAATACCTAAATGTCTGTACTCGCCCAACATATCGCAGAACCTGCACAAAAGGCTTTCACGTCTTTTGCGGATTTTTGCGTGTATGATGCTTGGCGTTCAAGTGACGAAAAGAAGGACAAATCGTTTGTCGGGATAAGGATTGAAGACAATCTGCCTAAAATTTATTTCCCGATGGGATATCGCACGGCAAAGCCGTCGGAGGATATTTGCAAGCAGGATTTTTATCGCCTTGTTTCCGTACTGAGCGATAAATCCTTGCAAAGCTATTTCTCCGAAGATGATTTGAAAAAGTCCCAACTAGATTTTCCGTTCTATGCGTATCTTTCGGTGCTGCAGTACTATCTCGATTTCGGCTACTTTGTGGAATCTGATACGATTTACAAGAAAGGGTTCTCCGGCAAAATCAGTTGGCCACGAACCATCAAAAGAATTAAGCCGCAAGTCGTCAAAAATGAAGAAGGTCACGATCAGGTTGTATATCTAAACTTGATTACTCGCAAGACGAGTTACCGCGAAGACAACCTGATAACGCTCGTCCACAAGTTTTGCGTCAAGGAATCTGCTCGGCTGATTGGTCCGCTTTACGGCATTTCAGAAAATGAAGTCGAAGAACCGGAACTCCTGTTTGATTACGATTTGTTTGCTGAAGTGATTCAGGATAAAATTGCCACAACATTCAACGACAAACATTTGGAACTTTTCCATGCGATGCTGAAGATGGTTCGTTACCTAGGAAATAGGGAGAACCGCAGCGAAGATGAGGGCAAATCGGATGCCTTCTTCGGGGTGAATACTTTCGCTCCCGTGTGGGAAGCGATGGTCGAAAGGATATTCGGGATGTTGCCGCTGGGGTTGGACAAGTCTGATTTCAATCCACACTTGAAGTTTGTTACTGAAGATTCAAAGAATGGTGATGGTGTCAAATATCAAGATGATGATGTGGACGAAAATCATCGTTCTACTTTGCGTCCTGATACGATTATGATAGTGCAACAGCAGCATGAGATTGCTTTGGTTTCACCTCGCAATGACGGGCCTGAGGTTTACATTCTCGATTCGAAGTATTACAAGTTCGGGCTCACGAAAAATAAATCTCATTTGCCGGGGGCGGAATCTGTGTGCAAGCAAATGGCTTATGCAGAGTATGTGAAAACTGTGATGGAAAAACGTCATCTTGAGCAGAGCGAGGGCTCCAGTGGATATCAGTCCTGGATTCTTCGGGGCTCTACCCCTCAGAATGACGATTTTGGCAAGCGGATTTACAATGCCTTCATTATGCCATATTGCGCGGATGCTGGGAAATGGGATGAGATTGCCACGGCTTCGCCTCGCAATGACGTTTATACAATGAAACGCGTCGGCTACATTTATGGTGACTGGAAAAATCGCCAAATGCCTTATCACAAAATCGCCTGCATCCTCCTCGACATGAAATCCGTCATGCGGAATTATGCAGCCAATTCGGACGCTCAAAAGGCTCTTGCTGATTTGATTTTGCACTTAGGGGCTTAGGCAAACTCTGTCTTGGAAAACGCCTCCCTTCCAAAAATTATATATTGAAAAATCGGTGATGGCGATGTTCTATAAAAAAGCAACCGTTCAGCAGAGGGCTAACAACAAATGAATGACTTAAAAACTGATGTTCTTTTCACGGAGGGGCGTGCCGAAGCCGTGCCGTCCTGCAATTACCTCACCTTCACAGCCGAGGAAGACGATGCGTCGTTCTCCATTGTAAATCAAACAAGAAAACTCCCGGATGTGCAATATTCGCTGGATGGTGGGGAAACATGGAATGCCATGAAAAAGAACGCCCCGGTTGTACTGAAAAATAAAGGGGACTGTGCATGGCTGAAGGGCAACAATCCAGAAGGATTCTCGAAGGACCTGAAAAAAGCGAGCACTTCATTTGTTCTAACTGGACGGATCGCTGCAAGCGGCAGCGTGATGAGTTTGATTGACGGAAAGGGGGAGGCTAAAGTCATCCCGAACGACTTCTGTTTCGCAAGATTGTTTCTTCATTGTGCGGGCTTGACGCAAGCTCCAGAATTGCCGGCGTTTATGAGTGCTCTAGCCTCAAGCAAGCTCCTCAACTGCCTGCGACTATATTGGCAAAAGAGTGTTATTGTGGGATGTTTGTAGAATGCACTAGCTTAACGCAAGCTCCAGAGCTACCCGCCACCACGTTGGCTGAAGATTGTTACTATGGAATGTTTTCTAAGTGCTCTTGCCTCAAGCAAGCTCCACAACTGCCTGCGCCGACATTGGCAAAAGCGTGTTACGAATGTATGTTCGAGGGGTGCAAAAGCCTTACTCAAGCTCCAGAACTTCCTGCAACCAAGTTGGAAGCATGCTGCTACTGGGGTATGTTCGGTGGTTGCATCAATCTCACGCGAGCTCCGGATTTGCCCGCTACTATTTTGGCTGAAGATTGCTACTATGGAATGTTCTGGAAGTGCAAAAGCCTTACTCAAGCTCCAGAACTTCCTGCAACCAAGTTGGAAGCATGCTGCTACAGGGATATGTTCGGTGGTTGCATCAATCTCACGCGAGCTCCGGATTTGCCCGCTACTATTTTAGCCAACAGATGCTACTCTGGTATGTTTCAAAGCTGTACCAACCTCACGCAAGCCCCTCAATTGAACGCAATGACGTTGGATTGTTTTTGTTGCGAAGAAATGTTCGATGGTTGCTCCAATCTCACGCAAGCTCCGGAATTGCCTGCCACGACTTTGGCACAAGGTTGCTACTTTCGTATGTTCAGAGAGTGTACGAGTCTTACGCATGCTCCAGAACTACCTGCAACCAAGTTGGAAAGAGCTTGTTACGAATGTATGTTCGAGGGGTGCAAAAGCCTCACGCATGCTCCGGAACTGCCCGCTACGAAGATGGCTAAAGAATGTTACTTGGAAATGTTTTATGGGTGCTCTAGCCTCAAGCAAGCTCCTCAATTGCCAGCCGCAAAATTAGCCGACAAGTGCTACGCTTGGATGTTCCAAAGGTGCTCCAGCTTGACGCATGCCCCGGCACTCCCAGCTAAGAAATTATACACACGGTGCTATGCTTGGATGTTCCAGGAGTGCGTAAGCCTTACGCAAGCCCCAGAACTGCCTGCTACGACTTTGGCTGTCGAGTGCTACTGGGGAATGTTCCGCGAGTGTACCGGTCTCGTACAAATTCCCACACTTCCCGCAACCACATTAGCGATGGATTGCTACAAGGAAATGTTCGAGGGGTGCACAGGCCTCGATGGCTAGCTTAATCAATTTGTTGCGGCTCACACCTGCTTCTTCGAAAATTTGAGTATATTACAAGAAGTTGTTGCAGGTGTTTATGAGAAAAAAGTTCATGGTTGCTTTGGGAGCGGTTTTGTCGGTGGCTTTGTCGGCTACCCAGTCGTTCGGTGCCGTGTATTACGTGGCGACCGACGGCAGCGATAGTGCGGCGGGCACAAAGGACAAGCCTTTCGCGACACTCAACAAGGCGAACGAAGTCGTGAGTGCAGGCGACACCGTCTGGATTCGCGGTGGCATCTACGACCTGAAAGATACCATCTTTTACGCTCGGTACAAGATGACGGCGGGCATCCTGCTGACCGCGAGCGGCGAGAGCGACGACAACCGCATCCATTATTTGGCCTACCCGGGCGAGCGCCCGATTTTTGATGGCGCGAACCTCCCCGTGGCAGCAGGCGAAGAGCATAGTGACGGCACTCCCGAAGGGGCGATGTACACTTCGCCGATTGTGGTTGCGGCAAAGTACCTGCACTTGAAGGGCTTCGATGTTCGCAACACGCCCATGATACACAATTCCAATTCCGGAATTTTCATCTACGCGAGCAAGCACATTTTCTTGGAGCAGATTGACAGCCACCACAACGCAGGTCCGGGATTCTTCGCGCATGACGGAGCATCAGGCGGCGGTGGGCACCTCTTTTTGAACTGCGATGCGCACGACAACTACGACCCCACGGATTGGCAGGGCGACGGTGAGAATGCCGACGGCTTCGGCGTGCATTACCAGTACGATGGCGACACTACCAAGTTCATCGGTTGCCGCGCCTGGTGGAACAGCGACGACGGCTATGATGTACTGGCCCAGGAATTCCCCGTAGTCGTGGAAAACAGCTACGCCATGGGGAATGGCTATATCCATTACGGGACAAGCAAGCCGCCTAACGGGAATGGCAACGGGTTCAAGATGGGATACAGCCGAAACGACAAGGGTAGACACATCATCAAAAATTGCGTCGCTTGGAACAATGTGGCCACCGGTTTCTATTCGAACTACACGACCATCGGTAGCACATGGATCAACAACACTTCCTACAAAAACGGCGACCGCTCTTTTGGCATGCCCTCGACAATTTACGCTGATGATGAAAGGACTCGCATTGCCGAAGTCGTTCCGTTAATGGGCGACAAAGCGCACGTACTCAAGAACAACATCGCGTTCCCGAACAAACTTTCGCAAATCGGAACATGCTGGGAAAAGATTTCGAGCCAGAACATCGACCATTATGTAGATTGCCCGGCAGGCGAAAACAACTCTTGGAATTTGAATCTTGACTTAACCGAAGACGACTTTGTGAGTCTCGATGACCCGAGCATGACCGTGACCGGCAAGGATCTCTCGACGATTCCGGGAATGCTTGGCCCGCGCAACGCTGACGGCAGCTTGCCAAATGTGGGTTTCCTGAAGCTCAAGGAAGGAAGCCGCTCGATAGACAAGGGCGAAGATCTAGGCTTCCCGTTCGTTGGTAAAGCTCCTGACCTCGGCGCCTTCGAATACGGACTTTCGAGCAGTTCCGTAGCGTCGAGCAGTTCCGCGACTTCATCGAATTCCACCGCAGAATCTTCTTCTGGAACCGTCCACATTATGCCACCAAAGATTCTTGGCAACGAAATACCGGCCCGGACCAATAATTCGAAAGGCTATCACGATCTCAATGGCCGCCACTACGAGAAACGGATTCGCTATCGTGTGATGTTCTAGTTTTTGTCGCTTGCCGAAAACTACATGAACTCGACCTGGATTTTGTATATTCTATCTGTTGTATGCAAATAATTAAAACAAAAGTCTCTCAAGCGGTTCAATTTTTAAAAAAGAATGATTTGTGGGCGAAAATAGCCTTTACCATAATCTTTCTTTCGTATTTGTTTTTTTGTCGCGAATGTACTTCTTTTCCAGTACCGGGAGTGACGATTCCAATTTATGAGAATAATCATCCGGGGGATTATACTGGCGATTTGGCGAAAAATAAAGGCGCAAAGCAATGTGAATTGAATGGCAAGAAGCTTTTTCTAAAACAGGATAATCTGAACGATTCCTTTGGGTATTGCTTCTTTGTTGATTCCAAGGCGTTTTATGTTTGGCATCTTCAATATCAGGATGATGATAATGTTTTAAAAAACATTTTGACTTACAGGTTTGAGCGTATAGGAGATGGTGCAATTGGAAACTTAGACGTTCAAACGATAATGGGTATTGGAATTGATGAACGAAAAGATTCTATCGTCATTATTTATGAAGAAGAACCATTTGATGGTTTCACAATAGAGCCAGGCCCGTTCAGCGATAAAATTGTACTTCAGAAAGGAGCTACGAAAGACGTTATTTCAACTCATTGCGCTTGGAGGGGATACAATTGATCAAGAAACTGATAGATAAACTCTTTACTTTGACTGCTTTTATTTCTGCAGCGTGCTTGGCCGTTCATTACGCGCCAGCGTTCTTGATTTTTGAAGACTATAGCCTTGATCCGTTTGACAAGATGCGTTACACATTAGCACCTTTGTTTTCTTTAATGATGCTGGCATCGGCTGTTTTGCTGTTCCTAGATTTATTTTCTTTGAAATATAAGAATCTTCCCAATAAAGCTTGGAAGATTTTTGCTGCAATTGGAGTTGTTCCAATTTTGCCGTTCGCCTTTTTTGGTTTGGTGATCTTTTTTATGATTGGCTTGAGTGACCATCCCTGAAAAAGGTTGATACTTAAATTAATTCGATTTAATTTTTCATGCAGCGGATGGACAAGAAGTCTTTCGCATTATCTGCATAGATTGATTTTAGTTGCGCGGAATTGCTGGAGTCGATAACGACGGAGTCTTTGAAGGTTATTGTTGGCGGATTGCAGTTTATAATTATGACTGATGGTGGGGGCGGGATGCAAAGACTGTCGCGGAAGATTTCTTGTTCTCCCAGTGATACGTTAAGTGTATCGCCAAATGTGTTTAGGGTTATAATTCTTGTTTGAGACCCACTTTCTGGGCAGCATCCGTTTATATCCCATCTGGGATCCCATGATGAACTGCTTGACGAAGAATCGTCGCATGCTAAAAACGCAAGCGATATGGCTGCCAAGTATGCCAAACGTTTTTTCACGTTCTCACTCTTTTTCTTTTTAATCCCGTTTCGTGGATAAGTTTGTGGGTTCCGACAGGAGCTTTTTGTTGATGTACTCTTTGTAATCCACTGAACCGCATGATGTCATGGCTTCGTTGAGTTCGCTTGTCATGACGATTTCCGGTTTTTCGGAAAGTTCTCCGCAGTACGAGAATAGGAATCCGACGTACATGTCAAACGGACGGCGCTCGTAATCGCAGTTGTCGTAGAATGTTGCGACTGTGAGGGTATCCTTCGTAATTTTTGTGAGAATGTGTACGGCAGGCGAGGTCTCGTTGATATTCAGCACGTAGAGCGGGCAACCGTCAACTTCATGTAAACTGCCGCCCATGGCTTTTGTAGCATTCGGGAAAAGGAAGCTTAATTCGTTGAGCTCTTTTTGAGTGGCTGCCTTATGCAACCCGATTGATCTGAACTCGGCGATGTTCGGGCTTTCGAAACAAGTTTGATTTGTTGCGTCGCAACCTTCAAACGTCTTATTGTATGCAAGAACGTTTTCGTCGAAAGTGACGCCGGGAACCTTGTATTTCTGAAGGTAACTGTCTAGCGTATATTCTGTGTTTGGAAATCCAGTTTGCTCTTGGCCGGAAAAGCCTCCGGCACCGCCAATCTGTTCGCTCGAACTGCTTGCAGCGGGGTTTTCGGTTGGCGCTTTGGCGGATGATGACGATATGCGCTCTGCAGGGGAAGACGCTTGTGAACTATCTGATGGTGGGTTCGTTTGCGCGGAAGAATTTGAACCAGTCATGGATGTGGTTGTTTCAACGGAATCGACCGGGGTGTTACTGCTGGATGATCCTTCATCTTCCGTTCCGAGCATATTCCCGTTGGCGAATTGGTTGGGTTCTTCGGCGGTTCCTGCTACTCGGTCGGTACAGGCAAATGCGCAAAATGCAGCAAGAGCAGTGGTGGCGGCTGTCAAAAATTTTGCAATTAGTTTATTCATTGCTGTCCTCCTTGGCGTTGCGAGTAAGCGGGAATAACTGTAAATTTAATCTATAAACTTGGTTGATGTTCTTGTCACCTGCGGCGATGCTTACGATTTTTCTGCGGCATTCATCCAATTCCTTTACGATTTGTTCGTAGGAGTCTTTTGAAATGCCCATGGTGATTCCGCTGAAGTTCCGTTCGGCTTTGGCCAAGTTGAGCGACTTTTCTGCGATTCTTGCCATTTCGCGGTGCATTTCACGGATGGCAAGGCGCGTCGCTTCTGGAGAGCCTTTGATGGATGTTTCGCTTTGAACGTAAGTGTTTTCGCCAGTTTTTTTCAAGAAGCCCGCTTTCGTCAAAAAATCAAGCGATTGCTTGACGTCATAAGCGGAAATTTCCGGATAGCATTTCTTGGCGAGCTCTCCGGGGGTGGCGCCCGGCATCATTGGGGCGAGTTCCCTCAAGGCTGGATTTTTCCAGGTTTCGTAAAAGTCGAACAGGTCGCCCTCGATGACTCGGACCTTGTGTTCCTTGGCGATGGCGAGCATTTCTGCGTAGGCGGCTTTCTTTTTCTCGTCTTCGGTTTCTTGCCCGAACTTGACCATCGCTCTGAAGTAATCCATTTCGAATCCGACGAGTCCCATGGCTTGTCCGGTTCGTTCGACTCCGATGCGGCTTAGCTTGCTTTTGCCATCGCAGACGACTTTCATGTACGAAGACGATGTGAAACCGGCGTTTTTGGAGAATTCCCGCCACGAAAAAACATGGCGAAGTTTGCGTTCTTCGTAAAAGTCGCGCATGTATTTGCGGAAGTCGGAATATTCGATAATCGGTTTCATCTTAGTATAAATATAGATTGAAAATGGTTGAAAAACAACTTTTTTTATGCAACGAAATATTTAAAAAATGGCTAAAAAAGGCCTTTTTTGGAATCAAATACCGCAAATTGTTCTTCTATGCAACGCCTTTGCTTGCGAAAAATGTGAAAAAATTCATGTTTGCCAAAATATTGAATGGATTTTCGGCTGCTTTTATGGAAATAATATACATTTCGTAATATGAGCGTTTTTGTTTCTTATGCGGAAGTCAATCTTGGGTGTGTTTGTATATTGGTGCTCTTGTTGTACAGCATCAAACGGCTTCCGACTCCGCAGTTGAAATACACACTTTTTCAGAAACTGGTGTTTTGGCATATTGCTTACTTTGTAAATGATTCTTTATGGGCTCTCGTCAACGATAGCGTTCTTCCGAAAAATATAGTCAGCGTTCTTACGGTGAATTATACGAATGCCGTTATATTGCTATTCGTCGCCTATAGTTGTTTCATGTTTGCTGAAATCAGTACTCGACCCGAGATGACTCGACTGCAAATTTATCGTCTCGAGATGAAATTACGGATTCCGATTATAATAGAGGCTGTCGTTTTGCTTGCTTCTTTTGTGATGGCGCCCGGTTATTGGTTGGATGATAGATTGGAACCGCGTGATTTTTATTATGTTATTCTTTCTTTCTTGCCGATGCTCTATTGGGTTGCAACGACGATTCGTGGGCTTGTTCGCGGATTCTCCCTGCAGGACCGCTCGAATTTGAGGACCTACTTGATTGTGGCGTGTTATACGCCGGGCGTCTTGATTGCGGGGGGCGCTCAGGTTTTCTTTGCTCTGACGACTCCGATTTTCTGCTTCTGGTGTACGTTTATTATTTTGTTTGTTTATTTACATTTGCAAAACCAGTTGATTTCGACGGATTCCTTGACGATGCTCAACAACCGCAACCGCCTGCATCATTATTTGCACCAGTTGCGCGATGTAAAAGAGTCCTTTGTGATTATGGTTGATGTAAATCATTTTAAGCAAATTAATGATACTTACGGTCATGCCGAAGGTGACAGGGCGCTAGTTCTTGTTTCGCAGGCGTTAAAAAAGGTTTGTGAACGCCTGAATTATTCAATGTTCCTTTGTCGCTATGGTGGTGATGAATTCCTGATGATTGCGCAGACAGAAGTTCCTGATGAAGTGGTGCGCCAGATTAAGAGTTGCTTGCAAGAAGAAGTATCGAAACATAACCATACGCGGTCTTATACGCTTGAGGCCAGCGTAGGAATCGCCCATTGGGACGGTCATCTGGAAAGCTTCAAAGAAAGCATGATCAATGCCGATAAGAGAATGTACGAAGACAAACGCTTGGCATAAATAATTAGGAGTTCGGAATTATCTAAGTTCTACCAACTACTACCTAATAAACATTACCCTTCCAGTTTATTTTTCAGGTAATGTCGCGACGTCCATGTGAAATACAGGATGTCTGCAATTACTAGCGCGATGGCGCAGGCGAGAAATACGGGGCGGTGCATGCCGAAGTAGTTCGCCATGGCGCCACCGGTGAGAATCCCCGCTCCGATGCCGATGTCCCAGCCGCTGAGGTACGTGCTGTTCGCGGTGCCGCGTTGGTCGTGCCGGGCGAGGTTCACGCACATGGTCTGGTAGCCGGGGAAAATGAGCCCTAGGCTTGTTCCGATGAGGAATGCCGCGATGAAGAATGTGGCGACTCCGTGACTGAACGTGAGGATAAAGTAAGCGATGACATTCAGCGTCATGCCGGTGCCGACGAGGTGGATGAGGTAGCCGCGGTCGATGAGACGGCCTGTCATGATGCGGTTCAAAATGAGGCCCGCGGCGATGAGGGCGTAAAACCAGCCGGAGCCGCCGATGCCGAGTTCCTTGGCGTAAAGCGCGATGTAGTTGGTGACCGGGCCGTAGGCGAAACCGACGAAGATGAAATTTGCGAATTGCGGGACGGCTCGCGTGAGGAAGAACCGGTCGAGCGAAAGCGGGGCATGCGCTTTTTTCTCTTTGCGGGGAATGCGCAACGTTTGCACGAGAATGAGGCCGATGACGCAAAGGATTATGGAAATCGCAAAGACGATGGTGTCGCCGAATGCTTCGTAAAGAAACATTCCGGTCATGGGACCGGTGGCGAAGGCGAGATTCACGCTGATGCCGAAGTAACCGATGCCTTCGCCGCGGCGACTTGCGGGCAGTGCATCGATGGCAACGGTATTGCTTGCCGTGCTCGAGATGCCGAAGAAAAGCCCGTGGGCGAAACGTACGACGGCAAGAATCGGCAGAAGTCCGACGACCTTGTAACCGACGAAGCAGACCGTGAATGCAAAGAACGTCCAGAAGTAGAGCGGCTTTCTGCTGAGCGTATCGACGAGGAAACCCGCGAAGGGGCGGCAGGCGAGCGCACCGATGGTGTAAAGCGAAATGATAATGCCCGCGGTTGCGTTGTCGGTCTGGAATTTGTCGATGATGTACAGCGGAAGAATCGGCAGCAGCTGGTAAAAACTAAAGAACAGGAGAAAGTTCGCGGCGGCGACCGTCACGAACGTGCGCGTCCAAAGTGCCGGTTTCTCGTTAGTTGTTGCCATAATCAAATACCCCATCGGAAAAGATAGAAAAAGTTATATTCTTGTAGAGTTTTTACCGCAGAAGGTCGTCATGATTACGAATCGAGCAACTGTTGTTCAATGGAATGCAGAAAAGGGATTTGGTTTTGCTACTGCAAACGGCGTGAAATACTTTGTCCATCAATCAGTTCTAGGTCGCACCGCGAGACCGCCGAAGATTGGCGATACGATAACGGTCAGCCTTTTTGGAAAAGGCGAAAAAGGTCCTAGGATTGAAAAAGGAACATTGGACGGTGTTGACGTGCTAGAGAATGTTCGGCCTGTTCGTCAGTCCAATAGAAATGGCTCTCGACGTAACGGGTCGTTCCGCAAAATCAAACTTGTTGCATGTGTAATCTTGATTGCAATTTCGGGAATCTTTTGGCTGGCGGAAAAGCTTGATTCAAATGGCCATTCCAGTCGCGAAATTGCGGCTCAAGTTGATGTACAGGACCGTCAATATACCACAAAAGACGAAGTTGCAAAGTTTATTTGTGACAATGGCTACCTGCCGCCCAATTACGTGAACAAGAAAGAGGCTATCCGCTTGTACGAACGTAAAACGGGGCGCACGTTCGAAAGATGGAACTTTAATCCGCAGAGAAAGCTGGGCGTGATGATTGGCGGCGATGTGTTTGAAAATCGCGACGGCAAGCTCCCGAGCGGTAGTTACAAGGAAGCAGATGTCGATTACTTCGAGGTTAATCGCGGAAAGAATCGCTTAGTTTATAGTAAAAACTGCAATATTTATTATACCGGCGACCATTACAAAACATTTACCAAGTTGAATCTTAGATGAAAAAAAATCCTCGCTTGTGGCGAGGATGACTTTCTTATAAACTGTGAGGCGATGCTTCGCCTTTTTTATTTTCTTTCGAGAGCGACGAGCGTTTCGAGGTGCGGCGTGCCCGGGAAAAGGTCGAGCGGCAGCACTTCCTTGACGCGGTAGCCAAAACGTTCCCATTCGGCGAGTGCATCCGGGATTTCGTCGGTGCCGCAGAAAATGTGCAGCACGCGGACGGGCTTTCGCAAAGCAAGCGCACGAATCACGCCGGGTTCTGTCCCCTTGCGCGGCGGGTCGAGCAAAATGCGTTCCGGTTCGCCAGGAATCGGGCGCGGGAGTCGCATCTGCACGAACGTCTCGTCAATCTTGCCTGCGATGAACTTGTAGTTCTTCTTCAAGAATCTTGCGGAAGCTTTGGCGCAGTCGATGGACGGGCCTTCCCATTCCACACCGAGTACGGACTTGGCGGCTTCGCCGAGCGCAAAGCTGAAGAGACCGTAACCGCAGTAAAGATCCAAGAAATGGTCGCCTTTTTCGAGACCGAGCAAGCGGCTTGCGGACTTGATGAGGTTGTGAATCTGGCTTTCGTTAATCTGGCTGAATCCTGTTACCGGGTACTTGAGCCTGAAATGGCCGAGGTCGAGCGAAAGTTCACGCGGACCGTAAAGTTGCTTGAAGTTTAGCGTATCTGTCGGGCGCTTCGCTTCGAGGTAGTAGTTCGATTCTGTCGTATCGACGTATGTGTGTGCTGCCGTCACGTGGTACGGGCTCTGCTGCAAAACTTCTGCAATTTGCTTGAGCTTGCGGACGATGCTTGCGTCCAGCTTTTTCACGTTGAAAATCACGACGCGATACTTGTACGTGCCACGGATGATAATCCAGTTGAGCGCGTAAGCGAGCGGCTTGTACGCCGGCGTGATGAGCTTGTCGAACAGCAGGCGGTAAATCGCATTGTGCTCTTCGGGCTCCAAGATGCTATCGTATTCGTTAAAACGCAAATCGCCCGGCTTCATTTCGACTTGGCGCTTGGACGTGGTGCGGTAATTGCGCGGCATGGGGCTAGCGACAATCGGCTGCGGACCACGGGCGAGGCGGTTGACTTCCCAAAATTCGCGGATGGCGGCGTTCTTGACCTTGAGCTCGTCCTTGTAATCGAGCGGAGCGAGGGTCTCGCCGTAAGCGGAATCCGATTCTTTCGTGTAATTCGGGAGGTTATGGGCTATTGCTTGTTCAAAAAACATGAAATCCTCTTTTTTACCCCTCAAATTTAAAAAGTTCCCGGAAAGTTTAAAGTCTATTTTTATGCTATGTGGGAGTGATTAGTGGTTGGTAAACAGTAGGTATGAGGCGTGAGGTCGGGGCTACGCCCCTTTGAGGCATGAGCAATGAGGTAAACGAGTCATCCTGAGCGGAGTGCAACGTAGCCGAAGGATCCAGTGACAGTTGTGCTCTTGGGGGAGGACCCCTTAAGGGCGAAATTGAATTGCTTTAGAGCGTGTTTTACCTTGTTCCTCCTTTAATTATTTTGTATTATTTGTACAAATAAAAAAGGAGTGAGTTGTGAATTTTAGGCGTGTTGTAGGAATTTTTTCTGTTGTTTCGACAATTATGTCGTTTTATGCATGCGGCGACGACAAGTCGTCTTCTGCAAGTTTGTTGCCCGATGAAGTTGCTAATAAGGCTGAACTCGAAACTTACGAATGCAATATGTCCGTCATCGGTGGAAAAGTATTCGTGAAAAGTCTGGAAAAGAATTACGAATGCGATGGCGAAGAATGGTTCGAATCATACGACCAGCCGAAATCAGGTGCGAAGGGGAAAAGTTCTTCGTCTAGTAAAGGTATAAGTTCGTCTTCTGGTAAGTCTTCCTCGTCTTCTTCTGAGAAGATATCTTCGTCATCAAGTAGTGTGGTTAAACAGTCGAGTAGCAGTGTAAAGTCTAGCAGCTCGCGCCCCACTGAAATCCTTGAACCCGAAATCAAAGTGAACGAAAAATGTTCTGAAAAGGGCGCCTGCGATGCCATGCTCAAGACTGATGTGGGAACGTGGCACTTTGTGCGCAAGGATGATTTTGGCGATGATGCTGAATACACTTACAAGGCTGACGGTCGCGATTTGATTGTAACCATTAAGAGTGCTGATGGTTCGGTAGATTCTAAGACTTATTCCATGTATAATATGGAGTCTGAAGTGGGCGTTGAAATGGCTTTCAATGCTGCGAAGTCCACCTGCAAGGACGGTGGCGGAAACGACAAGAAAATAAAGACTTGCGTGAAGGATACAACGGAAGTTTTGCCAGAGTGTGATCGGGAGCATGAAGGCTACCTTGCGTTAATAGGTTCTGTTTATAAAATTTGCAAGTCGAAATCTTGGACCAAAGCGACTGTATTAGAGTATGATACCTATGGTTTGGAATGTCTCGACGATGGACGAGCCGTATGTGGGAATGTTATTGATAGTAATAAGTATGTGTGTGAATCAGGAAAATTCCGTGAGGCGAATTTCTTTGAACGGGATACTTATGGTTTTGAGTGTGTAGAAGGACGAACTGTCGCGGGTAGAGTGAATGAAGAAAATAAGTATACATGCGAATTGGGAAAATTCCGTGAGGCGAATAAATTTGAAATAGATACTTATGGTTTGGAATGTGTTGAGGGGCAAACGGTTGCAGGTAATGTAAATAAATATAACAGGTATACATGCGAATCGGGAAGGTTTCGTACAGCGAATGAATTCGAAATACATACTTATGGTTTGGAGTGTGTTGAAGGGCTTGTTGTTAAAGGTTCTGAATTCAGTTCTGGATATTATGTTTGTAAATCGGGAAAGTTTGTTGAGGCTGCTGACGATGAACGGTCTGTAGGTTTGGCGTGTATGGCTAATAACGAGGGGCAAATTGCTGAGGGGCGTCCTGTGTCTTATTCTGGTCCATCACCGTTGCCTATGTATAAATATTATTGTTCAAATCAGGAGTGGAAAAATATTACAAATTGGGATTGGAATGTTTCGAAAGAAATTCGTTTTAATCCTGAAGTAAAGTATGGCTCCATGATAGACGATCGAGATGGGCGTGTTTATAGAACAGTGAAGATTGACGAACAAGTGTGGATGGCGGAAAACTTGAATTATTCGGACAGTATAAAAACGCCAAGCCTTAAGGGTAGAAGCTCGTGCTATGATAATAAAGATGAGTATTGCGAAGTGGCTGGTCGACTTTATACTTGGGCTGCTGCATTTGATTCTGTTGCTAGGCCTGATTTGGCGGAAAAATTGGCTTATTGTGAACGAACCGTTACCGTTTGCGATGTTTCAGCCAAGACTCAAGGAGTGTGTCCTAAAGGTTGGCATCTTCCTGACACGACGGAATGGATAAATCTTTTGGTTGCTGTGGGAGGTGGTCGTGGAACTTGGGCGAATGTGCGTGGCGCTGAATTTCTCAAATCTCGAACAGGTTGGTCGGATTCTGGGACTCAAAATTTCGATGATGCTTTTGGCTTTTCTATGTTGCCTGCGGGATGGTGGGATGCTCAAGAAGGTTATTTAAAATTTGATGCGAGTGGTTTTTATGCTTATTTTTGGGAGGTTACGGGGCGTCATTTGGTGGTGGGGAGTGGTGCATACGCATGGATTACGAATGGTTATAAAAAAAGCATGATGAGTGTCCGTTGTGTCAAGGACGAATAGTCCTGCTACTTAAAAATTGAAAGCTGATGCCCTGTTCCATCATATGGACGGGGCGATTTTTTTGTGGGGTTTTAGGGGCGGAGCCCCTAGGCGAAAGGGTGATGGAAGACCTGGTGGACCTTATCGGTGTGTTCCAAACTGACTGTGGGGACGCCGGGGCTGAAATTAGGGGAAGACTTGCCCCTTTTAATAGAAAAGGATATTTTGGAATGAAGGAGATTGCTTATGAAAAAAGAATATGATTTTGCAAAAATGCAGGCTGTCAGGAATCCTTATGCAACTGCATTGAAAAAACAGATAACGATTCGTTTGAATTCGGGTACTGTTGAATATTTTAAAGCGATGGCAAAAGAAGTCGGCATCCCTTACCAGACTTTGATTGATTCGTACTTGACGGATTGTGCGTTGAGTAAACGCCGACTGAATATTCGTTGGAAGTGAACTACGACGCCCTGTTACTTAATACGGACGGGGAAATTTTTTTTGTTTATGGTGGCCCCGGAACGGAGTCCGGGGTGACATGGCGATAAAAAAAGACCTCCCGAAGGGGAGGTCCAAGAGCGGCGGACCGGGATCGAACCGGCAACCATTAGCTTGGAAGGCTAAGGCTCTACCATTGAGCTACCGCCGCGAGCGTGAACAATTATACAAAAAT
>CADCDO010000068.1 GCA_902800345.1 Fibrobacter succinogenes
CATGACCGACAAGCTCGGTGGCAAGATCAACCTCGTGGGTGACGACCTGTTCGTTACCAACCCGACCATCTTCGACGAAGGCATCAAGGCTGGCATCGCTAACGCTATCCTTATCAAGGTGAACCAGGTCGGTTCTGTGTCCGAAACTCTCGCCGCCATCAAGCGCGCTCAGAAGGAAGGCTACGCTCCGATCGTTTCTCACCGCTCTGGTGAAACCGAAGATACCTTCATCGCTGACCTCGCTGTCGGTACTGCCGCTGGCCAGATCAAGACCGGTTCCCTCTCTCGTACGGATCGCGTTTGCAAGTACAACCGCCTCCTCCGTATCGAAGAAGAACTCGGCAAGAAGGCTATCTATGCCGGTGACCCGCGCAAGGCTGCCAAGGCTGCTCCGAAGGCTGCCTGCAAGAAGGGTGGCTGCAAGAAGGCTAAGAAGGCCAAGGCCGCTAAGTAATTTTGTTCTAAAACAAAGTGCTTGAAAGGAGTCCCGATGGAAAATCGGGGCTCTTTTTTTTTGTAATTAATTTGTTTGAAATGAAGGGTGTGTGATGGAGCTCTCCCTAAAAACAGTTTTTCATGCGCAAAAACTTGAAACTAAGCCGTATTCTAACTATATTTGGCAATAACACAAAGAAAAACTCAAATCAAGGCAAAAAATAATGTCAGATCGTTTTATCGTGACCGGTAACTTTACCGATGATCCGTTTGCCATCGACATGGCGCAGTACATCGGTCTCCGTGAAGATATCTCCGACGTGGTCTCGCTGAAGACCTTCGCCAACTCCGAATTCTGCCCCCGCTATATGCTGGATGTGGACGATATGGAACATATCGGCCGCCGCTTGGAAGGCAAGATTGTCTTGATTTGCTCGGTTTCGAACCACGAACGCAGCCGTAACGACTATGCGATGCGCAACTGCATTCTCGCTCGTGCCGCCAAGGATAACGGAGCCGAACAGGTCGTGTTGGTTGAACCGGATTTGTTCTACAGTGCCCAGGATCGTGGCCCGCACCGTGTGGGTGAACTCGAAAAGGATCGTCCGGATATCGACCTCAAGAAGTTCGATGGCCAGGCTTTCACGAGTCTCCTTTACGCACAGCTTTTGAAGACTGCCGGTGTCGATGCCGTCGTGACTTGCCACAATCACAGCATCAAGGTGCAGAACCTTTTCAACGAAATTTTCGAAGGCAACTTCCACAACTTGATTCCGACCGATGTCTATGCCCACTACATCAAGAACAGCAACTTTGTTCAGACTGGCAAGGACGGCAACAATCTCGTGATTGTCTCCCCGGACAAGGGCGCCCGCCCGTTCATGAACGCCGTGTTCGACGCTCTCCAGCTCCCGGAATGCAAGCGCGTGGTTATGGACAAGGTACGTACCGGTGAACGCGAAATCAGCATGACGTTCAACCCGGAACTCTCCGACATCAGCATCGAGGAAATCGAAGGCAAGGACGTGATCGTGTTCGACGACATGGTCCGCACGGGTACGACGATTGTGCAGTGCTGCGAACACATCAAGAAGGGTCACCCGAACCGTGTCTGTTTCGGCGTAACGCACTTCCACACCAGCGCCGAAGCTCGCGAAAAGCTCAACAGCCCGGCGATTGACGAAATTTTAACGACATCGACGCTCCCGGACATCATGAACCGCGACTGCCAGGGCCGCCTCCGCAAAAAGCTCACTGTGCTCAAGCTCGGCAAGTGGATTGCTCGCCACGTGATGCAGATGTACGGCATGGACGACGGACGTTTCCAGAAGGACTTCTACAAAATCGATATGTCCTCCAAGAACCCGCGTTGGCCGCCTGCGTTCTTCTAACTTTTGTTGTATATGGAAAAGAGTCCCGGGCGGTAACGTCCGGGATTTCTTTTTGGCGATGTTTTACATATATTTTGATTAAGTTCCTTAACAAGTGATGGTTGAATGATCAAGAATATAGATGGCGTCCATAGCGAAAAGGTGATGCATCGTGATCACTTTATTTTTGCGGTTGTTCTTGTTGTTTTGGGGGCCTCGGCGTTCCTGTTTTCAAGTCAGAGAATTCTGAAAATTGTTGAAGACGGTTGTTTTGATAAACTCAAGGAATATGCGAATGTCGTATCGCATGAATTTATAATTAATAATTTGCATTATGGTGAAAATCTTCAGTTTGTTGCAAATGCCTTGGAAGACCGTTCTGATTATTCGGTGGATAGTTTGCAGGTGAAGTTGAACGAGATGCAGCCGTTTTTGCGGGACCAAAAAATCAGCATTCTCTTGCCGGGCGATACCGTGATTATGCCGGACGGTTCCGTGGTTTCTTCGTCGACGATGTCCTTGTCGTATAGGGAGGAAGCTTCGCAAGAATCCCATGTGACCGTCCGTTTGGAAAGCGATATCCAAAATGAAAAGTTCCTGTATCATTTTTTTCCCATAAAAAGCCGCGGCCAGACCGTGGCGGTGGCGTTCTGGAAATTCAGCCTTGGCTTGATCCATCAATACTTGCGAGCCGATAAGGAATATGACCGCAAGATGTTTGTTTATGTTGTCAACCGCGATGATGGCCGTTTCGTGGCAGATACGGAGCACGATTCGCTCAAGACCATTTTTGATTACAGGAATGAAAAAGATAACGAAAACGGAGCCTTTTCCGCTCTGGTCGATGAACTCCTTGCCGGCAAGGAAGGTAAGGGGTGCATAGAAAATTTCTGGGAAGAAGCGAACTGCATTTACTATAGCCCGATCGAAGTCAACAATTGGAGCGTTGTTATTTTGTCTCCAGAAAAATATGCGATGGGGCCCATGCTCCAGATTCGTTTCATTTTGCTTTGTTTTGGCATAGGCGTGTTCCTGTTCTTTGTCGCTTATTTTGTGCTACTCCGTCGCGTGGCCATCCAATGCTTTGCTGCCGAGGCGGAACGTTCGGCATTTGATGATGTGGGTAAGGTCCGTTATATGCAAATGAAATTGCTCGGGCTCCTTTCCAAGAACTTTATCAATATCTATTACGTGAATCCGGAGTCGGGGTCGTATGTAGCGTATTCCAATTCGAAAAACGACTTGTACAAGGAAATCACCAACCGCTTTGACATGAACGTCTCGATTTATGACATCATGAATGACGATGAGCTCACGAAAATCCATAAGGATGACCAGGAACTTTGCCATAGCGTGTTTAACAGGGAATCTTTCCTTGAAATCATGGGTAATTCCGAATCCAGAAGGGTTGTCGATATGCGTTGCTTTATCAATGGCAACTGGGTCTGGATCCGTCATACGTTGATTGGTTTTGCCGATGCGAAGGGGCAGGGCTACGTGATTATCGGCGTGGAGGACGTGAATGACGAAAAGGTCGCCATCGAGGCCGAAAGAGAAAGGTTGTCCGTTATCAATGGCCTTTCCGAAGATTTTTCGCTTGTGAGCTTTATTAATCCTGCGACAAGAGAAGACCATCTTTATTACGTCAAGAAGAATGACTGGGCCGACAATCCGAACTGGAAAAAGGTCGGGAATTTCGCGGACCGTTTAAGGCTGATTGCCAACACGCTTGTCCATCCGGATGACCGCAAAAAGTTCATGGAAATGACGAAGCGAGAAGTTGTAAGTGAAAGGCTGTCTGTAAGGAGTGCTTATTATGTCAATTTCCGCATGCTTATAAATGGCGCCGTCGAATATTGGCAATTGAAGTTCGTGATGGCGGGCAAAGCGCCCGATGCGCGGGAACAGATCTTGGCCGGCTTTATCAGCGTCGATGAATCGACTCGTTTGCAACTGGAACAGAAGGAACAGCTCGAAAGCCAGGCGGAAGCGCTGAAGGAAGCGCTCTCGGCGGCACAGTCGGCCAATAGCGCGAAAAAAGAGTTCCTGAACAGCATGAGCCACGAAATCCGCACGCCGCTCAATGCCGTCATTGGCTTGACCTCTATCGCGTTGTCGCATTTGGATGATGGCAATCGAGTCAGGAACTGTCTTGTGAAGATTGACCAGAGCTCGGATCATTTGCTTTCCATTATCAACGATATTCTGGATATGAGCCGCATTGAATCGGGCAAGTTTGACCTTAACGAAAATCCGACGCACTTGTTTGAAGTCATCCATGAAGTCGAACGGGAAGTCCGTGCCGATTTGCAGGCGAAGGACCTGAAATTTGAAATCGATTGCGTCGATATCAATGATGACGAAGTTGTCTGCGACAGGAACCGCTTGCGTCAGGCGCTGCTCAAGATTCTTTCGAATTCCGTCAAGTTTACGAAGGAGGGCGGCTCTGTTTCGATGAGCGTCAAGGAAACTCCGCTTTCGAAGTCGAGCTACGCAGCTTATGAGTTCCGCATCAAGGATAACGGTATCGGCATGAGCGAAGAGTTCCTCAAGACGGTTTATGAACCGTTTGTAAGGGAGTCTACGGCGTCGAGGGAAGTGCGCGGCATGGGACTGGGCCTTGCCATTACTAAGAACCTGGTCGAGATGATGGGGGGCCAGATTGAAATCGCGAGCCGCCTGAATGTCGGTACCGAGGTTGTCATGACGTTCGAATTCAAGTTGGCGCATTCGAAAAAGCGTGGCGGCAGGAACGAATTGGACGGTGAGGAAAAGTCGGCCTTTGCCGGGAAGAAAATTCTTTTGGTTGAGGACAACATCTTGAATCGTGAAATCACGATGGAAATTCTTCAGGACAACGGATTTATCGTGACTGCGGTAGAAGATGGCGAAGTCGCGGTGCAGACGCTTTCGAAGGCGACGTCAAGACCGTTTGACCTTATTCTGATGGATGTCCGCATGCCTGTGATGGATGGCTACGAAGCGACGAAACGCATACGCGCCCTTGAAAATAAGGACGTGGCTAACATCCCGATTGTCGCCATGACTGCGAATGCCTTTGACGAAGACCGCAAGGCTTCTTTTGAGGCGGGAATGGATGAGCATATTGCAAAGCCGGTCAGTATCGAAAAACTGAAAGACGTTCTTTCGATGTTCTTGTAATTTTGCGTAAAAATCGGTGTGCCGGAAAAATTTTTTTCAAAACTTATCTATATTGAATTGCATATGTCAGCACGAGTAACTAGCAGCGATAAAATTGAAGACATGTTTCCGGAAACCCCGGTACGTAAGATTATCACCCCGATTGAACGCCTGATGAAGGTGGAGACGACGGGCGGCATAGTGCTTATCATTATGACGCTTGCGGCCCTCATCTGGGCGAACCTCTCTCCAGAATCGTACGAGCACTTTTGGCATTTGCCGTTCGTAGTGACGATTGGCAGCTGGGTGGGCACGGGCGATTTGCACTGGTTCATCAACGATGCTCTGATGACGATATTCTTCTTCAATATCGGTCTCGAAGTCAAGGGCGAAATGACCTACGGTGAACTCCATGACCCGAAGGCGGCGAGCCTCCCGATTATCGCCGCGGCGGGCGGTATGCTGTTCCCTGCGTTGATTTACTTGGCGCTTTGCCCTCCGGGAACATCCCATGGCTGGGGAATCCCGACGGCGACAGATATTGCGTTCGTGGTCGGCTGCATGGCGATTCTCGGCAAGAAGGTGCCGCATGCGCTCCGCGTGATGATTTTGACCTTGGCGATTGCGGACGATATCGGTGCGATTCTTGTGATTGCGATTGGCTATCCGAGCGGCGACGGTATCAACTTTAGCGCTCTTGGAATGGCCTTTGTGCTCCTCGCCTTGTTCAATGTTTTCTTCCGCATTGGCGTGCGCAATATGCTGTTGTTGCATTTCACGGGTATTGCCGTGTGGGCGTTCTTTGTCAAGTCCGGTGTGCACCCGACGATTGCGGGCGTGCTCCTTGGCCTCTCTGTGCCTGCTAAGGCCGTGGTGGCGAAAGGCGTGGTGGCCCAGTTCGCAAGTGGCGTAGGCAACGTGCTTTCGGGCGAGACGAAAGACCGCAATGAACAGTACGAAGTGTTTACGATGCTCAAGCGCGGGGCGAGCGAAAGTGTTTCGTTGCAGGAACGCCTGTACAAGATGCTTGTGCCTTGGGTGAACTTTGGTATCATGCCGATTTTTGCGCTTGCGAATGCCGGTGTCGAAATCAAGCTCGGTGGCCTCGATGTGCCTGTGCTTGGCGCTGTTGCGCTCGCCCTCATTTTCGGTAAGCCGATAGGAATTTTCCTTTTCAGTCTTTTGTCTGTAAAGATTGGCGTTTCCAAGAAGCCCAGCTACTCCTGGAAAGTGCTGTGGGGCGGCGGCATGCTTGCCGGTATCGGATTTACGATGGCATTGTTTGTGGCTGGTCTCGCCTTTGAAGACGGTGCGAACAAGGATTCCGCAAAACTCGGCATCCTCCTCGGAAGCTTCAGTGCTGCAATTCTCGGCACCATCTACATGAGCATCGTCTCGAAGAAAGAGAAGTAGTAGGAAGTAGGAGTTAGGTTTTAGGAACGTCATCCTGAGGCAAAGCCGAAGGATCCAGTCACAGTCCTAGTAAACAATGGCTAATAAACAGGAATGTAAAAAGAACGTTTTTTTAGCTTTCCTAATCACTAACCACCAACCACTGTTTACTTTCTCTCGTCTCATATGCCGCATTTCGTCTACATGCTCCGTTGCAAGGGCAATCGTATTTATACCGGTTATGCCGTCGATGTCGACGCCCGTTATGCCGAACACTGCAGTGGGCAGGGTGCTAGGTTTACTAGGGCTTTTCCGCCTGAATGTATTCTCCGTACGTTCGAACTAGGGACTCGCGAAGAGGCTCTTCGCCTAGAGGCCCGCATCAAAAAACTGGATCGGCCGCAAAAGGAAATTCTTGCGGCTGGTGACAAGGATATGGAGTCTAATTTGCGCTCGGGGCTCGGTGAAACCCTGAAGGATCGTTCCGCAAGAATTCGCAAGGAAAAAGCAGAATCCCGCGCATGCAAGGGACCGCAGAAAAAGATTACGTGTAGAAAGTAAACCGCTCGCCATTTGCAGGTCTAAGTCGCAGAAGGCTGCCGGATTTGTGATTAAGGTAGCATCAAGTGGACGTTTGTCGTTCAATTTGTTACGGTTATCACTCAAAATCTGCTTGGCTTCCATCTTTTGAATCAAAAAAGAGTATTTTAATAAAGCGTCCTTTTTTTGAAAGTTGAATATGATATCTATTGATAACGCCAAAAATCAAGAAGACTTGTTTCAAATCAAGTCCGCCATCATGAGCAAGAAGCTTGAGGATGTTGGCGGTCTGAACGGCGTGATGGAAATTTTGAATTTGTGCCTTGATGCCCGCAAGCATGTAGATTATCAAAGGGCTTTGAAAATTATCACTCCATTGATTGAGGCGCTTAAGGGCCAGCCGTTCGTATCGAACGATGCCGTTACATATGTTTCTATTTCTGATAGGATGGAGAGGATTCTTTATCATCATCGTTATCAAACATCTTCAATCCGTCAGGTGAAGAACATTAGTGAAGTTTGTCCGATGGACTGGATTTACGGTCAATACGCGCTTGTGCTTTATGATCTCGGAGACATTTCCAATGCGCTGGATGCGGCGACCGAGGCTGTCAAGTGGAATCCTGCGTCTGCGAAATGCAAGGTTATTCTTGCGATGCTTTACGCTGCGGCGGGACGTTGGGAGGATTCTCTGAAAGAAACGGTTTCTGCCATGAAATATGCGTATCTTTCAATAGATTTGGTTCATTGCTTTCGTTCGCTGCGTGATTATTTTATTTACAAAAACCTTTATAAAGAGGCTGTATATTGCAGCTTTTTACGGGCCCGTTTTTCGTCATCGCACGATGTCCTGTGTGAAATATTGAACGACATGATGATGGTTGCGAAGGGTGTTGACTTTGACTATAAAAGCATTAGCGACGAGGACATGGCTGAAACTTGCAAAAAGTATGGGTTTACGCCAAATTTTAATGCTGAAGTGATTGCGATTGCCCAAAGATGTTACGAAGAAACCTTCCTTGCCAAAAAGACCGAAAAAGCGGATTATTTTGCACGGATTATGTCGAATTTGAAAACGGAGCAGGAACGAAGAAATTCCGTCAATTTGAGGCAACTCGTTGAACGGTCACGCAATGTCGTGAGCTAAATGAGAAAATCCCGGCTCCGGTTCGGGCTTATTTCACCATCAAATCGACCACAAGCGCGATGGCCATGCCGATGCTGCAAATGCTCACGAATCGCTGGATAAACTTGTTGCCTTTTTTGCGCTGTGTGAAACTGCCGAGGTAGCCGCCGAACCAGGCGCCTGCGGCCATGATGATGGCGATAGGCCAGTCTATTTTGCCGGCCATGCCAAGCGCTATGGTGCTTACGATCAGGAATACGTTGGTGAGAGCGTTCTTGAGGGCGTTCACGTGGATGGGGTCGAGGCCGGTGTAGCGCGTGAGCCCGAAAATTTGTACGAAGCCGACTCCGACTTGCACGATGCAACCATAGACGGCGATGCCGAAAAATCCGAGGGCGCCTTTGACGGTGAGTTTTTCGGGGGGTGTCTCTGGAGGCTTTCCGAGAATGTCCTTGCGCAGGTTGCTCATGATGACCACGAGGCAGATGACGACGGCGAGAATGGCCTGGAAGAGTTTGTCCCCGATGCGTACCAAGAAGCATGCGCCGACAAGCGCTCCGATAAATGTCGGCAGCATCAGCTGCATGAAAATTTTCTTGTGCAGGTAGCCGTGACGTGCGAGATTGAAAGCGCTGCTAAAGTTCCCGATGATGAGCCCGATGCGGTTCGTGCCGTTAGCGACGGTTGCGGGGAGCCCGAGGAAAATCATGATGGGAAGGCTAAGCGTGGAACCGCCCCCCGCGATGCTGTTGATGAGACTTACGATTGCGCCCAGGACAAAGAATGCCGGGTATTGGGCGTAGCTCCACCAGTCGGTCACTTGGCGAGTTCCTTTTCGATGAATTTCTTGTTGCTTTCGACTTTTTCTTTTTGTGTCGTTTCGGGGAATTCCGTAAGGCACTTGTCAAGCGGCGCGATGGCGTCGTTCAGCAATTTCTTTTTCTTGGTTTCATCGGTTTGCTTTTGGGATTTTGCAAAGAGCTGCGATGTCGTTTTGCGTTGCTTGTTGCAGTAAGCGTCGGCGAGGACGATGTACTTTTCGGAAGCCTCCTTGCGGAGCTTGCTGGACTTGAGCTTGTTCAACAGATCCTTTGCTTTGTCGAATTTTTCTGCGGCAATGAGCGTGTCGGCCTTGGCGAGTGCCGCGGCGGGGTCGTTCTTTTCCCACATTTTTGCGTTTTCGGAATCGACAGACTTTTCGAGTTCGGTGATATGGTCGAGGAACGCTTGTACATGGAGCGTGTCCTCGAAATCGCGGTAACGAATGCGGAACGTTTCGGTTTGCTTGCGTGCTTCGGCGAATTGGGCCTTCTCGTCGGCGAGAACCTTGATGGCGTCGAATTCCTTTTGCGCTTTCTTGAGCGTATTTTTGTAGGCTATTTTCTTTTGGCTTTCGGCCCAGTTGGCAAGCGAATCCCCGGGAGCGAGTTGAGAAATCAAGCTGTCCGCGGTCTCGGAAACCATGCTGTAAGAAGCCTGCACGCGGTTCATGTTCTGGATCTGGAGTGCCATGGATTCGTATTCTTTCGCTTTTTCTTCGCGGCGTTTACCGAAATCATTGCGCAATGTATCCGAGTAGGCTTGCCATTCTTGCCACATCGGGGCCATCGACGAAAAACTGTTCAGGATTACGGAGGCGGAATCGGTCTGGCCCGCTCTGCTGAGCGTGTCTGCGTAATTGAATACGTAGTTGGCGAGCGCCGGGAACGCCTTGTACGGGTCCATCGTCGTTTCGAGCGTACAGTGCGAAAAGTGCGTCTTGTCGCAAGGCGGCAACATCATCATGACCGTATCGACCCTGGTCTGTACGAGAATCGTTGGCGTCTGGTCGGGGGTCGTCAGATTAAATTGGTCGAGCAGTTGCGAGGCGCTGTCGCCTGTGACAACCTGCATTTCAGAGTGCGTCCCGATTTGAGTTTCGGCGGATTGAACGGTGTCTTGCCCGATAATTTTTGTAATCGGAGCGGGCTGCGTTTTGTCTGCGGGGTTAACGTCCGGGGATGGGCACTGCTGAGTTCCGATGCACGCCGTGAGCGAAATTGCTGCAGTGAATGTTGCTGCCTGAACGAAAAACTTTGATTCAAACATGAAATTCTCCGTTTTTTTTATCGTAAACAAAATAGCAATTTTGAGTCAAGAACTTCGAAAAAGTCATAATGACTGGATGCTACTCTAGCCTTTACTCCGCGTCGGCTTCGATGGGCACGAATGCATTCTTGCTGTTGAAGTTTTCAGGCAGATCCCAGTCGTCGTCTTGAGGCATGGCTGCTTGCGGCTTGGGCGGCTGGATAATCTTGGGCGGTTGCGGGGGCGTTGCCGTCTGCTTTTCGGCGACGTTCTTCGCTGCTTCCGCGGCACGTTTTGCGGAATCGGCCTTCATGACTTCCGAGACGGGTCTTGCATCTGCCGGAATGAACTGCGATGGCTGCGTTTGAGGCGTCGTCTGCGGCGTTGCACTCGCTTGTTGAGCTCCTGTTTGCGTAGATGTTTCCTGTGTCGTTGCGTCCGCCTTCTTTGCGGAATCGGTCTGCGCGGTTCCTGTTTGCGGCATCGGCAAACTTACGACAATTCCTGTCTTTGCAATCCTTTCGGCGGCGAGCTTCTGGACTTGCGGTGGCGTGAATCCCGGCACGTCGAGCCACGGCAGCGGGCGTCCTTTTTCGCCGTTGACGAGCGCTTCGCCGGTCATCGGATCGACTGTCAGTTCGCCACGTTCGTTTGTCAGCATCAGCGGGACTTCGCCTGTCGCGAGCATAGAAATGTCGAGGAAGTCGATTTTGTTCGGCATTCCAAGAATTTCAATTTCTTCTTTTGCGAACGTAGCCCATTGCGGAAGGCCGCCCGAAGCGCCTGCAATACGTGTGCGTCCGGATTTCAAGGGCTTGTTGTCGTCAAAGCCCACATAGCTTCCGATGGCGACTACGGAATCCAGTGCGACGCCGTTCTTTTCCTTGACGTACATCGGGAGCGCTCCCAGGAACGCCACGTTCTTGTAATCGTTTGTCGTACCCGTCTTGCCCATCACCGGGTAACGGAGCTTTGTCTTTTTGTCGGGGCTGTAGACGCTAAGTGCCGAGAGCTGGCTGTGCGCCGTACCGTTCGTGAATACGGAACGCAGCATCACGCCAATTTGCGTCGTGACGGTATCGTCGAGCACTTTTTTGGATTCCATCTTGTTCCTGAAGATGACGCGCCCGTCGCGGTTACGGATTTCCTTGATGAAGCAGGCTTCGGTCCAGTCGGCGTCCTTGCACTTGTAAACCTTGCCTGTAAGAATTGTCTGGTAGGCGGTGCTGATTTCGGCAAGCGTGATGTCGTTCACGCCGAGCGGCATGCTGAACACCTTCTGCAATTTCTGGTGGATGCCGATTTCTTTTGCAAAACGGGCGTAGTCCGCCATCGCAAGCGCACGGCGGTAGTCCGGCCAGTAGCGTAGATGGGCCATGTCAAAGTAGTCGGCGTCGCTATCGACGGGTTCGATCATCGCGTTTAAACGCTTGAAATCGGTAAGCGTAAAGTTGTCTGCAAGCTGCACGGAATCGAGCGGCTGCAATTTTGCGGATTCGTCCGGGTCGAGTTCCTGGATTTCTCGGGCGCGCATGATTTCGGAATAGCGCATGAAGTTGTGGTTCATGTACTTGTAAAGTTTCGGGTCCCTTTTCGCTTGTTTCAAGCCGATGTCGTTGTACGTGCCAAAACGGAGATTCTGCACGGCGCGGGCCTGGAGAACTTTGCCGTCGTTCATGTAGCGTTCGACGAGGGCGTCGCGGGCTTTCGTGAATTCGATTTCACGCTTGACTTCTTCTTTCATCATGAGCCCGAACTTGTCGCGCAGACGTTCCACGAACCGGATTCGTTCTTCGCCCGGTTCGCGGGCAAATCCGTTTTCGCGTGCGACTTCTTCGAATTCCTGGTTGGATAGCTTGTCCAAAAGATGTTCCAGGAGCCATATGCTCGCGATGTTCTCGGAACGTGTTGCCGCCCAGGCGATGCTGACGACGTCACCCTTGTTCTTGTGGTCCGGGCGCGGGAAATAGAACTGGTTCCCGTACTGGAAAACGTTGAATTCGTTCTCGAGGTTGTCGAGATAGTTCCAGTGGCGTTTTAGGGCGAGGGCGTAAAGGAGGGGTTTCCAGCTGGAACCGAGCTGGCGGATAGCCTTGAAACTTCTGTCGAATCCCGTATTGTGGAAACCGCCCTGGCTTGCAATCACCTTGCCGTTCTGGATGGCGACGAGTGCGCCTTGCAGCACCGGTTCCGTTTCGATTTTGCACGGAGCGTAACCGTCGATGGGCGTTTCGTCTATAATGCTCACGAGAAGAATGGCGCCCGGCTTGAGCTGGGTCGCGAGAATCTTGTTCACGTCGCCGCCGGCGAGTTTGGCGAAGTCGTTGACGGCCTGTTCCGTGACGATTCCTTTCAGCTGTCCGAAATTGAGCTTGAGGGACAGGAGCCTTCCGGTCGTGTCGAAGAATACGCTATCGACGGCGCCGTAGAGGTAGTCGCCCTTGCGCGCGTTGCGTGCGCGGTTTGCAAATTGGGCCTTGGGGAGCACGAAACCGCCGAGCTGCAACTGCAAGTTGCTGATATTTGTCTGCAATGCGCGTTTGGCGGCGTCCTGCGACTTGGCGTTCAACGTTGTCGTGATTTCGAGCTGGGCCTTGCGCCAGTCCTCGATGCCTTCGGTCTTGAAAAGTTCGTGGAAGTAGTCGCTGTCGAGACGTTCTTCCAGGCGTTCGAGAGTCGTGCTCATCGTGAAGCGGAAATTGCCATGGTTGAATTCCAGCGGCTTCGCGAGGGCGGAGTCCATGTCGGCCTGCTCGATGTAGCCTTCTTCGACCATGCGTCCGAGGACGTACTTGAGACGGGTTTCGCCGCGTTCGAGCGCCTTTTGCCTACGTTCTTCGGTGCGCTGGATGAACGGGTCGTAGTTGAACGGTCCCTTGACCGAGCCTGCGATAAATGCGCATTCGGCAAGCGTCAAGTCCTTGAGTTCCTTGTTGAAGAAGTACTGGGCCGCAATGGCGACTCCCTTGCCCGTGCCCGAGACGTGGAACTGGTTCAGGTAAAATTCCAGGATGTCTTCCTTTGAAAAGTGTTTTTCCATGCGGAGGGCGTTCAGGAATTCCTTGAGCTTTTCCTTGACGCTGCGTTCTTCGCGTCCGAAAATGTTCTTGACCGCCTGCTGCGTGAGCGAGGATCCGCCCTGGATGACACGCCCCGCCCTGATGTTGTTGAACATGGCGCGCATGAAACCCTTGAAGTTGTATCCATTGTGTGTCCAGTAGCGGGAGTCTTCGGCGGCGATAAGGGCGTTGATCAAGTTGACCGGAATGTCGCCGTAAGGGACATAGACACGGTGGTTCGCATCGAAGAATGCGCCGAGCAGGTTGTTGCCGTCTTCGTAGAAAACGCGGGTTTCGCCGGAGAGCACTTGCAAGATGGTGGTGCGGTTGAACAGATTGTCCGGGTCGCGTTCCGGGAGAATTTTGAATACGATGATATAAAAGGGAATGCAGCAAATGAGGGCTACAAGAACGATGGCTACAGTGATTTTGAGAAACTTATGCATATTTTTCGTAAATTGTTGACTGTTAACGACTTACAAGATATAAAAGTTTTGGCGGGGTGTCCTTTGAAAAGGGATAATTCATGTAAAAAATACGCTTATTTATATGGAAAAACAATGATTTTGCCCGTTACCCCTTGAAAACTTGCTGAAATTTTGTTAAAATTTGTGTCCCCAAGATGGGAAGATGGCCGAGCTGGCCGAAGGCGCGTCCCTGCTAAGGACGTATAGGACTTAATCCTATCGCGAGTTCGAATCTAGCCCCGAGTCGAAAGATTCGGGGTTTTTTCTTATTTCTCCTGTTTCATCTGGACCTTGTTGGTGTACATGAGCTCGTCTGCACGCTTGAGAACTTCCCTGGAACTTTTGTCTGTTTGACGGTCGTAGTCTGACATGCCGGCCGCAAACGAAATACTTTGGTGGGGGTTGTTCGGCTTGACGATGACGGACATTTTCAGTAGCTCGAAAAGTTCGGCTCTGTCGTCGAAATCCGAGTTCTGCAGGACAATCGCGAATTCGTCGCCGCCGATTCGGTATACGGGGCTGTGCAGGAAAACGTTGCAGAACACCCTGCAGCAATTCTTGAGGTATGCGTCGCCCTTGTCGTGCCCGTAGGTATCGTGCGTGGTTGCTTTTAATTTGTTTGTCCAGCTGGTCGCATTTGGACTTGAATGCGGCCGCGCTCCCGACGCCTGTTACCGCATCTCTGCTCGCGATGAGCATTGTGTGCTGCAGGTTCTTTTTCAGTATTTGCGCCTTTTCTTCGAGACGGTGTTCTTCTTCGAAGCAGATGACGCCCACGACAAAGGAATTTGCGTTGCTGCTGTTGCTTGCGATTTTGAGGCGGTAGTGCTCGGTCTGCCCGTTGATATTTGCGGTGAAGGGAATCATGTGTGAAGGAGCGTCCTTCAGGATGGTGAGGCAGTGGTCGCGGTACGTTGTTTCGATAAAGTCGTTGAGCTCGCTAGGGTTGATGATCCTTCTCATGAGGTTGTCGAATTTCAGGTTGTCCGGAAGCTTCGGGTCTTCGGTTTCGAGAAGTTTCGAAAACTTGGGACTTACCTGGAAAAAGTTCGCCTGGTTCTTCGTTATATCGACAAACATTACCAAGTCGTAGTCCGAAGAAAGCCCGGCGACAATGACCGCCCTTTGCGAAAGGAACCGTTCTTGGCTCATTTCCGAGATGACGAATGCGTAGATGGTGCAGCTTCCGAGCATGAACCCGATGGAATAGCAGGGGGCGAAGGGGAACGTTTCTTGGAGAGTCGCGCAGATGACCGGTGCGAAAATGAACAGCAGACCCGACAAGTAGTGACGCTTGGTGCTCTTGTGTTTCTCGCTGAAGAACTTTTGCGCTGTCAGGCCGGCAATGATGAGGAACGTGAAAAGCTGGCTGTAGAAAAGCAGGTTCCTCCCGGGCTGCGTGATGTATTCGCCTTCCGGGGAGATGTCGAAAATATATTTTGTCTCGAAATTCCTTGTCAGCAGCACGAATTGGAACAGCACGAGCATGATGGCTATGATTTCGGCGACGAGAACCTTCCTGCGCCTCAGCCCGATAAAGTTCAGGATGTAGCTCAGCCAAATGCACGCGGAAATCGCCGCTGTCGCATGGAATATGGTGGAGGAGATGAAAAACACGAAATGGTTCTGGATGAGCCCGATACTGCAAAGTCCCCAGAAACTATCCTGGAGGCAAAAAAAGGTGACCCAGTTCGAAAGTGTGAAGAATTCCCGGTCTGATTTTTCTTTTTTGTCCAGGATGACCCGGAACTGGTTCATGAAAATCAGCAGGACGAAAGTGCAGGTAAATGTAAGAACAGCATATAACGGGTGTGACATAACGCTAATAATATAAGTTTTTTGTAATGAAATCGCGGTTTTTTATGGTAATGGGGCTTGTAATGCGCGAATTAATCGAAAAACTCTTGACTTTTGTATTTGCAAAATGGATATTATGAAAAAAGTATAAGGAGTTCCATTATGAAAACGAATAGTTTTGTTTTTGGTGCCGTTCTGGGTGCCGCTGCCGCTGTTGCGATTACGAAAAAGTTTTTTACGTGCTGCACCTGTGACGAGAAAAGCGAATGCGCCGACAATCCCGTTCTGAAGGATGCCGACGACGCCGTCGAAAGGTTGCGCAATTCCGTGGATAGCCTGCGCAAGGAACTGAATAGCCGCATCGAATCCGAGCAGACCTTTGCCGCAAAGTGCGAAGACCTCAAGGAACAGGTGGCCAAGCAGAATGCCGAAATCAGCAACCTGAAAAATATTTGCGAGAAGCAGGACAACCGGAACAAGAAACTCGAAGAGGAACTTGCCTCCGCCGGAAAGGCGAAGTAAGATTTCGCTTTCGTCTATATAAAAGAGGCGGGCTTGATGCCCGCCAAATTTTTTTTGCCTGCGGCAGAGCCGCTACCCTTTCGCGATCATTTCCATCAGTTCAGAGTCGAGTCGTTCGGGGTTGTTGTACTGGGGCAGGTCTTTGTGCAGCGATTCGCCCTTGGAGACGAGACCGAAGTCCAGGTTCTTGTAGTTCCAGTAGCTGTAGCCCACGTCGGCATCGCGGAGAATGTCGAGGAAATCGCGCATCCAGGCGATTTGGTACTTGCGGGGAACCTGGACGTACACGCCGAACTCGTTGCAGCTCACGGGCAAGTCGTACTTGGCGCGGAAATCGAGCGCGTTCTGGATGCTCTCTTGCAGGCGCGCCTTGTCCCACTTGCCATATTCCACATGGAGCCGCGTGGCGCAATCCGCGTCGGGCGCGGCGTAGTCGCCTGGCCACGGACGCTCAATCTTGAAGAACGGGTCGTCAATCCATGCGGCGCCTTGGTGCGTGAACGTCACCGGCGTGTAGGTGTGGAAACTGTAGATGGCGTTGTCGTCGTCGAGCGGAGTCAGGAACTCGAATTCCTTTGCGCTATTCCACTTGTTGGCGCCTACGACAATCGTATTTTTGGGCGCGTGCTTGCGGATTTCCCAGAAAATTTCGTCCTTGACTTTGTCCCAAACCTTGGAATCGCTTGCGGCGGGTTCGTTCAGGAGTTCCATCATCACGCGGGGCATTCCGCTGTAGCGTTCTGCCAGGTACGCCCAAATCTTGCGGGTGTCCTTGCGGGCGTTCGCGTCGGCGAAGAAAGCTTGTTCGTGATTGCTGGCCAGGTGAAAGTCGTGACCTGGACATTTGTGCAAGTCGAGGATTACGTCCAGGTCAGCATTCTGGATGTCCTTGAGCGCCTTGTCGAGCAATGCGAATAACTCTTCGTCCGGCTTGAGATCGTCGCCTTTAAATAAATTAAAGTAGTCCACCGGCAGGCGAACGTGGTTGAACCCCGCCTCGTGGATGCGCTTAAAATCGCTTGTCCCGAGGAAGGTTTTGACATGCTCGACCACCCCCGGAAAACCGACCGGATCTTTTTCCTGGATACAGTCCACCTGACTGAACCATCCGCCCAAATTCACTCCGCGCAATCTTTCTTTATTCATGCGTGCCATCCCATACTTTGGCTGCCGGAGCAGCCGAGTTGAATGAATAGGTTATTCGTTTACGATGTTCAAGTCTTCGTCGGCGATGTTCAGGTCCATGATGACTTCCATGTCGTCGGGAAGGTTATAAAAATCTACAACCAGGCCTACCTTCTTGTCCTCGTCCTTTTGCTTGTCGAATTGGACGACGTCGTAAATCTTCATTTTGACGACGGCTTCCTGCGTTACGGGAATTTCAATGGTCATACCCTTGCTGATGGGCCCTTCTACAATCTTGCCCTTGAATACCAGACTGGTCTGGTCTTCGCCGAGCGAGGTCTTCTTCACGTGAAATACAGCCATTATTCTTTAGCCATTAACTTTTATTTAAACGGTTTGTTTTTGATGTGGTCTACATTTTTACCACGCGCAAAAATTTAACTTTTTTACATGACTCTCCGTGTTGGCCGAATCCCTTTTTTAGTCTGTGCACCCTTTTTCTTTAATTCCGTTGGTCGCGAAAACGAGTTTCCCGAGGTGGATTTTGTCGATGGTCCGCCGAGCGCGCACTGTGCGGGCCTCAAGGACGGTTCCATCCACCTTTCCCCGGCGTCCTCGATTACCTTTGCTCAAAAACCGGGTGCGTTCGTGTTGTCTCCCGTGCTTTGTACCTCCTGTTCTTTCGAGGTGAGGTCGGTCAAGCTCTTTTCGCGTTACCCGATCGAGGAACTTTCGGACAAATGCGTCCGCATGACTTCGCAGAGCAAAACGTCTGTTACGTTATTGCGGATTCTACTTGAAAAATGTTACGGCTTGTATCCGCAATACACGGTTGGGCTTACGGCAGAGGATTCCGACGACGCATGCCTCTTGATAGGCGACTTGGCGCTTGAGGAAAACGAACGCCACCGTTTCGCGTTCAGCTATGATTTGGGCTCGCTGTGGCAGGAATGGCAGGGGCTCCCCTTTGTATTTGGGGCGTGGCTGATTTCGAAAGATGCACTGCAGCCGCATTTGAGACCGGTGCTGGACAACTACATGGCGAAACTGGAGTCTGGCATCGTGGAGTTCCGCAAAAATCCGTCGCGCGCTCTGGATCTTTGGCTTTCCAAATATCCGGTGAACTTGTCACGTCCCCTTATCGAAGACTATTTTAGCGTGCTGGACTACCGTTTTACAGATGAACGCAAGCGTTCCCTGGATATTTTCTTCAAATTGGCCGCCCAAATGGGGCTTGTTGAATCGGCTCCGCCTATAGAGTTTTTGAAGTAATGTTATTTTATAGTTCGGTTGGGGAGAGTGTTGGGATGGGCAAGGAGTATTAAATATGATGGAAGAAAAAATCCTGATTGTCGATGATAACGACGACGAGTTGAAAAAAGATTCGGATATCTTGAAGGAAGTTGGCTACGAAGTCTTCTGTTGCAAGTCCGGTTCCGAAGCCTTGGAGTACCTGAACAAGAATCCCGTAGAGCTTGTGCTTCTGGATGTCAACATGCCGGAAATGAACGGCTACGATGTCTGCCTGAACATCCGCAAGCAGTTCCCGCTAGACAACCTCCCTATAATTTTCCTTACGAATTGTGAGGATTCCGCCAGCGTGTCGCAAGGGTTCCAGTCGGGGGCGTCCGACTTTGTCCAAAAGTCTTCGGCGCCGGACATCTTGCTCGCGAGAATCGGCGTGCACCTGCGTTTGACGAGGTCCTTGCGCAATCTGCGCGACATCTCGCTCACGGACGACTTGACGGGCGCCTATAACCGCAGACATGCGATATTCTCTCTCCGCGAACTTTTCGCCCGCAGCAAGCGCTACGGCACACAGTTCTCGATGATTTACTTTGACCTGAACGGGTTGAAGAAGGTGAATGACCAGTATGGGCACATGGCGGGCGACTTGCTGCTCCGTTCTGTGGTGAGCGTCTGCGAAAAGCTGCTCCGCGAGTCGGATATGTTGTTCCGAATGGGCGGGGACGAGTTCATGGTGCTTTGCCCGGATACCGACCTGAAAGGGACCGTCGTGTGCGCGGAACGCATGCAGGAAGCCGTCAAGTCTCTTACGATTGTCGACCAGACGGTCGCCTTCGCATATGGCATTGCGTGCTCTACCGAAGATTACAAGGACATGGACGAAATGCTCCAGAGCGCCGATTCGTCGATGTACGAGTGCAAGCGCAAGATGCGCGAGGGAAGGACGTAATTTTTCGGTCCGGAGCAAGAAAGCCAAAAATTTCGGGAACTGTAAGATACTTAAAAAAATGGACTTGCGCCAAACGCAAGTCCTAATTTTTTTGCATGCCGCCGTTTTTAGAACAGGAACGAAATGCCGAGATTCGAGTAGAACGTGAGCAGCGTGGAGTTCGAGAAAGAAGGCTCGACGGTCAGGCCCTGGTTCAGAAGGTTTGTGAAACATTGCACGACGCGGAGGTGCAGGTGGACGCTTCGCGTGAGCATGTAGCCCCCTTCGATCGCGAGACCGACTTCCATGTTGGTCGAGACGAACGTATTGGTGCTCTTGGTGGAGTTGTTGGTGACGACACCGCCTTTAGCTTCGGAGCTGAATTCCGTATCGCCCATTAACTTGAGCCCGAGGTGCAGACCCGCCGCCGCGAAGAAGTCGTTCTGCTCGAACGTGTAGCGGAACATGATCGGGAGCTCAAATAGCATGATGTTCAGCTGCGCCTTGTTCGTATAGACGTCCATGTCCTTTTCGTAATTGTATTGGCGGTAGTTGAACGTAAGTTCCGGGACGAGGCTGAAGTTCTTGGTGAACATCGAAATCTTGATGATAAGGCCTGCACCGGCGTTCCAGCCGGCGCCCCAGCCGTCAGAATTGGATCCGAGGAACGTATTGAATCCGCCCTGCAACTTGGCCCCGACAAAGACGGACTGCGAGAACCCTTCCTTGCGCTGTCTGCTGATTTCGGAACGCGAGGTGGTCTCCGTCTTGTACCTTGCGTATGCGCTTGCATATTCTTCGTCGTTTGCGAATTCGCTATCGGTAGACCCGTCGTAGGTGCCGGCGGGCTTTTCACTTGTCGTGGATGGGCTGGGCGAATCCGCTGAAAGCCAGTCGTCATCATCGGAACTGGACTGGGCTAGTGCGCTGGTCGAAAGCGCTAAAATCATGGACGCAAGAATGCAGGATTTCTTAAGAAGCATGAGAAAATTATAATAAAACGTGGAGGTTCAACGACTTAAAAATATTTTATTAAAGGTGAAATGTTAAGAAAAAATTGTTTACAGAGAGAGAATCGCGTATAGATGACCACAACAGCGTGGATATTGGGAATAATTGTCTCTATTCCGTCCCGCGGATCCCGTTTTTATCGACTGTAAAACTTTGGTTTACGTTTAAGAACGGTGCTTTGGGGGGGGATTATGGGGTAATTGTGGAATGATGGTCATTAAGCCCGGGATTGCAAGTTGCCTTCCCGTTTTTTGGTAAGTCCAAATTTCTCAAGACTGTATCTTCATGATACGGTTATGGCGGAGGTATGGTTGATGATACGCGTGAACAAATATAGTCGTTTTACCGCTTAAATTTTTTTTCCTTAAAATGTGTTTTCAAAAAAAATTAATTGTAAATTAATGATAAAAGTTGTTTGAAATTTCAAAGAATAATCACAATTCAGGAAGGACTCATGAAAATGCTCGGTAAAACTTCATTTTCTGCAATTGCAGCGATGGCTGCATTCTCGATGGTGTCACTCACGGCTTGCAGTGACGATGCTGGAAGTAACCCCAGTCCTTCGGCTGCGGAAATACAAGAAAAGTGCCGAAGGGAAGGACGTAATGAGCTTTGCCTTGTCGTTTCTGATAAGGGAAAAATAGAGTATTTCCAGAGTTATATGGACATAACCGATACTTTAAAAGAAAGAATGTCTAATGATTTTGCAGGGACCGATATTTCTGTTTATACGAGTGTAGATAGCGCTGGTAATGCTTGGGTTGAAAAACAATGCAATGCCGAAAATGAAGGTTCCGTTCTGGAATTCCGTTATTATCCCTATAAGTTTTTGTACGGATTATATTTCAAATGTTCTGCTAATAAATGGAAAAACGTGTCAGATGAAGATGTTCATTGTCCTGCGACTGCTGAAATAGGCGATATCTGCGATGGCGAGACTTTTGTCCATTTCTTTGGAGGTTCGATAACGCCTATCTATATTTATACATCGTCGGGCTGGACATGGTTTAACTCTTCTTCGATGGGTAATTTTTGCAGAGCCGTCGTTGTTCCGTTAAATCAATATGGTGATTCAAGAACTCCTTTTGCGACATTGGTTCTTGATTCCGATACGGATCATCCTAAATACCAATTCGCCCGTTTTGATACTGATAGTCTTGATAAGTACATGTCTGGCTACTGTGATGTTAAATGGGACTGGTCTGGCTGTGATATCGAAAATGGAGAAGTCTGTGTAGAACGTTCCCGCATTTACATAAAGTCTAATGGTGAATGTGACGAAGATAAAACTATTACGACAGAAAGTAGTGTTTCTACAAAGTTAGCTAACATGTATATCACGGAAACGTGCGAGTTTGCCAATAATGGCAAGCTCGCGACTGTCGTAGATTCGATTGTTTTCCCGAACGGTCAGGTGCTCAAGCAAGAATTGCAGTACCAATGCGATTCTGACCTTGAACGCTGGAATTTGATGGATTAAAATGCTGAAATGTCTGCTGATTCGGCTGCGGCGGCGGACTAACGCGCTTTTTTAAGAACTTTAAGCTCCGGGATGGCTGAACGCCTTCCGGGGCATTTTTGTTTAAAAAAAACGTATTTTTGTTTATAATTTTGATTTTTTTTTAAATATTTTTTTTTAAATTGCTGAAATTTGCTTAAAAAAGCCATTTTTGTTTTTAAAACAATGTTGCGATGCTTGGCGCATTTTTTTATTTTTATGATCATGAAGCCTGTTACCGAATACAAAGATTATCGCGAATATTTGTTGGATTACTATCACGAACGAAAGCGCTGTTCCGCGTTTACGTGGCGCGAATTTGCAAAATTGGCGGGGTTTGCTTCGGGGGCGCATTTGAAACTTGTTTGCGATGGCAAGATGCGGCTTCGCGAAGAAGGGGCGAGAAGAACGGCTCGGGCAATGAACTTACCCGAGTTTGAGCGGGATTATTTTGTCTTGATGGTGCGTTATGAACGGGCGAAAACTGATCTCGAAAAGAAGAAATGTTTTGAAGAAATGCAAGCGCTCTGTGAAGCCAACCGTGTGAAAATTCTCGGAAGCGAACTTTACACCTACTACGAAACGTGGAAACATTCTGTTGTCCGTGAACTTGCTGTAGCGATGCCGGGCGCGAAGCCGAATGAAATTGCCAAATTATGCAGGCCTCCGATTTCTGCAGCGGATGTCAGTGAAAGCTTAAGCTTTTTGATGAAAGCGGGGCTTTTGACGCGTGATATCAAGGGGCATTACCACCAAACGAATCTATCGCTTTCGACGGGGCGATTGAATGTGGTTGCGGTGGCCGTTCATTCGCTGTTGCGCCAGATGGGTGAATTTGCGCTTAATGCTTTGGACAAATTGCCTATTTCGGAACGAAATTTTAGCGGCATTACCATGGGCGTGTCTGCGGAAGGCTTTGCGAAAGTTGCTGAAGAACTTGCCCAGTGTCGCAAACGCATTGTGTCGATTGTCTCTGAGGACAAGAATGTAGAAAAAGTTTGCCGTTTGAATATGCAACTTTTCCCGTTGACGGAAAATATTTGCAATGGCGCTTCTGTAAGAGTTAATCAAAAATAAATTGAGTTTAAACGAGCGAGAGAAAATATGAAATTTCTGTTTTTATTTTCAATTATAGCTTTATTTTTTGCCTGCTCCGAAAACAATATGGCAGGTGGCACAAGCGAAGAAGCCGAAGGCATTGTCGCGATTAAAGATCGTGAAATTGCAGGTGTAACGCAGAAGGGACCTTTCTTGGTGGGGTCCTCGGTGACGATTCAGGAACTCGATGGAAAAACTTTAGTTCAAACAGGTAGAAGTTTCAAGACAAGCGTAAAAAGTAATTTGGGAGATTTTTCTGTCAAGAATGTGAATCTTGCTTCTCAGTACGCTTTGCTTGAGGTGAACGGCTATTTTCGTAACGAAGTTACTGGAGAAAATTCTGAGGGGATGATTTCTTTAAACGCCCTTACGGATTTGACGAATCGTAACAATGTCAATGTAAATGTTCTTACGCATCTAGAGACGGATCGTGTTCTTAATCTTGTTCAGAAACAGGGCATGTCTTTTGCAGATGCTAAAAATCAGGCTGAGTCAGAAATTTTTTCGTCGTTCGGTTTCACAAAAGATTGGCAATCTCCGGAAGATATGAATGTTTTTTCTGGAGAAGAAGATGGTTCTGATGCGTTGTTTGCTTTGAGTGTGCTGATGCTGGGGAATGGCTCTGTTGCGGACTTTTCTGAACGCCTCGCTTTGGCTGCTCGTTCTTTTGCAGAACGTGGTGAATGGCACGGCCCAGAAAAGGGCGAAGTTGCGGATTGGGCTTATCAACTTGAAAGTGAAGAATATAAGAAAGATGTAGAGCATACAATATTGTCAAAAATCTATGATAATGTGAATTCGTGGAATTTACGTGATGAACCGCCATACTTGTACGCTCCTTATATAAATGGTCTTCTTTATGTATTTTGGACAAAGGAATACAATCTTGGGCCGTGTGATAGAAATCATTCTGGAGATATGAAAAAAGTTACCAATATTCATAGCAAATACTATAATAAAGAGTTTGTATGCTACTTTAATAATGATTACAGATGTACTGATGATGGTACCGGATGCCGATGGTATCTTGCGGAGGATCCGGTTGAATTTAAGGATGAAAATAGTGAATATTCTAAATATCTTAAAAATGTGCTGTTTGGGGATGTTTATTGGCGGAATAAAAATTTGGAATATGATTTTCATGATACGGTTAATGCAAAAAATGCGTGCTATCGTGACGTACCCAGATATTGCAAAATGTATGGAATGCTCTATGATTATAGAACAGCTTTGAAAGCGTGTCCGAACGGATACCGTTTGCCTAAATATGGTGAGGTTGAAAATCTTTTACAGTATTATGGTGGCGCGGGCAAGAATGCTGCAGATTCTCTGCTTGTGATGAACGATTATAAGCGTAATATTTGGGGATTTCAAGCTTTGTTAGGGGGGAATGGTGAAAATGAAGGTTTGAACGAAAATACGGCGCTATGGATTTCTTCGGATGATTCTGTCGGTACGAAATATGTTCTATGGATAGATTCATCTACAGCAGAAATCAGGCCGTATTCCTCTGAATTAGCCTATGTTCGCTGTGTCCTTGATATTGCGGCTATACTAGAATATGAAGTTATGAGTGATTCACGAGATAATCAATTGTATCACTATACAGATGTTTCATTTGACTATATCGATAATGAAATGATGAATTCCCTTATGCTGCGAATTTATGTCTTTGTTGAAAATGTGCGTTATAATGGCGATTCGCTCTATTCTTGGAACGATGCTGTAGAAAATGCTTGTCCTGAAGGATGGCGATTGCCTAGTATTGAAGAGTGGAGGGGTATTTTCTCGCTGCAGGGGGATGATCCTTCTAACGTTCTTTCTGAGGATGGTTCACAGAATGTGGAATATTACAATGTTGATAGAGGAAATTTGTCATACTACGAATTGTTTGGAAAAGACAAAAAAAATACTTATTGGACAAGTTCTGCGGGGACCTTTGTAAATTCTTGGGGTGAGAATATCTCGGCAGGATATGCGGTGAACATGAATACAAATGAGCATAATAGATATGAAGTGAGAATGTTGTTGGATGATAAGTTGGAAAAACATTCTGTTCGTTGTGTTAAAGATGCGGATTTATACGATTATTAAGGAGCGCTAAGATGATGTACTGCAAAAAAAATATTGTGTCTAGAATGATTCTTCTCGTTGGAACATTCTTTTGGGCATGTTCGTCAGAAAATGTTTCTGGTAGCAATGGAACTTTTGACGGAATAGTTAACGGTGTTTCTCAGAAGGGACCTTTTTTGGAAGGTTCATCGGTTACGATGCAGGAGCTTGACGGAAAATCGCTTGCGCAAACTGGCAAAAGCTTTAGAGGGAAAGTGATAAATGACAGGGGCGATTTTTCTATCGAAAATGTGGCCCTGGATCATCCGTATGCTTTGCTTGAAGTGAACGGATATTACCGCAATGAGGTTACCGGGAAAAAGTCAAACGGTTCGATATTCATGAAGGCTCTTGCTGATGTCAGTAAACAGCCGAAAGTGAATATAAATTTGCTTACTCATCTTGAATATGAACGTGTCCAGACTCTGATGGAACAAAACAATATGTCCATTGAAGAGGCAAAACGACAAGCAGATCGTGAGATTTTCGCAGCTTTTTATGCTGATGTCGATTATGATAAGGTAGAACACTTGAGTATT
>CADCDO010000069.1 GCA_902800345.1 Fibrobacter succinogenes
GCGAAGCGCGAACCTTGCGCTGTTGAACTTGTGAGCGTTTGAATGTTCCACCGCCTTGTCGAACTGCTTCTGCGCCTTTTGCGCCTTGCGTTCGTCGATAGAGTGATTGAATTGAACGAATTGCTCCGCAATTTGGAACAAAACCACGCCCAGATTGAAGCTTCGGGAGAAATTTTCCTTTTCGCTTCGATTTTTGCTGAATTCTCGCCGGATGCCGTCCGCAAGTACATGCGGCTGATGTACGATTTTTCGGCGGCGCTTGCGAACATCGACCGGAAGCTGACTCCGCAGGAAGTCCAGTGGTTGCAGCATTTGGAACGTTTTATTGGAAATTACCGTTCCTTTGTTCGCACTACTGGATATGTGAGGTGTTCGACGCGTCAAGTGAACTACAAGAATGCATTGAGCAGCGTAGTCTCTGCAAATGTTTCTGCCGACAAGTCCGATAATATTGTAAGTGCGGATGTCATGAGGCGCTTGAACGAACTTATTGGGCTTGCTTCGGTAAAACGCGAGATTGTCACTTTCCGCAATTTCCTCAAGATTCAGAGAGAACGCAAGAAAAAGGGATTCTCGGTGCCGCCCACCTCTTACCATCTTGTGTTTTCTGGAAATCCCGGAACGGGCAAGACAACGATTGCGCGAATCATGGCCGAAATTTTCAGAGACTTGGGAATTCTAGCGAAAGGGCATTTGGTGGAAACGTCGCGTGCGGACTTGGTCGCCGGCTACATGGGGCAAACAGCGATCAAGACGAATAAAGTTATCGACAGCGCTCTCGATGGAGTCTTGTTTATCGACGAAGCCTACACGCTCTCGAAAAATGCCGAGAACGATTACGGTCAAGAAGCGATAGACACACTCCTCAAGCGCATGGAAGATGACCGCGATAGGCTCGTTGTCATCATTGCCGGATACACGAACGAAATCAGAACTTTTGTAAACTCCAATCCTGGGCTTTCTTCGAGATTCAACAGGTATATCGAATTTCCCGATTACACGGAAGATGAGCTGTCAGAAATATTCAAGTTACTTTTGTCGAAGTACGACTATAAAATGGACTATGATGCCGAGGTCGCTATGAAAAAACGTATTGCAGCGGCCGTACGCGAAAAAGATAGCCATTTTGGAAACGGGCGCTACGTGCGCAACCTTTTCGAAAAGGTAATCGAAAGGCAGGCGAACCGTCTTGCATCATTGTCTGATTTGGGTAAAGCCGATGTTAGCAAGATTATTGCGGCTGATTTTGCGTAAAAATTTCATGGTTTGTAAATAAAAATCAAATATTACATTTCTTGTAAATCTTTCATTTAAGAGATATTCCTCCCCCACATCGCCCGCGAACCCGCATAGAATAAGGGTTCGCGGGCATTTTTGATATCCCGAAATTTTTTGGCACGTTTTTTGCATTTCTATGAGCGAACAAAAAGGAACCCCAAAAAAAGGATACAAGAATGAAGCTCATCACAGCTTACATACAACCAGAAAGACTAAATAATGTAAAACAATCGTTATATGAGAGGAACATCTTCAAGATGTCCGTTACAAACGTTTTGGGCTGCGGTCAGCAGAAAGGCTACAACCAACGTTTCCGTGGCGTTGTGACAGAAGTTAATTTGCTCAAGAAAATTTGTTTAAAAATTGCAGTGAATGATGATTTTGTGCAGCCCTGTATTGATGCAATTATCGCTGGTGCTCGCACGGGCGCCATCGGTGATGGAAAAATCTTTGTTACTGCGCTTGAACAGTGCATCCGTATCCGCACCGGCGAAACAGGCCCGGAGGCGATTGGATAAATAGCAATGGGCACGCTTCGCTTTGGGGTATGAGCTCGGGGCTTCGCCCCTCTGAGCCGCACCTTTGGTGCCTAATTAAAACCCAAGCCATGCTCTGCATGGCGACCTCAAAGCGAGCTTGCGAGCGACCCCATACCTCACACCTCAAATTTTCAAAAAGGATTTAATCAAATGAACGAAGTAGCATCTGTCGCAACCGTCAACGACGCCATTTTTATGACGGAAAATATTTGGATCATGATTAGCGCCATGTTGGTGTTTATCATGGGTCTCGGATTTGCATGTGTCGAAGCAGGCCTTGTGCGTGCAAAATGCTCTGCAAACGTCGCTTTCAAGAACATCGCCGTGCCGGCAATCGGCATCACGATGTACGCTGCATTGGGTTTCGGCCTGATGTACCCGGGCAACTTCAACGCTATCGCCGGCTGGCTCGGATTCTCGGGCTTTGGCATTGGCGACTGGGCAAATCCGGCAAACTTCACCGCCGCCTACAACGGACATTTTACGCTGTTCTCGGATTGGCTCTTCCAGGCTATGTTTGCCGCCACAGCTGCAACAATTGTCTCTGGCGCCGTGGCTGAACGTATCAAGCTCCATTCTTTCTTGATTTTCACGATTATCTACGTTGCGTTCGTCTATCCGATCGTGGGTAGCTGGACATGGGGCGGTGGCTGGCTTTCTACCATTGGCGCTCATGGTTTCCATGACCTCGCCGGTTCTACGCTCGTGCACTCTGTGGGTGGCTGGGCTGCTCTTGCTGGCGTGATGATTCTCGGACCGCGTATCGGTAAGTATGTCGGCGGAAAGGTTCACGCCATCCCGGCTCACAACATTCCGCTCGCCACGGTCGGTGTGTTCATGCTCTGGTTCGGTTGGTGGGGATTCAACGCCGGTTCTGCTCTTAACGGCGACCCGAAAGCTACTAGCTGGATTCTCGTGACCACGAACCTCGCCGCTGTCGCTGGCATCATTACCGCAACGCTCACGAGCTGGATTGTTTCGAAGAAGCCGGACGCCACGATGGCCCTCAACGGATGCCTTGCTGGTCTCGTCGCTATCACCGCCGGTGCTGACGTTGTCACCCCGCTTTCTTCCTGGATTATCGGTGCTATCGCTGGTGTGCTCGTCGTCGGTGCAGTCTTCCTCTTCGATCGCTTGCACTTGGATGACCCGGTCGGTGCCCTCTCAGTTCACCTCGTGAACGGTGTCTGGGGCACTCTCGCAGTCGGTCTCTTCGACATGACGGGTTCCTACACTCTCGGCACTCAAGCTATCGGCGTTATCGCCTACGCACTCCCCTGCTTTGCTGCCGCAAGCGTAATCTTCCTTGCGATTAAGAAGACGATCGGCCTTCGTGTCACGGAAAGACAAGAAATGCGCGGTCTAGACCAAAGCGAACATGGTTGCGAAGCTTACAGCGGATTCCAAATCTTCAGCAACATGTAATTTAGTACTTAGTTATTAGTCAGTGGTCGATAGTTAATGTAAACTGTACCGAAGGTACCAAGCCTTAAACTAACGACTAACAACCAATAACTAACAACTATAAAAAGTATCTCTGTTGACTAAAATGCCCCGGAACGAATGTTCCGGGGTTTTACGATTTTTCGAGGCGTTTTTTGTGATTTTATGCTACCAAAATGAGATTTTTTTTGATTTTGGTAGCATATTTTTTAATTTATCTGTTGATTTTCTCATTGAAAAGGCTGGTTTCGTGTTACCAAATTCGTACTTTTCTTTAATTTGGTAACATATCACAGTGCACAAAACCCGTTTAGACACTAAAATTGATTAGTTTATTCGTGAATTATGCTACCAAAAAAGTTTTTTTCTGAGATTTGGTAACATTTTTTTGCCAAAAGGGCTGTTTTAAAACGGGAAATAAAAAAAATGCCGTGCGAGACGGCTTTGGTTTGTAGCTGTAGTACGGCTTAGAAATTTTCCAGTTCTTTGAGCCAGTCGGCAAAAGAGGCTTCGCTTGGCATGCGCCAATCGGCTCGTGGTGAAAGCGAAATCGTTCCCACCTTCGGACCATCTGGAATGCAACTGCGCTTGAACTGTTGCGTAAAGAATCGCTTTAGGAAAATTTTCAAGACGCGGACGAGTTCTTCATGGGAGAATCTTGCGGGGAACGCATTCGCAGGGAGCACGTCGCCAATACCAAAGGCCTTTTCGGCAAGATAGAGCATTTTCAATGGCTCTGCGCCATATTTTGTAAAATGGTACAGGTAGAAATCGTGGATTTCGTAAGCCCCGAGAATGGATTCCGTCTTTTGCGCTATCTGTCCGTTATTGTCTGCGGGTAAAAGTTCTGGCGAAACGGGCGTGTCCAGAATGTCGCGGAGAACCGATGCTAACGAATCTGCAAATTCCATCGGCAAAAAATTCAGCACGTGGTCTGCGTACCATGCCACGACATGACGTACTAGCGTTTTGGGAATATCGCAGTTCACGGCGTACATTGACATGTGATCGGCGTTGTAAGTGCTCCAACCGAGTGCAATCTCGGAAAGGTCGCCAGTTCCAACGACAATGCCGCCTTCCTTATTCGCCAAGTCCATCAAAATTTTTGTACGTTCACGAGCTTGGACGTTTTCGTACGTCACGTCAAGTTTTGCCGCGTCGTGGCCGATATCCTTGAAATGCTGGAGACACGATTGCTTGATGTCTATCGTTCGGAGTTCAACGCCCAAAAGTTCGGCCATGGCGACCGCATTATTCTTCGTTCGTTTTGTCGTCCCGAATCCAGGCATCGTCACTACGAGAATATCCCTTAGCGGTCGATTCAGCAATTTGTATGTTTCCACAACGACAAGCAACGCAAGCGTAGAATCTAAACCGCCGCTAAGTCCGATTACAGCACGTTCGGCGTGCGAAGATTCCAAACGTTTGGCTAGTCCTGCACATTGTATATTGAAAATGTCAGAGCAGTTGGCGTCGCGGTGGAAAAAATCATTTGGCACGAACGGTGTCGGTGAAATATAACGGTATCTCAAACCATCCGCTGGATTACTGGCATTTTTCACTACGACTGGCAACGGCGAAAAATGAGACGCATGGAAAAAATAGTCCGTCGAGTCAAAATCCTGAAAATTTCCTTCGCTCAAACGCTGCATGTTCAGACGTTCAACATCGATGTCTGCATAAATTATTTCGCTTTTGCGGTTGTAATTCCTGCGTTCGGCAAGCATCGAGCCATTTTCGGCAATCATCAAATGACCGCTAAAGACCATGTCTGTCGTAGATTCATGTACTCCAGCCGATGCATAGACGTACGCGGCCATACAGCGAGCAGATTGGTTCATCACTAGATTGTGGCGGTAGTCGCCTTTACATACAAGAGTATCGCTTGCAGATAAATTTAAGATGACATTCGCACCCGCCAAGGCAAGTTCCCCGCTTGGGGGCGAAGGTGTCCAAAGGTCTTCGCAAAGTTCCATGCCAATGCGGATTTCTGAAGAATCGTTTTCAGAAGATTTCTTGCGGGCGCTTGTTTTTCCTTGATCGTTTAAGCGGGCTTTCAACGTGAAAAAATTTGTCACGGGGACATCGTCGATACCTTCAAACGAATAAGTAAGCGGTCCACTAGCATTTCGAACGCCTTCAATCCGAGCGCAAGTCGTATAGTTCAACAAATCTCGCCCGCTGTTGAAGTGCCGCTTTTCATAAAATTCACGCTGGTTCGGCAAGTGAATTTTCGGTGTAATTCCGATGACTTTTCCATGCTGTACTAGAGCGGCACAGTTGTAGAGTTTGCCGAACATTCGGAGCGGAAGTCCGACAGCAACAATCATATCGGTATCGTCAAACTCTTTTGCTATTTTCAAAAGCGATCGAAGCGATTTTTTTAGCAAAAGTTCTTGATGGAACAAATCGCCACAGGTATAACCCGTAATGCAAAGTTCCGGGAAAACGACAACTGCGGCTCCTTCGTTTTTAGCGAGGTGACCGCAGCGGATAATTTCATCAGTGTTGAATTCCGTATCGGCCACTTTTAAAGTTGGACATACGGATGCGATTCTATAAAAACCGAACATCTTATTTTGTAATCAATCCAAGTTTGTTCATGCGGTAGTTCATCATTCGCGGAGAAATACCGAGCTCACGGCCTGCCGCCGAAATATTACCGTCATTGCGTTTGATGGCTTCGGTAATCAGTTCCTTTTCGTAATTGCACATCATCACGTCAAGCGGAGCATGGTCCGTAATGATTTTCCCGGCACTTGTGCTGAGGCTCGTCTGTAACGAAGGCGGAAGATTGTAGCTGTGGATGCAGTCGTCCGTCGCGGTAAGCACGGCGCGTTCAATGCAGTTTTCGAGTTCACGGACGTTGCCCGGCCAGTGATAGCTCATCAAAAGATTGATAGCCGTTGTCGAAAGGCGCGCAATTTTCTTATTGTACTTGAGGTTCATCTTTTCGATGAAATGTTCTGCAAGCAAGATAATGTCGCTCTGGCGTTTGGCCAAGTCCGGCATCGAAATCGGGAAAATATTCAGACGGTAGAACAAGTCTTCGCGGAAAAGCTTCTTTTCCATGAGCTCTTCGAGGTTGCGGCTGGTTGCTGCCAAGAAACGCACATTGGAATGGAGTTCTTCGTTACTGCCGACGCGGCTAAATGTACGTTCTTGTAAAAAACGCAACAGTTTGACTTGCGTCTGCATCGTCAAATCACCAATTTCATCGAGGAATAGCGTACCGCCATCGGCGATTTCGGCACGTCCCTTGCGCATGCTGATGGCGCCCGTAAACGCCCCTTTTTCGTGACCGAATAGTTCGCTTTCGACTAGATTTTCGGGGAGTGCGGCACAGTTGAGCGTCACAAACGGCTTGTCCTTGCGGTCTGAAAGCTTGACTATGGCGCGGGCAATCATTTCCTTGCCGGTTCCGCTTCCACCACGAATCAGGACGGTAGCATCAGACGATGCGACCTGACGCACTTGTTCATACACAATCTGCATTTCACGGCAGTTCCCGACAAGGTCGTCCGGCTTGCCGCTAAGCATGTCGCGCAACTTTTGGTTTTCGTCAAGCAACGATTGGCGTTCAACGAGCATGGTCTGGCATTCGCTTGCGGCATCGCCCGTGATATTTGCGATAATTTCCAAAAGTGCCACGTCACGGTCCAGGTCCGTCGTCACGTCAACAGGTCTATCGACAGAAAGCGTTCCGATGATTTGTTCGTCATGAATCAGCGGGACGCAGATGAATGCGACCTGGGAGTCGTAATTGCGGGCTCCCGTGCGGTTCAGGAATCGAGAATCCTTGCGCAAGTCGGGAATCACATGGCTACGGCCCGTCTCGGCCACGTGCCCGGTGATGCCCTCGCCCACTTGGTACTGCCCCAACTGCTTTTTCTTTTCGTCAAGGCCGTGCGAAGCTTCGATTTTCAGGGTGTTGCCGAACAACAGCGTAAACGTTCCGTTCAGCATTCCCATGTCGGTGTCCAAAATCGTGAGCACATTATCCAAAAGTTTTTCGACATTCCTTTCGTGGATAATGATGGTACTGATTTTTTGAACGACCGATATTTCTGGACCAATGGGTTGTTTCATAATTTGTAAGATAGAAATTAGTTAGTGGGAAGTAGGAAGTGGTTAGTGGTTAGTAAACAGTGGTTTGTGGTTAGAAGCTATGGGGTGTGAGCACGGTCGCCTACGGCTCCCTCTGAGGTATGGGGTTTTATAGTCGCACCTTCGGTGCCTAACTTCACCTCACCTCATAGCCCAAGCGTAGCGACCCCAGAGGGCGAAGCCCGACCCCATACCCCCCCAACCTATTTACAACCTCTCCTTGATTCGTTGTAGCGCTACCTTCGTCTGCTCATGGTCGCCGAACGCAGTCAATCGGAAATAGCCTTCGCCGCACGGCCCAAAGCCACTACCCGGCGTCCCGACGACTTCGCATGTCGCAAGCAGGCGGTCAAAAAAGTCGAATGATTTTTCACCGTCGGGCAACTTCCACCAGATGTAAGGAGCATGTTCGCCACCAAAAACGGTGTAGCCGCAAGACGAGAGTTCCTTACGGATCATCGTTGCTGTTTCCATATAACCGCTGATGACGGCCTTCGTCTGTTCCCAGCCTTCGGGCGTGTAAATGGCTTCGGCGGCGCGCTGTGTCACGTAGCTTACGCCGTTGAACTTGGTGCACTGGCGGCGGTTCCACATCGAGCGGAGCTTTCCGAGTTCGTGCGGAACGATTGTGTATGCACAACGAACGCCCGTGAATCCAGCGGTCTTGCTGAAGCTGCGGAATTCAATCGCACAAGTACGAGCACCTGGAATTTCGTAAATAGAATGAGGAAGGTTTTCGTCACGGATGTAACAGTTGTAGGCTCCATCAAACAAAATAATTGCACCGGTTTCATTTGCGTAATCCACAAACTTCTGGAGCGTTTCGCGAGAAAGAACGGTGCCCGTCGGGTTGTTGGGGCTGCAAAGGTAAATTAATTGTACCGGATTTTTGGGCAAGTCCGGCTGGAAGTTATTTTCGGCGGTCGATGCAAGATAGGTCACTTCGGAAAAATGCCCGTCAGCCTGCAAAGTGCCGGCGCGCCCGGCCATTACGTTACTGTCGAGATATACCGGGTAAACCGGGTCCGGAATCGCTATTTTTGCATCGGCAGAGAATAGTTCCTGGATGTTCGCGACATCGCACTTGGAACCGTCACTCACAAAGACATCGTCTGGATCTATATCGATTCCGCGAGACGTATATTCGCCACGAATAATCGCTTCACGAAGAAAATCATACCCTTGCTCAGGACCGTAACCGCGGAACGTCCACTTGACGCCCATTTCGTTCACCGCTTTGTGCATCGCCTCGATCACGGCCGGGATAATTGGAGACGTGACATCGCCGATTCCTAGACGGATGATGTCTGCGTTTTCGTGAGTGCCCTGGTATTCCTTGATTTTTTTGGCGATAGTCGAAAAAAGGTAACTGCCAGGAAGAAGATCATAGTTTGTATTGAGTATATTCATAAATGTGTTTTGCGCGGCTTTGCCGCAATTTGCAGAACTTAGCCCGCTTCGCTCTTAAAATTAGAGGAACTTGCTAAGCTCTAAGTTCTATAAAACCTTTAAAGACTTCCTTCGCGGGACCGGTCATAAAGACGGGACCGCCCTCTTCGTGCTTGATGTGGAGCGTTCCACCATCCAAAACGACGTCTGCTTCCAGGCCGATTCTCCCTGTTCGCTGGGCGGCAACAAGCGTCGCGCAACTGCCTGTACCGCAAGCCATCGTTACGCCGCAACCGCGTTCCCAGACGCGCATGCGAATTGTTTTTTCGTCGATAACTTGGGCAAATTCAATATTGCAACGGTCCGGGAAAATCTTATCGACTTCGAGGATACTCCCCCATTTTTCAAGCTGGATTTTTTCGATATCATCAACAAAAATAACGGTGTGCGGATTGCCCATCGAAACGGTTTCGCCCGTAAAATCAAAAGTGTCAGCCGTGAGCTTGATCGTTCCCAAGAAATCACGCGGGAGCCCCATGTTCACGCAAACGCGACCGTCCGGCAAAACGGACGGCTTTACAAGTCCACTCTTGGTGTGCAGGGAAAATTCCGATGCTTGGCTCAATCCGCGACTTTGGATAAACTTTGCCACGCAGCGGGTGGCGTTGCCGCACATGGCCGCTTCGGAACCGTCTGCGTTAAAAATGCGCATCTCGAATTCGTTGCTCTCGACGTTGACGGGAGTCACGACGACGACTCCATCCGCACCGATGCCGAAACGCCTGTCGCAAAGTTCTATGACGCGTTGCTCAAGAGCCTTGCCTGGGGTCATATCAAATGATTCACCGGGTTCGACCAAGACGAAATCGTTGCCGAGTCCAGTCCATTTTGAAAATTTTAATGACATAAAATGTAATCCTTTTTGCCGTGATATGCAAAAATCATGCCATTTTTACATTTTTCGAAAAAAGTGGCGTTTTTGAGTTAAAATCGATGATTTTAAAAATTAGTGAATTTTCATGAATTGAAAAATTTTACAAATTATGTAAAAACAATAAAAGAGTTTTACATAAATTGTAAAACTGTTATTGAATTTTAATTATGGAATAAAGCGTTGTAGAACGAGGATTGCTTGTTTTGATATACCGCCTTCCTACGTTAATTAAAATTTTCATACGCGAAACTTACGCCTTTTTCGTTATATTGAAAAAGAAAATTGCTTTTTGCAAAGCATTTTCCACTACATGTTCATTTTAAGGGGAAGGGTCGATGAAACCCAAAAAAAGAATTTTGTCCGGGAAAAAAATAGCCGTACTCGTTGAAACGGAGTACATTCCTGACGAGATAAACAAATACAAAAAATTTTTCGGAAATCTTGGCGCAGAAGTTGAATTGCTGACATACCTTTGGGGCAAGCAGGAACGAACACTTGTAAGCGATGTAACGGAACCCGGGAAAATGCCCGAAACGTTAACGGTCAATAAAGACGTGGCTGATGCAAATCCCAATGATTACGCAATCGTCCTTTGCGCAGCAAACTATGTAGCCTGCCGTTTGCGAGAAATTCCCCCTATGGGAAATCTAGGTAGTGTCGAAGAACTTCGTTCCCCATCGGCTGTAAGATTTATGGCAAGCGCCATGATGAACCCGTTTATTGTAAAGGGCTTTCTTTGCCATGCACTCTGGCTCATGACTCCGTGTCCAGAACTTTTAAAAGGGCGTAAGGTTATTTGCCATACTGTTGTGCTTTCCGATGTTTTAAACGCAGGAGCTGTCTTTGTTCCCGATGAATCTCATGTCTATGCAGACAGGGATGTAGTCACGGGAAGATCAGCCGCCGATTTGGACATTTACTGTAACAAAATAATCAAAACATATGAGGTAATCAAAAATGAAAATAGGTGAAAAAGGGTTCGATGTCGATAAGCTGCTTGAAAAAGCAATCCCGCCCGAGATATGGAAAATCCATGTCGTCAAAGATCTGATGAAATTCTGGGATAAAAAAGATATCACAGATATGAAGGATGGTCTTTTCCCTACATACGTCACAAACGATGGGAAAATTCTACCGCAGAATCAAGATGAATGGCCCGATGAATTTAAAGAAGCGATACAGTCTGATGACACAAATGGACTGGTCGATCCTGACAATATTTATATCAGAGCGCATTCCCGTCTTACATACGCTTTCGGAATTGCGTTCCATATGACCGGAAACAAGCATTATCTTGAAGTATGCCGTAAAGGCGCAATGGCGTTAATGGAAATGTTTGACGGCAACTACGGTATGCATGTTACAAAAAATGTAAAAACAGGAACCCTCGATCCTGATAACTTGAAACGTACAAGTCAGGATTTAGCTTATGGGTTGACCGGGCTTGGTATGTATTACTTCTTGACGCATGACAAGACGGTCTTATATCGAATTATTCAGTTGAAAGATTATATTTTCAACGTTTATATGGATGACTCTAGGGGCTATCTGACATGGATGCCTCGTTGCCAGAACGACTCCGAAGTTCAGATTGTGGCTCAGCTCGATCAACTTTATGCGTACATGCTCATGCTCACCCCTGCCCTGCCGGAACCGTTCAAATCACAATGGCTTCAGGACATGAAAAAGGTCGTCGATATCCTTATCACGCAGTTCTATAGCGAACGCTATGACTTTTTCTGGGGTATTGACAGCGATGCTCATTCCATGCAACTTGGGACAGACCATACCGACTTCGGCCATTCCGTAAAGACGTTCTGGGTCATCTTGAAGGTTGGCGAATTGCTAAAAGACCCCTTCTACATTCAATTTGCCAGAAAGAACATCGACAAGATTTTAAGACATGCTTATTTGCCCGAAAACGGTTCATGGGCTAGAAGATACGTTAAAGACAATGTTCTTGACAAGGATAAGGAATGGTGGATTCTCGCCGAGCTGGACCAAGCTGCCGAAATTCTCGCTATCCACGATCCCACGTATTACGAATACCTCAACAATACTCATCGATATTGGTTCGATTACATGGTCGATAAGGAAAATGGCGAAATTTGGCATTATCTGGATGGAGCGACCAACAAACCTATAACCAGATATCCGAAAGCCCATAACTGGAAGACTTCCTTACACAGTTTTGAACACGCTTTGTTCGGCTATATGACGGCAAGTAAAGCGAAGAACGTGGATTTTGATCTCTATTACGCTTTACCAGAATGGGAAAAACCAGTTTCTCAAAATCTTTCGCCCTATATGTTCGCTGCAAAAAAGATAAGTACGGCTTCTCTTGAAAAACTAGACTTTATGCCGGATAAAAACCAGATTTGCAAAGTCACATTCGATTCGTTGCATTAATCTTAAATCGATTTTGCACTCGAAAGCGTGTTGTTAAAATACCCTGGATTAAAATCCAGGGTTTCTTTTATCGAAACATATAAAAAGAGAATGGCCGAGGTTCAACGGTCATTCTCTATAGTTTAAGAACCAGGATATATTAAATTCTCGACACGACCTGCTTGGCGCTCGCCATGGCTCGCACCACAAGTGATGCACCGTTGGCACAGTCGCCGACCGCGTAAATGTTACGTGAGGGATCCGGGATGATTGCCGTACGGGGCGTGAGTTTCAGGCCCAAGTCGTTCACGAGACCTTCGGCTGGAACGCCCGTGAAGCCCATCGCGAGCACGACCAGGTCCGCTTCGATAATTTCTGTCGTGTTCGGGACTTCGTTCGGCTTGAGCGGCTTGCCGAGCGGAGACATATCCCATTCGACACGGACTGCTTCGACACCAGCCACGTGACCGTCCTTGACGATGAACTGCTTGGACGATACGTTCCAGCGACGTTCGCCGCCTTCGTGGTGCGCATAGCTTGTGCGCAGCAAGTACGGCCAATCCGGCCACGGCGTCGAAGGGGAACGTTCCTCGGGAGGCTTCGGCATGAATTCGACCTGGAGTACGCTCTTGCAACCTTCGCGGATGGCTTTGCCCACGCAGTCGTTACCTGTATCGCCACCGCCAATGATCAGGACTTTTTTGCCCTTGGCGTTGTACTTTTCGGGATTCTTGCAGTCAGGCATCTCGGCGCCATGCAAGTAATCAAGCGCAAGATAAATGCCTTCGGCTTCTCGGCCCGGGATTTTCAAGTCGCGGGCGTTCGGCGTTCCGATGGCGAGGAACGTGTAATCGAAATTGCGGTGGATGTATTCCGCCGAAATGTCCTTGCCGATTTCGGTATTGCAAATAAACTTGATGCCGGCTGCTTCGAGGAGCGCTACGCGGCGGTCAATCACTTGCTTTTCAAGTTTCCAGTTCGGGATGCCGTAACGCAGAAGTCCACCCGGCTTTTCGTGCTTTTCATAAACTGTAACGGCAAAGCCTTTGCGACGGAGCGCTTCGGCGGCAAACAGGCCCGCAGGGCCTGCACCAATCACGGCGGCAGTCTTTCCGTTCAGTTCTGCGTTCGGGAGGCTCACCCAGCCTTCTTCAAACGCCGTTTCGATCATGAACTTTTCGACCTGGCGCACCATCACGGCATCGTCATTCAGGTTGCGCGTGCAGCAAGATTCGCAAAGAGCCGGACAAACGCGTCCCGTGAATTCCGGGAAGAAAGCCGTCTTGCTAATGATGTCGTAACCCTTGCGGATATCGCCTGCAGCAACAGCTTCGTTAAATTCCGGAACGAGATTTCCGAGTGGGCAACCGGCACCATGGCAGAACGGTACGCCGCAATTCGAGCAACGGCCAGCCTGCGCCACGATCTCGACCGCAGTCAACGGGCGTTCTACTTCTTTTACGTCCTTGACACGTTCATCAACCGGACGGTAAACATCTTGAATTCGATTAATTTGCTGCATATCAAATCTCCAAGTTAAGGTTATAGGTTGTAGATAAATTTCATGTGTTTCGCACATCTTTTATAGACGGCTTTGCCGTGAATTTTTCCTAATACCTAATACCTGTTACCTGTTTCCTCCCATCGCTAAAGCGTGACGGTATTCAACCGGGAATACCTTTACAAATTTCGGACGGGCATCATTCCAGTCTTCGAGAATGCGCTTGCCCTTTGCAGAACCCGTT
>CADCDO010000070.1 GCA_902800345.1 Fibrobacter succinogenes
GCTCAAGGGCGACAACTGCAAGGGAGAAACGCTTTCCAACGGAAACATCAAGATTACCTGCGGTTCGGATTTCGAAGGAATCCTCGAAAAGGGGAACGATGGCGCCAGCTGCACCGCCAATGAACGGACGGACGGAACTGGTTACGACTTGAACTGCGGCGGCACGATCGTCACCGTGAAAAACGGAGACCCCGGCAAGGAAGGCAAGAGCGCGTTCGACATCGCGAAGGAAAAAGACCCGAACCTCACCGTAGATGAATGGCTCGCCTCGCTCAAAGGCGAGGGATGCACGGCAAAAGAAGTCGAAAACGGCGTGGAAATCACCTGCGGCAATGACGCCCCGGTTATCGTCAAAAACGGAGAAAACGTCATAAGCAAAGTCGAAGTTCTTAGCGACGCCTGCAAGACGCTCCGCTCCACAACAGATAAATTCGTACCCATATTCGACATTTTATACTGTCTCCGTTCCAACGAACAAGTGACCTTCATTCTACGCCATGCAGCACGCGGCGAAGATACCAGCGAAAGCGGGACACTAAGCACAACGGGCGAAAACCAATGTAAAGAAGTCGGCAACAAGTTAAAAGAAATGAAACTCGACGACTTTTCCTATATGCACACAAGATTTTACCGCGCCAAACAAACCGCATGGATCATTGCCAAAAGTAAAGGTCAAGAAGTAGGCAGCCAAGACGCATGGTTCAACAAAGATGATACTGAATTCCAGATAACAAATGACGATTTGCTAGACGGCTGGTATGTCAACAATAAAGACGACAACCTCAAAAAGACTTGTAAAGGCAACGTTAGTTCTGGTTGGGGAGCCTATTCAAGAGCTGCATACAAAGAATACGACAACAACAACCAGAAAAACGCCTGCGAGACATTTCTTCATGATATTGACGACAAAACACAAGAAGTCATCAAGAAACATTTCACTTACGATAAAATGAAACCGGGAGTAACCATCGCAATCTCCCACGACCAGTTCTTGGCTCCGTTCGTCATTTCCACCAGCAATCGCATGATAAGCGGTCCCGGCGGGCGTGATTTACGTTATCACAAATACGGCACTCAGGAGCATTGGATAAACTATCTCTCCGGTGCCGCCATCATCACGGATCCTGACGATAACACAATAATCATCCCCGCCACAGCACTAAGCAGCGGATTCTTGCAATAAAGAATTTTTCCCATCCACAAGAAGCCCCCGCACGGGGGCTTTTTTTGATAGTCCCTCTCTTGCAAAATTATGGTATATTTATTTCTACAAAAGAGGGAAAAATGAAAAAATCGCTCATTCTAATCACCGCATTTATCACGGCATCAGCGGCGTTCGGCCAAAACGCAAAATCCACTAACGTTACCGATGCCGACGTTAAAAGCTGGATTAAGAATCAAAACAAATAGAGTCCGACCTAAACGAAGCCGGCCTCTCACGCGATGACATCGCAGACGCTGGCAAGCAAGAGAAAGCAAAAGCGGAGTCCATCCTCCAGAAATATGGCATCACCGCGCCAAACAGCATCGAAAAATATGCAATGATAAACCAGTGCGCCACTCTCGTTCTGGCCGAAAACGGAGCCGGTTCAGGCATAGATCCGAATACAATGGCGATGCTAAAGAAGATGAATGTCGATCCCTTCGCCGAACTGAGAGCAAACACCAATCAGAAAGATTGCAAGGTTGTAAAGGCGAACGAAAAAGCTATCGTCAACTTGATGAATGAAATGGATCAGACAAATGCAGGCCTCGCAAGTGCATCCGCACACCAAACAGCAAATACAGTAACGCCCTCTGCATCAAGCGCCACCAAAAGCGGCGGAGCCAAAAGCAAAGACGCCGCCTACGCACAAGCAGAACAAATGCGAATCGCAAATCCTGAAATGACCGAAGAAATGGCACAAAAAATCAGAAACCAGCCCGGATACGCCATGCAGCAAGCCGTATGGGTAAAGCAACAACAAGGCCTTGCCAGCGAAACGCAAGAAAGCGCCCAAGACGACGTAGCGCAATTCAAGGAACTCAACGAAAAAGCGACCAAAGTCAAAAACGCCATCGACGAATTTTCCAAGAGCAAAGGCGACTGCGGATTCATTTACAAAAACGCCGACAAAACAACCAAAGCATACACCAAGAAAGAACCGGCCAGCTGGGAAAGCTTGATGATCCATGTTCAAGACAACGTTGTGCTATTCCTCCCCGTAACAACAAAAGGCAAAGTCGAGTTCAAGTTCACCTGGGAAGAACCTGAATTAAAGAAAGTTTCCGTCGACATCCCCGTCGACATCCCCGACTATGCCGCATCCGATGTCGAGACGACCGAAATGAGCAAGACAGGCCCTGCCACCATCACTTACTTAAATCGTAAGCGCAGGAAATTTATAAGCGAGACAGTCCCTGTCACCATCACAAACATCGAGATGTACGAAGCATCTGACAAGAACAGCACAGCAAGAGAGTACGTCATCTCGACAAAAGAAGGAAAGGTAATCCACCTCTGGCAGAAATGGAGCGGGAATAATTGGACCACGAAAGTCAACTTCAACGGATTGAAAGACGCTTCTACCTGGAAGTGGCGCGCAACCGGCGGAAACTAGCCCCTCTTTGCCCATCCAGTTTTATAGCCCCCGAATTTAATCAATTTCAGAAACAGCAACACCGAGCCGTACCTATAAACAGAGCATTTTCCACTATTTATAGGTACGGCACAATCGTAATACAAGCTACCGTACCTATAAATCACACAAATACGTCTTTTTATAGGTACATTTTTCATGTTAGCAAACAAACTAACGTTAAAGTTTCACCATTTTTCCTTAAAACGTACCTATAAAAACAACAATCTCTTATTTTTATAGGTACGTTTATTCTCAACAACATCATTTTTCTCAGCATCAACACACCATTCGTACCTATAAAAAACAACTTCAATAAAATTTATAGGTACACCTCTCCAACAGAACGCCCAAACCAAGCTCCAAACGCATTTAAAACAGTTCAAAGCGTAACAAACTGGCTTCCCGAGATTTTTCAAACGCGATTACCTCGCATATTTTCTGAAAAGCTGATAACTGTTGTTTGCAAAATGAACACGCTATTCCAAAACGCTTGCTTTTACAGCAAGTTCATTGTATATTGCCTTCACCAAGAAGGGGAAATCATTATGCAGAAAAAACAAGAACACACCCACACTCCGTTAGACGCATTGACAAGTTTCGTACAATCTCAGAGGACAGAACTGCAACAACTGCTATCGCAGTTTCCCAAGTCAAAAGCCATCGTCGGAAACCTGCGAATAGACCGATGCAGGAATTCCTTCCAATACTACATCGTATCAGAACGCGGCGATACGAAGGGCAAATACATTTCCCACAAACAAATCCGAAAGGCGGCGGCAATTGCGCAACGCGATTACAACAAAGCCACGGCGACGATTCTCAAAAAACAAATCAAAGCAATTGACTCGTTCCTCGCAATTTACACCCCAAACGCAATCGACGACGCATACACAAAACTCCACCCAGGTCGCCGCGCGCTCATCACTCCCGTTCGGGAACCTGACGAAGATTTTATCGCCGCATGGCGTCACCTCCCCTACACCGGCAAACCATTTGAAATCAATGCCCCCGAGTATTACACGGCAAGCGGTGTGCGCGTGCGTTCAAAATCCGAAGTCATCATTGCAGACGCACTAGCACGCGCAAACATCCCCTACCGCTACGAATACCCTACAAGCATCAAAGGCTGGGGAACGCTCTATCCAGACTTCACCTGCCTCGACATTCGCACCCGCGAAGAAATCATCTGGGAGCACTTCGGCCTCATGGGCGACCCTGACTACGCCGAGAACGCCGTTCAGAAAATCACGCACTATGCAGCGAGTGGCTATGTTCTCGGCAAGATCCTCATCGCCACATTCGAAAGCGGCACGATCCCGCTTTCCGTCAAGCAAGTGCAAGGATGCATCGACGCTTTGCTAAAATGAACAAGTTCTTTATTCCTCGCACTCGGACACTGCTTTTTCGGAGCAGACAATATCGGCAAGAGCCGTATTTTCCGTCCTCCGCATGCACTCCTCATACATAGAACTTTGGCACGGGTCAGAATGCGAATAGCCGCATGAGCACATAACAAACAAAAGAAGACTTACGAAAAGTCTTCTTACGATTATAAATAAATCAGCATCCATAATCTAAACCTTTTCTGCAGTTGCACCTTCCTGGTGCACGGCCCGGCGGCTCGGCCATGGGCTTTCAAGCAAGCTCGATGGCCGCGGCTCTCGCTTCAACGACTCGTTAATACGAGTCACTCCAGCTCACGAACACGACCGCAACGTTCGCATCCGGCAATTACGGAACCTCGACACTGTCCAAAATCTTCTGCACGACGGTTTCGGCAGTGACTTCTTCCGCTTCAGCTTCGTAGCTCAGAATCACGCGGTGACGCAGCACTTCCATCGCAACAGCCTTTACGTCTTCCGGCGTCACGTAAGCGTGGCCCTGGATAAACGCATGAGCCTTCGAAGCCTGAGCAAGGCCGATAGAAGCACGCGGCGAAGCGCCCACTTCCACAAAGCCCACCAGGTCGCTACGCTTGATGCTACCCGGATCGCGCGTCGCAAGCACGAGATTCACGATATATTCGCGCACGCGTTCATCGACATAAACCTGCTTCACGAGTTCGCGAGCCTTCAAAATATCTTCCTTCGTCGCGACCGCATTCGGCTGGCGCAGCCCCGCACCCGAGACCGCATCGAGAATTTTCATTTCATCAGCCTTGTTCGGGTAGCTCACCTTCACCTTCAACAGGAAACGGTCCACCTGAGCTTCCGGCAGCGGATACGTACCTTCCTGCTCAATCGGGTTCTGCGTCGCAAGCACCAGGAACGGTTCGTCCAGCTTGAACGTTTCATCGCCAATCGTGATGTGGCGTTCCTGCATTGCTTCGAGCAAAGCGCTCTGCACCTTCGACGGTGCACGGTTGATTTCGTCAGCAAGCACAAGGTTCGTGAAAAGCGGGCCCTTGCGCGTTTCGAACTTCGCCTCGCGGGCGTTATAAATCGTCGTACCGAGCAAGTCCGCCGGCAGCAAATCAGGAGTAAACTGGATACGCTTGAAGTCGAGCGAAACCGCATCGGCAAAAGCCTTCACCGCAGTCGTCTTGGCCAAGCCCGGAAGGCCTTCCAAAAGCACGTGGCCATCAGCCAGAATGCCCGTCAGAATGCTCTCGACCATAGCCTTCTGACCAATCACCGTATCTTCAACTTCACGCAGCAAGTTCATGCAAAAAGAACTCTGCTGTTTCACCTTTTCCGAAAGTTCTTGAATATCCATTTATTTGTCCTCTGTGTATATTTTACAAAATTTTGAATCTATCGCTCTCCGTTTTTCACATCATAGCATATGACGACAACCGCCAAAGGCGAGAGTCGCGACAAAATGCCTGCATTTTGGCATGACCGAGCCGAACGGTTGGGATTGGAGCAATGCGACAATCCAAAGACGAAAGAAATTTTACTGCCTTTAAGATACTAAAATCTGCGGAAAAAAACAAATGGGGTACGCAAGTGGTTTGTGGTTTGGGAGGAGGGGGAAGCCACCCCCTGGCTGCAGCCGCTACGCGTCTTCCTCCACCCCTTCTATGATGTGAACCCCGCAACGCCCCATCTTATTGCAAACCCGCTTTTTTGTATATTAAATTCACACAAATGAAACAACTTACCGAAAAAGAACTCCATATTTACGAAGCCGAAATTCGCAAGAAACCTCTTGCCATGCTTCGTGACGAGTTGCTAAACGTAATCAACGATCCGACACCAGAACGTCCAAATATTGTCAGAGCCCGCATTGCAGCCCTCGAGGACCGCGAAAAGCGCATCAACGCTGCAAAAGAAAGAGAACAACAAAAAATCAAGCAAGAAATCCAAGAAAAAATCCGCACCATGAAACAGCCCATGCCGGACAAGGAAGGATTGCAAGAATTCCGCTACACCATAATCATCACGCTAGTTATTTTTATTATGGAATTGCTATTTCACAGGCACGGAATAATCCGAAGCGGAGAATTAAATTCTTTAATCTCAAATTTTAATTTTGCTCGTTTTTTAGGAATATGCAAATACGTACCCGCAATCGGGATTTTTTTATGGTATTCATGCTTTATTCCCTTTTGCAGAAAATTCATGTGGCAAGACAACGAACCTTTAAGCCGTTACATGATACCCAGCTATTGGCTAATACACTTTAAACTGGCTCTAAGCATCGCCTCTTTCTTTTTGTTTTTCTCTTTAGAAATTATTGCTGGCGGCAAGTACAACGGCCTTTTCTATACTGGCTACGGACTCTCCGCCTACATCATCGGAGCAAGCTATTTAATTTCATCTACTTTATTCATAGCAAATACGTTTTATCCCCTAAGCAAAAAGTTCAGACCCAAATACGGATTTACACTACTTGCATTTGCCGCAGTGCTTGAACTCATTATTGCGCATTTATTTTCTTTTGAGGCGTAACGACATCAAACATAAAGTTAACATCAAAATAAAAACGATTATTACCTGATTCGAGTTCATCGCCGCAATTTAACCAGTCATCAGAAAATTTTTCACATTGCTTATGGCATGTAAAATACACTCTTTATGCGGCCCTATTTTTTTCCACAGTCAGGTTTTCATAAGCGTTATTTACCTGTTTTAACAGTATTATAAAATTGTATATTGGGGCCGATGATTCATCAAGTTGACAAGCCCGTGCATCGCAGCAAACTTCGACGCATGTTGGGCAAGGAATTTTACATCGCCAAGCGCCGCCTCGCTTGGTTGTTTTCCCGAACGCAGTTTTCTAAAGTTGACCGTTCCGTGAACTTTTCCAACGTCTGGATAGATCACAGGTCCATTCTTCTGCGCAAGCTGAAAGATGTGGATATGCATCTCCAGCACAACAAGATTACTAACCTGAAACTTGCGGTAGCCAAACTGGATGGCGTGGTAATTAAACCCGGCGAGACATTCTCCGTCTGGCAGCTGGTGGGCAGGCCCAGCAAATGGAAAGGCTACAAAGAAGGCATGATGATTCACAACGGAAAAGTTGGCTCGGGCGTGGGTGGCGGATTATGCCAGCTCGGGAACTTACTTTATTGGATGGCGCTGCACACAGACCTCACCGTAAAAGAACGCTGGCGCCATAGTTTTGATGTTTTCCCCGATGCCGGGCGTACAATTCCTTTCGCCTGCGGGGCCACGCTATCGTATAACTACATTGACCTTCAACTGCAAAACAATACGGATCACGCATTCCAAATAAAGCTTTGGGTCGATGACGAATATTTGAACGGACGCATAACATCAGACATTCCGCTCTACTCAAAGTACGAAGTCTTTGAAACCGACCATCGTTTTGAACTCCAGTGGTGGGGCGGCTATACACGGCACAACTGCATTTGGAAACGCGTCACCAACTTATCTAATGGTGAAGAAACAAGGGAATTAATCGCAGAAAACAATGCTATAATGATGTACAACCCGATGCTGGAACGATAAACCATCCTCTTGCGGATTGTCACACGGTTTCCACCATCAAACAGTTCGCCATTAAACTGCGCAAAAGATTATCGCAAAACGATTCAGAACTCGGTATTTTTATTTTTCACCAAATTGATGATACAATCCCTAAATTCAGCTGTATTACCAATATGGTAGTTGTCCGAACCATAATACAAAAGCGAGTCATTGCTATCATAGGTATAGCTAAGATTCATCAAATTAGCGTTTTCTGCTTTGCAAATTTCTGGAGTCATTTTGGAATCAGACATATAGTCTAAAACGCAAACTCCATTGTCAGATTTCAAAGTTGCACCGACTTCTATATAACTACCACGATTATATTGCAAACGTTTCGCCTTGGTAAACTCGATCTCAAAATTCTGCCCACCAATCACGAATAAAACATGCGTTTTATCTGTACTGTTAATAACAATATTCCTTTTTTGCACATATGCATCAAAGCCTTCACTTTCCCAAAAAGCAGTCCACGGAGAAACAACATATCCCGACAAGCCAATACCTTCATTTGTATGAACAATTATTTCAAAGATTTCTTCCATAAAAGATGATCTTGTATAATCGTCATATTCATCTTCTATCGGGGCATAAACGTCTATCGCATTTCCGTTCAAATCGGTCGTTGACGTGAAAAGAGTATCCTGCGTAAAATCATAGTATGTAATTGTATTCTTTAACCTACTGCTTAATCTGCTTGTATTACTGCAATTAAGAGAATTACTTTCTTGAACATACTCGCAATTTATCATTCTCCACTTGTTCTTAATCTGTCCATTTTTACCACCAACAAATATTTGACCATACGTTCTAACATCTCCATCGCTATAGAAAATAACAAGCGTATCGCCTCTAAAACCATATTCTCTTTCAAAACGATGTGTATCCGTCATCGTCTCAAAAGTGTATTTTCCACTATCAACTACGCAAGCATCATGACGACTCTCTTCAGAAATTGAAAATTTATGAAGACTCTCATCCAAAACAATCGGGAACTTGAGACCAACAAAATTTCCATTGGAACCGTTCGTCAACGGATTGGAGTCGCTACCATCACCGCATGCGACAATCTCCATTACGCAGGGAATCAACATTCCCGTAATCAATAAAGATTTGAATTTCATAAACTACCCTAGATATTCTTTAGCGATAAAATACTTTATTCATTCGCAGGCGTCATCTACGGGAATTTATTTTCCACTCTTTACGTACTATTCGATGTTGTATCCTTGACCAAAGGATGTAACGACCGAGGCTCACTTTTTGAAAAATCGTATCCGCTCAGGCCCAACAAGACGAGCGACGGAGCGTAAAACATCCATACAAGATTATGCGCCACGGTCGTGAAAATTTTCTGAACGCTGTAGTCTTCCGCTACGACACCTGATATACCCACGCATACATCGCAGCAAAAAAATAGAATCATACCCCACTTGATGAACTTTGCATTCCTAGTTGGGAAATAGCCTTTCTTGGAGGCTCTGCAAGCAACAATGAGCGAACAAATGACAAACATCCCGTATGCAACAACGATCGAAAGTTTTGGGCTTTTAAGAACTTCAACCAGAAAAAGAACGGCAACAAGGATCATCATGCCAAACGGAATGTATAAAATCCGTGGAAAATGCCTGTCAAAATCGCTCGCACGCGTATGGCGAAAAATGAATAGAGTCTGCACAACCATAAAAAGGCAAATACCGAACAACGCAGCGTCATCCAGGACCTTCATGCAATATTCTGCGCAAAGGGCAAAGACAAATCCGGCCTGCAAGAGTTTTCGGTCTCTTGGGCAATTCTCGCAATCACCAATCAAAAAGACAACCACCGTCATGGCGACAATTATGGCAAACTTGGCCATACGTTGATAGCCGCTACAATCAGAAAGACACTGTTCAACGGCACCGCATCGGAAAAGCGCAAGCCAGTCCATTACTACAGAAGAAACGGCAAGGATTGCGACAATAACAACAAGCGAACTGATAATTTTTCTCTTCTTCACGTATTCAATATAACTTTTATTTTTCCCATACAATCTTATTTACGGTCTTGCCATGCAGTATAAAACGTTCGCGACCAACATTTGTCTTCAAAATTCCTTTGTCATCGAATAACAGATTCTCTGAAATTTCGCAATCACACTAGACGGTTGCCCAATTACGAAAATACATTAAAAAAAGCCGCTTCTTCAAGCGACTTTGTATCTACTTCTGACGATTTGAAACAACAGGGCTAGTCTTCTTCTTTCAATCCCATAAGCTGCATCGCCTGTTTCCACGTTTCTTTGTTCTCGAAACCGTCGCGTTTGCCGCCTCCGTATCGGGCATGGGCAAATTCATCGACGAGACGTTCCCAGCCTTCGAGCTTGCCGTCTTTTACAAGGTAATCCAGATTGACCTTAGACGCATCCCGGCCCAAACGAAGAGCCACGAATTCCTTGCAAACGCCTTCCAGTTCCAGGAGCCATTCGCGGCTATCCGCCACGTTCACGCGTTGTTTCAAGATCATCATATGTTCGCGTATTGCATACAAGGCAATTTTCAAGCTGTTCCGTACCGTCTTCACTTTTGAACGACGACGCATGCGCCAAATGAAAACAACAACCCAGAACAAGGCAAATACAATGCCCAAAACCGTCACAAGCGTATCGATACTATTCGTTGCCGACACAACAACTGGTTCGCTCCGCAAATAAAGCGATTGCCCCATCTGTGTCGGTATTTCAAAACGCATCGCCGGGACAAGCGAAAGCCCCTCCTCTTGCACTACAATCTTGTAGTTGAAAGTAATCTGGGCCATTTCATGGCCATCTTTCACAATGCGGCTAGACTCTTGCGACATAGCCACTTGCATAACGTCCTTTGCGTTCGCGGTGCTCATCGGCAAAACTAAAACCGAGCCGTCACCGGCATTCCACGAAACCGTTACCGGGAAATCAACCGTATCACCCTTGGTCACTCTAAGCGTATCGCCAGCGTACGCTGTGGTTATAGAAATTCCGAGTTGTTCCGGAGTCGGGAGCTGTGGAGTCTCGGCAACGCTCTCTCCGCCCGCCGAATCGCTAACGAGACCTGCGCTATCAAGGTCCGCGTTCGGTTCAACAGCAAGTATGTTCGACGAATCTTTCGCCTGTACCGCAAGCAGCGAATCTACATACTCTTTCTTTTGCTTTTCCTTGGCTTTTTTATCTAAAAACGACTGGACTGATTTTTTGACTACGCTCTTTTTCATGGCTAAGAATATACAAAAAAAGATATAAAAAGAGATGCCCGCACAAGGCGGGCATGACTCTCAGAGAAATTTCGCCTTTCAGAACAGTTGTTGTTCTACAGGCGGAATCAATTTCGTTTTTAGCGTATTAGAACGGGCGTATAAACAAACCATTCAGCAAGCTAGAATACATCACAAGCAAAATATCGGAGAAGTAACTGCTCGTGGAATTAGAGGGCAATTTGGCATTGAGACCGGTCGTGCAAGCATTAAGCCAATTCGAATTTCCAACAATGCCCGTCGCGCACCATGCAGCATACCACTGAGGCGGCACTGCCGTATTTCTAGTGTTGTCTGCACCCACTGCCAAATTCCAAGAGTAGTTGACAGACAAAGCCTTGTCTTCCGGATTGCCTTTAGCCTTATCCACGATAAATTCATTCAACTTGCTCAAGATTTGCATAGCGCGCATATCCTGGAACCAATAGTAATCCCACGCTATACGCCACGGAATACGCACCGCTTCCTTATTGAAGGTGAACCAAGTCCAGCTGCCTTCGCCAGAACCTGCGGCACCATTAGGCGGATTCACAGCATTGCCCGTCGCATCGCTCCAATCGGGGAACACGCCTGTACCCATAGACTGCACAAGCTGCATATATGCGTACATCGCATCCAACACGCCCTGCCAGTTATGCGCCGGATCGACCATTGCAAAGAGACGGATCGCCACCGGGGAGAAATAGCTCAAGTTGTAAGCCGGGTTGGCCCCCTTCCACAAGTCCGTATCGCCAGAGTAAATGAGCAACGTCGCCGGATTCACTTCCTTTTCCCAGATTGCGTTCACGAACGTAAGCGCGTCAGCCAAGTAATCCTGGAGGCCCGTCTTATAGTACATGAGAATCAATGCCGTAGCAATATCTTCATCGGCATCTGTCGCACTGGAATTATCGACTTCAGTATAGTGGAACGAATACGTAATCCAAGGCATCAATTTGATATTGTGGTACGCCCTATATGCACGGGTATAGTTCCACATACGGTTGAACGCATCAAGATCGTTATTGACATAAGCCAGAAGCATGCCGTAGCCGAGACCTTCGGACACCGTGCACGCGCGCAGCTTCATAGTGGCATTGGTTGCATCCATCACGGAACACGACTGCCTGTAATACCCGGACTGGCTTGACCAGATGACACGGCCTGCCGGCACATACGTCGCGGGGAATACCACGTTATAGTCCCCTGCAATGGAGGGGTAAGTCGCAATTTCATCTTCTTCGTTCACGAAATGGTAGCTCTTCCATACGGCGTACTGGTTCATCGCATAAGCCATATTGACAGAACCGGCAAGCGTAGGATACGCCACAGGTCCCGGAATAACAGCGGAACTTGCAGGAACCGGAGTAGATGAAGTCGGAACCGGAACGATAGCAGATGACAGACCAGGAAGAACAGTCGAACTGGTCGGCAACGGAATTATCGCTGAACTCGGAGTCGAATTATTGATAGGAGAACTTGGGGAATCATCGCCGCCACAGGCGCCCAGGAAAAAAGCCGAGCCCATCAAAACCGGCAACAGGATTTTTTTGCAAATCATAAAGGCCTCTCAAAAACAACCCCAAAAATGTAGGGCTGGTAAACGCCAAAGTAATATATATAAATATAGCTTTTTGCGATAAAATGAAAGTAAAAATCAATTTTACTTGTGAGCAAAAACAAAAGCCCCGGCTCCTTTCGGCCGGGGGAAAAAGGACTAGCGCAGCTTCATCCGAAATTACTTCAACACAATCTTGTTGGTGAAGTTTGCGGACTTACCAGCGACACGAACCATATACATACCAGCATCGAGATTAGCGAGGTTGAGCGTAGAGGAAACGTCGCCCTTGGCAACCACCTGCCCTTGCAAATCCACCACTTCGGCAGTACCGGTCTTGACGCCAGAGAAGGAGAGCGTACGGCCAGAAAGGATAGCCTTGGCGGCAGTTGCGCCACGGACAGCCTTGATGCCCTGATCCGGATTAGGAGGAGGAGGAGCACAAGAAGTCGGGCAACCTCCATTATAGGCACCAACAGCGCAGATGTTGAATTCATAGCTACCCGGAGTGTTCTGGATCTTGAACTTCACTGCGACGAGCTGCTTGGAAGCGGCGTCACCGGACATC
>CADCDO010000071.1 GCA_902800345.1 Fibrobacter succinogenes
CCATAAGTTTTTGAGCCTTGGTACAAATAGAATTTGGTATATTGGTTATTCATGTTCGAATACTGCGCTTCATACGCATCTTCCTCTTGGGAAGTCCAATAATAAACATCAGAACCAATATTACGCCAGCTAGTTTCAGAGACTCTTCTTCCGGTCGGGAGCGCCGTAAATCCATAGGCATCCACGCCGTTATTATTTTCTGTCCCGGCATAATCCCATCCGGTCAAAGCCTTGAGGGTATCGCCAGCCACGCCCGCATTCCCTAAGTAAACGCTCAACCAACCCCATTCATCGCGATTCGGCAAATGCCAGCCATCAGGACAAATTCCCTGTATGCGGCGTTCGCCAAGTTCGCATGTCTTGCCATAGCCGCAATCCAACGCAGCAACCGAATCAGAGGCAAGCGCCACCGAGTCAATTGCGGCAGCCCAAGTATAATAGCGGCCCGACACTTCGCAATATTTTGCACTGTCACGGTAGCACCAGCTTTTGCCCTTCAAGCTCGGAGTCTTGACGCTATCAGAATAGTTGAGGTTTTCCGCCATCCAGACCTTCGAATAATCCCTTTCTTTCACTTCGATTTTCACCACCTTATACACACGCTTGTCACGCGGGTCGATCATCGAGTCATATTTGATATTCGGATTAAAGCGAGCTTCTTTGGGAACATCCCAGCTCCATCCATCGGGAACTACAGAACTGCTACTCATTTTTACTTGACTACTGCTGGACACAACCACACTGCTACTCAATTTTGCAGAACTGCTGCTGGACACGGCCACACTGCTACTCGATTTTGCAGAACTGCTGCTAGACTTCGTTTCGACAGCACTTGAACTTGAAGAAGATTTTATCGCAGCAGTCGAAGGATCGCCCTTGATGCAACGGACACTCTGTCCATATTTTTTTGAGCCTTGAGACAAATAGAATTTAGTGTAAATGTTGTTTATATTCGAATACTGCGCTTCATACGCACCATCCTCTTCGGAACTCCAGTAATAAACATTAGAACCAACATTGCTCAAGCTAGATGCAGAAACCATCCTTCCGGTCGGGAGCGCAGCAAATCCATAGGCATCTACGCCGTTATTGTCAGCCGTTCCGGCGTAATCCCAGCCAGTCAAAGCCTTGAGGCTATCGCCGGATACACCAGCATTCCCTAACGCCACGCTCAACAATCCCCATTCATGGAGCGTCGGCAAATGCCAGCCGTCAGGGCAAATTCCCTGCACCCCACGATTAATTCCACAAGTCTTGCCATAGCCGCAATCCAGCGGATTCTTTGAATCGTTTGCCAAAGCCACAGAGTCTATCGCCGCCGCCCAAGTGTAATAACGACCGCTTACCTTACAATTTTTCTCATCATTATTGTAGCACCAGTTTTGGCCTTTCAAGCTCGGCGTCTTGACACTATCGGCATAGTTCAGGTTTTCCGCCATCCAAACCTGCGAATAATTCTTATCCTTCACTGTAATTTTCACAATCTTATACACCTGCTTGTCGCGCGGGTCAATCATCGTGTCATATTTGATGTTCGGATTCAGGCGAGCTTCCTTGGGCACATTCCAGCTCCACCCTTCGATATCACTAGAACTTGAAGAAGGTCTTACCGGTGCAGTCGAAGGATCCCCCTTGACGCAACGGACACTTTGTCCATAAGACTTGGAATTCTGATACGTATAAGAATTGGTATAAATGTTGTTTATATTGAAATAACGGCCATAATCGACACTGTATTCAGTGGCGCTCCAGTAAAAAACATCCGAGCCCACCTTTTGCCAACTAGTTGCAGAAATTTTTCTTCCGGTCGGGAGTGCGGCAAAGCCGTAAAGATCCGTACCGTTATTGTTATTTGTCCCGGCTTTATTCCACCCGGTCAAAGCCTTGAGAGGCTCGCCAGCTACGTCGGCAGGTCCCATAGCCACGCTCAACAACCCCCATTCATAGATTGACGGCAAATGCCAGCCATCAGGACAAATTCCCTGCACAGCGCGATCAAGTCCGCACTTTTTACCATAACCGCAATTCAGCGGATCCTTGGAATCCTTCGCCAATGTAACCGAGTCAATTGCTGCAGCCCAGGTGTAATAACGGCCACCCACCTTGCAATTCTTTTCATCATCATTGTAGCACCAGTTGCGGCCCTTCAAGCTCGGAGTCTTGACGCTATCGGCATAGTTCAAGTTCTCCGCCATCCAAACCTGCGAATAATTCTTATCCTTCACTTCAATTTTTACAACCTTATATACCTGCTTGTCGCGCGGGTCAACCATCGAGTCGTACTTGATATCCGGATTCAGGCGAGCTTTCTTGGGCACATCCCAGCTCCATTCTTCAGGGATTTTCTGTGCATCATTGATTTCTTCAATGACCTTTTCAAAATCGGGAACTTCCTTTGCGAATCCCCAATTTTCCATATTCTTGCGAATGGAATCCATCACAGCCTTCGCCACGGCGTTTGCAATCCAGTCGGTAATCGCTTTTTTCGTATCATCATCATTCCACTTGCCGCTTTTTGCAAAGGAATCATTGAATTTATCCAGACGTTTCGCAAGCGTTTTCACATCGGCATCGCCTTGCATCAGCACGCTTATAGCAAGGAGCGTCGCATCAGCATCGCTTGTTCCAAAAATATCCAAGTCTTCAAAATCGGTCGATTCGCCCGCCATACCAAACGCAGCAAGCACCTCGCTTTCAGCCAATTCCTTCGCCTCGTCAAAAGTCTTGCCCTTTTTAGTCACATAGTACATCACGCGCTCGTATTCCAAGTTCGTAAGCAAGTTGACATTCACATGCGTACGGTCCTTGAGATTCGTCAACGCACGGAGCGTCAATTTATCAGAGACCTTTTTCCCGGTCATTTCGCTACGGTATTCGCCCGTTACTTTAACGACAGCGCAAGTCGTTGACAAGTTCACTTTTTCAACAACAAATTCACCCATGTTGTTTTTGACTTCACCCTCAAAAACTTCGTCCGTGAATTTCATCGTTTTGCAGTCAATTCCCTGCACCTTCACTGCAGAACCTTTAACAAAAGGTCCCTTTTGAGAAACGCCTGCAATGTCCAAATTTTTGACAGCGTAAAGACCTTCGCTCTCAACGCTCGTTCCGGCCGTCTTATCGTCAGAACAAGCCCAGAAGGTTGTTCCAAATACGAGGGCTACCCAAAAAATATTCCATTTCATTATTGTTTTCGTGAGCATATTTCTAGTCACTCTCCTTTATCTTTTGTTTGCTCATCCATATCACCATATTCAATTTTTTCCGTCAGCGGGAAAAACTGAAAGTTCAATCGACAAATTTTTTCCGGATTTTTTTCATCCGCGACCATCGACACGATGCGATTGCGGAACGCCGCAATTTCTTCAACGACTTTCGCATAGCTTTCCGCCGTTACAGCCATCGTGATTCCACTAAAGTGGCGTTCCGAAATAGGCAATTTATCCAAAGCGTCCAGTGCAAACTCGCCCATCTGGCGAAGCAGCGAATGCACTGCGACAGCGACCACGTTTAAACGCCCCGTCGAAAGCGAATGGTTCGTCTGGTGATAATTGCCCTTGATGTCGCGCGTAAGGAGCCCCGACTTCACTAAAAAATGCAAACTTTCGCTCACATCCGCCGCAGAAATCGCAGGCCTGCAAACCTTTGCAATTTCGTGCGGTTTCGCCCCCGGCATCGCAACAGCCAATTCGCGGACAACGGAATGTTTCCACGTCTCGTAAAACGTGTACATTTCACTGCCGAGAATTTTCACGCGACTAGCCTCGCCAAGCGCCTGCATCTCTTCAAAGCACTTTTTCTTTTCTTTGTCCGTCTTCGTGTTTTCGTAACGCACCATCAAGACAAAATAGTCGTACTCAAAGCCCAGTAATCCCATGGCAAGCGCCGTCTTCTTCGCCCCCTCCTCGCGAAGTCGCGTTTTACCATCACAAACAAGCTTCAAGTACGACCCTGAGGCGAAACCGGCAATTTTTGCGAACTCTCGCCACGTAAACGCCGAAGTGCGCTTGCGTTCCTTGTAGTAGTCGAGAATATACTCGCGATAGTTTTTGTATCCTGTAACCGTTTTCATGATATTAAAAATAGAAACACTGGATTAAGTACGCAATAGCATTTAATATTTTTTCAAAAAACAAAAATTGCGTTTTTAAGCAAATTTAAGCACTTTTTTAAAAAGACTAAAGATTTTTTCAATCTAAAAAACAGAATCCGAAATCCATAGAACAAAAAAAAAGTGACAAGCCCATCATGCTTTTCTAAATTTCTTGGTGGAAATTGATTCACAGAAGCATCCTTTGGGAGGGTTTATGAAAAAACTGATCCTATTGATTTCATTAATGCTGATGGCCACGGCCGCCCTGGCCGAAACAACCCCGCCCCAGCCCAAAGTCAACTTGCGCCAAGGAAACCCCAACCAGACTGTATTTGCAGGCGAAACCATAGAACCTGTCGTTTTTGTGGTTAAAGGCGCCGATGCTGTCGAATTTACGCTTATAGACGGGCTCTCCGGTTCAACTCAGCATGATGAATGGACCAATGACGATCTCGCCACTATTTCAGGAACCATCGATAAAGACACCGATCCCGGACAATACGAGATGGAAATTCTTGCGAAAGATACGAAGAACAACACTAGCCTTCGCCCCAAGTTCCATATTACAGTCATCGATAGAGCCGATGCGTTTGTACATTCCAGCGGGAAACTAGAGCAGACTGTTACTGGCGGCGAAACCATAGAACCCATCGTATTCGACTACAAAAGGCTTCTTAAATTCGACATCGTCGATGAACTGCCTCCGGGCCTTACCGCTTCGAGTGACGGTTCTTCAAAGCTGACGATTGAAGGGACAATTCCAACAGCCCGTCGTGACAACGAATACACATACAAACTCGTCGCCTACATGACGGAAGAAGATTTCGTAGTCTATGACTGCAAACTCAAGGTGAATCACACTCCTGCCCGTACCTCCATTAAGGCTCTCGCAAACGACTCACAAGATGTCGTCGCCGGAGATGACATCAAACCCATCAGGTTGAAATACGAAAACATTACGGATTTGAACTTTAAGGACATTCCGAGTAGCTTGAACACCTTTAACGATACCGACGCCAAAGAAATCCTGATACAAGGGCCCATTCCAGAAGACTATGGCGACATGACCATCGTGATGTATGTATACGCAAAAGGCTTGGACAACAACGATTCAGCGAAGATAACTTTCAACATCAAGCACAAACCCAGCGTAACGAAAATGGAACATGCAAGCGGCGATATCGAACAAACCGTAAACGCCGGAGATGCAATTAAACCCATTGTATTCAAGTATGAGAACGCCAAGAGCGCCAAGGGCTCAGGATTCCCGGAAGGAACGTTTGAAGTCATCCGAGACCCCGAAACAAAAACCATCACTGTTCAAGGAACCGTGAGCAATAGCGCTAGCGGTGAATACGAAGCGAAGATTGTTGCCGAAGGTTACGACAACAACGATATGGCCACAGTGAAAATCACTGTCCTGCAGCCCGATGCCGATCTTGAGATTGTCGAAAACGAGTCCCAAGAAGTCATGGCCGGAGACAAGATCAAAGACATCGTTGTTGTATTCAAAAACGCTCAAGAAGTAAATGTCAGCCATTTGATCCCCACTCTGACATACGATAAAGTTACGGGCGAAGGTAAAATAATCATATCTGGATATATTCCAGAGGATTACGAAGACATGACGATCACTCCTGTCATAAACGCCAAAGGCTCGAACAATTCCACTGATGTCGTAAGCGCAACCATCAAGGTCAAGCACAAGCCTTTTGTAACGGCAATCCAACTCACCAGCGGCAATGCGGAACAAACCGTTACGGCCGGCGATTCCATCAAGCCAATCGTCTATAAGCTTGAACATGTGAAGGATATCGATGTCAAAGGCGTACCTAAAGGAATAAATGCCGAACCCGACAATGAGGCAAAAACGCTAACCGTTTTAGGCGCAGTGAGCCCTACAGCAGGAGAGGGAGATTACGTCTTTACAATCAATGTAGCAGGCACCGACAACAACGCGACCGCCACAGGAACGATTACCGTGAAAAAGCCGGCATCCAGCGCCTCTGTTTCAAGTTCTTCGATTGCAGCCTCCTCCAGCTCTGAACCGTCTGTTTCCAGCTCTTCCATAAAGCAATCGTCCGACTCGAAATCTTCCAGTTCCCAGGCACCGGCTTCGAGTTCTTCGGCAGTTAAAGCGTCCAGTTCTTCCGAAGCAAAGAATTCAAGCGCTTCAACAGTAAAATCGTCCGATTCAAAGTCCTCCAGTTCCCAGGCACCGGCTTCGAGTTCTTCGGCAGTTAAAACGTCCAGTTCTTCCGAAGCAAAGAATTCAAGCTCTTCAACGATAAAATCGTCCGATTCAAAGTCCTCCAGTTCTCAAGTTCCCGCTTCGAGTTCATCAACTGGAAAATCCAGTTCTTCTGTGGCAAAGTCCTCGGATTCCAAGTCGTCCAGTTCCCAGGCACCTGCTTCAAGTTCTTCGGCTGTTAAAGCGTCCAGTTCCTCCAAGACTAAGAATTCAAGCGCTTCAACAGTAAAATCGTCCGATTCAAAGTCCTCCAGCTCGTCCAAGAAAGAACAATCCATCCCTTATGTTCAAAACTTAAAGATTGCCTCTTGGTCTATCGAAGCGAACACATTGTCCATCGCCACAAAGAATCCGGTAACGTTGCAAATCACGGACTTGATGGGCAACCTGGTCGAATCCGTTGACGTTAAGACTTACGCAAGCATCGATCTCGGACATTTGCCACGCGGCATTTACCTGGTGCGCATCGCAGGCGACAGCCTTAAGAAAGCATCGCGCATCATGATCAAATAAAATCAACGCAAAACTCATTCTAAAACAGTTCTCCAACTTGGGGAGCTGTTTTTTCGTATAAAGAAAAGCTTTTGCCAAAAAACAAGCCCCTTTCTTACCGTTTTTTGCGAAATTCAAAGCATCCAACAAAAAATCTTATTAAATTGCAGTGGTACGAATAAGAAGGATTTTATGCAAAATTTTATGGATTTCAAGAATTTTTACTCTCACGAAACGGATGTCTATAATCTCGAAAACTTTGAGCCGCAAATTGTCGATGCAGATTACCTTAAAAAACTTGGCGTAAAGGCAACTCCGTCCGAAGCAACGTTGCAAGGACTTATCAAGGGCTCCAAAGTTTTCATGGAGCGCATCAAGAACAAGACCGTCATTCCGGTATCAAAACTCACGATGGCGAATATCGACCCAGACAAGGTCGAAACAGAAATTCACAATTACACGGGTCGTTGCCCCACGCTCACATTCGAAATCAACCCCATCCGCGGTTGCAACGTCGGCTGCCAATATTGCCTCGTCACCGACGGTGTTCACGAACAACATCTCACCGCTTACGAAAATTATCATTTGTATGTACGTAAACTTTTGGAGGAGATGAACGGCACGCCCACAAGCGTGATTACCGAAGAGGACATTCGCAAAAAGAATATCCTGCTGCAAGATCTCGCGACTGCCATAGAAGAGGCACCCGAACGCAAAAAAGAAATCGAAGCGAAAATTGTCGAAATCAGTCGCGGCAAGAACTGGAACCACTATTATTACTTCTCGCCAAAGACCGAAGCGTTCCAGGAACCGACCGTGCAGACGGGAATCGCGCACCGCATTTTGAGGGAGTTCATTGCGCACTTCAAGAAATACCCAGATTCAAACGCAAGACTTTTTATCGCCTCCAAATCAGGCCCCAAGCACTTGCTTTACAAGCACGAAGGCGAAAGCATTCTCGACCTTTTCGAACAGCTCAAAGACAAGATGCAATTCAACACGAGCATCTCGATTATGCCCACGGAATTCCGCAACTTGCTGGAGCCTTATGCCGCCCCGATTGACGAACGCTTGCAATCCGTGAAACTTTGCCAAGAACGCGGCATCCAAGCGAATTCGGCGCTCATACAGCCTATCGTGATGCCCTACCTCACCGACGAGCACATCCAGGAATTTTTCGACAAGCTGCGCAACGCCGGCATTATCAACTACAAGCCCGAATTCTTGACCGCCTGCATGGAAAATCTCGCCATGCTGGGGCAATGGCTGGGACATTTCGACAAGAACCTCGAACGCGAACTTTACGAGATCTATATCAAGCCTGACAATGCCGACCACCGCAAACAGCGTGGCCGCACCGCCCCCGAACGCGACTTGTGCATCAAGAGCATCGAAAAGATGATGGCCTATACGCAAAAGCTCGGCATGTCAACAAGCATCTGTTACTGGGTCCGCAAGCAGTTGCACATCCCGACAACGCTCATCCCCATCGTGAACGCGAACGGTTTCCAATGCCTCGGTTACCAATCCAAGCTGTTTGCAAAGTAATGGGGTGAATATGGAAAATTCTTTCACGCAAGTTTGCGAAACGCTGTACAGCGAAAAGGAAAACTATTACCACCGTTGGTATCACGAACGTCCCATCATCATCACGCCAGAACGGACCGAAGAACTGCGACGCTTGCATGGCATTTTGTACAAGTGCATAGAGTTCATGGCGAACCATTACGAAGAATTCGTCAATCGCTACATGCCCTTGTCGCCAAAAGAAATGGAAATTCTTGCATACCAGAGCAAGTATCCGTTCAAGGCGGGCACATACCGCCCCGACTACCTCATTACGCCAAACGGCGACTTAAAGCTCTGCGAAATCACGTCACGCTTTTTTGGCCACGGGATATTCATGACGTATTACGCGGAGAAAGCTGCGGATAAATTCATTTCACAACACCCCGGAACACATCGGGAATCGCGATTCGAAGAAATGATGCAGCATATGCTCGGAATCGTGGGCGACAAGCAAAAGATTTACGTTCTGAAAAGCTCCGACAGGACATCCGAAATCGCGCTCTACAAACCGTTCTACGAGCACTTCGGCAAAAGCGTCACCATTTATGAAGCCGACGAAGTTGAAAAGAACATCGGCGAATGGAACGGGAACTTCGTCATCAGCGCACTGAACCAGAAAGACATTCTCAGTTATTCCATGGAAACCATCAAAGCGATGATCGATTCGGGAATGTACAGCGATTTCCGCACAATTTTCCTTTCGCACGACAAACGGTTTATGCGGATGTGGTTCGAAGACGATTTTACAGGACGCTTCTTGACTGCCGAAGATGCACAGTTCATCCGCAATCACGCCATTGAAACATTCGTCTGCGCCGAAGCAAGTTCTAATCCAAACGTCGCAGCAGCAATGAGCGACGCCTACCAGCACAAAGACGGCTACATTTTAAAGCATTACTGCCTTGGCAAAAGTGAAAAAGTCTATGCAGGACCGCTCACGCCGGAATCCGAATGGAAGGCACTCTTTGATTCCGGTAGCGTCAAGGATATGATTATGCAGCCGTTTCTGGAGCAGAGAACTTTCCACACGAACTGGGAAGGCACGCCATTTGACGATTACGCCTGCGGCATGATGCTCTGCGTCGATGATAAATTCTTTGATTCGGGAATGTTCAGGGCATCAAGTTGTCCTGTCACAAACAAGATAGACGACCGAAAGATATGCACCGTGGCAACTGATTGTACCGAACTTTGCGCTTATGGAGATATCCTGTGATCATCGCCGGAAATCAGCCCTATTTTATTCCATACATCGCCTATTGGCAGCTGATGAAAGCGTGCGACTTGTTCCTGATTGGCGACGATTATGCGTTCATCAAAGACGGGTGGGTACAGCGCAACAGAATCTTGTGCCAAGGGCAGCCGGCATACTTCGGCCTTGAAATTAGCAACATCAGCAGCAACCGTCTCATCAATCAAACAGGACTCATAAAAGTCGATTCCGCCAAAAAGCTGAAAACATTGTACCACTGCTACTGCGCGGCTCCGTATTTCAAGCACGGTTACGAACTGATGGAGAAAATTCTCACGTTTCCGAGTACGGACCTGACCACCTTTTTAGTCCATTCCATCGAACTCATCCGCGACTACCTCGGCATCAAAACCAAAACGATGTTCACGTCGCAATTCGAAGGAAACAGCCAATACAAATGCGAACAACGCATTTTCGACTTTTGCGACAGGCTGGGCTGCACCACCTACGTCAACGCCATCGGCGGCCAGTCGCTGTACAAGAAAGACGAATTCGTGAAGCACGGGATTACGCTCAAATTCATCCATTCACACTGCAGAGAATACCAGCAGTTCAAGAACAAATTTGTGCCAGGGCTATCCATCATCGATGTCATCATGTTCAATTCGCAAGAGCAGATTTCACAAATGCTCGACGAATACACGTTGGAATAAAAAAATCCCCCGGCTGAGTGCCGAGGGAATTTAAAGCTTTGCGAGCGTTCGCGACTTTTCTTAGCTCAAGCGGCTGATCATGTAACCAGCGCAAACTGCCGTACCAATCACGCCGGACACGTTCGGGCCCATAGCGTGCATGAGGAGGAAGTTCTGCGGGTCATACTTGGCACCTTCAACCTGGGAAACACGGGCAGCCATCGGCACGGCAGAAACGCCTGCGGAACCGATAAGCGGGTTCACCGGGTTCTTCGGAGAGCACTTGTTCATGATCTTTGCAAGGAGCAAACCGCCGAAAGTGGAGAAGCCAAAGGCAACCACACCCATAGCGATAATCATGAGAGTCTGCGGCTTGAGGAAGATGTCGGCAGACATCGTGAGACCCACGGACGTGCCGAGGAAGATCGTCACAATGTTCATGAGTTCGTTCGAAGAAGTCTTCACGAGGCGTTCGACGACACCGGCTTCCTTGAAGATGTTGCCCATCATAAGCATGATGATAAGGGCAGAGGCATCCGGCACGACGAGCACGCAAACGATCATCACCATCACGGCAAACACGATGCGTTCGGCCTTGGAAACCTGGCGGAGAGCCTTCATGCGAATCTTGCGTTCGGCGTCGTTCGTCATAGCGCGCATGATAGGCGGCTGGATGAGCGGCACGAGAGCCATGTAAGTGTAAGCAGCAACGGCGATGGGGCCGATGAGGTGCTTAGCAAGCTTGTTCGCAGTGAAGATGGAAGTCGGACCGTCAGCACCACCAATGATACCGATAGAAGCAGCTTCACCGAGCGTAAAGCCACCGAGAGCGACTGCAGCAAACATGGTCATGAACACGCCGAACTGGGCGCCACCACCAAGAATGAGCGTACGCGGATTAGCGATAAGCGGTCCAAAGTCCGTCATGGCACCCACGCCCAAGAAGATGATGGGCGGGAAGAGTTCCAGATGGATACCCTGGCTGATGTAGTAGTAGAGACCGCCAGTCGGGCTGAACATACCTTCGATGCTCCAGCCACCGTCGTAGAACGCGACGGACGGGATGTTCACCGCAAGTGCACCGATAGCAATCGGCAAGAGCAGAAGCGGCTCGTATTTTTTGACAATCGCAAGGAACATCAACACGAAGCTCACGATCCACATGATCACCATCGGGAAGGTGATCTGAGCGAATCCTGTGCTCGAGGCGAAGTCCGCGACTGAGTTAATAATTCCACTCATTGACTTTTACCTCATTAGGCAATGGTCATCAAGACCTGGCCATCAGTAACAGTGTCGGTTTCCTTGACGGAGATGGAGTTCACAGTGCCTGCGCACGGAGCGACGACCGGGTTTTCCATCTTGAGGGCTTCGATGATAGCCACTTCCTGGTTGGCTTCAACCTTATCGCCAACCTTGACCTTCAGCTTGAACACAGAACCGGCGAGCGGGCACTTCACTTCGGTACCACCAGCAGCGGCCGGAGCTGCGGCAGGAGCCGGAGCGGCAGCAGGTGCGGCAACCGGGGCAGCAGGAGCTGCGGCAACGGCGGAATCAAGAACTTCTACTTCGACGTCGTAGGTCTTGCCTTCGAAACTGATACGGACTGTTTTCTTCATTTTGATTTTTCCTGGCTATAAAGCCTGTTAAGTTTTTAAAAGTTGTGCCTTACTTGACGATCGTCCAAGCAGGAGAGTTAATGTTTCTGTAAGCGGTCACGCGGCAGGGCTGACCAAGAGCCTGCGTCGCAGCAGCGGTAGCAATCACGAGGAACTGTTCGTTTGTCAGTCCCGGATGTTCTTCGAGGGCGGCGACGGCGGCAATGCCGAGGAACGCCTGGAGCTGCTTGTTGGTGAATCCCGGATGGATGCTCTTTGCATTCGGATCCCAGTCGCAGTGTGCAGGAGCACGAACCGCGGGGGCCGGAGCGGCAGCAGCAGGAGCAGCCTTCTTGGCAGGAGCCGGAGCCTTGATCTTGTCCAAGCCGAGCTTCTTCATGATTGCACTCATGATAGTGCAGAGGACGAGGAGGCCAATGATCACGGACATCACGACGATGAGGCCTGTTGCCTGGAATTCGACGAGCTTGCCAAGGGTGAACTTCTGGACTTCACCATGGCACTTGCCACCTTCCATCTTGCCTTGGCAGTATTCGCTGCCGAGCTTAGCCTTTGCAATCGGGAGCACGGCCGTACCGTTGGCATTTTCGACGGAATCGCGAATATCGCGGGCGCGAACGGACTGTTCATAAGTCTTATAAAGAATGGAATAGCCACCACCGTGAGTTTCCACAATCTGGAAAACAGTAGATTCATCCATCCACTTGAGCTGTTCCTTGATCGGAGCGGCAATGGAGTCCGGCATCAGAGCGAT
>CADCDO010000072.1 GCA_902800345.1 Fibrobacter succinogenes
TGCCGGAACGCTTACATACGATGGAACGGCCGTTTCCAAAGACCAGGTCATTGATGTCGCGGATCTGGGCAAACTCACTTACCAACCCAAGGCGAATGAATTCGGCAACAACTACGCGACGTTCAAGTACAAGGTTGTCGGCTCCGGCACAAGCGACAACACATCCACCGAATACACGGCGACCGTAAACGTAATTTCCGTCAACGACAAGCCGACCGTCGCCGACGCAACATTCACAGTGAACGAACTGGATCATTCTGTGACTGGCGACCCCATCACAGTGACCGACGTTTCCAACGAAAATGGCGTGGACACCTACACTTATACTTTGGATGCGACAAGCGCCGACTATTCAGCTTTCAAGAGTGTGTTTGAGATTGTCCCGTCAAGCAAAGGCAAGACGGCAACACTCAAAGTAAAATCCGGCGCCGTCATAGATTACGCCAAAAAGAAGGAATACGTTGTCTATGCGACCGTTACTGACGATGCCTCCACGGAAGCACCGAAAATTGCGGGTTCCCTGACTTCAGACAAGTTTACGATTACGGTCAAGATAGAAGAAGAAAACACTGACCCGGTCATTGCCAACCAAACCTTTACGATTCCTGAAAAGAATACCGATGGAACGGATTGGCCGAGCGGCAAGACAATTGGGAATGTCGTCGCCTCTGACCCCGATGGCAATGAATTGTCCTTTACTGTAGTTACGACCGATGTTCCGTTCAAGTTCAACAACAACACCAAAGAACTTGTCGTGACGGATGGAAGCGTCCTGGATTTCGAAACGAAAACAACCTGGACTTTCACGGTTAAAGTGGATGATGGTCAAGGGGGAACCGCCACGGCACAAATCACCGTAAACATCGAAGACGTTCAGGAACCTGAGATTTATGTGAACGATGAAGGTGCTACAGTCATAAGCGGAAACACATCGGCGGGCACGGTCATCGAAAACATCACCGAAAACAACGATGAAGACACTCAGGCCCAGCTAAATGAAATCACCAGTGCAATTACTTATACCGTCAGCGAAGGTACCACGACAAACGCTACAGAATACTTCGATATCGACGAGCACGGCACCATTACAGCGAAGGATGAACTCGTATTCGAAGCGCTATACACCGGAGAAGACAATCCGGGCAATGAATTCACGTTTGTCATCACCGCATCGGGAACAAATTCAAAAGACGAGACAATTTCTACCAACATCACCAAGAAAATTATCGTCGCCGACGTCAACGAAGAGCCTGTAATTAAAACGGATGAACCCATTGACGTTCCCGAAACAGCGTTAAGCAACGGCGAAGTTGTCGGCAAAATTGACGCAATAGATCCAGATAGTTGCTCGTTCAATCCTAACTACGCATGTAGAGAAGGCTCCCATCCTCAAGGTTTCAATAAATTAACCTATACAATCGATGAGATCCTCGAAGTTGACGGAAGCACAGATTTCCCATTTGAAATCGATCCCAATACAGGTGTTATCACGTTCCGCCAAGGCCCAAGCCTTATAAGGCAATATAGATACAGCTATAATACCGCAATAGTCCGCCGGGTGAACGAACCCAACAACACAAGGCAAAGGCGATATGAATTCATCGTCAAGGTAACGGATAGTTCAACAGATCCAAAAAATCCGCCCAAGTCCGTGAAGAAGAAAATCGTTCTCAACATTACTGAGACTGCACATATATTATCAAGCAGTTCTGGCAATACTACGTCGAGTTCCAGCGAGGTTTCGTCCAGCAGCGCAATCGTCTCTTCGTCATCCAGCACAGAAACGATTACGTCTAGTGGCTCCAATAAACCGGAGTCCAGCTCTGTTACCGTTGCCTCTAGCGGATCCGTCAAGCCGGCATCCAGTTCTACTACAGTTGCATCCAGCGGATCCGTCAAGCCAGCGTCCAGCTCTACTACGGTTGCGTCTAGCGGCTCCAACAAGCCGGAGTCCAGCTCTGCTACAGTTGCGTCCAGCGGATCCGTCAAGCCAGCGTCCAGCTCTACTACGGTCACCTCCAGCGGATCCAACAAGCCGACGTCCAGCTCTGTTACCGTTGCATCTAGCGGATCCGTCAAGCCAGCGTCCAGCTCCGCTACGGTCGTCTCCAGCGGATCCAACAAGCCGACGTCCAGCTCCGCTACGGTCACCTCCAGCGGCTCCAACAAACCGGAGTCCAGTTCTGTTACCGTTGCCTCCAGCGGATCCGTCAAGCCGGCATCCAGCTCTACTACGGTTGCGTCTAGCGGCTCCAACAAGCCGGAGTCCAGCTCCGCTACGGTCGTCTCCAGCGGATCCAACAAGCCGGCATCCAGCTCCGCTACGGTCGTCTCCAGCGGATCCAACAAGCCGACGTCCAGCTCCGCTACGGTCGTCTCCAGCGGATCCAACAAGCCGGCATCCAGCTCCGCTACGGTCACCTCCAGCGGTTCCAACAAGCCGGAGTCCAGCTCCGCTACCATTGCGTCTAGCGGCTCCAATAAACCGGCATCCAGCTCTGCAAAGGCTTCGTCCAGCGATTCTAGCAAGCCGAAATCCAGCTCAGGTAAAAAGATTACCTCGTCATCTTCGACCTCTCGCAACGATAAGTCTAGCAGCAGCAATAAAGACGTCAAATCCAGTTCCAGCAAAACTACATCAAGCAGTTCCAGGAATAGCGAATATGACGCACCGACTTTCTATGTCAGAATGACCGGGGCGTTCGAGTTCGAAATCGTCATGGAAGAAGCCCTGCCGAACATCGCCAAACGTTACGCCGTCATGGACATGAAAGGTCAAGTCCTTTCCGTTGGTGAATTGAACGAAAAAGGCGCCCACATCAAGGTCCCCACATCCGGAGCATATATCGTCAAGGTCGGCCTCGGCTACAGACGCATAAATGTAAAATAGGACAAATAAAATTTCGAAAAAAAACGAAATGTCAATGAAAAATCTCGTTCCTCTAGGGACGGGATTTTTTTTCATCCTCTATTTTTGCCTATATTGATGACGTGAACTTGATCATTCTTTGGGCAAGCCTTGCATTACTTTGGCTGATATGCATCTGCATGACAAAAAAAGGTCGTGCGGTTATCCGCATTCTCTGGAAAAGTATAAAAGTAAAATTGGTCATCATCGCATGGGTCCTAGGAATCGCAGCCATTGCAACCGCCTACGCCACACACCCCGAAGAAGCCCCACGCCCCACCATCAACGAAAAAGCTGAATACCAAAAGTACACGACCTCCGCCATTCAGAAACTCTGCGACCTAGGCGAACTCATTATCGACATGAACTGCAATCTCGACAGCGCAGCCCCCGAACTCGCCTACATCCTCCCCACAGTCATCAACAACTATAACCTTATCGTCACGCGGCCCACAACCCCAATCCTCGAATCCATCAAGGGCACCTTACAGATAAAGATGATTGGTTATAAGAAATTCACAAGCAGAGGAATCCGTCTGATAAAAGCGTTACAACGCGATCTTGGCCCCCGCTATGAATCCGTCATCGAATCCGACGGAACCGACCATACCTTGAAAATCACCTATACCGGGAAGCCTTGGGACAACGAGCATCTTTGCAATTTGCCCGTTCTTGAAGCATGCCTGCGCGAGCGCACGGACCCTGCCGTCCTCATGTCCATCATACACCATACCTCGGGATTCCAGATGAACTATCAAGGCAAAAAAAACATGTCCGGATTACTTGCGCTAGACACAGGCAAGGGTTTGGAACAAATTTCAATCGGAGCCCACCGCCTTAAAATAGCACTTGCAACATCCCCCTCGCTCGCCGATGCCGTCGCACAATTCTACCCCGAGGCAGAACACCGCAACCGTTTCGAGAACTGGCGTAAGGACCCGCAAAAACATTACTGGGTAGGCCAAGTACTCACGGACATTCAATACTACCGCAGCAACGGCATGACGCTCAAGCCGAGAAAAAGAGCGGAATAGATTACTTCTTGAAAACGGTCTTCATCGCAAGTGAATCTTTGCGACCGTACTGATCGACATAAATCAACGTCCAATCGACTGTTGTATCAGAAACAAACGGTTCTAATCGAGTATTCACAAGAGTATAGTACCTTTCCATCAAAACATCTTTAGTCATTTTCAAGGAACCATCGACAGTTCCCACATCTTCCTCGATTCCTGTTTTTTCATCAATCCTTATAGGACATTTCTTAGGCGGATTCTCTTTCACAGATGCGGTATATACAACCGGCGCGGCACACGAACTTCTCGCTTCACATTTTGCAAACAACTTTATAGAATCAGGCGGAAACCTTTCCTCCGAGCACACATCCACACGAATTAAAGGCACGCTATTTTCCGACGACGCATTTAGCGAATCCATCGTATGTTTTGAAACCCAATCAAAACCTTCAATTTTTACACTCATCAAAGATATATTTTCAGGCAAGCCTTTCGCCGTGAACACGTAATTCGAAAAAATGGAATCCCTCAACACCGCACATGGAGGCAAACGAAACCCTGCAAAAAATTTCCGCAATTCGACCGTATCAATTTTAGGTACTTCAACTTCGAACGAAAAATTCGATACTCGATCTTCGCCATAGTTCAAGCGAATCGTATCCGCATCATCAGGAAATTTTTCATTTTGCTCTTCATGACAATAATCAATATACCGACATTCAAAATTCGAATCCTTAATATCGCAATTGAAATATCTCGACGCAATCGTAAACGTATCAACAGCATAAGGTCCGCTATTGTAATTTTTCGCTTTCACGTAGGAATACACTATATTGGATTTTTCCGCATCGTTCACCACGCTACTCGACGGATTTGATTTTCCGCTATCCGAACACGCAAAACAAAGAAAGCATCCTAGCATCGCCGCGATTTTTACAAACTTCATTTTACTCCTCCTTTTTAATCGTCCATTCATAAATAAAATAGGCGTTTTATCCATACTCCTTAATACAGCATTTATACTCAATATATATAAATTTAAGGAAAATATAGATACATCAAATAAAAAGTTCTGTCATGTCCGCCGCAGTCGCCCTCTTACAATTGCAAACAACAAACTTAACTAGATTGCCGCGTCCCCTTACGGGTCCTCGCAATGACGAAGAAGCCAAGCGATGCAGAAACATGCAAGCATGTTTCTATATCCGAGGCGAACAAGTCATGCACCTGTGCAATGACATAAAAGGCTAACATCACGACAGTCATGGTTGCGTCATGGCGGACTCGATCCGCCATCTGTCCGCCATGACGTAGCCCCCTCCTACGATTGCAAACAATAAACTTAACTAGATCCTTCGGCTTCGCTCAGGATGACACGCCTAAGCCCACGCACCTGTCATGCCCGCCACCATGCGGGCATCTCCCTTCAAAACTAATGACCAATAACTAACAACCAATAACCAACAACTAATCCAACTTGTACTTATCTTTCGCGGCTTCGAGTTCGGCACTTGCCTTTTCCCAGGCGGCGTAAAGTTCTTCAGTCAGCTTTTTGTTGTCGTCCATGTCTTTTGCGATGGCGGTAATGGCGTTGCCGTCACCCGATTCCGAGGCGGTCACAAGTTTCGCTTCAAGTTCGCCACCAATCGTTTCGGCCTTTGCAATTTCGGCTTCGAGACGTGCAACTTCTTTTTCGAGCGGCTTGATGACTTTACTACGTTCGGCGATGTAGTCGGCACGTGCCCTGCGGTCTTCCTTTGTACGCGGCGTAGAACTTGCAGGCTTATCGTCCGTCACATCGATATTCGAGACCTTGATGTTTGCGGAGTTCGCGCCGCCCGGTTTCTTTTCGGATGCCCAGCCCACCTTTTCCAAGAAGTCGGCATAGCTACCTTCGAACACGCGGCACTTGCCGCCATCAAAAACAATCAGGCGGTTCGCAAATGCATGCAAAAGTTCTTCGTCATGCGTCACGACGAGAGCCGTACCTTCGTAATCTTCGAGCGCGTCAATCAAACTCTCGATGCTTTCCATATCAAGGTGGTTCGTCGGTTCGTCAAGCAAAAGCATATTGCTTTCGTTCGCCAGAATCTTGCCCAACAGCACGCGACTGCGCTCACCACCCGAAAGCACCTTGACCTTCTTCATCGCGTTATCGCCACTGAACATCATAAGCCCTGCGAGGCTACGGGCACGGCTCTTCTGCGAAACATCCGCAATCGCCGTCGCAATTTCTTCTTCGACCGTATTTTCAAGATTCAGGCGATTGATGTTCGTCTGTCCAAAGTAATTTATCTTGAGATTCGGGTTGTAATTGATTGTACCCTGGGTCGGTTCAAATTCTTTGGCAATCAAGTTCAAGAGCGTCGTTTTACCGCGACCGTTCGGGCCGATAATCGCAATGCGGTCGCCCTTGAACACTTCCATTTCCAAATCCGAAATCAGCTCCGGACCAAATTTCTGCACAGTCCCATCATTCTCGTCACGAATCGGGTACGCAAAGGAGAGCCCGTGTATCTGGAGCATGCGCTTGCCCGGGAACTCCGCTTCCTTAAAACTAAAATCCAAGTTGCGTTCGTGCGTGAGGCGTTCGCCCGTCGCAAGCTTTGCCGCCGCCTTAATCTTTGACTGCACCATCGCAGCCTTTGCCGCCTTGTAGCGGAAGCGTTCTATGACCTTCTCGAGCTGTTCCTTTTTGCGCTGCTCGTTTTCCTGCGTGCGCATTGCCACTTCTTCTTCTTCGGCAATCGTCTCGCGCAGTTTTTCGACCGAGCCCTTGACCTTCCTCATCTTGTGACGGTGAATCCCCACCGTATGCGTGCAGACCTCGTCCATAAAATGGTGGTCATGCGTAATCAAGAGCACTTCGCCCTTCCACGCGCGCAAAAAGCGGCTGAGCCAACGCATGGAGACAATGTCCAGATAGTTCGTCGGTTCGTCGAGCAAAAGCATGTCCGGTTCGCTCGCCAAGACCTTCGCCAAGTTCAGACGGATCTGGAAACCGCCCGACAAAAGCATCGGGCTCTTGTGCATCGACTCTTCGTCAAAGCCAAGGCCAAAGAGAATCGCCTCGACCTTGTGTTCTTCGAGCCAGCCGTCCTCATTCACCTTGAGAACGCTGCACGCCTCTTCGTGAACCGTCGCATGCGTAAAGTTGATGTGTTGCTGCAAATAGCCAATCGTATAACCCTTCGGGATGTCGATGTTACCGCCATCAATACACTCCTGGCCGAGAATCATCTTGAAAAGGGTCGATTTGCCGCAACCGTTGCGGCCGACAAGGCCGACGCGTTCATGGTCGGCAACAAGCATACTCGCATTGTCCAAAAGGACCTGCATGCCAAAAGACTTGGAAACGTTCTGAACTTGAATCACGAGAGCAAAGATAGATTTTTAAAAGGGAGAACTTAGAACTTAGATCTTAGAACTTAGGTAATGTGGCGAACACCTCATACAAAAAAAGCGACCCCGCGTAACGGGAGCCGCTCTATTAAATCATTCAAAAATAAGGGAGCCTCTAAAAAAATGCTTTTAAATTTTTTTGAGGCGACCGATAGATTACTTCCAGTCGAGAACTTCGCGGTTCCAGGAAACCGGCGAACCCGTCATGATCAAGGCCTTGTCAAAGCCGCTGCCATTGCTCATCTGCTTTGCAATAAAGCCAGACTTGTACATGGTGGCCTTCTTGCCGTCCTTGTTCTTGCCGTCATAGACAATGTCAAATCCGACCCATCTGTAAAGGACAAAGCCGAAGAAGTTCCTGCGGTATTCCCAAGAATCGCTCGTGATGATGAGCTTCTTGACCTTGTAATCCTTCACGAGAGCCTTGAGTTCCTTTTCAATCTTCGGGCCCTTCCAGGTCTGCTTCGGGAGGTCAGCCATCTTGACCGGAGTCGGGCCACGCTTGATAGCTTCCTGCACTTCTTCGATCGGAGACTTGCCCACGATTTCCTTGAAGTCAGTCACTTCAACTTCGTAGAACTTTTCCGGGAAAGCGACGCCCTTGTAAACGCCCTGGTCGATATAGCCGTATCCTTCCGGCACATAGAAGAACTTGCCACCCTTCTTGTAAACGAAAGCCATCGCAAAAGCGTTCTTGTCGTTTTGTCCGACGGGCCAATCCAGCGGGACTTGAGATTTCTGATGTCGTTGTCCTTCGTGATCATGTAGACTTCGGCCGGCAATTCGCCTTCGACCATCGTCTTGGTGGTATCGTCGATTTTCTTCGGATCCCAGTCATACACGAGGGCCTTCGGGGTATTCGGGGTCGGGCCATCGACAACCGGCTTGCCAAAGCACTTGACGCACTTTGCAACATGGTCTTTCCAGAAAATAACATTGTTGTCGGCATCCCTGTAAAGGACGTCGTAGTTCAACTCATCCGGTTCGCGTTCTTCGGCAAGTTCATCCGTGTGGACAAACACCTTGATGATGCCCTTTTCCTTGTTGTCCTTCCAGTGATAGAAAACGCGTTCGAGGTAACGGTTGGAAATATCGGCACCCACCGGGAGTTCGCTTCTAGCCATCGTCGGCTTGTCAGATGCCGGGGCCAAAGCGGCATCGGCAGGGACATCATCCTGAGCATTCGCCATGGAGAAGGCGAAAAGTCCTGCTGCAAGGGACTTCAAAATTAGTTTCATTCCATACAACCTTGCGGGTTACAAGTGTCGGCTACATTCCTGGCGAACCCGCATTAGCCAAAAATGCGCAATTTTTAGGGCAATGTAAATAAAAAAGAAACAATTGGCAATGTATTTTATAACGGATTTTGCCAAAAATTCTTCAAATTATTGAAAATTTTCAACATCTATCAACACCCATTGTAAATAAAACCTGGACATAAAGAAAACCCCGCATGTAACCCGTTAAGTTTCAATAAGTTACTTTTTGCGAGGCCTATTCTTAAACTGTTGATAAGTTGTGGTTATGTTTACACTACGTCATCCTGACCCTGTAAGGGGAAGGATCCATTATTTCTTGCCGTGGCGGCGAATGCCGAAGTTAAACGTCTCGTCCTGCTTTCCGACAAGATTCCCGTCCGAGATAATCTTGAACTTGAGTTTCGCGATATAGGCACCCGTCCCGACAAAACGCCCCTTGTTGCTACGGGCATCCCACATCAGGAACACGTTGCCCGGATTTTCCACGCAGTCCGTTCCAAAAACAGCCTTGTCGTTACATGCCACTTCACCTTTCTGCGAATTGACGAACTGCCCAAGCGTCGAGAAATATTCCACCTCCCACTTGATCCGGACCTTCGCTAGCACAACATCCCGGCTCTCGTCGGAATTCAGCAACAACGACTTGCCGACTTCGCTCAGGTCGAACGAAATCAGTTCGCCCGGGAGCCCCGTCTCGGCAATAATATCTTCTATCTTCTTCGACACATCAACACGGACCGCAGTGACATCGTCCTTATAAGGCCACTTTTCCGGAGTCCAGTCCACAGGATCAATCCCGACAACAGTCGGAGTCTCTACGCCTACGCGCTGCTCCCCTTCGATGCGGCGCCACGGATTGTTCACATGCGGCACATTTCCGTTCAGATCCGGCAACACCCCAGGAATCAGGCGAACCATAAAGCCCACTTCCGGGAGTATCGTATTGTCGTTCTTCTGGAAGAGCACGTCATAGTAATTGCTGTTCTTGCTCGGCGTGAAAGACACCATCGATATAAGCGATGGATCCACCAACTGACCCGTCTTATCCTTGAATTCGAGGAAAGGCATGCCGTTGAGCGTGCCCGCCTGGACAGCTTCGCTGATATAAACCGTCAACTTGTTGACATTGTCGGAAACCGGCTTCACAATCGGCTTGTCGACAAGAATAGCCCCAATGCGGTCTTCAATCGCAAGACCATCCAAGCCAAGCTCCGTCATTTGTCCCGTCTGCTTGTCCATATAAGTATAATGGTACCTGAAGGACCCTTGGTACAAATCCTTCGCACCACCCGTAAACACCTTGTTTTGCAGGCTGTCCGCTTGAATGGCAAGACTCTTTTCGTCTTGCATCAACAACGCGACTTCTTGCGAAGAAGCGACCGTACGCCAGTCGTCACTGCCGAAAGTCCATGCAATCGTATCCGGGATGGTCTCGCCAAATGGCTTGTTGAACACAATGGCAATGCTGTCGAGCACGCCGTCACCGTTACGATCAAACGCCTCGCCCAGATTCGCAAACGGCACAGGCGGTTCCTTGAAATGGATCTTGCCCCAAGAAAGGGAGTTCGCCACCCCGCCTCCGGAAACCTCGAAGCTCGCATCCGTCACCGCAGAATCACCGACAACATAGAACTTGATGATTCCAGTCGAATCGGTAATGAGCTTGTTCGTCCTCTGTTTTTTCTCGTCCAAGAAACTTATCGGGAACGAGGTCTTCAAATCCAGAACGGCAAAGCAGTCCTTACAAAGATTCGACATATAGAACACACCCACCTTGAGCGGCACCGTATCCGGGTACGCCACATGTGTGAGGAGCGTATCGTTCGCGCTGCCGTCAAGCGGGAGCCCGCGCAGGCTTATCCCCGTAGGGTCAAACACATTGGACAAATTCGTACCGTTAAATACATCGATAAACGAAATATCCGGAAGCGGATACGCCGGCACCGTGAAATAAACTTCGCTGGACTGTGTCGGATCGCTCGCCAAGGAGAACTGCAACATGTAAGACCCCGGCGCCAACGAACGGTTACGCACAATCGCGACCGTGTCGATTACAAAGCCCGCCATGTTCGCATCGATTTCGATTCCCGCGATGGTTCCCGGCAAAATTTCCATGCCATCCGACGGGATCCGCTCGTCATCGCCAAACAGAACAAACGAAGACTGCGCAAGCGTCGTATCGATGTGAGCCGTGCTGGACACGTCGCAGCTGATGGATTCGTCCATCAGGAGCTGCAAAATGGTGAATTTGATTGTCCCGTCAGTCGTCGGCTCTTCCACCGGATAATAAGTCTTTTGCGTCTGCAAGTTGATGGACGTGCGCATCTTGAAGTTCGAGCCCGTCGCATTTCGTTCCGAGAAGAAAATATGGAACGGGTATTCGCGCCCTTCGACAAGCTTCAACGACGGATCGTGCTGCCCGATTGTATCCAAGTTCACGCCACCCTCGACAGGATTATGGCACCCGCCGATATCCACGACAAGGCGGTTGTTGATATAGACCCACACGTCATCGTCTCCGCGGAATTCAAAATACTGCCCTTTCACGTACTTGAACTGCGCCGAGACCTTCATGGCGAAACTGTAGTTATGGCGGCAGCCGCTAATGTTCCAGTCAAACTTCGGATTCGGAACCTTTCCTGCAGAATCGAGATACTTGAAATCGTCAATCGGATAAAATCCCGGATTGACGGTATCGTTGCAGTCGCCTTCCTCGTTCGTAAAGTCCGCCTGCCAAAAACCTTCTTCATCCAGCGACAAGCTGATATCACGGCAAACACCGTTCTTGTATTCGTTGCCCGCCGCATCCTTTGCAACCACTTGCGGAATGAACCACTTTTCAATTTCGTGTGCCGCCGTGCACAAGTGCCACGGATATTCCGAAGAATCCTTTCGGGCAGGAACTCCATTCACGAGCGTATCCACAACCATGCCGGGCACGTGTCCCGAACAAATTTTCAGCGAATCCATTTCCCCGTTCTGATTGCGCCCGTACATAGTCGTATAGGGGTTGCCATAAACAATGTTGCCAAAATCGACATCGATACTGTCGTGATACGATTCACCGGCCCAGTCCACGACGAGCGCCGAAATCTTGAGCGACGGACAAATGCCAAGGATGCCCGGATATTCCGTCGTATCGCTTGGCATGTAGCTGCGTTTCGGATTCGGATAGACCCAGACCGTATCGTGGCTCGCCATCAGGGAATCCAGCGAAATCAGGGAATCGATATTATCGTACTCACCGACGTTTCCCTTGCCTCCGTAGCGCTCCATCCCGAAGCTCTGTTTAAAATAAACTTTCCAGTCATCCGTATGCTTATAGACCGTTCCCGTGTACCAACCGCAAGTATCCGCAAGCGGTCCCATCTTGATGATATCGCCCGTAGATTCCACGACCATGGAGGGGGACATGTTCTCCCACGGGCTTTTCAAACGCACCACCTTCGGTTCCGGCGGGTAGAAAACGATATCTAGTTCCCCGCTAGAATTTGTATAAAGCCATGCTTCATAGATACCCGTCGGGAAAAGATCGCTTGCTCGCGGCCGTGACGTTTCCGCAAAATAATTACGGGGCGGCCAGTCATTCTGGCCACGGGAAATCTGCATACGCGCCATCGCGGAGTTCCACTGCGAAGAACCCACAAGTGTATCCGCAAAATCGATATGGCGCCAATACTTGTATTCGCCCTCGGCGCTGAGCCTCGTCGGATTATTCAAGATGTTGTTATCAATCTTGATATAGAACGTGCTGTCGCGGTAAGTCGAATTTGTTCGCCACGGATGATAAACATGCAAACGGCGGGTCGCATCGAAGCATTCCCCCGGAGTCCCTATTTCAGTAGACACTACGGGCTTTTCAACCGTACCGTCAACAAAGAGCGTATCCTGCGTATTGATGGTCCCCGCAAAATCCACAAAGGAATCCTTTTCCGCCGGAACAACATACCACGGCGCCTTGTAGCGCACAAAATAAGCACTCAACAACGGATTCGAGGAAACCATCGAAGGCGTAAGCGCTCCGTAAAACCAGCCGCACTTGCTCCTGTCACCCTCACTAAAGCGCATCAGCACGGAATCCGCACCGAAAATCATCTGGGGAAGCACCTTGTTTCCCCACGGGCTCTTGAACCAGACAATCTTTGATCCCGGAGCCATGAACGACTTTTTATAGGATTTGTCCTTTGTATCCGTATAAAGCCAGATTTCCGTCTCGGTACCGAAAAACGCCGTAATCCGCGTCTTCCCGCCCTGAGTCCACGAAACGCAATTGTTGTTATTGTAATTGTTGTCGTTGGTGTTGGGGCACGCCCTGAACTCGAAATCCTGCCAGTCCTGGAAATCTGCAATAGTCTTGCCCGTCCATGTATAGACGTACCAGTCATCGCCTTCGCTTGTCATCATCGTTCTGGACATGGCTCCAAAACCCGGATTGTAATCCGTCACGCCACCGATAATATGCGGAGTATATTCCGAAGCTGTCGCGTCATCGCGAAAAGGAGACTGGAGGTGGATCGTCAAATCCGCCCAGACAGAAACATTAAGCAACAATAAAGCAAGAAGACCCAAACAACGGAGTTTCATTCATTACCCTCTTTTCCCACACTTCGGTTAAAAGATATATTCAAAAGCCCAAAAAACAAAATGCAATAAGGAAAAAAAAGTGTTTTTATAAAAGTGGTCGTAGGTCCGTAAACAGGCTTATTCAAAAACAAAACCCCGCCCGGAGGCGGGATCGAAACAGCAAACGCAAAAGTCTTCAGTCTGCACTTGCCGCAGAAAAAGACTTGAACAAACTAATTCACTTTCTTGAAACCGGCTTCGTACGTTTCGTCACGGCGGATACCGAACGTGAACGTCTCTTCGCCCTTGCCCACGACATCCTTGTCAGAGAAAATCTTGAACTTGAACTTCGCGATATAGACACCCGTTCCTACGAAACGCCCCTTGTCGCTTTGGGCGTTCCACATGAAGAACATGTTGCCCGCGTTCTGGATGCAGTCCGTACCGAAAATCTTCTTGTCGTTGCAGGCGAACTCGCCCTTGATCCAGTTCACGTACTGCCCAATCGTAGAGAAGAATTCAATATCCCAGCTGACCTTGACGCGGCTCAAAATCTGGTCCCTGTTCGCATTATCGGCCCCCAGCAACATGGTAGTCGCATAATCGCTCAACTGGAACTTGACCAAGACCCCGGGCAGGCCCTGCTGTTCAATAACTTCCTTGATGGTGAGATCTTCATCGACACGGATTGGAGCGACATCGCTCTCGCCGCCGACCCACGGATTGTCTTCGTTAAACATGCCGGGCTTTACCGTCACGACCTTCGGGCGCTCCGTCTCCAGCGGCTGTTCGCCTTCGATTCGTCTCCACGGGTTATTCACATGCGGCGTATTGCCGCTCTTGTCCGGCAACACTCCCGGAACAAGGCGAATCTTGAAGCCCACTTCCGGCACAATGTATTCCAGAGACTTTCTGAACAGAAATTCGTAGTAATCGCTCTCGCCCACCGGACTAAAGCCAACAATCTTGTAGCTGGACGGATCAAGCAAATTGTCGTTCTTGTCCTTCAATTCGATAAAGTTGACAGCATCGAGACCCGTAGAATTGCAGCTTTCCGACAGCTTGATAGTCACCTTGACCACATTGTCGTTCTGGATCTTGAGCATCGGCTTTTCAAGGACAATCGCACCAATCTTTTCCTGAATCTTCGTAAACAGCGTTTCCGATTCCTGAGTCGATCCGGTCGATTCGTCGAGGTAAATGTAATGGTAACGGAAACTCCCTTCAATAACGGTCTTTACGGCGCCCGTCAAGACAGAATCCAGCAAGTGGTCCGCCGTGATGACAACCGCAGAATCCACGATCATGTTCGCAATATCTTCCATCGAAGTGAAAGCATGCCAATCCTTGCTGCCGAAGCTCCAAGCAATCGTATCCAGATCATGAGCTTCGAACGCATTGTATTCGAAAGGCACATAAATGCTGTCCGGGATACCATCGCCATTGCGGTCGTAAATGAAACCCGTCTTCGCGAGAGGCACCTCGGGATCCTTGAAATTGATGTTGTCCCACTTCAGCTGGTTCTTGACACCGCTAATGCCGACAACACCGAACGACGCACCTTTGAGAGCCCCTTCACCGATCACATAGAAACGAGCCCGTCCTGTTTCGTCCGTTTCGATTGTATTGACTTGCTGGTCCATTTCGTTGTAGAACGTCAAACGGGCATCCGACGGCTTCAAATCCAAAACGACGAAGCAGTCCGTGCAAATTTCTCCCATATAGGTTACCATAACCTCGATATACGTCATTTCAGGATAACGTACATGCGTCATCAACGTATCGTTCACGCCCGGAATAATCGTTTCGCCCCTCAAGGTCTTGTTCGTCGGGTCAAACGGAACCAGCTTGCCGCCATTTTCACTGAACACGTCAACAAACGAAATTTCAGGCGTCGGGTATTCCGGAACCGTAAATTCATAGGCATCGTTCAGGCCCATGTCGCTTTCCAAGAAATAAAGCAACACATACGTACCGGGGTTCAACGAACGCTGGCGAACAATCTCGTCAATATTGATTTCAAAACTGGACTTGTCCTCGTTAATCAATATGCCGCCATAATTGAGGCCCACCTTGAGTTCCGTCATCTCGGAGAAGTTTCCGCCATCCAGATAGAAGACGGACGGTGCATCGGTCGTATCGACCTGGGTCTGGGCACGCGGATCGCAACTGATGGCCGCGGCATCCATCTTTAGCTTGAGGATACCCGTAATCTTCTGTCCATTTTCAGCAACAGTAGGCAAATAAGTATTCTGTTTCTGCAAGTTGATGGACGTACGCATCTTGAAGTTGGAACCAGTCGCATTGCGTTCCGCATAGAAGATATTGAACGGATATTCGCGACCTTCCTTCAAGGCAAATCTCGGATCTCCCTGACCAATCGTATCCAGGTCAACGGCACCTTCCACCTTTTCGTGAACGCCACCGATATCGACGACGAGTCTATTATTGATAAAGACCCACACGTCATCGTCGCCACGGAATTCAAAATACTGGCCCTTCACATACTTGAAACTTGCAGAAACCGCCATGGCGAAACCATAATTGTGCTTGCAGGTATCGTTCCCCTTGGCAGTAGTCCAACCAGTAACATTGCGGTCATACTTCGGATTCAGAATCGTCTTGGCCACATCAAGATACTCGAAGTCATCCAACGGGAAGAACCCCGGACTGACAGGATCGTTACAGTCGCCCGATTCATTCGTGTAGTCCGCATACCAGAAACCGTCATTATCCAGCTTGAGTTCGATATCCTTGCAGACCGAGTTCGTCAGGGAATCGCCGGTTGTCGGATCGAGACCAAAATACTGCGGTTTAAACCAATTATCAAGGTCATGAGCCGCAGCGCACTTGTCCCAAGGATAGACCGTCGAATCCACACGAGCCGGCAATCCCTTGACAAGCGTATCCCGAACCATGCCAGTTACAGTCCCTGCCTGGCAGGATCTATACGTTTGACCGCCATGCGAAACCGTCGTATACTGGTTACCGCTGAGGACGCGACCGAAATCCACGTCAATGCTATCGTGATGGCTTTCAGAAGCCCAGTCCAGAAGCATCGCAGAAATTTTCATGCTCGGGCAGTCGCCAAGGCGACCCACCGGATACGTCGATGAAACTTCCGGACGGTTGTTAGTCTTGCTCGAAGGATAGACCCACGCCGTGTCATGAGTCCTCATCAACGAATCCAGATTGATAAGGACCTCGACCGGACTTCCTTCCCTGACAACGCCTTCCATCGCATATTTTTCGAGTCCAAAACTCTGTTTGAAATAGACTTTCCAATCGGGGGCGTGCTTGTAATAAGTCCCCTCGAACCAGCCGCAAGTATCCTTCGAGAACGTTGACATCCTCACGACATCGCCGGTCGCGTCAACGACAAACGACGTAGGCGTATTTTTCCAAGGGCTGAGCAAACGAACGACCTTGCGCTCAAGCGGAGCGTATGAAAGATCAATCTCTTCCATCGTGGAACTGGCAAAGAACCATGTCTCATAAACGCCGGACGGGAACAAATCGCTAACCGCAGGACGATTCTTTTCGCTGAAATACACAGCCCTGATGTTTCTTTCTTTAAAGCTACGGGTGATCTGCACTTTCGCGTCTGCAGAGTTCCACGCCGGAGTCGAAACGATCGAATCCGGGAAAGTCATGGAAAGCCAGTACTTATAACCCTTATCGAAGGAAAGACCCCGGATAGAATCCCTCCACACGCCATTGACCGTCACGTAAACGGTGCTGTCTTGATAGACGCTGTTATTGCGCCATGGGTTAAGGACATGCAATGTACGACTCGTATTAAAACATTCCCCCGTCGTTCCCATCTTGATTCCAACAGAAGGAACAGCCTCGGTCCCATCGACATAGATGGTATCCCTTTTCGACAAAGCCGTGCTCAAATCGATAATCTGCTTTCGGTCTTCAGGAACAGTAATCCAGGAAGCATTGAAGCGCGTAAAGAAGGCCGTATAAAGGACACGGTTTTGCAACATGTTCGGAGTAAGCGCTCCATAGAACCAGCCGCACTTGCTCTCGTCGGCCACATAGTGCATCAGAATCGTATCCTGCTCAAAAATCATTTGCGGCAAGACATTGTTTCCCCAAGGACTTTTGAACCAGACAATTTTCGAACCCGGGGCAGCGAAAGATTTCGTATACGTTCCCGCAGCAGCGTCCGTATAAATCCAGACCTCCGTGCTCCCGTCATAGAAATCGCGAACATTAAAGGCATCCCCCCAATCGGCGCACGTACCGTCGGTAGTACTGCATCCCTTAACGGAAAAAGTATCGGACGCCTTAAAATCGGCAAGAGATTTCTTCCACGTATAAGAATACCAGTTATCGCTCTCGGCCGTCATGACCGTAGTAGACGTAGCGCCAACTTCCGGAGTAGCCGAATTAATCACAATATGCGGAACAACTCCAGATGTAGCATCGGCGCCAAACGGGGACTGCAAATGAACAGTCACATCAGCGAAAACATTTGACGCAAAAGCGCCCAAAACACAAACAGTAAAATAGAGGTGCCTCATACAACACTTACCCTCACGTTATTCCACACCCTTTTTGTAAAAATATATCTTTTTAATGTAAAAAAACAAAAATATAAAAAAAAAATCAAATCTTTTCAAGAAAAATTATATATAGGGGGACCCTATTTTGCCAAATGTGCAGAGAGCCTGCTTTAAAAAGCATCATAATGATACAATTTTAGATGCAAAAAAAGAAATAAAGTAACAGCCCCAAAGCCCCAGATAGCACTTTAAAAAGAACTGCGAAAAAATTAACGAGCTACCGAAAATGTAATCCTATCCCCATTATATCCGAAAGCATTTAATCCCTTGATTAAAGGAGCGACATCTTTCATCAACACATCCTTTTTAAACATTAACATCACTTGTTTTCCGGATAAATCCTGAGCACATCCTTCATCTTTTTCGGGATTATTTCGATTTCGCGATTCTACTCTGGAATGGACATCCGCTATGAATTTCCACAAGTCCGCTTCGTTTTTAAAACTATAGAAGTTGAATCCATGAAACGAACTATTTTCTTTCAAAGCATCTTCGTTCAAGCTGACAACATAAGTCATGTCATCTTTTGAACCATATAGCGTCAATAACAAATCCAAAGATTTATAATCTTTAAAACACTCTATTTCAGTCTCTCTCTGGTGATTGTCGGCACTCAAAATCTCATTAAGCAACAACTTTGAGCGATTACGTCCATGCTTATACCTTAAAAGAGGCACATGTCGATGAGTAAAAAAGGTACAATAACAAGGACTGGATCTTGTAGGTAATTTCACGTTATAAACATCCTTGAAATTTTCCCCGATTGCATAAAGAATAGTCGAATAACCAATAAACCCCATTGTAATGATGACTTTAAAGAAATCCCCGTAAGAAAGATTTTCATCGACATGTAATTTTCCTAAACCAAATTCATCAGATGGTTGGCTGTTTTTTAAAGCATCCCCTTGTTCAAATTCTCTTTTCTTTTTTAGCTCATTATCAATAGGCTTAATCAGCAAATCATCAATCGCAGAAATATCGGAATCCGTTTTACCGATAACGGTTCCGTTCAGCGAATACTCATCGTTATTTACATCTATGACAACCTCCCCCTGTTTCGGGGTCATGAATTCCTTTTCTGCACTATCGCAAGACGCAAGGAGAAAAAGGGAGAGGAACAAGAACAAATTCATAAGATATTTAAAATTCATATTCAGTCCTTGACACAGCGAACAGAAAATCCATTGTTCTTATTACCGTCTTTTCCCCTTTCCTGTTCAAAGCCGCCATAAAAACCATTTGCATTATACCACAAATCCCAAACATAACTTCGACCCGAATCAGCTTCGGTTGCGCTCCATAGATAAGAATGTTCATTCAATTTGCTAAAAGATCCATCAGATAAACGCATTCCTCCAGGAACACCTGAAAAGCCGAATTCATCTGAACCGACAGGCGTATCCACAGCTCTACTCCAACCTGTACTTTTCTTAAGTTTATAACCTACACAATGACTACTGCGATACGGACATCCTTTCTTGCTTTTAGAAATCACATAATTTCGTAACACAGCCCAATCTTCATTTGATGGTAAATGCCAACCATCGGGACATGCAACTTTTGCAGATTTCCAACTATAAAGACGGCCTCGTTTTTTACAAAAAACACTACTATCGCGATAACACCAACTATCATCACTTGAAAAATTTAGATTCTCGGCCATCCACAATTGACTTCCAATTTTAACAACTCTGTATATATGATTATCACGATTATCTTGAATATATAAGCCTGGATCAGGATGGTTAAATTCCTTTGCCAAATTAAGTTCGAAATTAGAAAACGAAGCTTTTTCACTTGGAGAAGGATGTTCGTCAGAATTACGACAACTAACGAACATGAAGACAAAAAACAGCCAAATAAAAAAATAGGGAAATAATCTATTGTTGAACCACATTTATAAACCTTTAAGACTTATTTAAATCTAACTATAAATTATCCCCCATAAAAGCATTTGTAAAAAAAGAAGACAGGACTAAAGCCGACCCCGACATTCCGTAATACTTTATCTCGACAGCACAAACCGGGAGCGGATAGGTAACGCACTGAATCCTTCCCCATCAGGGTCAGGATGACGCTATACAAAAGGGGACGGACGACGTACCGCATCCGTCACGCATAAAAAAAGCCCCGCAAGCCGTTCACAGCAAGGGGTTCTGTGTAAGCCGGCCCCGCAACGGGGTGCGGGGTGACAAGCAAAAAAAAGCCCCGCTCGCCGTGTTCCGGCAAGCGGGGCGTGAATCCAGCGGCGACCTACTCTCCCGGATCCGAGGACCAGGTACCATCGGCGATGCGAGGCT
>CADCDO010000073.1 GCA_902800345.1 Fibrobacter succinogenes
GCTGGCGCCGTCGTTCCCCTTTTCGAGGATTCCTTCGAAATCCGAACCGCAGGTAATCTTGATGTTTCCGTTGGAAAGCGTTTCTCCCTTGCAGTTGTCTCCCTTGAGCGAGGCAAGCCATTCGTCAACGGTGAGGTTCGGGTCTTTTTCCTTCGCGATGTCGAATGCGCTCTTGCCTTCCTTGCCGGGGTCTCCGTTTTTCACGGTGACGATCGTGCCGCCGCAGTTCAAGTCGTAACCAGTTCCGTCCGTCCGTTCATTTACGGAGCAGCTGGCGCCGTCGTTCCCCTTTTCGAGGATTCCTTCGAAATCCGAACCGCAGGTAATCTTGATGTTTCCGTTGGAAAGCGTTTCTCCCTTGCAGTTGTCCGCAGGTAATCTTGATGTTTCCGTTGGAAAGCGTTTCTCCCTTGCAGTTGTCGCCCTTGAGCGAGGCAAGCCATTCATCCACGGTGAGGTTCGGGTCTTTTTCTTTCGCGATGTCGAATGCGCTCTTGCCTTCCTTGCCGGGGTCGCCGTTTTTTACGGTGACCGTGCTGCCGTCGCAAGTCAGGTCATAGCCGTTTTTTTCCGTGTTTTCCTTGATTGTACAGGATTTCCCGTCGTTGCCGTTCTTTACGACTACTGGCGTGTCATCGCCGCATTTTACTTCGATTCCGTTAGAAACTTCCTTTGCCGTGCAGGATTTCCCGTTGTCTCCTTTCAGCGATTCTAGCCATTCTTCCAGGGATTTGTCTGTACCTGATAATTCGTAGGCCGACTTGCCTGCTTCTCCTGTATCTCCCTTATCACCTTTTTCGCCGTTCTTGATTTCTCCGACTTTTTTCTTGCCGCAGTAAACGTCATAACCATTGATGTCCGCGTTTTCTTTTACAGTGCACGAATCTCCGGTATCGCCTTTATCACCCTTGTCGCCTTTTTCGCCTTTATCTCCGTTTTCACCGTTTCTCAGCTCACCGACTTTTTTGTCGTTGCATATAACATCGTAACCATTGATTTCGGAGTTTTCCTTTACGGTGCAGTAATCACCGCTGCTTTTCCCGTCATCGCCTTTATCACCCTTATCGCCTTTTTCACCTTTGTCACCTTTTTCGCCCTTATCGCCCTTGGCTCCGTCATTGCCGTCCTTGCCGTTCTTGATTTCGCCGACTTTTTCATCGTCGCAGAAAACGTCATATCCGTCATTGTCCTCGTTCTCGGCTATGTAACACGAGGCTCCGTCTTTGCCTTTTTGGCCTGTTGCTCCATCTTTACCGTCTTTTCCGGTTTTTCCGTCCTTGCCGTCTTTACCATCCTTGCCGTTCATGATGACGCCGATGGAATCTCCTCCGCAGAAAATCACGACTCCGCTATCATCGTCGAGGGATTCGGTCGTGCAGCTGAACGAAGGCGTGTTCGGGGCATCGGTAGCTTCGTCAGAGCAACTGCTGAGTATGGAAAGGCTCAAGAAAGATGTCGCTAACAGGATTTTGAATTTCATACATTGCTCCTAATGGTTCTTGCGGCCAAATTTAAAAAAAGTTGTTGAATTCCATATTGTTTTTAGATGGTTTTTGTTAAAGAATTGCCTGATTAGACGACTTTTGTTATAATTGTCGCATGAAATTTGGGTTGATCGTTTTGATCTTGTTCCTTGTCGGCTGCAGCTATACCAATTTGAATGGAATTCCTGCTTCGATAGATCTTGGCAGCACACCTGTTGGGCGAAAGCTGGTTAAGGATGGACGTGATGACAAGTCTTCTCAGATGGGCAAGATGCCTAGTCCGCCATCGGAGCCGGTCGAGTCCCCCAAGCCCGTCGATATTCAGGTCCAGAATCCGAACGAGCCGATACCTATCGATGATGGACTAGATTTTGAAAAGATGAAATGAATCGGTTATAAGGACCGGCTATATCGCATTTTTTTTGAAAAGCCATTTTTTGAGGGGGCGTAAGCGTATTTTTCTTGGAAAAAGCCGTTTTTGAGCGATGTTCCAATGTGTAGTAAGTAAAATGTGAGTTTTTTCAACAGTATGTTGCGCAATGGGGCGGTATTCATTATATTTATAAATCTAGGGAAATAGGTTTTTATGAGCCTGATTGAATATGCAAACCATGTGTTTTTCTTCCCGTCCTTACTGGTTGGCTTTTTTTTCTTGGCGGCGTTAGCTTCACTGAACGAGAAAAAAAAGATTAAGCAGACTTTGTTTTGGGGAGGGCTTTTTTCGCTATGCCCTTACATGATTTTTTCAGATGGGATTTATCATGGATTGATGTTCCTGTTATCGCTTGCAATGGAATCTATTCCGTTGATGCTCGATGTGATTGTCGATTACCTGAGCCGGTTGTTGTTGCTCCCCCTTGCGATATTTGTGTTTTCTAAAAGACTCTCGATGCATTGGTCTCCGTCGTTATTTTTGCTTTCGGCGTTTGGCGGTATCGGTTATCTGGGGATGGTTGTAGGACAGTTGCAAGATGTCGCTTTCTTGGTAGATTCGATTGCCATTGCCATTTGGTGGAAATTGTTGTGGAACGAACTTAGTTTTGTTCATAATACGCAGACTTTTATGCGGTTCGGATTCCTGGGATTCGTGACGTTATTTAGTTTGCTCGTGAATCTTGCCATGTATGTTTGCGTGCGCATGATTGAAGTGACTCCGGAATTTTTGAATTACTTGATATTTGTGGCGAGTCTTTTTTGGATTACGCTTACTATCGCGGTCAAGCTTGTTTTCAGGACGGCCCGTCTGACGCAACAGGCCGAAATAGCCCGCAACCATGACGAACTTACGGGACTCCCGAATGCGCTTTTGTTTTCTAATTATGTGCAAGATTTGATTTATAGAAACCCGAAAAAGAGCTATGCGTTTGTTTCGTTCGATTTTGATAACTTCAAGGCGTTCAATGAACGCTTTGGCTTTGAGGAAGGTGACGATGCCTTGCGTTATTTGGCGAACGAGCTCAAGATGGCTTTTGGTGAGCGTTATGTCAGCCGTGTCTCTAGCGACACGTTCCGCGCCGTTGGCGATGTTACCGGGATGAACTTAAAGATAAAGGAAATATACGACAAGGTCCGCGATTATTCGAAGTTGCGTATGCTCGAGATCAAGGCGGGAGTCTATGTGCAACATGATGCAAGTGAAAATATCGAAAAAAACTTTATGCGGGCACGTTTGGCCGAGGCGACAATCAAGGGTATCTACGATGAATACATTGCAATTTATGCAGAATCGATGGGTGCCCGTGAACGATTGAAAATGTATCTGATATCGCACATTGACGAGGCTGTGGAAAAAGAATATATCAAGGTTTTCTACCAACCCGTCATAGATATAAAGACGGATAAACTATGCGGCTTCGAGGCTCTAGCCCGCTGGAGTGATCCGGAACACGGGATGCTTTCTCCGTTGGACTTTATTACGATTCTCGAAGATGCGCACTTGATTCATAAACTTGATTTATTCATGCTGAAGAAGGTATGCGAGAATTACCGCAAGGAAACGGATCTTGGACATAAGTGTGTGCCTGTATCGTTCAATCTTTCTCGGTTGGATTTTAAACTTTGCAATATTTATAACGAAGTAAAACTATTTACGAAAATGTACAGGGTTCCGCATGAAATGATTCACATCGAAATTACGGAATCCGTTTTGGACGATGACGATGGCTATATCAGGAATCAGATATTGCGATTCCAGAAAGACAATTTCCAGGTTTGGATGGACGATTTCGGTTCCGGATTCTCTTCGTTAAATGTGCTCAAGGATTATGATTTTGATTTCTTGAAAATTGACATGCTGTTCTTGCGAAATTTCTCTGCCAAGTCCAAAGTGATAATCCGTTCCATCATCGATATGGCTCAGTGGCTTGGACTTGGGACGCTTACGGAGGGCGTAGAAACGCAGGAACATCTTGAATTCTTGAAGGCCGTCGGTTGTGACCGCGTGCAGGGATATTACTATTCCAAACCGCTCCCGTATGACGAAGTGCTGAAGATTCTCGAAGAGAAGGGCATAGGAATGTAAAAGCGAGGAATGTCGCGAAATTGCGACGTGTTATGAATGCGCACGGGAACGTGTCTCAAAGTTTGAATGCAAAAAAAAGTCGCAGCCTGTGTGCTGCGACTTTTTCTCTCGTCTCTCGTCTGTAGCGAGCTTGCGAGCGTTCTTTCGTCTAATTATGCTTGATGTGCCTTGAACCACTTGATAAGACCGTTGGTGGAGCTGTCGTGGTTCAGTTCGGCGTCGGCCTTGGCAAGTTCCGGGAGAATCTTCTTCGCGAGCTGCTTGCCGAGTTCAACACCCCACTGGTCGTAGCTGTTGATGTTCCAGATAACGCCCTGGGTGAAGATCTTGTGTTCGTACATGGCGATGAGTGCGCCAAGGCGTTCCGGGCTCACGTAGTCCATCATGATGGAGTTCGTCGGGTTGGGCTTCGCCCTCCCCCTTGAGGCTCGGTCATGGACAAACAAGTTTGTCCGCGCCACTCGCCTTGACGGGTGATGTTGCCTTCGAATACCTTGTGCGGAGCGAGGAATGCGATTTCTTCTTCGGACTTGCCGGCGGCGCGGAGTTCTTCCTGAGCTTGGGCGAGAGTCTTGCCGTTCATCAAAGCTTCCGGCTGGGCGAAGAAGTTGGAGAGCAACTTCTGGTGGTGATCGCCAATCTTGTTGTGGCTGTTTGCCGGGGCGATGAAGTCGCACGGAATCATCTTGGTGCCCTGGTGGATGAGCTGGTAGAAGGCATGCTGGCCGTTCGTACCCGGTTCGCCCCAGAGGATCGGGCCAGTCTGGTAGTTCACGCGCTTGCTTTCGCGGTCAACGGTCTTGCCGTTAGATTCCATGTCGGCCTGCTGGAAGTAAGCGGCGAGGCGGTGGAGGTACTGGTCGTACGGGAGCATGGCGTAGCTGGATGCGCCGAAGAAGTTGTTGTACCAAACGCCGATGAGGGCGAGGATGACGGGCAAGTTCTTGTCAGCCGGAGCGGTCTTGAAATGCTGATCCATTTCGTATGCGCCCTGGTGGAGCTTCATGTAGTTTTCGAAACCGATGCGGAGAGCGATGGAAAAATGTCTTTGGGCGTTCCCCGCACAGCCCGTGCGGGTCGGGCTCTATTGCAAGGCGTTCCGTGCGTACCTGCGGCACGCCCGCACCGCTCTTGCAACGGCACCACAGTGCCGCCCCAAGGGGTCACTATCCCTAACGCTAATGTGCCTGAGTCACTCTATTAAAACCCAAATAAGAACCAAACCCAAGCATGTACATCGCTAAAGCCATACGAAAATTTTCGTCTCGATCTAAACTATCAGTCATTCTTTCTAGATCATCATAGACTGAATCTTGAGATAAAGTAAGTGGGTTTATGGATTCTGAACCAACAACATCTCTAATAACTTCTGGTAAAGCCATGCATATTTTGAAAAAAGCATGACTGTCATTAGTTACGATTCCATAGAACTCGTCCATGCTTACGCGGCGAATGCGTCTATTTGGGTTTATGTTTTCTCCAACGACCCAGCTTATATTTTGAGATTTCTTTGCAATCGCTTCAACAAGGAAACAAGCACAATCATCATCGGCGACAATTTGTTTCTGCATTTTTTTGAAAGTTTTACTGGATGAACTTGAATTCATCGTATTGTGTTTGTTTTTCATTTCAACATAAATGCGGCTAACCGACGTTTGGTTGTCGATGTAAATTCTTGCTTCGTTTTCAAAAGCAACATCCCATCCACTTTGTCCACCTTTATTTGAAAAAGCTGAAGATCCGTTTTCGGGAACAATAATTGTACACCCATCACGATGAATATATTGGAATATTTTTTGATGGAAATAACCAATAGAGTTGTTGATGGTTTTATCTTTCTGGCGTAAGATTTCCTTGTTAATCAACTCTCTCCAAGAAAGTCCATACAGCGCTTTGTCAAATGCAAATTTGACTGGATCGATAATATTCTTGTTAAATTGTTCTAAACTTATAGACGATCTCAATGTTCTTTTGTACTCTTCTATTGTATTTCTAACATGAGTTCGAAAATCACTTTCTGAAATAAAGTCTAAATCCCACATAATTAAACCTCTTTCAGAACTTTTGCGATTTGAACACCGATGTCTTTTGCCAAATTGACAGGAACAGCATTGCCGACTTGTTTGTATTGTTCCATCAATTTCCCTGCAAATTTCCAGCTTTCGGGGAATGATTGGAAACGAGCGTTTTCACGAATGCTAAACGGACGCACTTCTAAAGGGTGGCATCTGTCGGTTTGTTTCATTCCGGGATTCGTAAGCACAGCCAGCGAAGGTTCTTCAAGACTTATTCTACGCAGAATACCGGTTCTTCCGCCTTCCATTTCCCAGCAGGTTTTCATGTATTCTTTTGCAATGTCAGGATCTATGTCCCGCCAGTATCCGCCGGGAGGAACTAATGCGAAAACTTTTTCTTTAGCTTCGGAGTATCTGGCGCAATGGTCTTTATCGGGATTGACATCGAGTTTGACATCTTTTAAAACGGGCTTGTATTTATGGGGTTTTGGAAATTCAAATTTTACCCTTGAGGCTAAATCCTTGCGAATTCCGATTGTAATCAGGCGTTCTCTTTTCTGAGGATTGTTATAATCCCAAGCGTTCAACACTTGGTGAAATGTCTCATATCCCTCATCCTCAAAAATGCCCAAAATTGTTTGGTATGTTTTCCCTTTGTCATGGGATAAAAGTCCCTTTACGTTTTCAAAGAGGAACATCTTGGGTTGTAGTTTGTGCAAGAATGTCGCGTAGTGGTAGAACATTGTTCCGCGAACATCCTCAAGTCCGAGCCTTTTTCCGGCATAACTGAAACTTTGACAAGGTGCACCACCGGATAGCAAATCAAGTTCGTTTCGCTTGATTTTAAATTCCTTTGTTAGATCACGTTGGGCTACTTTGGCAACATCCTCGCACAATACGTTCCAATCGGGGCGATTGATTTTTAGAGTTTCTGCAGCAGCCTTGTTAAATTCAACAAGACCAATATGGTCAAATCCGGCTTTTTCAAGACCAATCGCTAAACCACCGGCTCCAGCAAACAGTTCAATTGATTTGAAATGCTTTGCCTTGTTTTTTTCCGTAGCCATTTTTGCTCCGTTCCGAGGTGAACGAGTTCACTCTCGTCGGAGCTTTTATCATGACATTTTCATAGAATCAACGACACGCAAAACCCAGTGCATACAATACGCACAGGGTACAATACGCCCATATACAGTACGGACGTTGCGAGTTACGTCTTATTCCTTGTGTAGAAATTGTCGAGATTTCAAGTCAAGAACAAGAGATCAACTCTAGATGCGAGTTAACTCTCATTCAAGCACTATGTCACGGATTTTCGGGAAAAAAGGCGTGAAGTTGAATGCATTTATCGACTTGAGGCTCTCGACTGCCCTACACAAATAAACACAAACAACTCACGCCCCATAAAGGCCGTAAAGCCAAAAAGACAAAAATAAATCTGTCTATAGCCGAACGATACGGCAGATAATATCTGTCGCAGACGTGAGCGTTCGTCTTATCCTCTGTGTATGAAATGGTCGAGATTTCAAGTCGAGAATAAGAGAAAACCCTATTTTCAAGGGTAAATATAGATTATTCCGTTGTCAAAAGGTGTCGACGGGTCTAGGCCATCCGACAAGAATGGGATTTTCAACCGGTAACAGGGGATGAGACGTCCCAAAAATTCGTTTTTAGTGAAAAAAAGCAGAAATCGTCTTTTTTATGGTAAATTTAGGCATGCCTTATTAGGAATGATTGTATATTCCAAGGGATGGACAAGAGATTAGGGAACGAACTGGAGTTAAAACCGATATCTGAAGAGGCTTTGGAGCAAGAGCGTTTGCAATTGCTTGATCGCCTGAAAGAGATAGAACATATTCTTGAAGGGATGCGGGCAGAACGTAAATCGCCTGTTCGGCAGAATGCGGAGATTCCCGAATTGAAAGGGGTGAATAAGTATTCTCCTGTCGAAGAAAAACTCAAGTTGTTCAAAAATCTGTTTCAAGGGCGACAGGATGTTTTCGCAAGGCGGTTCGATAGTGCAAAAACAGGGAAATCGGGCTATCAGCCCGTTTGCGAAAACGAATGGAAGGCTGGTATCTGCGAAAAGCCGAAGGTGAAATGCGTCTTTTGTTCACACCGTAAATTTGTGCCATATGGAGATTCCGTCATTGAAAAACATTTGCGTGGGGTTGAGCAATCTGGCAGTTTTTCACGACCGTTTGTCGCCGGGATTTACCCACTATTGAATGATGACTGCTGCTACTTCCTTGCTGTTGATTTTGACGAGCAGACTTGGCTTGACGATGCGAGAGCATTTATAGCAACTTGTGAAAAGGAAAATATTTTTGCGTATCTGGAACGGTCCCGCTCAGGGGATGGAGGCCATGTCTGGATTTTCTTTGAAGATAAGATAAAAGCGAAAGTGGCTCGTGATTTGGGAACACTCTTGCTGACAAAGACATTGGACGCCCGCCCTGAAATCAAGTTGGCTTCTTTTGACAGGTTCTTCCCGAATCAGGATTATATGCCGAAAGGTGGCTTGGGCAATCTAATTGCACTCCCATTACAAAAGAAGGCTCGCGAAAAGAATCATTCCGTTTACATTGATCCGGCGACATCGAATGCATATGAAGACCAGTGGGCTTTTCTTTCAGCTATAAAGAAAAATGCGAATGCCTTTGTGGCGCAAAAGGTTTCATCGGCACAATTGCACCATGAGATTTTACCAGCCTACGAAAATGAAACTAGCGACGAGGATGTTCCGTGGCAATCAAGACGGGCTGATTTTCCCAAAATAGAAGCGACACTCCCAAGCAAGATTGATATCGTTCTCTCAAACCAAATATTCATTGACTATACAGGTTTGCCAGCAATTTTGAGAAATCGCATTTTGCGGCTCGCTTCATTCCAAAATCCTGAGTTTTATCAAGCGCAAGCTTTGCGTCTGCCGATTTGGGGCAAACCTCGGATATTATACTGCTATGACATACAAGCGAAATATATTGGGCTCCCAATAGGATGTCTGGACAAACTCGCAGAGTTGCTGGCGCATTACAAAATAACGCCGATTATCAAAGATGAACGAAATGTCGGCTCATCCATAGACGCAGAATTCCTTGGAACTCTTTATCCAGAACAGATGCTTGCCGCGGAAGCCTTGCTTAAGGATGATTTTGGCGTTCTTTCTGCAACAACGGCTTTCGGAAAAACGGTTGTCGCACTTTGGCTGATTGCTCAAAGAAAGGTCAACACTCTAGTTCTAGTCCATCGTGCGCAACTGATGGAGCAATGGGTTGAACGCATTACGGAATTTTTAGGCATTCCGAAAAAAGAAATCGGACAGATTAGTGGCACAAAGAAAAAGCGCTTCGGTAAAATTGATGTCGCACTTATTACGAGTGTCAGTAGGCAAGGCGTCGTAGAGGAATGGGTGAATGATTATGGTCAAATCATAGTAGATGAATGCCACCACATATCAGCATTCTCTTTCGAAAAAGCCGTCCGAGAAAGCCGAGCAAAATTCAAGGTAGGCCTGTCAGCAACGCTCGCCCGTAAAGATGGTCAACATCCGATTGTTCTGATGAATCTAGGTCCGGTGCGCTATGCGGTCAACGCAAAGAAACAGGCAGAAGAACGACACATCAAGCATTCTGTTATTCTACGAACAACCTGTTTTAAACCGCAAAGTGATGACCCGAAATTACCGATACAGGATGTTTTCCGAGAATTATGGAACAATGAAGCCCGCAATGCTATGGTTATAGACGATGTAATCAACACTTACCGCAATGGTCGGCAAATTTTGCTGTTGACGGAACGTACGGAGCATATCCAATTGTTCTACGAGAAAATGAAAGATGATATTCCGGTTTTATTTGTTCTAAAAGGCGGCTTCGGTAAAAAACAATTGAAACAAATTTTCGAAGACATCAATAAGGCTAAGGAAAACGGGAACATTGTGATTCTCGCCACAGGGCGTTATATCGGCGAAGGCTTCGACTTGCCGGAACTTGACACGCTGTTCTTGCCATTTCCAATTTCATGGAAGGGTACATTGGCTCAATATGTAGGTCGATTACACCGCATGGCCACGGGCAAAACCGAAGTTCAGGTTTATGATTACATAGATGTTGATGTTCCTGTACTCATGCGTATGCTCGCCAAGCGCAAGAAGGGATATGCTGCGTTGGGGTATAGCATTGCGGAAAGTGGAATGACTTGACTTCTGAATGATATAATCATAGATTTTTGCAACGAGGAATTTCAACCTTTACTATAATTCTCTAACGGAAGAACAATCGGCGTCATCGAATGAAAAAACAGATATTCATCAGCAGTGTTCAGTCGGAATTTGCCAAAGAGCGCAAACAACTTGCGGATTATATTCGGCAGGATGTTCTTTTTTCGCGCTATTTTGAGCCGTTTCTTTTTGAAGAGCAACCGGCGCAGAATACTTCTGCTCAGAAAGCCTATCTTGATGCGGCTGCGAAAGCGGATGTCTATTTGTTGCTTGTTGGTAAATGTTATGGAAATGAAGATGCCAAAGGTGTTTCGCCCACTGAACGTGAGTTTGATGTAGCCACTGAAAACGGCGCCTATCGTCTTGCTTTTATCAAGAAGGTATCTCATCGAGACGACAAGGAGACCGTGTTCAAGCGAAAAATAGACCAAAATATTACCCGTAATCCAGTTCCTTTTGACTCGTTCGATGAACTCCGTAATAATGTTTATGCGGCGCTTATTCATTACCTGACGATAAAGGGATTGCTTCATGATGGGCCTTTCGATGCGTCAATCCATTCCTTTGCTAACATTGACGACTTGGATAAAGAGAAAATCAAATGGTTTGTGGGTATAGCTCGCGAACAGCGCCGTTTCCCGTTACAGTATAGCGAAGGAAACGTCCGCACCATTTTAAGCAGTCTGCATCTTATCAATGATGCTGAAGGCGTAACCAATGCCGCGCTCTTGCTTTTTGCCCGTGATGTGCAAAAATGGTTTCCGTCAGCCTCAGTCAAATGCGCTCAATTCTACGGTTCAAGAATGGAGAAGCCGATTCTTTCGCAACAAATATACGACGGCACCGTATTTGAAGTGGTTGACAAGGCTGTAGATTTTGTCTTAAGTCGTATTGATGCTCGTGTTGGAGAACGGACCAAGTCCGCCCAAGTAGATGTCAGTTATGAGTTGCCTATTCAGGCGGTTACCGAAGCAATTGTCAACGCTGTCGTGCATCGAGATTACGCAAGCACTGGATCTGTGCAGGTTATGTTGTTCAAAGATCGGTTGGAAGTTTGGAATCCGGGACGACTGCCTCAGGGGATAACCGTTGTCAGCTTGAGTCAAGAGCATCGGTCCATACCGGTCAATCCGATACTGGCTCGCCCTGTTTATCTTGCAGGCTACATAGAACAGCTTGGCACGGGTACTACAGACCTTATCAAGCGATGCCAAGATCTTGGTTTGCGGCGTCCAGAATTTCGCCAAGATGAGAATTTTCTTTCTATTCTTTGGCGCAAGAATGCTGGGAAAGATGATGCAACAGGCCATGAAACAGGCCATGAAACAGGCCATGAAACAGGCCATGAAAAAACAACTATTCGGCGCATCGTCATGGCTATTGGCAGGCAAACGCTAACGAGAAAAGATATTATGGAAAAATTGTCGCTGAAAGGTAGAGACAATTTCCGTAAGGGATATTTGGAGCCTTCTATGCTTGGTGGTTATGTTGCTCAACTTTATCCCAGCTCCGCTAAACGCCGCGACCAAGCTTATTACTTGACTCAAAAAGGCTTGGAGTTCTTCGCTTCGCTGAAAAATGACAAATAAAAAAGACCGCGACGTTCAAGTCGCGGCCTTTTATGTTCCAGGATTCTATCGCTTCGCCTTCGGCGCCGCTCCAGAATGACAACTAAGCCTGGTGAGCCTTGAACCAGCGGATAAGACCGTTGGTAGAGCTGTCGTGGTTCAGTTCGGCGTCGGCCTTGGCAAGTTCCGGAAGAATCTTCTTCGCGAGCTGCTTGCCGAGTTCAACACCCCACTGGTCGTAGCTGTTGATGTTCCAGATAACGCCCTGCGTGAAGATCTTGTGTTCGTACATGGCGATGAGGGCGCCAAGGCGTTCCGGGCTCACGTAGTCCATCATGATGGAGTTCGTCGGCTTGTTGCCTTCGAATACCTTGTGCGGAGCGAGGAATGCGATTTCTTCTTCGGACTTGCCAGCGGCGCGGAGTTCTTCCTGAGCCTGGGCGAGAGTCTTGCCGTTCATCAAAGCTTCCGGCTGGGCGAAGAAGTTGGAAAGCAACTTCTGGTGGTGATCGCCAATCTTGTTGTGGCTGTTGGCCGGGGCGATGAAGTCGCACGGAATCATCTTGGTGCCCTGGTGGATCAGCTGGTAGAAGGCGTGCTGGCCGTTCGTACCCGGTTCGCCCCA
>CADCDO010000074.1 GCA_902800345.1 Fibrobacter succinogenes
TTTGAGTTCAATGGAACCTCCCTACGTTGGCATTATCCAAATCAGGTTCGGTCGAAGTTTTCAACTTCCTCTCAGCCCGTTCTACGAGCTCCCGTAAACACGTTAAAATTAACTATTGGAGGGGTATTTGGCAAGTAACTAGAGGCTTTGCCCGCAGTATTTCTAAAAGCAAAAATGCCCCGCAATTGCGGAGCATTTCAAAACTTTTTCGAGAGGTTAGATTACTTTCCCTTCGCAAATTTCTTAGAGGCGGCCTTGACCTTCGGATCGTTCTGTGCGTCCTTGATCTTCTGTTTGATACCATCTTCGATGGACTTCTTGAGCTTTGCAGCAAGGTTGGGGAAACGTTCTTCCAGGGAATCACTAAAGATAGCCGGCTTCTTAGCAGCAGGAGCACCACCCTTGCGCTTGCCGTTAAACGGACGCTTTTTCTTGGACGGAGCCTTCTTTACTTGAGATTTTTCTTGGGATTTTGTTTCCTGAGGCTTAACTTCTTCTGTGGATTTGACTTCTGCTTAATATACCTCTTGGAAAATTGTTAGAATTGTCGCGCCCAAAAATAGTAAAAATTTGGGAAAATGCAAGAGAGGGGTTAGACGAGAGACGAAAGACGAGAGATGAGAGAATTTTATTTATTCATGCGCGAAGTGCCATTATTACTCTCTCGTCTGTAGGGCCGTAAGCCCGTTCTCTCGTCTAGTCTCTAGATTCCAGCCAATGTGCAAGGACGGTAATGTCGGCGGGGCGCACTCCTGGAATCCGGCTTGCCTGCCCGAGCGTAAGCGGCTTGTGGGCGTTCAGACGCTGGCGGCTTTCGATGCTAATGGCCGTAATGGACATGTAATCGAAGTCCGGCGAGAGCTTGACCTTTTCCATCTTCTTCTGGTCGTCAATTTCGCGTTCCTGACGGTCAAAGAACCCGGCATAAAGTTCTTCGGCGTACATGAACCACTGGTCGCGGCGCGTGATTTGGGCATCGGGAGCGGCCACCTTAAAGAACGTTTCGGGGTCGATTCCCGGACGGCGGAGCACGTTAATCCAACGAGTGCGTTCGGAGGCTAGAGCCTGACCACCTGCTTCGAGGATAACATTCGCTTCTTCGGGCGTAGCGGAGGTTTCTGCAAATTTCGTCTTGAGATTTGCCATGAGGTCGCGTCGGCGAGTCCAGTCTTCCCAATCGCGGTCACTAATCATGCCAATCTTGCGAGCCTTTTCCTTGAGGCGCATTTCAGCATTGTCGCTACGCAAGAAGAGGCGGTATTCGGCACGGCTCGTGAACATGCGATACGGTTCGTCAAGCAAGATATTCACGAGGTCATCGACCATCACGCCGAGATAGCTTTCAGAGCGTCCGAGAATGAACGGTTCCTCGCCCTTGACCTTGAGCGCGGCGTTGATGCCAGCCATAAGGCCTTGACCGGCAGCCTCTTCGTAACCGCTCGTGCCGCAAACCTGACCTGCAAAGTAGAGGCCGGGAACATTTTTGCATTCGAATGTCGGATAAAGTTGCGTCGCATCGACAGAATCATATTCCACGGCATAACCGATTTGCAAAACCTTAGCGCGGGTAAGGCCCGGAATCGTGTGGATGGCTGCAAGCTGAATGTCCGCGGGCAAACTCGAACTAAAGCCGTTGATATAGACTCGTCCAATATCAGCCTGTTCCGGTTCGAGGAACAGCTGGTGCCCGTCGCGGTCGCCAAAACGGTTGATTTTATCTTCGATACTCGGGCAATAGCGCGGGCCCTTGCCATGAATACGGCCGCTGAACATCGGGCTGTCCTTGAAGCCGCTGCGCAGAATATCGTGCGTCTTGATGTTAGTGCGCGTAATCCAGCAGACGCAATCGTTGCGGATAAACTTGTTGACTTGGTCACCCCAGAAATAATTTTCGTCGCGACCGGGAACCGTTTCCGCCAAATGACGGTCGCTCATCGGCCACGGCTTGTCGTCGCCGTGCTGCACATCGCATTCGTTAAAGTCGATAGAATCTGGATCCAAGCGGCTCGGTGTGCCAGTCTTCAAACGACGCAGACGGATGCCGTTTTTCGCAAGGCATTCCGACAGTTTGTCCGCACTCGGCTCGCCCACTCGCCCACCGATGCTCGTTTCAAGCCCGGTGAACATCTTGGAAGCGAGGAACGTTCCGCTCGTCACCACAATCGCACGCGTGATGTAGCGGTCGCCATTCAAGAGCGTGAGTTCCAAGCGGCCATCATTCATGCGTTCAAACGCAGCAAGTTCTCCTTGAATCAGCGTAAGTCCCGGCAAGCTTTCCATCGTCTCGCGGGCGATTTCGCTATAATATTTCATATCGCACTGCGCACGCGGCCCCCAAACGGCAGGCCCCTTGCTCATGTTGAGCATACGGAACTGGATGCCCGCCTTGTCGGTCAAAAGCCCCATGAGTCCGCCGAGAGCATCGATATCGCGAACAATTTGACCTTTCGCTACGCCACCGACGGCCGGGTTGCAAGACATCCTGCCGATAGCGTTCAAATCCATCGTGAGCATGGCCGTTTTAACACCCAGTTTCCATGCGGCATGCGTGGCTTCAATACCGGCGTGACCACCACCAACGACGACAACATCAAATTCTGCGATAATCATAGACATTTCTTTGCGATTCAAGCTACAATGCGTTTTTGTAATTTCAACCGCAATTTAGAAATTAATATGGCTTTCGGCTATATAAAAAACACACGACAAAAAAGAACGCATCCCGACAAGCGAGATGCGTTTCTAGAATTTATTTCAGAAAGATTACTTCTTAGCTTTGGGCGGCAGTACTTCCTTCTTGGGTTGCTGCTTAGCTTCAGGAGCCTTGGCAGAATCCGCAGCCGGCTTCTTCACTTCAATCTTCCATTCGACGTTCTTGCCGTTAAGAAGTTCTGCGATTTCCTTCTTCAAATCTTCCTTTTCGCGTTCGAAAGCCACGTATTCCTTATAAGAGCCATCCGGATTCACGAGATAGACCTTCGGAACGTAGCCGTCGCTGTAAAGTTCACCGAACTGGCGGCCTTCATCCCAAACGACACTGATCGTTTCGTCGAACTTCGCATCGTCGATAAAGCGACGTATGCCGGGCTTATTGTTTCCGCCACTAGCAATAGCAACCGTCGTAAGGCCCTTCGGTGCAAATTCCTTGGCAATTTCGAGAATCTGCGGAGCAGCATGAGCGCAATGGCCGCAGGTTGCGGAGAAATAGAACATCAAGAGCTTTTTGCCCGCAAATGCGCTCAAATCCTCGGCCTTGACCGTAATACCGGAAGCCTTCACCTTGAAGTTCATCTTGGCAGGCATACCGTTTGCAAGCGTGTCACCACGAAGACCGGCGACTTCGGCCTTGAGTTTTTCTTCTTCGGCCTGCTGCTTCTTCATCATTTCTTCACGAATTGTCTTCAGTTTCTCATTAAAGCGATCACCGACAGCCTTGAGAGTATCATCCGGGAGAACCATCGTAAACGTCGTATCGCGAACCTTCTTGCCGGCATCGCGAACGCCCAAAACGAAATAGTCCGCATCAAAAGTCGTCTGGAACTGACGGCCGATACTGTAGAACTGGTTTCCGAACTGGACGCCGACGAGGTAAGAGAACTTCTGCTGTTCCGTCGGGTTTTCACCGAACGTCACCTTTTCGTTCTTTACCACAGGTGCGGCCGTAAAAGGCTGAGCCTTGCGGACAGAATCGATGTATGCACGAATCTGCTTGTCGTCCATGCCCTTGGTCACGTTCGTATCCGGCTGCGTACTGAAATAGCGTTCACGCATAACCGACTGGATACGTCTGCTGACAGCGGCAAGGGTGTCCTGCGTGAGCTGGATCTTGACCGTCGTGTCGTTCAAGTTGCCAAAAGCATCGTGGAAACCCTGGACAACGGCATCTTCGTCAATGCCTTCACCTGTTTGCCAAGGAAGGTTCGAAAAATTCTGAATACCGAACTGGGCACCGAGCATGTAGGCAAATTTCTGGTCATCCGTTGAGTTCGGTGTAACAGCAGCAATTTGTGTAACCGGTTTTTGGGCTTCACCGCAAGCAATCAAAGCAATTGCGGCAGCACCAAGTGCAATTTTTTTCAGTTTCATTTGAGGGACTCCTTAAAGTCAAAAATCGCTAGGAATATCCATTCCTATTTTCGGGATTGAATATAGTATATTTTTGGGGCAATGCATCGATTTAACGTAACGAATCACGTACAAATCCATGTTTAGGCAATCCCTCCACCACTCTGAAAGTCTGGGAACCTATTACCGCACCGTCTTTGTACGCCGTTTCAACACGATAGATGCCTATAGGGGTATTTTTCTTTCTGGAAAAACTACGATACCCCATGTCACGCCCACCGCGAATGACCATACGGCTCGATGAAATTTTATCGGTCAACTTAAACTTATTGGTAGAGGGTTCCATGTAATACCAACGAAATTCGATAGGAGCCTTGAGTTCTGCGGGGCCATATACGGACGAGATGAAATATATTTCTTCGTCTTCTTCCTTGTGGATGGATGCGGTCCTCAAACCGACTTGTTGCCAGAAATCTAGTTTATCGGCATCGCAGGAGTACGTTTCCACGTCAAAGTTTTTACAGACGATTTGATGTTTCAAGACAAGCGGGACCGGAGGAATCCAATTCACAAGATACGCAATCGAAAGGGCTACGCTCACGACAACGGGCGCAATCAAAAGATGCCTGTTGCGCGAAAATTCCCGCGAGAATTTCAACCAAAGTAAATAACAAATAGCGGCTGACAAGAGCGTACTGAAAAAGAACCAAAAAGTTCCCATTCCGTGGACCAAATGCGGAATCAAAAAGTTAAAGAACATCGTCCCGAGCAAGCAGAAAAACGCAAGGCATACACCAAAGTCTTCATATTTCGCCTTCAAAAATTCGTTTCCAACAAGGAGAGCCGCTAGGATTAACACGATGAGGAATGCGGCAATAGAGCCTGAACTCTTGAAATAACAAATGACGAGCGCGCTGTAAAGGTTCCCGAAACAGAACTGCACGACCCAGGTCAACCGTTCTATCCACGAAGCGGGCCATTCCCGTCTAAAAATCCGGCTAAAAAAATTCGGATTTTCCTCCCGTATTTCGGTGCAAGATGCCGAACAAACCTCAACAACGGCAACATGTCTCGTCGCGATAAAATAAATCGATACCAAAGCGAGCAAATAGTAAAACGACAAAAAAACGAGATCCGTCCCATAGACCTTGCTCCCGATTGTCCAAGAGTCCCAACTGAACCCGCCTAAAAAAGCAATCGCCGGGAAAAAACGTTCTGCTTTTTGCACTGCGGCCTTATCCCGCAATCTGTCTAAAAAATCCATGACCGAAAAATACAAAAAATACGAGATTTAGCTAAATTTACGCCGTAAAATTTAAAAAGGCAAAAAAATGAAACTCTCCAAGTACTTTTACGTGACGCTCCGCGAAACGCCGAGCGACGCCACCATGCCGAGCCACATCTTCTTGATGCGTGGCGGCTACATCAAGCCCGTTTCTACCGGTATCTACTCCATGATGCCGATGGGTTTCCGCGTGATCCAGAAGATTGTGAACATCATCCGCGAAGAAATGAACAAGATTGGCGGTATCGAAGTGGACCTGCCGGTGGTGCAGACCGCTGAACTCTGGAGCGAATCGGGCCGTTACCAGGCCATTGGCGAAGAACTGCTGCGTTTCAAGGACCGCAACAACCACAACATGGTGCTCGCCATGACCCACGAAGAAGCCATGACCGACCTCGTGCGCTACGTGCTCAACAGCTACAAGCAACTGCCGGTGATGCTCTACCAGTTCAAGACCAAGTACCGTGACGAAGCCCGTGCCCGCGGCGGCCTTATCCGCGTCCGCGAATTCCTGATGAAGGATGCTTACAGCTTCCACACCAGCCAGGAAGACCTCGACCGTCACTACCAGGAAGAATACGACGCCTACCTGCGCATCTACCGTCGCGTGGGCATTGAACCGGTGGTGGTGCAGAGCGATACGGGTATCATGGGCGGTAAGGTCGCTCACGAATTCATGCTGGACACCCCGAACGGCGAAGACTACTTGATTCTCTGCAAGAAGTGCGGCTACCAGGCCAACCGCGAAATCGCCAAGTTCCAGCGCGTGCCGTTCAAGGGCGACGAGAACGCTGCCCTCGAAAAGGTCGCTACGCCGAACAGCGAAAGCATCGACGAACTCACCAAGTTCCTGAACGTCCCGGCCGAATCGACTGCCAAGTGCGTGTTCTTCGACTTTGAAGGCAAGCTCATCACGGTGGTGGTTCCGGGCAACCTCGACGTTTCCGAAATCAAGCTCCACAACTTGCTGAAGGCCAAGGAACTCTACCCGGCCGAAGACAGCCTCATCAAGGCTTGCGGCATGGTTCCGGGCTTTGCTTCCCCGATCAATTCTCATGACACTCGCATCATCGTGGACGAAGCGATTGCCGATTCCTTCGACCTCGTGACGGGCGCAAACGAAGAAGGCTTCCACTTCAAGCATTGCAACCCGAAGCGCGACTTCCCGAAGTTCGAAGTGGCCGACATCGCCGAAGCTTCCGAAGTCTGCAAGTGCCCCTGCTGCGGCGAACTCCTCACCGAGACTCGCGGTATCGAAATGGGCAACATCTTCAAGCTCGGCACCAAGTTCTCCGAATCCATGGGCGCCAAGTTCCTCACCGCCGAAAAGACAACCGCTCCCGCCATCATGGGCTGCTACGGTATCGGCGTGGGCCGCCTCATGGCATCTGTCGTGGAAAACAGCCACGATGACTTCGGACCGATTTGGCCCAAGTCCATCGCTCCGTTCCAGGTGGAAATCGTCCCCATCGGCAAGGAAGCCGAACTCGTGGAACTCGCTGAAAAGTTCGAAAAGGAACTCGAAGCTGCCGGCATCGACGTGCTCGTGGACGACCGCGACGAACGTCCGGGCGTGAAGTTCAAGGACGCCGACCTCTGGGGTTCTCCGGTGCGTATCGCCATCGGCAAGAAGGGCCTCGTGAACGGCGAAGTTGAATGGAAGTTCCGCAACGAAAAACAGTTCACCATGGTCAAGGTCGAAGACGTTGTCGCCAAGGCCAAGGCATTCTTCGCTGAATAAGACGAAAGAACACCCGCCACAGCGCGGAGATCTCCTTTTCCAAGCAAAACCTTTTTAATCACAAGCCTGCTTTACATGCAGGCTTTTTTCATAGCCCTCTTGTCACCCCCACAAAAAATTGATTATCTTAGAAGCATGATGAACACAATTGATTGGTCTGTTGGATGGTTCTATATCTGCACGGTACTTTTGCTATCGCTGATAGTCACTATTTTACTGTTACTTGAATATTGGAAAAAGCAAAAGCTCTATACACTCTTCGCTGGAAATCTGGGCGAATTCATCGTCGTTCTTTCGGACAAGTTTGAATTTATCAGTTCGCTTCCGCAGTTCATGTCTGATCCGCTTTTTGACAACTTGAGCAAGGATCGTTTGTTCCGAGACATGTTGCCGCCCAAAGACTGGGCTCGCCTCAAACTTTATTTTGACGATATCGACAAGCACCCTGAAATGCCGTTCATGTTTTCGTACAAACGAGATGACGGCACGATGCTCTGGTTTGAAATGCGCTGCCAGCACAAACGACTGACAATGGACGAATCCCGTTACGTTTGCCTTATCAAGAACATTTCGAATATCGTCGAATACCAGCACCGCCTTGAAGAAGCGGAAACAAAGCTCAAATCGCTTTTACGCAATACAGGGGATTTTCTTTGGAAATTTGACTTCGAGAACCGCCAGTTAAGCTTACTCACTCCGATGATGGACGACGACTACAGGGATGTTCCCCGATCTAGCGGCGTTGTCGATATCGATGCGTTGATGCCCTCCGATGACTTTATGCTGCTAGAACGCGTGATGAACGAATGCATCTTGAACGCCTCAGGTCAAGCCGCATACAATGACAAAGGCAGCTTGCTTGACGAACATGACCAACTGAATCGACTTGCCAACGAAAAAGCCCGTTTCGGCACTCTCAAAATACGTTGTTTCAACAGCGAAAAAAATCTTGTCTGGTACGATTTCCGCGGACACATCGCTTATGACGAAGAAGACCGCATCGTAATGATGGGTTCAGCACGACGCGTAGAAACCTCCCCGGAAATTCCCTTCCTAATGAAAAGCGGCGTCGAAGAATCCTTGATGAATTCCCTTTTCAATTTCCCGAACATCGGCATTTTCTGGGTCGATCGAAACTTCACCATTCTCGGATGCAACAACGCATTTGCAACCGACAGTAGTTTTGCAAGCACGAACGAAGTCGTCAACAAATCATTGAAAGACATTCTCTCAGGCAAATACCTTCCCTATTACGAATCGATGATCAAAGACGTTTTCGACAACGGTTCTGCCAAAAGCTGGAAAGGAAAATTCGACGACAGTGATTGGATTTGCACCATCAATGTCGTGCCCATGTTGAAGTCGCTGCTCCGCTCCGGATATACCGTCAGTCGTGTACTCTGCGTTTACATGCGAATTTCTGGATAAACACGGCGACAATCGCGCCGAGCAAGCACATGAACATGTCCGTCTGCGTGTCCCAAATGTAACCTTGCGTCCCTAAGAACGCTTCCGTATCCGTCGGACAGCTCAATGATGCAAGCCATTCGATAATTTCGTATAACGCAGAAATAGCCTCGGCAACACACACCGACAAAAAGCCCGTCCAGCCGGCCGTCTTGAGCGGAGTCGTCCGATGCAAAAGTTCTATCGTCACAAGCGCTGGCGTGACCCCCTGCATGAAATGCCCGATTTTGTCGTAGTTGTTTCGCGTCCAGCCGAACCAATCCTGCATCCAAAAGCCGAGCGGAACCTTAGCGTACGAGTAATGCGCCCCCACCAAAAGTACTGCCATGTGCAAAGCCATCACCACGTAAAGGAATGTAGGCATCCTGAATTTATTGTACGTAAGCACAAGAACGATGAGGCCGACAAGCGCCGGAGCCGCCTCCAGGATCCAAGTCAAGTAAGTATCTTGAACTCCGATAACCGACCATAGAATCGTCAGGAGCACAAATGCAAGCAAGAATAAGTGAAATTTTGGAATCTGTTTCATAACGATATTAATTTAGAAATTCGGTCGCATAAAATATGGCTACATGCGATTTTTTGGATTCATCCCGTTAAAATCTGGATTGAGATTGTCTTGAGACCTAAATAATATAATCGACCGTTAAAGAAAATTGATATGCTTTATATGTATAATTTCGACTAAAGCTTGCTTCTATGCCAATTGTTTTTACATCTACAGGTATAGACAAGTATGCGCCGCCACCAAATTCATAGAAATAGAAACTGGATGGCCAATTTGCAGGAAAACCGCCACCATGAGCCGTATAGGCAGCAACGGTACGAGAGAAATGCTGCGTCAACCCCACTTTCATTCCATTATTCAATTCAATTTGTTCAATCAAGCTCACTCCAAAACCTTTATTATCCGCATAGAAATCATAATCTTCATCGTTTTTATCCTCAAAAAGAGCCATTAAAGGAAATATATTCGACCAAAGCATAGTTCCAAAATGCTCGGATGCAAAACCAATATAGCCATAGGGATAAATCATCTGAAATCCGAAACCAAATGCAAAATAACCATATCTTGAGCCACCTTGCACATTTAAATTAAAATTCCATTCCTTACGGATTTCAAAAGGAGTTTCTTCAATAATGTCTCCAGTCTTTTCAGCATTTACTGTAGTTAATCCAGTAATACAAATTCCTCCTAGACTCGAAGATTTTGGAGCCGCGGAATTTTGTGAATCCGGTTGTTTCGGGGGTGTCATGAATGTAACTGCAGAAGGAGGACGCGTCGCGCATCCCGCAAGATAAATAAAGCAAAAAAGCAACAATACTTTTTTCACGTTCAACCTATTGTACATAAAGTATTCTCCACGAAAATATAAGACGAGCGCTTCATGAAAAGTTCGAATACAAGAAAGAATAAATGAGATTTTGAAGTTCGATTCATAATGATGTAATTTAGAAATTCGGGTCGCATAAAATATAGCTATATGAAGATTTCGGGATAAGTCGTTATCTTATAGGATGTCGTAATCTTATACTGTGAAACATTTTTAAAGAATGTTATCGGGAATGTGACGACATCGCCTGATTTCAACTTCGGGAATATCCAACGGCTTATAGCTCTCTTGACTTCGTCATCAAAATCCTTATTGCCGGTATTCGAAGGTTGAATTTCAATTTTTTTGACGGAGCCGTCTGCATCAATGTTCAACTGAAAAACTATAGTTCCGTTAAAATCAGGATCGACATTGTCTTGATTATTCTTTTGGCATGATTTTGCACGATTTCTGATTAAATGTTTGTTATAAATGTGACGCAATCCTGGTATCCGTTGGCGAATGACCCTTAAAATCGGGGCTTTATCATATATAACCCCGTCTGATAATTTTAATTCGTCACCCATTGGAATGCTTACATCACCTTTTGCGCGGATCATAGGCACCGCTGGAGAGCCGTCAAGAATCCCAGCAAGTCTATCATGATAAAAGTCAAATGACAGCGAAACAATGTTTTTACCAACATCTTTAAAACGAGTCTGCATCAGATGTTCCGCAATTTTCTTTTTAAATGTTTTGCTGGCTTTATTATCAACCTTATCAAATTCTACCTTATCAACAAAACCATTTTTATTTATGAAAATGTCTACAGTTAAAAAAAGATGATTCCATTGCTCGTGAACATCCTTCTTGTAAAATGAATCATAAGTTTTAAACAAATTTTTTGTTTTTTCACGAAGAGTATTGGCAATTTTCTCTACATCATTGTTATAGAGGCTATCATCAATTAGAACAGCTCTTGATACTTTTATTTCAACACCATTTGCATTAAATTGAGTTTGATCAAACCTGTAATCTCTATTTGGAGGCTCGTTATGCAGATCATAAACATTATCATGAAATTTTTGTTTTTCATGAGATGTGACACTGGATTTGTCATCAACAGCTTTTTTTGAATCTTCCGGATATTCGATTTTTGCGTGTTCCTGTTCCGGAGATTTATCCGCATTCTTATCGGCGTCGCTGCAACTTGCCCACAACACCGATGTAGCCATAAGCGCAAACTTACCCAAATAATTTCTAAAAAACAATGCCATAGTTTATATATACAAAAATATATAGATAAAAAAACACCAGCCTCGTAAGAGACAGGCGCTTTTGAAATGTTCAAGATTCTCCGAGAAGGAGGTGCCCGCTCGATGGCGGGCATGACACCCACATTCAAAAAAAGCAGAGAGCCTAGCAAGAGCAAAACAAAAAGTCTGCCTCGTTTGAAGCAGACTCTTAAATTCCGAATTTGGATTAGAACCGAGTGAGACAAGGCGCGAGCCCCCGTAGCGTACCAAGCGTACGTGAGGGGGCGAGTAACGCCGTATCACGACGGTTATAACAAAGAAACACAGAGAGCCTAGCGAGAGCAGGAGCCTTGACCGAAGGCGTACAAGTCGTACGTCGAGAGTCAAGGCGACGAACTATCGCGACGGCTATATGGGTTTCTTAGCCGAGAGTCACTTCGACCTTGTGCACACCCTTCGTAAAGACCGGTGCGACGTTGGAATCGATTTCCTGGCCGTCAACAACCATCTTGGCGACGCCCTTACAGACGTGGTTCGGGTTCTTCACCGTGATCTGGTAGGTTGCACCGCGGAACTTACGGGTTGCTTCGAAGCCAGCCCATGCGCTCGGGATGCAAGGATCGACAACGAGGCCATCGAAGCTTGCACGGATACCGATGATGAACTGCGTTGCAGCCTGGTACGTCCAAGAGCTTGTGCCGGAGAGCCATGCGTTACGGCCCATACCGAACTGCTTGTGTTCGTCACCGAGGATGTTCTGCGGATAGCAATACGGTTCAGATTCGAAGATGTCGAGGATGCCGTTCTTGGAAGCCGGGTTGATCTGGCAGTAGTATTCGAAAGCCTTGTCGCCACGGCCGAGAATCGTTTCGGCAATCATCACCCACGGGTTCGTGTGGAGGAAGATACCGCCGTTTTCCTTGGCTCCAGGAGGATAGGTGGAGATACCACCGACAGCCGGTTCAAAGCCACGGTAACCCGGAGTAGAGCTCTTCACGCCATACTTGGTGTTGAGGAGTTTGTTCAAGCTGTCCATGCCCTGCACAGCGCGGTCGCCGAATGCAATGCCGGAGATGACCGGCCAAGACTGGCCGTTGCAGTAAATCTTGCCGTACTTGGCAGAGGAAACGCCGTAGCCGTTGCCGTCCTTGTCGAACCAACGAGTCCACCACTTGCCGTCCCAAGCGCTGTCGTTGAATGCCTTCTTGACATCTTCGTACCAG
>CADCDO010000075.1 GCA_902800345.1 Fibrobacter succinogenes
GGGGTGGGCTTGCCGCTTTCGTCCAGAGCGACAAATGTCATGTACGCGTGGCAAATGACTTCGGGCTGCCACGAAATTTGCGGGTGAACGCCGACGACTTTGAGACCGACTTCTAATGAAGTGTTGAACACGCGGTTCACGGAGGCTTTAATCGTGAGAATCGTGCCGACGGTTGCCGGCTTGAAAAAGCGTACATTGTCGATGGAAATCGTTGTGACTCTGCGCCTTGCGTGCGTGTAGGCGGCGATGCAGGCGGCTTTGTCGAGGAGCGACATCATGTGTCCGCCGAATACGAAATTGTAGGCGTTGACGTCGGAAGGGTGAACGATGTCGCGGGTTTCGACTTGAGATTGCTTGACTGTTTTTGCGTTTTCCATGCTAAAAAAATAAGTAATGTATTGGCGGTGCGGGGGCACGAATTTCTATATTCGGTGCATTATGGAAGAAAAAAAGACATATAGAGAAGTGATGCCGGGAGAACTCCCGTGTGAAGTTCCGGAATGCGATGGCGTGATGGTGGTCGATCCTGATAACAGCTACAAGCTCACCTGCGACAAATGCGGGCATATTAAAGAATGAGCACGCTCCTTACAGTCGCTTTGGGCTATGGGCGCAGAGCAAAAGCTCCTTTGAAATTGCGTTGGACTTTTCTTATTACATTAAGCCCATTCCCCATACCTCAAAGTGCCGAAGGCACGACCCCATAGCTCATACCTGAAAGCAGCGTAGCTGCGAACTCATACCTAGAATGTTATTGTCTGATTTAAAGATTGAATATCCGGAGCTTCCCGTTGTTGAACATCGGGAGGAGTTTTTTGAGCTTTTAGAAAAACATCAAGTTATCATCGTCAAGGCCGATACGGGTTCCGGCAAATCCACGCAGCTGCCGAAATTTCTGTTGGAATGGTTTGTTGGTAAAACGCGAGACGATAGCAGTGTCATCCTGAGCGAAGAACCGTCAGGTTCGAAGTCGAAGGATCCAGTCAAGTTTAAGATTGGCGTTACCGAGCCTCGGCGTTTGGCGGCGATTTCCATTGCGGACCGCTTGTGCGAAGAACTCAAGGACGAGGAGTTTGTCTCGACGAAAATTCGTTTTTGGGAACAAGGTACAAATGAAGCCCCCATCAAGGTGATGACGGACGGTATCTTGTTGCAGGAGTTCCGCAAGGACCGCTTGTTCTCTCGTCGTCCGAATTTCAAGTTGATTGTCGCATCGGCAACGTTGGATGCAAAACTTTTTGAAGAATTTTACGACAACAGTTGCGTGATGGAGGCCGAAGGCCGCACGTACCCTGTTGATGTGGAGTATTATTTCTCAGATACGAGAACGGGCGGAGCCCTACAGACGAGAGACGAGAGAGGTTTCGGTCGTGATATCTCGGGCAAGGGCGATTCGGGGTTGATTGAAGAGGCTCGTGATGCGATTCTCGATTTGGAAACGCAGCATCGCGACCACTTGCTTTGCTTTTTGCCGACGGAACGCGACATTCAGGACTTGATGGGCGAGCTTGCGCACGAGTTGGATGCAGCGACTTTTGACGTGCTCCCGCTTTACGGACGCATGAGTCCCGATGAACAGCGTCGCATTTTCAAGCACACGGGCAAGACGCGCGTGGTCTTGGCGACGAACATTGCAGAAACGTCTTTGACGATTCCGGGAATTGCTTACGTTGTCGATACGGGTATGGCCCGAATCTCGCGATACAATGCGCAGGCGAGAATTCAGGGGCTTCCCGTCGAAGAAATTTCGAAGGCCAGTGCGCGGCAGCGCACTGGACGCGCGGGGCGCGTGAAGCCCGGCGTGTGCATTCGCCTTTACTCTCCCGAGAATTTTGAAAAGCGCGATGAATTCACGGAGTGCTGCAACTCCGCAGTCTCGGACTTGAACTCGAAAACTTCCCGTTCTTGCAGTCGCCTCCGCATTCGGCGTTCCGCGGCGCTTACAAGACGTTGTTTGAACTGGGTGCGCTCACCGCTGATAATTCTAGCGGTCACGTAACGAAGCTTGGCCGCGATATGACGCGCCTCCCGATGGACGTGGCTCTTTCGGCGGTGCTTTTGCGTGCCCGTGATTTGGGCGTTTTGCAGCCTGCGCTTATCGTTTGCTCGGCACTTAGCATCCAGGACCCGCGAGTGGTGCCGAACGATGAGCCGGAACGCACCCGCATTCGTCAGCTGCACCGCAAATTCTGTGGCCACAAGAGCGATTTCCTTGTTTATGTTTCGATGTGGAATGCTTTCTGCACGGATTGGGACGGCAAAACTTGGAACAAACTCCGCAAGTTCTGCGACAAGAACAGTATGCACTTTTTGCGCTTGCGTGAATGGGTGGATTTGTACGAACAGTTCAGCCGCATTCTCGAAGTGAAATTTGAAAATAAAGTTTGTCCGTTCGATTCGTTCCATCGCGACAATTTGAACGCATGTGTTTCCGGGCAGTGATTTGTACGCGAAAAGCGTGGAATGGCTTTTCAGTGCCGAGGTCCGCGAGACGAGCCGCACGTTCCTTACGAAGGCTGCCGAAATCAAGCCGGAATGGATTTTGCAAGTGGCCGAACCGTTCTGCACGCGCCGCTGGTTTGAACCGACGTGGAACAAAGAACGCGGATTTGTCGAAGCGGTCGAAGAAGTGAGTTTCCGCGGGCTTGTGATTAGCCGTGGCCATCGTGTTGATTACGCCCGCGTGAATCCCGAGGATTGCGCCCAGATTTTCTGGCGCGAAGCGGTGGTGATGGGTGAGGTGGCGCGTCCATTCCCGTTCATGACGCACAATGATCGCGTTGTCGAAAATCTGCATGCGCTCGAAGCGCGTAAACGCCAATTCGGGCTTGCTCCGAGTGAAGATGCTCTTGTGGAATACTACACGCGAATTGCGGGCAAAGTCAATTCCATCAAGACGCTCAAGGATTACATTCACGAGCACACCGACCAGTTTTTGAAATTTGATGAAGCCTATTGGCTCTCGATTAATGGTAACGGTGTAAGTGGTTTAACCGAATCATTGAGCAATAGCGGATTTTCAAATCGAATAGATCCTTCGATTTCGCTTCGCTTCACTCAGGATGACACAAGACAAAAATCGGGATCGTCAAAACTCGTTCCCCATACCTCAAAGGCACGTAGTGCCGACCCCATAGCCCAAACCCCTACTCTCGGCGGTTCCATCGAGCATTTCCGCATTGGTGACCGTGTTATCACTGGCGAGATGGTCTTTGATGCCACACGCGATTGCGATGGCATTACGCTCAATCTGCCCTATGATTTGCTGACGGAAATTTCTCCGGCAAAATTTGCCATGTGCATCCAGCAATGGCGCGAATGGATGATTGAATCTGTGATTCGCGAAATGCCGAAGAGCGTTAAAAAATCGCTCGAAGTCAAGCGTACTGCAATCGATGACGAGTTCTATGCGGCGCTGGAAAACTTCCCGCATAAGGCTCCGCTCTTGTTGCTTTACGAAGTGCTTTCGAATACAAAGGAAATCCGCTCTGGTGCAAACGGCACAAGCATTGACGTGCCTACGGTGAATCCGGACAAAGAAAATCATTTGCGTTTGCATTTGGTCGTTTCTAAGCCTGGATTCCCGGAACCTTATAAACTCGAAATTTCTCCTGAATGGGGTTCTTACCGCATGTTCCTTGCGGTGCGCCCTGCGATTGTGACTTTTGGCATCGATTTCCCGCTTGAAGAAATGCGCTTTGGCTGGCGCTTGGGCGAGTCGGCGTTGATGAGCGCGGATGAATCGCGCTTTTGGCAAGGTTTTCGCAAGCGAGTGGAATGCGCGCATCTCGAGACCGAAGACAAAAAGCAACTCATTGCCGATCGTTTGAATTTACTCGAAACAGGCGGCGTCTTTGCGGATAACTTTAAAACAGCTCTCAAAATTTGGGTCGTAAAATCTCTTGCGGCAGATTGCCTAGACGCCAATCGTTGTGTCCGCTTTACAGGGCTTGAATTTTCGCGTGGTAAAAAGATTCGGGACTTTAAGAGTCTTGCCGCGAATACCCGCAGCGAAGACGAAGAAATTCGCCTTTCGCTTGTGCGTGCGACTTACGAATCGGGACTCATTGGAGCGGATGCGTTTGTGAAATGCTGGAATCTTCTCAAGGATTTCAGCGTGAATATGCGTAACTTGCAAGGAAAAACAGTAACCCAAAATAAAAAAATAATAGCGGTTCATGCGGCGTACCAAAAAGAGATTACTTTATTTGAACGTTTGTGTGCGGTCTCGGAGATCCTCGAAATAAATCTTGTGAAAAACGACCTCGCCACATCTCGAGATTCTAGTGCATCTCGCGAGTCAAGCGGGTCTCGTAATTCTAATACCTCCCGCGAAATCACGGAACTTTCCGCCAATACGCTCCGCGAATATTTCCGTCCGTACCTCAAGGCGCGTTACCTCAAGGACCACGAGTTGAAAAATGCGCGTGAACTCCTTGGAAAAATCGATCGCACTCCAACGGACGATTCCGAATTTGCAGACCTTTACTTGCAGGCGAAGGCTATGCTTGAGGATTTTGAAATTCTCAGGTACAAGCGGAAGGGGGGCAACGTCGAGGATGTTGTGGAAGAAGAAGCCTTGGCGAGATTGAAAGGCCGTTTTGGTCGGCTCTAGATGGCTTAAACTACTTTCTTTGCCGCGAATTTGCTAAATTTGTCGCAATGAAATTTCTTATCCGAATATTGTTTGCTTTCTGTTTGGTCATCTTGGTCGCATGTGAGTCCGAAGATCCCGTCATTGTGACTGTGGGTGATTCCAAACTGCACCAGTCGGAAATTTACACGTATGCCCCTGATTGGGATTCATGGGGCGATAACGAACGTATCCTCTTTTTGCAGCACTGGATTGACGAGGAACTTATTTACCAGCAGGCCATAAAAAACGGCGCGCTGAAGGACTCTGCGCTGGTTCGCATGCTTGAACGCACGAAACGAAAGATTGTGGCGGATTATTACATGCAGACTTTCCTCGATACGATGATGGTGAGCGATGGGGAAAAAATTGATTTTTATCATAAGAATCAGAACTTGTACCTGAACGGAAAAACTTCGGTTTCGGGAGCCATTCTTTCGTTTGCCGACTGGAAATCTGCGGTGCTGTATTACAAGGAATTCAAGAACACCAAGTTCGAATCGATTCCGCCAAACCATCGTTTGGTGAAGCGCATGAGGGAATTTGACGGTGTCGATGTGACTCCGGACCCATGCATGATTCCTTCGATTCGTCGGGCCGTTGTAGGACGTATCACTCCGATGAAGGTTTGCGATGGCGCTGCAAAAATTGCGGTAGTGACAAGTCGCTTGGATTCCGCCGATGCGCGTCCGCTTGATGAAGTCATTGAGGATGTCTCTATGCATGCTTGGATGGAGCACCAGAATGTCGTGTTGAAACGGCTCAAAGATGAATGGAAAACGGGAATTCCCATAATTACAAAGATGAATGTACTTAGTGAAAAGGAAAAATAATGATCAGTAATCGAATTGCCTCTTTTGTATTTGCACTGTCTGTCGCCTGTTTTGCCGAACCCGTGCTGATGGAAGGAATTGCGGCTGTTGTCGATGGCAAGCCGATTATGCGTTCGGAGTTCATGAACAACCTTTACAGCTTCCAGGATACGCCCGAAGCTGCAAATATGACGGAGCAACAGCAGAAAGAGACTGTGCTGAACCGCATGATTGAAGAAAAAGTCTTGCTTAGCCGAATCGACCGTGATTCCATCGTCATTTCGGATGCCGAAGTCGATCAGCGCGTGACGGCTCATCTCCAGTCTATTGCTGCAAGCCAAAAGATTGACATGACGACTCTTGAAAAGGCCGTGCGTGCCCAGCTTGGTCTTTCTATGATCCAGTACCGCGAACAGCTTGGCAAGCAAATTCGTAGCCACATGGAAATGTCCCGCGTGCGCCAGCTCCACGTGGGCTCGATTCATCCGACCAAGAAAGAAGTCGATTTGTTCTACAAGGATTACAAGGACTCGCTCCCGCGCCAGTTCAACTGCGTGTTGCTGAGCCACATCCAAATTCCCGTTAAGCCGGATAGCTCAATTATCGATTCCGTGAAACGTGTAGCTGAGACGTTGATAGACAGCTTGAACCTCGGTATCAAATTTGAGCTTTTGGCCAAGAACCATTCGCAGGATAGTTCTGCCGCAAAGGGTGGCGACCTCGGTTACTTTAAACGTGGCCTCTTGGACCCTGCTTTTGAAAAGGCGATTGAACATTTGAAGAATGGTCACTATGCATCGACTCCAGTCAAGACGGATTTGGGCTGGCATATTGCGCGTGTCCTTGGTCGAAAAGAAGACGGTGTCCGTTCTGCACAAATTCTCTTGCGTACGATTCCGACTGCAAAGGACACTGATGCTGTGGTGGCTCTTGCCGATTCTCTTCGCAAGACGATTAAGACAAAGGAAGAATTTGCGAATGCCGCTAAGAAGTATAGCGAAGACAAGTCCAGCAATTTCCAGGGCGGTTTGCTCGGATGGTTCCAACGAAACGAAATGGAACCCGCTTATGTCGATCCTGTCGCAAATTTGAACGTCGGTGAAATTTCGGAACCGGTCATGATTGATGGCGCATATCACTTGTTCCGCTTGGATGATTCCCGCCAGGTTCGTGAACTCACGCTCGAAGAAGACTACGGAAAGATCGAAATGATGGCGGCAACGCATCTCGAAAACGAAAAACTTGAAAAGCTTATCCAAAAGTGGCGTAAGGAAGTTCTCGTCGAAATCAGAATGACGGAATAATATGATTCATTTCACCCATGTCACGAAATCTTACGAAGCCAACTGGAAGGCGTTGAACAACGTCACGTTCCGTATAAACAAAGGCGAGTTTGTTTTCTTGACGGGGCATTCTGGTGCTGGAAAATCGACGGTGCTCAAGCTCATTTATATGGACGAACGCCCGGACGATGAACGCGGTGGCCAGGTGATGGTCAAGTTTTCGGACAACGTATTGTACGATAGCAAGAACACTCCGGACGATAGAATCCAGGCGCTCCGCCGCAAGATGGGAATTATTTTTCAGGACTTTAAGCTTTTACCGGACCGGAACGTTTTTGAAAACGTGGCGCTTGCGCTCCGCATTGTGGGGACTCCGAGCAACAAGATTAATTCGGCTGTCTTTGACGCGCTTGCACTTGTGGGAATTACGCAAAAACGCTTTGCGATGCCTTACACGCTTTCGGGCGGTGAACAGCAGCGCGTGGCGATTGCCCGTGCGATGGTGCACAACCCGTATTTGCTTTTGGCGGATGAACCGACCGGTAACTTGGACCCGAAAAACGCTGAAGAAGTCTTCTGCATCTTCAAGGAAATCAACGCCCGCGGCACGACCATCCTCATGGCAACGCATAACCCAGACTTTTATCTGAACAGTCCCTTCCGCCGCCTCGAACTCAGCCACGGCGAACTTTTGAACAGAGATATTCTTTAACAGTATCTTGTATTGAAATTTTGGAGGGTATGATTTATGCGTCGAATAGTGATTCTATGTTGTTTGATATTCTTCTGTTCCCATGCTTTTGCTGATGGCTTTTTTTTGGAGGTGAAGGTACGGGATGGACTGCTCATGTCAATGATAAAGCTGTCTATAATGAAGATTTTAGTTTGACCTTGGATGGTGAAATTGAGATTGCAAAAAATCTCTATTTAAGTGCTGATGTTTTTAGTTACCATATGATCTCGGATAGAAGTGATACGAGTCATTTGGAACATCGAGTGTCAGGTATAAATTCAATTGTTGCTTTGGCGTTCCTTCCGTTTGTTTGCCTGCATGGTGAAGGCCATCGCGATGATGATGTTTTGATGAACGTTTTTTTTGGATCACTTTTTTTGTTGAATCCGACTGTGGAGTATTTCTTTTGGAAGGGCTGGGTTCCTGTATCGGTGAGTGTGGGTTATAAGATGGACTGGTTTGCTTTTAGTCCCGGTCGTAGGTTTTATTTCAGGCCACATGCCGATTTGAACGTCAATTTTGTATTCTTAAGAGTTTCTGCATCGTATGCTTATGTGGTTACGGATACATACGAACTTAAAAGGGGTCCACGGTTTTATCTGAAAGTTTCTTTCGGGTGGATTGATCGAGATTTTAGTGATTCAAAATTTTAAATAACATGTTTTCTTAAATGCAAAAAGACCGGCTCACCACCGGCCTAATTTTTTTATACTGTCACCCCGGATTTATTCCGGGGCCTCCTTTGGGGGCTTCGTCATTCTGAGAGGCCGTAGGCCTCGAAGAATCCAGTCACAGTTATTAATTTAACTGGATCCCTCATTGCATTCGGGATGACAGCTTACCATTTCGTTGTCATCCTGAGCTGCGCGAAGGATCCATGAATTCCCTAGAACAAGCTCGGTTCTTCTTGCGAGTTGTCGCTGGCGTCGCCGCTTCCGTCGCTAAACGGGTCTGCCGGCGAAATGCGGCTCACGCGCTTGATCTTCTTGGCGGTGAACTTGCTGCCGAGAGCCTTGTAGCCCTTGACTTCCGCAATTTCCGTCAAGTCGAGTTCTTCCTTCTGGACTTCGCGACCGACCTGGTATTCCATCAGTTCTCGGGCGTCATCTGTAGCGAAGAGCTCGATGAGCTTCGTGTCCTTATGATCGGAGACCACGCTGAATTCCGTTGTCATGGGGCAACCTTCAAGATTGAAGCGCTTGACCATGTAGTTGTAATTCGAGCCTTCGAAGTAGAGTACCGTAAAGACCTGTGCCGGATCGTACTTGTGCAGGTACTTGATGTTCGAACCCACGAGAATCGGGTCCGCCATGTTGTGCACGCGGGCGCTACCGTCTTGCTTGATAATCAAAAGCTTGTCGTTTTCACCGAATTCACCGAGGCAATCGCCCTTCTTCTGTGTTGAAACGATACCGCTCGGAGCATCGAAGTAAAGCACTCTTGCGCCAAGCGTCGAAACGCCCTTGCGCAGCCTCTTGACCGTCTTGATCGGGTACTTCGAAACGATATTGCCAATCGCGCCACGTCCCTTGACTTCGACTTCGCTAAAATCGACTTCAAAATTCAGCTTGATACGCGGACGCGGTTTCAAGATGACTTCGACCACTTCGGCTTCGCCGTTTAAGTTGCTCGACATGTAAAGAATCTTGCTACCGGGCTTGTTCTTGCCCATGTAGTAATCCTTGTCGCGGGTCACGCCGCCGACGTTGAAGCGCTTGATGTAAGCGTAACCGTCCTTGCCGTCTTGGTGAATGACGTTATAGATATGGCGTTCGTCGTCCTTGTTAAACTTTTCGACCAAGATAATGTCTTTCCCGACAAAGTCCTTGTCGCTGACTTTCACGACCTTGAAGCTGCCGTCAGCCTTGAACACGATCAAATCATCGTATTCCGACACGTCGAAGAGGTATTCTTCCTTCTTCATGCCCGTGCCTACGAAACCTTCCTTGCGGTTCACGTAAAGTTTCTGGTTTGCAAGAGCCACGTGCACGGCGTTCACCTTACCGAATTCGGCAATCTGCGTGCGGCGTTCCTTGCCTTCGCCGTACTTCTTCAAGATGTTCTTGAAGTGGTTCACGGCGTAATCGATAATGTGTTCCTGGTTGTACTTGCAAGTTGCAATGCTCTCTTCGAGTTCCTTCAAAAGCTGGTCGGCCTTTTCGCGGTCGTAATGGCTTATACGGCGGATCGGGATTTCGATGAGTTTGCCGATTTCTTCGTCTGTAACTTCTTTGCGGTGCAAGCGCTTGAGGTAAGGCGTGAGCCCTTCACGGACGAGATTGATAATTTGTTCACGGTCCTTCGCCTTCTTGATAACCTCATAGACTTCCTTCTCGATAAAGATTTTTTCGAGCGTGGTCATGTGCCACTTGTCTTCGAGGTGCTTGAGCTCGTTGGCGAGTTCCCATTCCAAAAGTTTCACGGTATGTTCCGTGTTGAGCTTCAAGATGTCCGAGACGCCTACGAATTTCGGGTGCTTGTCGATAATGACGCACGTGCACGGCGAAAGCGATTTTTCGCAATCCGTAAAGGCGTAGAGCGCGTCAATGGCTACCTGCGGGTCCGTCCCCGGCTGCAAGTGCACCAAGATTTCGACGCCCTGACTCGTGTTGTCATCGACATGCTTGATCTTGATTTTGCCCTTGTCGTTTGCCTTCACGATGCTTTCGATAAGGCTCACCGTCGTGGTGCCGTACGGGATTTCGCGGATGGCGAGCGTCTTGTTATCGACTTTCTCGATCTTTGCGCGGACCTTGACCTTGCCCCCGCGTTGACCGTCGTTGTAGTCCGACACGTCGATAATGCCGCCCGTGAAAAAATCCGGGTAAAGCGTAAACTTCTTGCCGCGCAGGCAGGCGATGCTTGCCTCGCAGAGCTCGCGGAAGTTGTGGGGGAGGATGGAAGTCGAAAGACCGACGGCGATACCATCGACGCCCTGTGCCAAAAGCAGCGGAAACTTGACCGGGAGCGTGACCGGTTCTTCGCTACGTCCATCGTAACTCGGAATCCATTCCGTCGTTTCGGGGTTGAACACGACATCGACAGCGAACGGCGTGAGGCGGCCTTCGATATAACGGGGAGCTGCAGCGCGGTCGCCCGTGTAGGGGTTGCCCCAGTTACCCTGGGTGTCGATTAGCAAATTCTTCTGGCCGAGACCCACAAGCGCATCGCCGATGGAGGCGTCGCCATGTGGGTGGTAAGCCATCGTTCGACCGACAATCGTCGCCACCTTCTGGTAGCGTCCGTCGTGGTTTTCGAACATGGAATGCAAAATACGGCGCTGGACAGGCTTCAGGCCATCTTCAAAATACGGGACCGCACGGTCCAAAATCACATAGCTGGCGTAATCGAGGAACCAGCCGTCATAAAGTCGTTCTAGGTGGTTGACGTTAGATAAACCTAGAGTAGTATCGGGTGTTTCTTGATTCATGGCTCGAAATGTAGTAAAATTTTTCCGCGAAGAAAAAATTTAGTGCTCATTAGGGCAAAAATGGGCGAAAAAAGTTTTTTGAAAATGAATATTTTTTTATTATATTTAATGTACTAATGTTTACTTTGCATAGATTTTTTTGGGTGCTTAAGCAGTTTTCTTATTTGTTCCTGCTCGTCTGTGTAGCAGAAAATTCGGATTTTCCATATTTTTATTATCTGTCGTTTTTATTTCTTTGGTTTTGTATGACGCCCTGCCCGAAGTTGGTTAAGGGTGTTTTTTGTTTTATTAAAAAAAGGAAAACATATGTATAACACAAAACAATTACGATTCGCCCATAGGGCTTTTGCTGTACTTGTGGCTTTGTTCCTTGCGGTCTCTGCTTTTGCGCAAGAGAATCCCGCATCCAACTCAGAACTGGTTATTACCACACAACCTATAGCAATTTCTATTGTCCCCACAAATCAGTTGGCAACCCTTTCTTTTGTCGCTGAAAAGGGTGATGACGAGGTCTCGTATCAGTGGTATCAATCAATTGATGGTACAACGGAAACAGGAATTAAACTTGAGGGTGCTTCTGAGAATTCCTATATCACTGAAGTTTTTACGGATAGAGAAATTCGTTATTATTACTGTGTAGCAAATATTGGTGAAGAAAAAGTGACTTCGAATGTTGTGGTTGTTGCAAACACAGGATTGCCGGTGCTGTATATTAATACTGAGGTGCCAATTGGAAAAATAACGAAAGATGAGTATGTCTTTGGTGACATGAAGCTCGTTTATGAAAATGGAGAAGAATTTGCCTATGAGTTCAAAAAAATAAAAGATGGTGAAAAAAAAGAGGGCGTAAAAGGTCGTGGAAACACAAGTTGGGGCATGCCCAAAAAAGGGTATAGTATCAAGTTTGATTCAAAACAAAGTCTCTTTGGCTTGCCAAAATCAAAAAAATGGTGCATTGTTGCAAACTATTCAGATAAAACATTGTTGCGAAACAAATTTGCTTCTGTACTTGGGAATGAAATTTTCAATTCTGAGTGGAATCCTCACTTCTATTCTGTTGATGTTGTGTGGAATGGCGAATATCAAGGCAATTATATTTTCTGTGAGAGAAACGTAATTGGAGAAGGTCGTATTGATATTCAGGATATTTCTGATTATGGTGGGAAAAAGTTCACAGATCAAAATGGAGATGGCGAGATTGATTTATATGATGGAGGATTTGTTTTGGAAATAGATGAAAGAAAAGACGCTTCTTATTGGTTTACAACTACCAAAAAAGTGAATTTTACATTTAAGGATCCTGATGAAGTTTCTGAAGATGTTCAAGAACATGTGAAGAATATTGTTCAAACTGCGGAAAATATTTTGTATTCTGATATTTTTGCTGATGAGGAAGATGGTTGGCGAAAATATATTGACGAAAAATCGGTAATTGACTGGTATGTTATAAATGAATTATCTAAGAATAATGATGCACAATTTTATTCTTCAGTCTACATATTTTACAAACCAACGAATAATAAAATTTATTTAGGTCCGAATTGGGATTTTGACATTTCTTTTGGTAATGTAAACCACAATAAAAATGACAATCCAAGTGGTTGGTGGATAAAGAACTCGAGATGGATTTCTCGGATGTTTGATGATCCTTTATTTATTGTAAATGTGAAGAATCGTTGGAACGAAAAGAAAGAGAATTTGAATGAAATTGTATCAAGTGAATTTCAGTCCCTAGCAAATGCTAATGCTGTGTCGGCTGAATGCAACTTTAAAAAGTGGAAAATTCTTGGCGAGTATGTTTGGCCGAATCCTGCCGGCTACAAAAATCGTACAACTTACCAAAGTGAAATCGATTATATGAAAAATTGGCTAGATGAAAGAATTGTCTGGCTAGATAATGTAATAAAAAATTCGTACATTATAACTTACAATCTTGATGGCGGTTCATTGACAAAAAACAATCCTGAGGTGTTTATTTCTCAAAGTACGGATGCATTTACCTTAAATAATCCTACAAAAGATGGATTCGTATTTAATGGTTGGAGTGGATCGGGAATAAAAGGTCTCTTAAAGACTGTTAAAGTAACAGATGATGGGAAAGGTGATAAATCCTTTACCGCAAATTGGGGACAGGGAATAGATGTTGCAAATCTTGATATAACGATAGTTGAAGATGATGAATTTGTTTATGATGGTGCGAAAAAAGAACCAATCGTTGTTGTAACAGATGGAGATAATACACTTTCTCTAAATACGGATTATAATGTTAGTTACATAAACAATGTTGGTGCAGGTACTGCAAAAGTTATTATAATGGGTATTGGAAACTACGCGGGTATACAAGAAAAAACGTTCACGATTACGCCGAAGCCAGTCGTATTGACGGTAACGGGAGCGTCCAAGACCTACGGCGACAAGGATCCCACGCTGGAGTATTCCGTGGAAGGCCTAGTGACTGTCAACGGCGTCAAGGACGAGTTGAAGAACGTCTCGTTGGAACGCGAGGCTGGGGAGTATGCCGGTGAATATGCAATCACGGCGACAATTGATGCTGATGCCAACCCGAATTATACAGTAACAAAAAAAGATGGTTTGTTCACGATTAACCCAGATGCTACAGAAATTATTGTCTCCGTCAAAGGACATTCATCAACGGTCAAAAGCAGTCTGTAAGTGGATTCGAGATGACGTCCAGCAACAAGGACTATTCGCTCGAATTCGTCAGCTATACGGGCGATTCGCTTGCTGCCGGAACCGATGCGCAAACTTATGTAATGGGACTTTCCATCAATGACTTCAAAAACACTTCCGTCAACTATTCCAATGTGGTGTTTGATGTTGTGGACGGAAGTCTCTCTGTTACACCGAAGCCGGTCGTATTGACGGTGACGGGAGCGTCCAAGACTTACGGCGACAAGGATCCTGCGTTTGAGTATTCAGTGAAAGGCCTGGTGACTGTCAACGGCGTCAAGGACGAGTTGAAGAACGTCTCGTTGGAACGTGAGACTGGCGAAAACGTCGGTGAATATGCTATCACGGCGACAATTGACGCTGATGCCAACCCGAATTATACAGTAACAAAAAAAGATGGTTTGTTCACGATTAACCCAGATGCTACAGAAATTATTGTCTCCGTCAAAGGACATTCATCGTCAGTTATACGGGTGATTCGCTTGTGGCAGGAACCGATGCGAAGTCCTATGCAATGGGGCTTTCGGCCAAGGACTTCAAGAACGCTTCCATCAATTATTCCAACGTGGTGTTTGATGTTACGGACGGAAGTCTCTCTGTTACACCGAAGCCGGTCGTATTGACGGTAACGGGTGCCTCCAAGACTTATGGAGACAAAGATCCTGCGCTGAAGTATTCAGTGGAAGGCCTGGTGACCGTCAACGGCGTCGAGGATAAGTTGAAGAACGTCACGTTGGCACGCAAGACCGGCGAGGACGTCGGCGATTACGCTGTTACCGCCACAGTCGACGCCAAGTCTAACCCGAACTATACCGTGACAGCGAAGGACGGCAAGTTCACAATCAAACCAAACGCTACAGAAATCATAGTATCCGTCAAGGGACATTCAAAATCTTTAGAGTTCAACGGTCAAAAACAGTCTGTAAGTGGATTCGACATGACGTCCAATAGTGATGTGTTCTCTTTGAAATTCGTCAGTTATACGGGTGATTCGCTTGCTGCCGGAACCGATGCGCAAACTTATGCAATGGGGCTTTCCGCCAAGGACTTCAAGAACACTTCCGTTAACTATTCTAATGTGGTGTTTGAAGTTTCGGACGGAAGTCTCTCTGTTACGCCGAAGCCGGTCGTATTGACGGTAACGGGAGCGTCCAAGACTTACGGCGACAAGGATCCCGCGCTGGAATACTCTGTGGAAGGTCTGGTCACCGTCAACGGAGTCGAGGACAAGCTGAAGAACGTCACGTTGGCGCGCAATGCAGGCGAGAACGCCGGCGACTACGCTGTTACCGCCACAGTCGACGCCAAGTCCAACCCGAACTACACAGTGACAGCGAAGGTCGGCAAGTTCACGATTACGCCGAAGCCGGTCGTATTGACGGTGACGGGAGCGTCCAAGACCTACGGCGACAAGGATCCCGCGCTGGAATACTCAGTGGACGGCCTGGTCACCGTCAACGGAGTCGAGGACAAGCTGAAGAACGTCACGTTGGCACGCAAGGCGGGCGAGAACGCCGGCGACTACGCTGTTACCGCCACAGTCGACGCCAAGTCCAACCCGAACTACACAGTGACAGCGAAAGACGGCAAGCTCACGATTACGCCTAATGCATCCAAAATTGTTGTTACGGTCAAGGGTCACAGAGATACGGTGGAATACAACGGAAAAAAACAGACAGTACGTGGCTTTGATATGACCTGCAATAATAAATCCTATTCGTTGAGCTTTGTTCGCTATACGGGAGACTCGCTTGCATCAGGAACTAAGGTGAAAACATACTCGATGGGGCTTGTTGCCAAGGATTTCAAGAATACATCCGCCAACTATTCTAACGTAGTATTTGAAATTACTGATGGAAGTCTTACGATTGAAGAGCAGAAGAAAAAGGATGCTATAATTGCATTACGTGAAAATGTAAGTCGCTTGAAGGTTTCTGTCGTTAACCGTAATGTTCAGATCTATAGCACTATGGTGGGTGAACGTTTTACTGTATTTGATGTTCAGGGAAGCGTTATACGAAAAGGATTTGTTGAATCTGCAAATTTTGAGATTCCTGTTGCAAAACCAGGTGTCTATATGGTTCGTGTAGGAACTTTGACTCAGAGAATTTGTATTAAATAAGCTAATATTTGTTTTGCTGATAATTTAGTTGCGTTCCTCGATACTTTTGTAATCGAGGAACCAGCCATCATAAAGACGTTCTAGATGAATAACGTTAGATAAAATCAGCGTAGTATCTAGAGTTTCAAAATTTTTCCGCTTGCGAAAATTGCAGTGTTCATTAGGGCAAAAATGGGGGATTAGATGCGAATGCTTTGCCTTAAAAATCATTATACTTTATTTGGAGGTTTTTATGACTGCAATAATTGGTGCCGTTTTGCTTTTGCTCGTGGTTGTCATGAGCATTGCCTTGATTCTGGGGGTGCCACTTGGCGAATTTACCTTGGGAGGGCGCTTTAAAGTCTTTCCGGCAAAATTGCGTTTTGTGCTTGTGACCCAGTTGTTGTTGCAAGTGTTCTTTGCCATCGTTCTTTTGCAATTAGGTCATATTTACCCGCTTTGGTTTTCCCATAAAGTGACTAAAATCATCGGGATTTTTTTTGCCGTTTATTTGTCGCTTAATTGCCTTGGCAATCTTTTTTCCAAAAGCAAGAAAGAGCGATTTGTAATGACTCCGCTTTCGGCTGTGACTGCGTTCTGTTATTGGGTGAACGTCATTGCGTTTTGACAGGCTTTTTATTTCGCGACTTCGACGCTTTGCATTTTGCCGGTAGCGCTGTTGCGCAGATAGTAGATTCCGGACGATTTCGCGGCACTTGATGCACGGAGCATTTTTGCGGCGTCATTAAAACCGTATGCCGAGAATTTGCCCAAGCGCACGCCTTGCAGGTCGAACACGTCGTAACTTTGGAGCGTATTCTGTTCTAAGCGGAGCTTCTCACCGATGGCAATCGGTCCCACATCAAGCGAATCCAGCAAAGCTAGAGAGTCAAGCGAATCCAGCGGATTTCTAGGGATGCCCCTAGAATACCACATATTCTTGGCATCGTAAAAATGCTCTTTGAAGTAATCCTTGAGCCATGTCATTGCCGGAAGGTCCTTGCCTTCCTTAATGAGTCCCGGGTTTGTGGATGCGTCCCATCCTCCAATTTCGTAAATGTAGCCTCCAATTGTCACGCCGGCGATGCATTCCGATTCCATGAAAACTGGAATTTGTTCAGAATAGCACGCTTTTTTCAGGCTGTCGTTGTCCGTACCGACGCTATATTCTGTAATAAACAAGGGTAGCTTTGTTTGTTCGTAAATTTCCTCAATCCCTTTCTTGATTTTGGTGGCCATCATGCACGATTGAGGGCCTGTTCCCTGAAATGTCTGGTTGTAGGCGGTCAATCCGTAGGCGTCAACAGGAGCGTTCTGCTCCTTGATTTTTTGGATAACGTTGGCTCCCAAATTATTTTGCCACGCGTTTGCATTCACGTCATTGTAAATCAAGGTGGCATAAGGCCAGCGTTTGCGTGCCATCTTGAACGCTGTAGCTACAAACTTGTAATCATCATTGTCGCCTCCGAGGGCTTCGATAACTTTATCAAATGCTCCAAAACCGGAATTGTATTTGCCTTTGGAGTCTCGTGCGGCTTCGTTCACCACTTCGATCATGTCCGGTTCGGGGTAGCGCTGGGCGACGGCATCAAACCACTTTTCTACAGCTTTTTTTGTTTCTGCGGTATCGAGGTGCCTCAACCACGTTGGGAGGCGTGAACCCCAAAGCAGGTTGCGGAACTTGAATTCCACATTCTTCGATTCAGCCCAATCGTAGATGCGGTCGCATTCCGAAAAATCGTATGTGCCTTGCTCTTTTTCGACAACGCTCCATGTGCATGCGTTATCTGGAGAAACCTGATTCCAGTAAGTATGGAAGTCTTCGGGAATTTCCTGGTTGTCATATATAAAGTTTCCAAGGAACTTTTCTGCAGCTTCTGCAAGTCCATGGCCGTAGCGGGCTGCACCCGGGTTCTTGAAATATTCCTTGAGCCAAGTCATTGCCGGGCGGTCAACGCCGTTTTTAATAAGGCCGGAATTACCCTCCTCCAACCAGGTTTTGCCGTAAATGTAGCCCCAAAGGGTAATGCCCGCTACGTATTCCGTTTCCATCAGCACGGGAATATGTTCTTCGTAGCATTGTTTCTGAAATTCGCCGTCCTTGCTTCCGACATCGTATTGGGTAATGTAAATCGGGAGCCCGGTTTGTGCGTGTGCATCGTGGAGGGCGCGCTTGAGTGTGGAGGTGGGTATGCAAGTATTACTAGACCCTTGTGCGTATGTCTCGTGGAACTGCATTCCGTAGGCGTCAACAGGCGCTCCCTGGGCTTTTATTTTTTTGAGAAGGTCTATGCCTTCTTCTTTTTGCCACAGAATGGTATTGTAGTCGTTGTAAATGAGGATGGCCTTCGGCCAGCGTTCACGTGCCATTTTAAAAGCCGTGACCACGAATTCGTAGTTTCCGCTATCGCCGCCAAGGGCTTCAACCAGTTTGGAAGAGGTAAAACTGGAGTGATAGTTGTTGCCCGATTTGACAGCCTCATTGACCACTTCAATCATTTCGAGATCGGGATAATGTTCTTGAACGGCATCGAGCCAATCTGTAAAAGCTTTTTTTGTTTCGCTAGCGTCGAGAGTCTTTCCCAACCACTGCGGATTTTGGGAACCCCACAAAAGTGTACGGAACGTGAAGTGGGCGTTGTTTGTTTTTGCCCAATTATAAACGAGGTCGCAACCCGTCCAATCGTATTCACCACGTGTTTTTTCGACATAGCCCCAAACGCACCCGTTCTCGGCAGTAATCTGATTCCAGTAGGTGCCGTAATCTTCGGGGATTTCGCCAAAAACGGGAATGTTGCCGAGGAACTTGGACGCGCTGTCGGCCAAGGCCGCAAACGAAAAAATTGATGACGCAAGAACAAATGTCAAAGCCTTAAATATTTTTGAAAACATGCTCATTGCGACCCCAGATTTTTTTAGGTTACAGCACGTAATAATAAATCTATTCGATAATATGCGGATATTGCTCATGGGAGCGATTGATATCATTGACAAAACATCTATGGTTGCCTAGTTGCGAAATTTTGATTGGTTAATTTAACAGACTTGTGTGATTTTACTTTTTTGGATTTATATTTGAAGTAATCCATTTGACAAAAATGGCAAATGGAGCCACAAAACTATCAGGAGAAAATAATGACTGCAATAATCGGTGCCGTTTTGCTAATCCTCGTCGTTGTGATGAACGTTGTTATGATTCTTAAACATCCCGTAAAGTCTCTCACTTCGGGAGGAATGTTCAAACTAGCCACAGCAAAAGGTCGCGCAATCTTTGTGGTTCATCTGCTATTGCAGGTTTTCTTTGCCATTCTTCTGTTGCAACTTGGCCATAAAATGGGTCCATGGTTTTCTCACAACGTAACTAAAATCGTTGGTATTGTCGTTGCGGTTTATTTAACCTTGAATTGCCTTCCGGGATTTCTGTCGAAAGGCAAGAAAGGGCAAATCGTTTTGGCTTTGCTTTCGGTTGTCGTAGCCGTTTGCTACTGGTTGAACGCGCTCGCTTATTAGTTCGATTTTTTAATAGAATATTTTAACGATTAGCGAGCCTACAATCGTCGAAACAATGACGCTCACCAAACCGGGGCGCATAAAGCTGTGGTTCAGCAAGTACTTGCCGATGACGGTGGTGCCCGAACGGTCGAAGTTCACGGTCGCGATATCCGAGGGGTAATTCGGGATAAAGAAGTATCCGTAAACGCTCGGGAGAACTCCTAGAAGCACAGGGCCTTCGATGCCTAGGCTATAGGCTAACGGGAGCATCGCGGCCACGACGGCTCCTTGCGAGTTGATGAGTACGCTTACGGCGAAGAACGCAATCGCGATGGCCCACGGATAATGTTGTACGATATCTTTGAGGCCTCCTTGCATCACGTCCATGTAGTTTGCAAAATACGTATCGGCGAGCCAGGCAATTCCGTAAATGGCGACGACGGCGACCATGCCGCTTTGCCATACTGCACCTGCTACAGCTTTTTTCGGGCTGGCCTTGCAGCAGATAATCATAAACGCTGCCGCAGAAATCATCACGATTTGGATGATGATGTTCATGGCGAGCGGTTTTATCTCCGCGATACCGTTGATGACTTTACCTGTGGGGAACTGCGGACGGATGTCGTGACCGGTCATCTGGAATATGGAAAATAAAACGATGACGGCGAGAGCGCCAAGGAAAATATAGACGGCGCGTTTTGCATCCTTGGAAACTTCCTTGTCCAAAACGGAGGCTTTGCTTCCGTACATATACTCTTTCATTTGCGGGTCTTTGAGACGAGCCTGGAAAGCGGGGTCTTTGTCAAGGTCGAGGCCGCGTTTGTAAGAAACAGCTGCTGCGGCCATAAGTCCGCACAAACATGCAGGAATCGTAATGGCGATAACTTGCAGATTGTTGATGGCAAATCCGTTCTTGTTCGAAATGATGACAAATGAAGCGACTGCTGCGGCAATCGGTGAACACGTAATGCCAACCTGTGAAGCGACTGAGGCTACAGCGCAAGGACGTTCGGGGCGTATCCCTTTCTTGAGCGAAATGTCGCAGATGATGGGCATCAACGTATAGACCACGTGGCCTGTGCCTACGAGCACCGTCAAGAAGAATGTGCAAAGCGGCGCAAGAATCGTGATGTGGTTCGGGTGCTTGCGCAACAGCTTTTCCGCAATCTGGATGAGCCAATCCATACCGCCCGAAGCTTGCATGATGCCCGCGCATGTTACTGCTGCGATGATGATGTAAATGACATCTGTAGGGGGTGTTCCGGGTTTCAAGCCAAAGCCGAGTACCAAAATGGCTAGGCCGATTCCCGAGATGGCGCCGAGAGCAAGACTCCCGTAACGCGAACCCACGTACAGTGCTAGGAGCACAATTAAAAGCTGAATAATCATGAGTGCCATAGAAATCTCCGTCTTTTTACCTATTATACATTTAAATTGAAGGTTTGAATCAAATAATTTTGAAACGGCGTGGAAAAATTCTATCTTTGAGCTTGTAAATCGGTCAGTTCGAAAACCATCCTGACCTTAGGCTCGACCTATAAACCAAAACTAGGAGACTTTCATGCGTTCAGAAGCTGAACTCGAAGGCGTTACGCTCTTGGGCAACAACAAGACGCAGTACAAGACGACCTATAGCCCCGAAGTGCTCGAAAAGTTCCCGAACAAGCATCCGGGTAACGATTACATGGTCACTTTCAACTGCCCGGAATTCACGAGCCTCTGCCCGAAAACGGGCCAGCCGGACTTTGCCGAAATCAAGATCAACTACATTCCTGACCAGTTCTTGGTGGAATCCAAGTCGCTCAAGCTTTACATGTTCTCGTTCCGCAATCACGGGGACTTTCACGAAGACTGCGTGAACATCATCATGAAGGACCTAGTGAAGCTTTTAGACCCGAAGTACATCGAAGTCGAGGGCATCTTTATGCCGCGTGGAGGCATTTCGCTTTACCCGTTTGCCAACTACGGCAAGCCGGGAACCGAATTCGAATCCATCGCCAAGAACAGACTGTTTTCCGCTATAGATCGTAGAAAATAGCGTTTCATTACGTCATTCTGAGCAAGTGAAACGCAGTGAAGACTACTCAGAAGGCGAGTGTTGCAAAAATGGGTGAACTCATTTTTATAACCGAGCCAAGGAGTAGAAACTTGATTAAATCCAGTTAAATGTGACTGGATCCTTCATCCCTAAAGGGATTCAGGATGACGTTTTTGCTAGTCTGTTTACTAACCACCAACCACCAACCACTAACCACTAACCACTCGTCTCATGCAAAACGAACTTCTCCTCATCGCCTCCATTTTTGTGTTCTTCGGAGGTCTCGTCGCCTTCTTCCGCTTCTTCGGCAAGCAAGGCATTTTCGCTTGGACCGTTATCTGCACCATCGCGGCAAACATCGAAGTGCTCATCCTCGTGCACGCCTTCGGGCTTGACACTACGCTCGGCAACGTCATTTTTGCTTCGACGTTCCTCGCGACCGACATCATGAGCGAAATATTCGGCAAGAAGGAGGCGAGCCGCTGCGTGAAAATCGGCATTCTCGCAAACGTCACGTTCATTTTGATTTCGCAGAGCTGGTTCTTGTACATCCCAGCTGCGGGCGATACGATGGCGGAACCCATCCGCACCGTTTTCGCGAACACGCCGCGTGTGATGCTTGCAAGTTTATTTGCATATGCCATTTGTGAAATGTTCGACGTGTGGGCCTATCACGCTTGGTGGAAATGGTCCGAAAAGAAGTTCGGCGACAAAAAAGGTTACCTGTGGCTCCGCAATAACGGTTCTACATTGGTGAGCCAGCTGATTAACGTGGTCGTGTTCAACTTGCTTGCCTTCGTGGGCGTTTTCCCGTGGAATACCATTGGTGAAATTCTCGTGTTCGGGTACGGCATCTTCATCGTGACGTCGCTGATGGACACCCCGTTCGTGTATCTTGCACGCCGCATTGCCGAAAAACACCCGGAATTGCTTAAGGACTAGGGGAATGGGGGCGGCACCTTGTGCCTTTGGGCTATGAGCTATGGGGTGTGTTCAAAATGCAATTGAAATAGCTTTGAGCGTTCGTGTCATCCTGAGCGAAGTGCAACGGAGTTGAATTATTCTCAAAGAGCATAACTCTACTAGGCCACTAAAGTGGCGAGTATCGTTTAGGTTCGTAGGAGCAGGATCCTGTGACGGCAAAATAAACTGTAAACAAAAACTAACGTTTGTGGACGGTACAATCGAGCTTTTTGGACGCTTCTATTTGCAGCCTTGTGATATTCCTTATTTCTTTTTTACTTCTAAATTTGTATATTGTAAATCGTTAAACCAGTAACTATAAACGAGGCTTTTATGAAGTTTTCCCACGCTTTACTTTTGGCTAGCTCCCTTGCGTTCCTTGCTTGTGGTGACGACGATGATTCTCCGGCTGGGCCGTCTACACCGAGTTATGATTGCTCCGTAAAGGGGGGTGTCAAGGTTGTTTATCCAGCTGGTGGCGAAACGTTCAAAATTGGTGAAACAATTACTGTTATTTACGGCTCCGATGTCGAAGATAGCGGTTATCGTTTCTTGTTCAAGAAGAATGCTGGCGATCCTGGTATGGATTTGTTTGACGAATCGGTTGGTCCGGAAAAGCCGGATGGCAAGACCTGCTATGAACAGAAGGTGAAGCTTTCGAAGGATATTGTTGAGGCTACTTCGACGGGCGCTATTCGTGTCCAGCCTTACAATAAGTCGAGCAAGGGCAATAACTCTGGCCTATTCATTGTCAAGGAATGATTCTAAAGTTCAATGATTCTAGTATCACCGTAGCTGTTGTCGGCTGCGGTGGTTTTGTTGGTTGTCACCTTCTTGACGCTATTTTGGTGCGTACCCAGTGGCGCGTGTTTGGCGTCGATTTGGATTTTTACAGGATCCAGCATAGGCTAAACGACGAACGTTGTGAGTTTATGGTGGCGGACCTCGCCGATAAGAGAGTCGTTGAACGTATTGCAAAGTATCCAGTCGTCGTGAACCTTGCGGCGATTTGCACACCGAGCCGCTATATGGCTGAAGCTCCTGAAGTTATCCGCAGCAATTACGACCATCCGGCGGCGCTGGCGGATGCTTGTGCAAAG
>CADCDO010000076.1 GCA_902800345.1 Fibrobacter succinogenes
TTTATATAGACGACTTATGGTGGGATGTTTTTGAAATGTCCAGCAACAAAAAAGAACCCATGAGTTTGAGGGGTAAAGGAGCATTCGCACTAGATGGCGTTAGAATAATGGAAACACCCGATCTATTCGACATTAGAGCTGAGGAGTCAGAATATGAATTAGAAAAAATACAGAAATATTCCGATGAAGATATCGAAAAGATTTGGGATGATGTTTTTCAGCAAATTGAAGATGAGGTAAAACGTTTTCTCAAAGAGAATCCCGACCCTGATTCCTATTTTCCTGGAGAGGAACATTGCCATGGATATTACGCGCTTATCACGTACTTGCATGCAGGAGACAGGCAAAAAGTTCTGGACAAGATTGCGGAGTTCAGAGCGACTCCAGGTCGAATACGTTCACCGATGAAAAGGTCGTTCGATGACGGCAAAACAAGAGACGGACTCGACTTTATCGAAGCATGGTGTTTGCGAGAACTCGCAGAGCAAGGCGATGTAACGGCGCAATATAAACTCGGGACGGCGTATGAATACGGTTCATGCGTCCCCATAGCCAACGAAAAAGCAGTCTTTTGGTATCGCAAAGCCGCAGAACAAGGAAATTCATCAGCTCAATACAGTCTTGGAAGGATGTTCGATTACGGGTGCGGCGTCCCCGAAGACAAATATGTATCTTACCGGAGAAGGCGTTCCCGAAGACAAATCTGAAGCCATATTCTGGCTCCAAAAAGCCGCTGCGCAGGGAGTCGCACTTGCACAAAATAATCTCGGCATAAGGTATCTCAACGGAGATGGCGTTCCTCAAGAAATGTCGCAAGCCGCCATTTGGTTCCGCAAAGCCGCCGAACAAGGACTTGCTACGGCACAATACAATCTCGGTGCAAGATATTTGAACGGAGAAGGCGTTCCCGAAGACAAATCGGAAGCAGTGTCATGGTTCCAAAAATCGGCAGATCAAGGGTTTGCAGCGGCTCAATTCAGACTTGGCAAGATGTATGATGACGGAATCATCGTTCCTGAAAATAAGACTGAAGCAGCAAATTGGTATCGCAAAGCAGCCAAACAAGGTGACAGGGAAGCCCAAAACAATCTTGGCGTTATGTATCTTAACGGAGAAGGCGTCAACCAAGACAAATCGGAAGCCGTATTCTGGTTCCGAAAAGCTGCCGAGCAAGGGGTTGCAGAGGCTCAAAATGAACTTGGCGTATTATTCCTTTACGGAGAAGGCGTCAACCAAGACAAAGTTCAAGCCATTTCATGGTTCAGCAAAGCAGCTGAGCTAGGGCTTAAAGAAGCTCAATATAATCTTGGCGTACGATACCTTTTTGGAGAAGGTGTTTCCGAAGACAAGTCGGAAGCCTTTACCTTGTTTCAAAAAGCAGCGGCACAGGGATTCGCATCGGCTCAATTCAGGCTCGGCAAGATGTATGATGACGGAATCGTCGTTTCTGAAAACAAAACTGAGGCGGCAAACTGGTATCGCAAAGCCGCCAAACAAGGCGACAAAGAAGCCCAAAACAATCTTGGGGTTTTGTTCCTCAACGGAGAAGGCGTTCCCCAAGACAAGTCAGAGGCGGAGTTTTGGTTCCGTAAAGCAGCCGAGCAAGGGCTTGAAGAAGCTCAAATCAATCTCGACTTAATATTACAAGACAACCAAGATGCTCAGGCAAAAGGGATAAAGCATTTTATAAAGCGTTTAAAAGATATAATCAACTAGGAATTAAATTACGAATAAATATTAGGCGTGAGCGAGGTGCGAACGGCAGCAATCGACTACATAGTCATATAAGCTTTTAGTGGAGTCGCCATACATCCAAGTTTTGCCTCCGTTTTCACCCTTTTCAATCAGCGAAATCGCCAAAGCGAGCGCGTCCTCATACCTTTTCCGGTATAGCATTTCAAGCATACGGGCCAAGTCAACATTTTTGCTTAAACCAATTGAATCATTGCCTTCTAGAGTAAACGACTCGACATCAGGATTCTTCGACAAGAAGATTTTCATCTGTTCTTGAGCGTCCTTGAATACTTTATTCCAAACCATTTCACAATTTTCCATCGTAAAATCGTTGTTTTTTATCAAAGGAATGTCTCGCTTAAACAAAAGAAAAGCAGGAGCATCCGATGCGATAGCTCGATAGCTGTCAGGACTATTCCAATCATTTACCTTTACATCGTTCCAGATTAAATCATCATAATAGCAGGGCTTCACGTAAAAAGAGACCTTTCCAAAATCAACATGCGATACGTAGAAGAAATAGCCGTCCTTAATCATCCAATTGCTCCAGGACGATTGCTTAAATCCATATCGTTTCCCGATTTTTCTACGAGCCGCATCCTCTATTTTCTGTTTTTCTTTTGGCGTGATAGTCTTTTTTGCAACAACATTTTCTGCAATGGCTTTGGAGGCTGACGGAGATTTTTTTCGTTTCAATTCTACACTACCATCCAAAACGGAACGGCGATACGCATCAGAAGCCAAAACAATCACACCCGCTTCATTTAAAGTAGAACCGTTTTGTTTCAATACAGTTTCCGCCGCTTTAAACCACTCAAAAGGAATGGAATCAATTTCCTTATCCGGTTGGCATTCTAAATTTTGGGCAAATTCACCTTTAATCACGCAATCTATCGTTTCTTGCGACAGCTTCGCCAATAACTTTGCATCATTGCTTTGATGAATCCGTTTTACAAGATCAGAATCAGAAGAAAATCTTTTGTACGTTAATTCAACAATTTCCAAGAATCTATTGACATCCGCTTCATCCATTCCATCCCACCACAAATCTTTCACGTTGGGATTTTCTTCCTTCGAATAACGAGTTCGTTCTTCATCGGTCAGAACATAAGAGATCCTTTTGTATGAATCACGAGGAATATCGCCTATAGTATAGCCCCACCTCGTTGTAAGCGAAAGAGAATATTCCCCTGTAAACATGGAGTCGTACCACCGATCTACCGTCAAGGACAAAGTAAGATAGAGATTGCCGCCCACTTTCATTTTGAAAGTCCCCGTCACGCCGGTCTCTTTGAAGTACGCAAACCCCAGCAACTGTAGCCGCCGCTTCAATTTGGATATCAATTTTACTTGTGTCAATTTCATCATGTGCATCTTGTTAAAAAAACATGTTTGGCCTTACAACAGCACGTACACTTTGTCCATACAAGCGATAATCGCCCTTCAAATTTCCTCCTAATTCCCAAAATCCTAAGCTATAGCCGCCATCAGGATATTTTTTGTCAAGCGAAGAAGACCAGATATAACAATATTCACCTACTTTCCCGAAATGTGTGAGGCAACGATATCCCGCGGCAGGGAAAAATATAGTTTGCTTGTTCTTTTTACTGGTTCCGAACAATCCCGCAACACCACTGCCGCTAAAGTCTTGTACAAATTCCCAAATACAATTTTTATACAGTTCAGTCAATTCTCCAATAGAAGGCATTCGCCATTCTTTTCCCCATTTTACAGTGGCCACATCATCTTCTTCATCTAATACAGCCTTATTATCGACATCCCCGTACTTACGCAATGTACAGTATTTTGTTTGAGTTTTATGATCATCCAAACACCATTTATACGTTTTCCAACTGTAGTCATTCTTGGGGCATGTCTCACCCCATGCAAAATAGTCGCCAAATTCGGTTGGCTTACTGGCTCCCACATTGCAGGTGGCCCATTTCAAACCGCTTTTTAGTCCGAGATCTACATAGGCATACCCACAGATTTCGCCAGATACCGAGACACCGTCATTAAACATCAAATTATTATCCATATTTTTCCGCGTCATTGATTTTCCTACGTTTTCCTCTTGATGATGGCCATTAAAAATGCTACCACACGACATACAAATTGCGTTTATCCGCAATTTTCTTTAGAGTTTCGCTGTCGATGCATGTAAAGAAATGCAAGTAGTATTCATAACCCATATAGAACTTAATCTTTCTTTTTCCATTACTGAGGCTTAAATTAAACGCATTGCGTAACATGAGTTTAAACAGATACATGGCGATGGGAATCGAGACCCTATTTTTCGCCTCGATTTCATGGATTAACGTCAAACATTCCGATTCGTCAAAACTCGGATCCAACTTACAAACGTTTTTAATACGATCCCTAAAAACTTTTTTTTCGTATTCCCAACTCCAATTTATTGTTAAATAGCGACATCTGGCTAAGTCAAGGCAATCGTTAACAAATGCGATAAAGTTGTTTTCCGCCTCCAAGTACTCTTCTATAGATAGACGTTTCCCTTCGAATATTCTACCGATGTCAGAAAATTCGGTCCATTCATCTTTAGTATATACGCCCTTCGCATCATAATACTTGGGATTATACTTTACTATAACTCGTTCTTTTATTCGTCCTTCCATCCGTAAAAGCCTTAAAATTCATCGATTAAGTTTTTCAACATTTCCCTGTTTTAGCACAAAATACGCCTATGACAAATCAAGAAAGTATTGATTAAAAATACACTTTTTAAAGAGATTTGCCCTGTTCGAGGGGTACTTTTTTGCGAAAAATGATACCAAATTGCAATTTTTTCAAAAATTGGTATCACAAAACAGGAACAAACTAACCATTTTTATTCATTTTTGCACGCAGAATTACCTTTCAATGTCACCAAATCGTAATAAAAATCCGTTTTGGTAGCACATTCGCCTCGTCCCAAGCACAAATCATTACATACAAAACAAAAAATGTGTTACCAAATTGCAATTTTTACAGCTTTTGGTATCACTTTTTGCCCCAAAACGCCCTATAAAAGACCCATAAAAGCGTAAAAAACAACGAAAGCCTTTCGAAAACGCACCTCCGACCCTTCTAATTTCACACAAAGCCTTGACGATTGAACGCAGCCATACTATTCTTTCATAAAAAGACACTCTCATGCTCCAGTTTTTCGACGTCACAAAAAAATCCCCGTGGTTGCCGCAGGTCAAGGCGCTGTACGAATCGGCGTTCCCGGCCAACGAACGCATCCCGATAAAGCATTTGCTTGACGATAAAATCAAGCGGGAATTTTGGGCGTTTTTCGATGACATGCCCTGCGAGAACAACGTCGGAAATGGCAACAATGAAATTGCCGCAGTCAAGAATACCGCGACCGAGATTGCCGCGGCCCCCAGATTCTGCGGGTTCTCAAATTCCATTTCACACGGCGACATCACGAACATCGTCTATTTCGCGGTCGTTCCAGAACTGCGCTGCCGTGGGTTCGGCTCGAAAATTCTGCAAGCCATCCGCAGGCAACACCCCGACACGCGCATTGTCGTCGATATCGAAGTCGAAGAAGATTCCAAAGACGCCGATGAACTCGAACGCAGGAACCGCCGTCGCGACTTTTACCAACGCAACGGCTTTGACGCATCCCCCGTCGAATACCACTGGCAAGGCGAACACTACCGTCTACTCAGCGCAGGCGGCACCGTCACCGAAAAAGAATTCCGTGACTTTTGGAAAGAAATCCTGAAAGATATTCCCGGAGCGAAGTACCCGTAAGATTTTACAGCGGCTCTTCACACAATCTTTTCTCAATTTCCTCAATAGAGGGCATTGTGCCTTCAACCTTTTCAGGGTAGAATTTTTCCAATTCATATTCCGAAATGCTGATAGGTTGAGTACTTGATTCCAGTGCGTACTGTGCCTGCACCTTGTCCTTTTCCTTGCAAATCAGCAGACCGATTGTCGGGTTGTCGCGCCCTTCCTTTTTAAGGATATGGTTGCATGCCACCATGTAGCCGCCCAATTGCCCGATATCGGCAAATTCAAAACGCCCGATTTTTACCTCGACAACGACATAGCAAGAGAGATTCAGGTTGTAAAAAAGCAAATCCATGAATTTCTCCCTTTCGCCCACCATAATGCCATATTCCCTGCCGACATAGGCAAATCCCGTGCCCAACTCCACAAGAAAACGGGTAATGTTGTTCAGCAGGCTATCTTTCAGCAGTTTTTCGTTGTAGCGGCCCGTAATACCCGTAAACGCGAAATTGTAAGGATCTTTCGTCAGTTCCTGGGCCAAATCGCTTGTTTCGGCGGGGAGAGTCCGTCCAAAATTCGTCAACGCCTTTCCCTGGCGCTCGTAAAGGTCACTTGAAAGCGCATTCAAAAGGGACGAACGGCTCCAGCCATTTTCTACCGTCTGGCGGGCAAAAAACAGGGCCTTTTGTGGGGCGTCTGAGCACTTATCGATGAGCAACATGTGGTGCCCCCACGGAACAGAGAATAATGTAGATTCAAGTCGTTCTAAAGGACTTTGAGATTTTTCAGCAACTTGCTGAAGATTTTCCAAGACAGGACTATATAGTTGGAAAAACCTTTTAGAATAGCGAATATTCGATGGAGACAGTCCTTCGGCGTTAGGGATTGCTTTCTTTAAATCAATACTAAGCGTACCATAAAAGTTGCTCCCATATTTATTTTCAGCCTGCTTGGTTACAATATCGCGCCCCAATTCCCAGTAGTAGCGCAACATTTCACTATTTACCTTTACCGCCGCCTTGATCTGGCTCTTGCGATAACGGGAAGAAAGTTCCTTGACCCAGTGAATGTAATCCTTGTCCAAGATGTTGATAGATTTTTTCGACATTGATATCCTCTTTAAAATGGTTGCACAACGGTGCGAATACACCGTAAAAACGACGCACTATACGCCCGTTCTTTTTGTTTTGTAATGGAGTTTCCACGATTTGCGTGGAATGGGATAATCTTGCAATTCTGTTGGCGGGGGCTTTCCCCGGCGTTACTTGCCACTCTTTCGAGTGAACTCGAGTAGGTCGTGTTCCTACCAGCTATCCAACAGGACCGTCAAGAAGGTTGATGGGCCCCGCCGCGAATGCACGTACGGACCGAATGGTCTATGTCGACTGTCGCGAGGATTATCGAATTACGATTGTAATATAAATAAATGCGTACTCTCAGTCAAGGGGCACGCCGATCAAAGGTAATATCTTCACAAAAGGTTTCTTGTAACTACGGCTCATAATAAGGAGCTTCTTTTTATTGTCTGCATGCAAAATATATATTAAAACAAGCGTCAAAAGATGTCAATAGAAACAAAAGGATAAACATGCCCAAACAGACTCTCGTATTCGAAAGCCCCGTCCACGGTCTGCCTGCTGAGCGTCACCGACAGGGAATTCCTGAAAATCTACAGCCCCTTCGGCAGCACACATCCTACGTTTCTGCTTTTTTACGTCAACCGTTTGCGATTCCGCATAAAATAAGGTATATTCAGGAAGTAGGCCTTATAGCGGCTCTTTATGAGCTGAGGAAAACTTTTAACGATATGACTTTGATTAGATTCAATATTTTACTTCTCTTTTCCTGTTTTTCGCTATTGGGATGTTTCCCTTTTAATTCCGAAGGATGGGGTGGATGCGGCGTCTTTATTTCCGCGGATTCTCCCGAAACGCTTGATTCGTTGAGACTTGTTGTGTCTAATGAAAATACTGTGTTGTATGATTCCGTCGTTTCATTTTTCTCGCTGCCACAAGACTCTATGGAACAATTGAAAAATGATTCGCTGAAAATTCAGCTGATTGGTTATTGTGGGGAAAATCAATTGATATTTCCCTTATATAACATTGAAATATCAAAAAATGAATTTGTAGACTATCGTTTTATTCCGAATTTTTCAAGGGATGATGGAAAAGAAATTTTTGATAATCCTAATACTATTTGCGGATCTATGAAGGGATATCGCTTTGTGACATATCATCATGGATGCTCTGATTAAAATTTTTGCATTTTATGTTTTAAACGAACATATTCCCAAAAATATTTGTCATCCCAATAAAAACAGACTATGTTTAGTTCCAAATTCAGTCCAACATTCTTAACATTACAGGCCATGCAAGACGGACTCAAACTCATCAATCAGGTTTTCGTTGTCGCCATCGTAGATTCCAGACGCAATCTAGAAGATGCGCTTTGGAACAGGCTGATGCGCTAGGAGCTCTTTACGAGCAGAGGTTATGGACTTGATAAAAAAATAAGGACATTTGTAATAGTCTTTCTTTCTTGGGCTTGTTGCTGCTGTTTTATGTGTACGCCTGAGAGACACCGGTAATGGAAAAAGTGAAGGAATATCTGAACGAAATCAAGGTTCCGTTCGAGGAAGAACAAACCAACGAAATGACAGTACTCAGACTCAAGTACTGCGAGGACCTAGTCGCAATTTTCCCGCCTGAAGACGACACCAGCGAATACGAAGCAGCCATCGTTTACGATGGCAAACTGCAACAATACACAAAGATGGGGCTTGAAGAGCTCAAAGAATGGCTACACGCCGTATTCATCAAACATTCCCCGAACTACATCTACAAAGACAAATCCAAACAGATGTCTCAGCAGAATGATTGACGCAAAGTCTTATAGAGGTTCTTTTTGAGAAGAAGCAAAACATTCTGCTAGACTTACATGGGTAAGAAAAGCGTAACTCTACTGCCGAAAACCGGTAAAATTCTTGAACAGATGGGAGAACAGATCCGTCTGGCACGCATGCGTCGTAAAATTTCTGTCGCGCTTGCTGCCGAAAGGGCGGGCGTCAGCCGTGCATCGGTATGGGCGGTGGAAAAAGGTTCCGCGGCAGTGGCCATCGGCATTTACGCAGCAGTCCTCCACGCCATAAGCGGCATGGACACCGACCTTCTCAAGGTCGCCGCAGACGACGAACTCGGACAAAAGCTCCACGACATCGAATTCTTGTTCGTAGAATAGCTTTCAGCAATAGCAGAAAAGGCACCGCGGACTATTGCGGATAATCTTCAACATCGCATTTCAAGGTCGTTCCTTCTGCCAGAGTGATGGAGTTGTCCGTTCTGACAGAATAGGCGTACATGGAATTAACGGACTCACCGGGATTTTCCGGAAGCAGCAACAACGTGTTTCGTTGTATATCGTAATGCCCGTCGTGCCAGGAAACCTGTTCCTCACCGACACGATTCTCGACCTTGTATGAATTCTCCAAGAACGTGAATGTTCGCGTCATATCGCCATCGGCGCATTCGTAAATTTTGTTCTTAATGGCTTCGGCCTTGGAAACTTTGTTCTTCTGAACAGCAACGCCAGCCTTTATCGCCGCGCTATAATCCTTTGAGCCATTGAGCGCGTACTTAACTACACCATCTCCATCTACGATAAACGAAATTTTAAAACCGTTCTTGAGTTCGCCCACAATCTTCTTGGCGGCATCCTTTTCGGAATATTGCTTACCTGAATTACCGTCATTAAAGGTCATAACGCCGTCAGCAAAATCCGTATAGGTAACCACCCACAGTTCATTCGGAATGCGGAGAGCGATTAGCCCCTGCTTGCTTCCTGTTGACAGGTAAACAGTCTGGTCGAACAACTTGAGTTCATAGTTATTTTCAAGGTCTGCAAGTTTTGCCGCACGAGAGCTGTTCTGGAGGGGCTCCTCAGAAGATGACGACACGGGCGTTTCTGCGCTCGAAGAGGACTTTTCTTCAACTTTCACCGAACTGGAAGACGATTCAATCTTAGCAACAGAAGACGAAGATTTTTTATCACCCTTCACCGAGCTAGATGAGGATTCGTTCTTGGCGACAGAAGATGAAGATTTTTCGTTCTTCGCCACAGAGGAGGACGATTTAGGATTTTCTTTGGATGATGAACTCGACTTGACCTTAGAATCAGAAGACTTGGAGTCTGAAGACTTTTCATCGCCCTTCACCGAGCTAGATGAGGATTCGTTCTTGGCGACAGAAGATGAAGATTTTACTTCCTTTACCACAGAAGAGGACGATTTAGAATCATCTTTGGAAGAAGAACTCGACTTGACCTTAGAATCGGAAGACTTGGAGTCTGAAGACTTCTTGTCGCCATTCTCCGAACTGGAAGACGAGTCGGTCTTAGCGACAGAAGACGAAGAGTCTTCGTTCTTCACCACAGAGGAGGATGATTTAGCATCTTCTTTGGATGATGAACTCGACTTGACCTTAGAATCGGAAGACTTGGAGTCTGAAGATTTTTTATCGTTTTTCTTGGAAGAGGAGGACTTTTTATCGTCCTTTTTGGACGAAGATGATTTTTCGGAGCATTCGTCAGAATCGCATTCGTCTGCTTCTGATGATGATGATATTTCTTCCAGATTATTCTTAGGGGAAGATGGACTGTCGTCGTCGCCACAAGCGGCAAAAAGGAATGAGGCGGAAACCAAAAGGGCTAAGATTTTTTTCTTATTCATAAAAACAAATATAGTTTTTTATCCCCACTTAGAATGGAGTGGAAGTTATTTCCAAGTGGACGAAAAAAAACGCGTTTTGCAAAAGAAATACTACCACTTGTTTTTATAACCTGTACAACCACGTGACTGTTGTCAAATATGTCCACAGGCAGGCGTAATCCACACAATTTTCCCGATTTTCTAGTATATATTTATGGAAAAGCCGCTTATTTAGCGGCTAAAGGCGTTGTTTATGGGATATTCAAAATTTTTTGCCACGGTCGCTTTCGGGACACTATTCGCAACCGCCCCCGCTCTTGCCATCGACATCACGGTCGATGCAGACGCGGGCATCAAGAAAATTTCTCCTTACCTGTATGGGCGAAACATCGACAAGGTGAGTGACACCAAGGTCGAAAGCGATTCCACCGAAGATGCGTTTATCGCGCAGATGCTCGACGCGGGCATTCACATGATGCGAGCGAACAACGGCAACAATTCCACGCGCTACAACTGGCGACACAAAATGACAGTTCATCCCGACTGGTTCAACAACGTTTATGACCACGACTGGGATATCACCGCAAAAAAGGTTCTCGACAAGATGCCGGGAGTCGATGCAATGTACGCTTTCCAGCTCACAGGCTATGCGGCAAGCAGCTCCGACTACAACTTTCCGGACTGGAACTGGAAACAGGAACACGGTTCGTATCCGTCACGGGCATTCGACCTTGCAGGCGGCGGCGAAGTCTCAGAAGACGGCCAGACGCTCATCAAGGCGGGTGACGCAACGCTCTACAACATGGAATGGCCCGCCGATTCCACGGTCGGAATCATCCCGCACTGGAAGGATGAACTCAAGTTCGACATGAGCCGTTTTAAATACTGGAGCATGGACAACGAGATAGAAATCTGGCGCGGCACCCACAACGACCTGGACTTGCCCGTCACCGGAGATTTCCTCGTTGAACGCTATATCGACGTGGCCAAGAAGGCGCGCGCCGCCTGGGGCGACATCAAGCTCACCGGCCCGGTAGTCGCCAACGAATGGCAATGGTGCCACATCAATGCCTACAACGACGAAAGCAGGCCCAAGATTGACGGCCAAGAATACTGTTGGTTGGAATTTTTCACCAAAAAAATCGCCGAGGCGCAAAAAGCAAGCGGCATGCGGCTCCTCGACGTATTCGACATCCACTGGTATCCCAGCGAAACCGACTACGAAAGCCGCATCAACTGGCACCGCGTACTGTTCGACACCACCTATTACTACAAGGGCGGTAACGGCATACGCTGCGCCACAGGCAAATGCGACTGGAGCAACAAGGAGAAAGGCTACAAGTCCTACATCTTTGTTCGCATCAACCAGTGGCTCGAAAAGTACTTCGGCAAGGATCACGGCATTACGCTCGGCATTACCGAAACAAGCATCATTGACAACGACCCCATGGTAACGGCCCTCATTTACGCATCGTTCCTCGGCACCATGCAAGATAACGGTGTG
>CADCDO010000077.1 GCA_902800345.1 Fibrobacter succinogenes
CCATGTCGGGCAACTTTTACCTAATGGATACGGCCTATACGATATGTTCGGTCTAGTAGAAGAGCATGTCCTTTTTGAAGAAGTAAACCCCTTTATAGAACATGATGGAGGTCCGTCATGTATGAAAGGAGGCGATATTCGTGTCACAAAGGAATTTCAAGAAAATCCAGCTCGATCATATTGGAAACAAATCAATTACGGATATAACAGAAGCAACAACACAAGCGGCATGCCAGGAGGTTTCCGCTTAATCCGCAACATTGGCAATAAAACCAAATGGAAAGAAATAAAAACTGACGACTAGCAAAAATATTAATAAAGAGACTTTCGGGTCTCTTTTTTTATATATTCCGTTATATGAACCGAATTGCCATTACGAAAACGATTCTGCTATTATTCGTCTCATGCCTTGCCTTGGCGAATGCGCGTCAGTATACCATTGAATCCCTGAAAAATCCAAGCACCAATCAACAAAACATAGCTCTGTTAAGTCAGGTACAAAAGACGATAGATGTGAATCGAAAATCCTTAAAGAAAATCCCCGTATGGGAAACATCGTTAAACGCGGCGATATACAACGATTCCTGCATCGTATTCCAGGCTCCGACTCTCATCGGCGTCGATTCGCTTAAAGCCTATTTCCGTAAAGACGGTAAATCACATAAGATTAATTTGGCAATCGGCTTGAAATACCTTGATTTCAAAAACGAAGAAGTTCTTCTAGGATTTAATCTATACGAAAAAGAAATAGAAGCATATTGCAATACAGAGGAGAACGGAACAATACCTTGTGGTTCCAAAAACGATGACCCAGAACGATTTGTTTCTGTAACGGGTATGTATTTGGTCGATAAATATCCTGTAACAAATTGTGAATTCACGCAACAAATGTGGGACAGCATTCCTGCGAAATCTTTTTTCTACAATGAATCGATTAAAAAAGCTCAAGATGATTGGATATCAAGAAAAAAACGCAGCATACGTAATGAAAATTGTATCGCTCATGATACGGCTGCCAATTCGGTTTCCTTATATCAGGCTTTAAAATATGCAAATGCCCGCAGTATTCGTGATGGATTAAAGCCGTATTATATTTTTTCTGCAACAAAAAAACAACGTGAATCGATTGAATCGAATAACAAATATGTCGTAAAATATATGGATTTTACTGACCATAAAGATGATTTTATCATGGTTTCTATAAATAAAAATTCTGACGGCTATAGGCTCCCGTACTATGACGAATGGATGATGTTTGCCCGTGGTGGCGATAAGAAAAATAGAGCTCCTTGGGGTGATTCTACCGCTACTTTTGAAGATGTCTTGAAATATGCAAAATTTAGCACCAAATTTCCAAATACTGAAGAAGCCGTATATTATACGGAGCATGTTGGACAGTTGAAACCTAATGGGTACGGCTTATATGACATGTTTGGTTTAGTTGAAGAACATGTTCTTCTGAAAAAAATTCTTTATGGAAATTTCACCTATCCGTCATGTAGAAAAGGAGTTGGTTATTATTGGGCTCTAGAAGATAATATGTTCGGCATCCCGCGATGGAATAAGATTAACTATGGGTATTTTTATCCTGGCCATAGTGGAGTTCGTGCTGGTTTCCGTCTCGTCCGCAACATCGGCAACAACGCCAAATGGAGCGAAATTAAAACAGTTGATAATGAGTAGCAACTAGTAACACCACAACAAAATTCTATCTTATCTCCTGTGAATAAGAAATATATCATCCCTGTCGTTATTTTTTCGATTTTGTTGTTGCTCCCGTTTGGCGTGCAGGCGGTTGCCGACTTGCGTGGCGAAAAGCGCTTCCAGCCGTTTGACATTTTCAAGGATGTGGTTTACACTCCGATTGTGCGCGAGAAGAAGGTGGCTGCGGCTGCGGACTCGCTGGATGTCAAGTGGCGTGCGGCCCGTGAGGCGATTGCTGCGGGGGCTGAGGTGGCGGATGCGTTGGAGCCTGTGGTTTCTGCGCTTTCGGACTTGGAAGCGGCAGTGCTTTCGGTGAATACGTATGCCGAACTCGATACATCTGAAGCTCGTTACAAGAGCCTCAAGTTGGCGGATACGCTCATATCGAAGCTGGAGGACGAACCGGAATCGTTCCCGCAGGCGGATTCTTGCATCAAGGCTCTCGTGGCTGGATGTAAAACATTACGGCGTGTGGACGAGCCGCTATTTGCGTGCTTTTGAAAATAAGATTGATGACGAGAGCGCTATTGTGTTGGCGTTGCGCCCCAAGTATCAGCTTGCGGTGTGGAACATCTTTAGCGATCCGGGCGAGAAGGTGGTGCTTGGCGCTGCTGGCGATTGCATCGGTGCGGGCTGTGGGCGCGATACCGCCGCGGCTTCCGACCGTTGGCTTTTCTACCGCCAGGATGTGGAATTCCTGGTGCAGCCGTCTCCGCTGGATGTGCGCAGCGCAAAACTCGACAATCCGGTGAAGGCGATTGAAAGGTTCCGCGACCAGCTCAAGGCGAAGGGCGTGGAACTCTTGGTGGTGGTGACTCCGGGCAAGCCGAGCATTTACCCGGAACGATTGACGGGCAAGAATTCGGATGTTGCGGGGAATGCTGGTGCTGCGGAAAATGGGAATGCCGCCGGCCATGAAAATGCTGCCGCAGTCGGGGATGCCGCGAACCTCGAAAATGCCGCCGGGCTCCAGTCGCACGGCAAGAAAATTTTGGATTCGCTTACTCGAGCAGGCTTTAACACTGTGGATTTATATACGCCGCTTTTGGCGGCGAAGTCCCGCGATGCTGCCGAAGGTCCGCTTTACCTGAACGACGACACGCACTGGACTCCGCGTGGTGCTGAACTTGCCGCTCGTGAAATCGCTGCCGCCGTGAACCGCTTGGAATCCGAGGGTAAAATTAAGTTGAAAAAACTCCAGAAGCATGAGGATGGTAGTTTTCCTTTGAGTTTTGTAACAAAGGATTCCCTCGCAGACCGTATGGGCGACGTGGGCGAGATGAGTGGGCTTAACAAGTTCAATGTGTTCAAGGTACAGAAGGTGACGGGACACGTTGTTTCGCAACAGAATATCAAGGAACGCACCGAAAAACTCCCGATGGATTCAACTTGTGTCGAAGCCGCAAAGAGCGCTTGCAAAAAGAACGATTCTTGCTTTACGGCCCAGTCTGCACTTTGCGAGCGAGACACCGTGCTTTACGACACCACAATCACTCCTTTCAAAGACGATTTCCGCAAGTCCGAAATCTTGATTCTAGGTGACAGCTTCAGCCGCATTTACCAGACTGATTCGCCGGTGAACGCCGGATGGATTGCGCACTTCGCGAAGAATATGAACCGCCCGGTTGCATCCATCGTAAGCGACGGCGGCGCCTCGACGCTCGTCCGTGAAAAGTTTGCCCGCAAGGCGAGTGTGCTCAAGGGCAAAAAACTCCTCATCTGGGAATTCGTCGAACGCGACCTCCGCTTCGGTGCCGAAGGCTGGAAGGACGTGGAGTTTTAGAGGAAAGACGAAAGAATGTGAAATTCTAATGCTTTGGTCATCCTGACACCGTAGGTGGAAGCATCCAGTAAAGCTCACTGGATTCTTCGCCATCAAATGGCTCAGAATGACGTTTTAAAAACCTAACACCTAACCACTAACCACTATTTACTAACCACTGTTTACTAACCACTGCTTATGCCAAGACATGGAACCCCGACGCCGGGACAGGCGATTCTCGAAGGAATTGAATGGCTCAAGATTGACAAGCCGGAATTTGCCCGCAGGGTGGGCGTTTCTGTAGAAATGCTTGACCAGCTCATTGCAGGCGAAATCAGTATCTCGACCGAGATGGCGAACGCGCTCGAATCCGTGACGGGCAGCCCCGCCGCCTACTGGAAAATGCTCGAACGCAAAAGCCGCGCTTCTCGATAAGCCGCGCATTAATGTATGTCGGTATCGCCTTTGTGCATCGTCATTCCGAAGGGCGTAGCCCTGAGGAATCCAGTCCATTCTTGAGCGGATCAATCACTGGATCCTTCACTACGTTCAGGATGACTTTTCGCGCTTTCTTCTCGGACATTTTCCTTTGCTTGTCATGCCGGACTCTTGTTGTGATATATAGTATCAGCTGACCCCGGCTCGGGGGTCGGGGCTAAAGACTGAAAAGGCTTCGCACTTTTATATCATTCAGGATGACATTTCGCGCTGTCATTCCCGGCTTGACCGGGAATCTCCATACTCTATTTTTGTATACTTGACTTGTAGATAATTAAAATTTTGATTTTGCGATATGAATATTAAAGATGCAGTCTATTTCATGTGCGACCTCGCCAAGGGCGAAGCCGAACAGTTCGATGTTATCGCGTCCAATTCCCATTCCGAAGGGCTTTCGGTTTTCCAGGGACAGGTGCAGAATACGGAAATATCGGATTCCGTCGGGCTTGGTGTTCGCGTCATCAAGGACGGACGCCCGGGTTATGCGCACACGGAACGCCTTACTGACGAAGCGCTCCGCCAGACGCTGAAGGACGCTCTTTGCCACACGCAGTGGACCGAAAAAATCGACATCGCGCTCCCCAAGGCTGTAGAACTCCCGAAGGGCGAACCGAACTACAATCCGGCACTCGAAACGCTCGACCTTTCGACGATGAAGAACTTCTGCATCGAACTTGAAAAGGCCACGTTTGCTAAGTCCAAGGAAATCGAGAACATCCCGTACCTCGGTGGTGACATCGAAAAAGAATATTCCATTGTCGCTAATAATACGGGCCTTTTCTACGAAGCCCGTTCGAACTGTGCCTCTGCGGGTGCTGGTGCGGTCGCCAGCCGGAACGGCATCAAGAAACTTGGAAATTTTGTGAAAAACGGCCGCGACTGGAACGAATTTACGGTCGAAGAAATCGCGAGCAAGACTGCCGAATACGCTACGGAACTTTTTGGTGCCCAGAAAATCGAAGGCGGAAAGATTCCCGTCATTCTTTCGGAACGCATCTCGGCACGCTTCCTTGGCATGTACAACCAGCCGTTCTTTGCCGAAACCATGCAGAAGGGCCAGTCTCGACTTGATGGCAAGGAAGGCGAAAAAATTGCGAGCGACGTTTTCTCGTTGTGGAACGATCCGCTAGGCGAAATGTTCGAGCACAAGTTCTACTTCGACTCCGAAGGTTGCGCGACAAGGCGCGTCAAGGTCGTCGAAAACGGCGTCTTCAATTCCGCGCTTTACAACCTCGAAACGGCGTCCAAGGCCAAGCGCGAAACGACCGGCAGCGGCGCCCGCAGCTTTGGTAGCAAGATGTCCACGAGCTTCTACAACATGCTTGTGCCGCCGGGAACGATGACGACCGAGGAACTCCTCAAGCTGTTCCCGAAGTGCTTGCTTGTCGTGCGCCTGGAAGGCAATTCCGGCTGCAATCCTGTGAGCGGCGAACTCAGCATCGGGGCGCACGGTTTCTGGTGCGAAAACGGAGCTATCCAGCATCCGGTCGATGGTGTCACGCTCAGCGGTAACTTCTTCGATATTCTCAAGAACATCGTGGCGGTCGGCAACGAATTCCGCGACCCGTTCGCGATGTATAAGGTGCCTGCACTTGCCGTAAGCGAATTGAGTGTCAGTGCATAAAAAAATGCTGCAAAAAACATGAATTGGGATGAAAATCCCTTTCAAGTCCTTACAGCATTATGTTTGAGGTGTAATTTTTAAACTACAAAACCGCAATAATTCTATAAGAAAAGATAGATTAGAGTGCGCTAAGACGCAATAATCCATTTGGGCTATTTTTTCAATTTTTTATCCGATTTTCCTTGTGGAAAAATATTGCTGATGCTCTCCATGATGGAGGCTTTTTTCTTTTCGGCAACACCTTTTAGGAGTTGTTCCACGTCTTTCTTGGTCAGTTTCGGGTTGTATTCGAAAAGTTTTTGGGTATGGAACTTGCTCTCGGCAACATCGTTTGTCATGTTGCAGCTTGCAATGATGGCGAGACGGACGACTAGGGCCTTGGGGGTGAACAGCAGAATTTGCTGCGCGAGGCTCTTGCATTCGTCATATTTGCCCTGCAATAGCAAAATTAGGACCCTTGCGTGGCAGACGAAGGACCGGATTGTCGATTCCGGAATTAGCCGGGTGAACTCGTCGATAAGCTTTAGCGCCTCGTCCTCTTGGCCGGTGAGCATGTAAATTTGGATGAGGACGGTCCTTGCGGTTATCGCCTGCGGGTTCGCTTCGATGACCTGCTTCAGGTAAGTAATCGCTTCGCTCTTGTTGCCCAGCACGATGTTGTAGAAGGCCATGACCATCTGCGAGTAGATGGAGTAGGGGGCGTTGAACATGGACTTGCGCGCCAGTTCGCCAAGTTCCTTCAAGGGCCGTTGCGTATCGCTCCAGTTTTCGATGATGGCTACGTAGAGTATGAACGAAAGGACGTAGAGCGTAAATTCGTTGTAGTTGTTGCCCTTGACAAGGGGCTCCAGTTTTTCTTTGCACGCCTCGAAGGATTCCTTGTTACGGCTTTCGAACTTGATGATGGAATTGGTCGAGGCGTACCACCAGTAGGGAATTGGGCTTTTGGAGGAGTATTTGAGTTTTGCGGAAGCAAGGACTATGCTTCGGAACAATTGCATGACCGACTGTTTTGCGAGAAAATGTATGTCGTCGGTATTTATCTTTATCGATGTCGTCCACAGATTTTCGTGCGAGGAACCAATTCTTGTCGAAATGAATAGCGTCTCGTCCTTGTCTTTGGACGCTGAAACGTCGATCCAAAAACCGGGTTCGGTGCTGATCTCGGTGGTTGCCTCGATGCGGAAAATCTGGTATTGGTGGAATGCTTCGACTATCGAAAGGTAAAGGCTGTAAGCTTTGGGGTAGGCGGTAATGTCGTTTTTCTTGTAAAAGATGACGTTCAGGTCTTTTTTGACGTCATCATCGCCGATGGAGGCGAAGTTTGTAGAGACCGCTTCGGTCCTATTGGTCACTTCGAGAATTTTGTAGATGTTGGCAAGATGCACTTTCACGGTGTTGGCGGAAATCCCTAGAGTCTTGCAAATCTCGATATTCGTAAGCCCTTTGCGTAGCAGGGACAGAATTTCCTTTTGTCGAGATGTAAGCTCTATCTTTTTATCTTGCTCTGGCATGGGCATAATTTAATATAAAATGAGTTCTATAATTATGGATAAGTCCATAATAGTTCAGTTATTTTTATTACAAAAGACTTTGTTACGGGTAAATGCTATTATGAGCAATATAAATTGAATAAATGAGCCCTGCATACTAAAATTGATGCCCAAAAAGTAGTCGTTTATCGAAAAATTTAATTTACAATATTCGAAATACTATATAAGTAATTATATTGTGCGCAATAAGTGAATTTCGAATAAACGTAGTGGGAAATGCATATGTACATATGCATGTTTTGGTGGATTGTCTGGATTAATTAAATGATAGGAGCTTGGTTTCTGTTCTTTTTCGTGCCTGGGTTGTATAATTTATGGGGAACGATTGCCGAAAAATGCGTTCCTTCCGTAGTCTATCGGTTAAAGACAGTTGCTCTTGGGGGTGGCTATTCTTGTTACCAGCCGTATTTTATTCGGTTTCCTGAAATTTCAGAAATGGGGCTTATCTGATGGAATACGTTAGAATTGTGGATGTGTCTCTTTGCCATGAGTACTATAATGGGAGTTCTTGTGGCTTTAAGGTGGTTCCGACACTTGAAACTGCCGAAATTTTAAAGAGGGAACAGACTTTATGCCGCATTTACGATGGAAAGGTGCGGCTTATGGCGCCTGCAAATGCCTTTTTGGGGAAAAGCGTGCTTTCTTTTTACGTCAAGGCGTCCATTGCGGAAGTTTGGAACGTGACGTATTTCGATGGGATTGCTCATGACGAATTCCCTGTGGCGGTGGTGTCTGCCGAAAAGGATCCTTATTTCGAGGGGCGGAGCAAGGAGTCCATGCCGGAATTGCAACGTATGTTTGGCGTGATTTTTTTGCTGGAACTCCATATAGGGTCTAAAAGGCCTTTGGTGTGTACCGTAAAAGTCCCGACCAAGAAGTTGAGGTGGTGTTACTGCGTTTCGGGCGTCTATGCGGAGCGGGATCTTTCTATAAATGATTCGCTGGATGCGGATGACCCGGTCCAGTTCGATTGCGTGGACAAGTCTCCGAAGCTTTCGCTTTACGTTTCCCGGAGAGAAATCCCGATAGTAAGCGGCGCTCCGTCGCGGTTCCAGCTGATGGACTCTGCGACCTCGAAAGTCTTGGTGAAAAGTCTACCGAACGCGAGCGGAAAAACGCTTGCCAAGGCAAGCCTGGACGATGGAACAAGAACCATCGTCGCTGAATGCTTTGTCAATCCGTAAAAAGTCTTCTGTCTAGTTTATCCAGTAGTCGGTGTCTTGCTTGACACCGCAATCTTTTGCAATATAAACTGGCTCGACGCCTTTCTTCAGCTGGTCGGTATAGTTTCTCAGCGCCTTGATGGCGATGGGGGCGAGTACCAGAATGACGGGAATGTTCACGAGAACCATGAGTCCCTGGCAAAGGTCTGCGCTGTCCCAGGCGAACGACGCGCTGGAGACTGCGCCCAGGAATACGATAATCGTGGCTATGGCCTTGAATACGTTCCGGGTGGTGTCGTTCGGTCGCTTGTTCATGATGAATCGGAGACAGCCCTCCGTGTAGTAGTAGTTGCCGATGAGCGTAGTAAAGCCAAAGAGGCACATGGAGAACGTGATAAAAATGGCGCCACTGTGGCCCAAAACAGAATTGAGAGACTGTTGCACGTAAAGGATTCCGGAAATTTCCTTGGTGGGTTCGATGTCGGTCGAAAGGCACATGAGGGCGGTCGCCGAGCAGATGAGAAGCGTGTCGATGAACACGGAGAGCGATTGAACGAATCCCTGCTTGACAGGGTGCGAAACGCTTGCGCTTGCGCTCGCGTTCGGGGCGGATCCCATACCCGCTTCGTTGGAGTAAAGCCCGCGTTTGATGCCGTACATGATGCAGCTTCCGGCGAATCCTGCGAATCCGGCGTCAAACGAGAATGCGTCTCGGAAAATTGTAGCAAACATCGCGGGGACGTTTGTGATGTTGTATAAAATAATGCCGATGGCGACGAGAACGTAAATTATTCCCATGAACGGGACGAGGTAGCTTGTGATGGTGGTGATTTTCTTTGCACCGCCCCAGATGCAGAATGCGAAGAGCGCCGCTAGAATAATGCCGGTAATGATAGGCGTTACGGTCTTGTCGTAGAAATTGTAGCTCGATAGCGAATCCTGGATGTTGTACGAAGCGAGCAGGTTGTAGCCCACGATGTAGGTGAGCAGCACGAAAGCGGAGAATAGTATTCCGAGCCAACGCATGCCGAGAGCGGTTTGGATGTAGTACGAAGGCCCGCCATAGGAGTGGCCTGTGACGAAGTCATGGCGCTTGTAAATTTGCGCAAGCGTGGATTCGACAAATGCCGAAGCGGCCCCGATAATTGCGATAAACCACATCCAAAAAATGGCGCCTGGGCCGCCGAGGCAGATGGCCGTGGAAACGCCGACGATGTTCCCTGTGCCGACGCGTGAGGCTGTCGAGACCATCAATGCGCCGAACGACGAAATCCCGTGTTCGTGCAGCGGCTTTTCGCGGGTGGCGCGGAGCGTTTCTAACAAGTAGCGGATTTGCGGGAATCCCATGCGGATCGAAAGGAAAACCCCGGCGACAATCAAAAATAGCGGGACAATGTAGTAATTGTACAGGATTGAGTTTAACGTCGAGATGATGGGCGATAACAGTTCAAGCATAGAATTCTCCTATTGGAAAAATAGTAGAAAAATTTGAAAATTATTTTTGAATAATCTGTAATTGTAGTGAGTATTTTGGCCCCGCCCCTTTTTAAGGGAATGTTTTTAATAACGTTCACGATGTTTTTGTTGCTTTTGCGCTGATAGAGAGATTCTTTTGGCAAAAATGGCTGTTTTTACGTGAAAATCGCCTGGTTTTTTACATTTTTTACGTAAAATCTATACTTTGTATGTTGCTTTGTGATGAAATTCGTTATTTTGAAGACCTTTTTTACATGAAAAAGCGAATTAGAAGAGGTTTAGGTTTGAAAATCGTCTGAAATGTCATTTTTATACACATATTTTATTACATTGTTCTAAATTTTACGTGAAAATCTACTTTGAAACGGCTTTTTTCACGTAAAATAAGCCCAAACTTCGATTTTAGCTTGATATAGCGTTGCTTTTTTATTTAAATTTCATCGCCATGCAACCGTTAAGTAAACGCACCGAAACTTTTACTGATTCCGTTATTCGTCGAATGACTCGCATAGCGAATGCTTGTGGGGCAATTAACTTGTCGCAGGGGTTCCCTGATTTTGACCCGCCGGAGGCGCTGACGAAGCGTCTTTCAGAGGTGGCTTTGGCGGGTCCGCACCAGTATGCGATTACGTTTGGCGCGCAGAATTTCCGCGAGGCGCTGAGCGACAAGCAGTTCCATTTTAGCGGACTGCGTTACGACCCGCAAAAAGAGATTGTGATTACGTGCGGCAGTACCGAGGCTATGATGGCCTCGATGATGTCGGTTTGCAATCCGGGCGAGAAGGTGGTGCTGTTTTCGCCGTTCTACGAGAACTATTCCGCGGATACGATTTTGTGCGGGGCGACTCCGGTTTACGTGCCGCTTTCGCCGGTGGATTTGAGCTTTGATGCGAACGTGCTCGAAAGTGCGATGGCGCAGCCGGGCGTGAAGGCTCTTGTGCTTTGCAACCCGGCGAATCCGAGCGGTAAAGTCTTTACGCACGAAGAACTTTCTATTATAGCGTCGCTTGCAGTCAAGTACGATCTGTACGTCATTACAGACGAGGTTTACGAGCATATCGTTTACGCTCCGCATCGTCATACGTACATTGCGACGCTCCCGGGAATGTTCGAACGCACGATTGAATGCAGCAGCTTGAGCAAGACGTATTCGATTACGGGTTGGCGTTTGGGCTACGTGCTTGCGGCAGAGCCGATTATGGAACGCATCAAGAAAGTGCACGACTTTTTGACGGTGGGGGCGGCGGCTCCGTTGATGGAGGCCGCTGTGACGGCGCTCCGTTTTGACGACTCGTATTATGCGGGTCTGCAGGCGCATTACACGCACATGAAGGACTTGTTTACGAACGGTTTGCGTAATCTCGGGTTGCGTTTTACGGAACCGCAAGGTGCTTACTTTGTACTGATTGATATTAGCGAGTTTGGGTATGGCCGACGCAGTGTTAGCGGAGTCCGCGAATTTTGTAGTGATGTAAAATGCGCGACCGGCACATTGCCTGACGAACAATTCTGCATCGATATGGCGCAGAAGGTGGGCGTGGCGGCAGTTCCGGGCTCAAGCTTTTTCCGCGAACCGGTGGATCATCTCGTACGCCTGCATTTCGCGAAGAAAGACGAAACGCTTTACGATGCGCTCAACCGCTTGGAAAATTTGAAAGTCCTCAAAAAGTAAAATCTGGGGCTTGTTGACAGAATCGCCTCACTCCCACCTTAAATGTGGCCAAAACTTAAAAAAACGCCTCGTTAATACGAGGCGTTTCTTGCTCACAAATGTGCTTTAACACTCTTTATCCCGCTAAGTGGAACCGAGCAAAACATCTTGCGAAAGTCGTATAATCAAGCAAGATAAGGCGCGAGCCCCCGTAGCGTACTAAAGCGTACATGAGGGAGCGAACAACGCCGTATTGCGCAGATTAGACAACGCGATTTCTCGCTAAGTGGAACCGAGCAGGACGAGGCGTGGATGCGCGTAGCGTACTAATCGTACGTGAGCGCAGCCACAACGACGTAATGCGAAGGTTACACAACGCGAGTCATGCCGGACATGCGGTCGCGCAGCCAAGCACCAATCTCTTCCACCGGATGGTTACGGATGTTCTTGTTCACCTTGATGAGTTCTTCGTTATCGACAGCGTTGGTGTTGCCTTCGTTGAAAATATCGCCAATGTCGCCCTTCTTGACTTCGTTCTTCATGAAGTCAGCAAGGAGAGGAACGCACTTGTTAGCAAACAGGTAGCAACCATATTCAGCAGTGTCGCTGATGACGCGGTTCATTTCGAACAGCTTCTTGCGAGCGATGAGGTTTGCAATGAGCGGAGTTTCGTGGAGAGATTCGTAGTAAGCGCTCATCGGCTTGATGCCCACGGAGCACATCGTTTCGAATGCGAGTTCCACACCGGCCTTGATCATAGCGGTCATGAGAACGCCACGGTCGAAGTATTCCTGTTCGGTGATCTGCTTATCAGTTGCGGCAACCTTTTCGAATTCGAGTTCGCCGGTTTCGCCACGCCACTTGAGGAGGTCCTTGTCGCCAGCTTCCCAGTCCACCATCATCGTGCTGGAGAACTTGCCAGAGATGATGTTGTCCTGATGTTCGCAGTAAAGCGGCTTCATAATCTTCTTCATCTTTTCGGCGAGTTCCGTTGCGCGAATCTTGGCCGGGTTGGAGAGACGGTCCATCATGTTCGTGATGCCACCATGCTTGAGGGCTTCGGAAATCGTTTCCCAGCCGTACTGGAGGAGCTTCACAGCGTAAGCCTTGTCGATACCGAATTCCTTCACCATCTTGTCGTAGCAAAGGATCGTACCGGTCTGGAGCATACCGCAAAGGATGGTCTGTTCGCCCATGAGGTCAGACTTGACTTCGGCGACGAAAGAGCTTTCGAGAACGCCCGGACGGTCAGCATGGAGACCAGCGGCGTAAGCCTTGGCATAGTCCCAGCCCTTGCCTTCAGGGTCGTTTTCCGGGTGGACAGCGATAAGGCACGGCATGCCGAAACCACGGAGGTATTCAGAACGAACTTCGGAACCAGGTCCCTTCGGAGCGACCATGATCACAGTGATGTCCTTGCGGATTTCCTGGCCTTCTTCGACGATGTTGAAGCCATGGCTGTAAGAGAGAGCTGCGCCCTTCTTCATGAGCTTCATGATAGCCGGGATCACGTTGTGGTGCTGCTTATCCGGTGTGAGGTTGCAAACGAGGTCTGCATCCGGAATCATTTCTTCATAAGTACCGACCTTGAAGCCGTTTTCAGTAGCGTTCTTCCAGGACTGGCGCTTCTGTTCGATGGCTTCCTTGCGGAGCGTGTAAGAGACGTCGAGGCCGCTAGCCAATTTCTTCGAGTTGGCGACGCATAGGGATTGAGTTGAAATAATTCATTTTTTTGAACCTCTGTTAAATAAAATTGTTCCGGAGGAAAAGATAGTAAATTAGACGAAAGACCGCTTCGCTGGTAGACGAAAGACGAAAGATTATAAGTTTTTTCCACGCAAAACGCCTTTTTTCCTCTTTCGCCTATAGTCTATAGGGCCATAGGCCCGTTCTTTCGTCTATAAAAGGGGAAGGCTGGACTTTCACTACGTTCAAGTCCCAACTGTTCGGCTCGCTCATAGTCATGCAAGCATGACTGCGACACTCGCCTTTTTCAGTTGTCCCCCTGATTGCAGCCCCGGCTTCGTCATCCTGAGCCATGAAGTGGCGAAGGATCCAGTCCTGCGTTACTCAGCCGCGTCTTCCATCACTCCCTCTGCGGGCGCTCAATCGCCGCCCCGCAACGCCCCGGCTAGTCCTTTACACAACGAATTGAAAACCTTTCGAATTTGTATTCGTAGTACAGAAACACACTAACATCATTGGATTTGAGTTGCATACTGTACGAATAACCGCTACCGATTTCTGAAGAACTCCAGAAATACGCAGCACTTCCCTCACCGTCAAAAGAGCCTTCGCTAAAACTGATTCCAGCAGGCAATACAGAAAAACCATAAACATCCGTTCCATACCAGCCCTCAGGCGATTTGAGATCCCGACCAGGATAATCGCTCACTGCAAAGCACAAGGTGAGCCATTCATCATTGCTAGGCAAGTGCCAGCCGCCTGGACAAACGCCTCTCACTGGTTCTGTTGGAGTACATTTAATGCCATCACCGCATCCTTTACCATTTTTACTGAAAAGCCCCACACTGTCTACGGCTGCAGCCCAAGTACAAAGCCGACCATATTTAGCACAATTAGATGCAGTATCTTTGTAACAGTAGCTATTTGCTGATTCGTAATCCAGATTTTCCGCCATCCACCACTGATCACCAATTTTTACAGTCTTGTACGTTCGACCATCACGGTCGTCAATCAACTTGCCATATTCGCAAGTGTCCGTGCTATCCGTTTTGCAGGGCGTAGCTAACGTTATGCTACTCGATGAATTTACAACAGCAGAGGACGAAGATTTTGCCGAACTGCTACTAGATTTTTCGCTCGGGTTCAGAATGACGGATGAAGAGCTGCTCGACTTTACCGAACTCGACGAGCTACTATTTTCCACGCTTACTGGTTCATTATCCGGACTAACGGATTTATCGCCATTTTCACCACACGCCACAAGGAACAACAACATCAAATAAGAAATAGCAATATATCTTTTGCCCATAACAATATCAAAACTCATAATTTTTTAATTAAATTCACCCAAACAAATATAGTTTATTTCTAAAGCAATCCTAACAAGGAAAAATAATGGGCAATTCGTTTCCTTTCATAAAAAATATATTCGGCGGCGGCTCCAAAAAGCAAGCAATTGATTCAAGCCAATCCGCACAGGCAACAAGCCAAGATAGCCCCGTCTATAGTACAGATTACATTTGCGATGTAATGAAGAACCTCATCGAGCAATTAAAAGAAAGAAACATTCCCATAACAGAGTGCAGGATGAGCGACTATCATTTCCACGAATACTACATTCGTGTGAATGCAAATCCAGAAACAATAAAAACGCTACATTTCGAAGGTGCAAAGATTGTCAAAAATTCAATTGTATGCGATTGCCACTGGAGCATAATGGAATTCAAGGAAGAAACCAGCCATTAATCCTTCAAGCAACGAACTGAGTGTCCGAAACCATCGAAATCGTTATACTCGACCAAAACATTGTCTCGACGCTCCAAGTATATACTATATGCACCGGCATCATCGCTCTGAGTAGAGCTCCAGAATTCCGCATAACTGCCATCCCAGTGAAAACTCTTCTCATTGAAATTGTAGCGACCGGCGGGCAAAGCGGAAAATCCAAAATCGTCCGTACCGTTACGATTTCTGTCCCAACCCTTCTGCGACTTGAGAATTTTGCCGGCCTTTTCACCGCCACCCACCGTCACGAACAAAGTATCCCATTCCATCTCACTCGGCAAGTGCCAACCATCTGGACAAAGGCCTTGAATCGTGCCGGAAATTTTGCAATTCTTGCCACTAGCATCACCACATGTCTGCGGGTTTTCTGTATCGGTTGCCAGCCTTACCGAATCAATGGCCGCAGCCCAAGTGTAAAGGCGTCCCGCCAACTCGCAGTTCCTGGGTTCATTTCTGAAGCACCAGCTTCTTCCCTTGAGGCTCGGAGTCTTAGAACTGTCGGCATAATCCAAATTTTCGGCCATCCACACCTGGTCGCCAAGTTTCACCGTTCTATAAACTTTGCCGTCACGTGAATCTATGATGGTATCATACTTTATTTCAGGATTCAAGTAAGCCTCTTTGGGCAAATTCCAATCAAAGCCAGCCGAACTCGAAGACAAACTTCCCTGCCCTTCGGCACTGCTAGATTTCGGGTCGGAGCCCGAAATGACGGAGGAAGAAGACGGTTCGCCGTTCGGGGCAACGCTGCTACTGTCGTCGTCATCACACGCCGCCAACAGAGCCACCAAGCACAACGCCACAAAAAACTTTTTCATAAAAACTCTGCCCCCAAAAAACCTATTTATCCAATAAATAACATAACTACGTAGCAGTGTTTATGGTAGAAAATATAAATTAACCTTTTTCAAAAACAGGAATCCAATAAAAAACGACTTAGACCCCCATTCCAGCCACGATTTAGCATATTTTTTACCATAGGTACCTATAAAACAACCATTTTCTTCAATTTATAGGTACTTTTTTAGTTTATTTTCAACAAAACAAGACCTCTACACGGAAATTCGTACCTATAAAAACACTGGCTTCCCACAGTTTATAGGTACACTTAGACCATCCGAGCCATTCGAGACGATCAACAACGTCCAAAAGTACCTATAAAATCGCTATTTCAACGTGATTTATAGGTACAAAGCCCCAAAAAACATCTCCCCATTCACCCCGAAGTCATCAGATAGAAGAACAGAAGATGCATTCTTTATTTTTTACTCGACTGGTCAACAGAATCTGAAGCTGATTTTGAAGGCAGCTCCGGATCATTACCCTTTAGACAACGAATAGAAAACAAAAGATCTTTGTTATAGTTTCTCACTTGAGCATTGTCAAATCTATAAACCAACTCCACGCTATTCGCTATGCTGCTATCGACCTCAGTAGAACTCCAAAAGACAGCTTGTTCGCCTTTAAAGAACCACCACCCATCAGGATTCTTGAGGCCAGCAGGCAGCACAGAGAACGAAACTGCATCCGTGCCGTCGCCACAAGCATCCCAACCAGACGTAGATTTGAGAATCTTGCCAGCCGTTGAATCTCCACCGACGATAGAGAACAACGTATCCCATTCAACCTTGCTAGGCAAATACCAACCTTCAGGACACGCAGAATTCGCAGCATTCCACTTATAAAGTCTCCCGTACTTATCGCAATTTGCCGTATCATCACCAAAGCAATAGCTATAGTCCATCTCATAGTTCAGGTTCTGGGCCATCCACGTCTGCGACCCAATTTTTACAGTCTTGTATGTTTGACCATCACGAGAATCGGTCATAGAATCTACGGTTACCTCAACATGTTCGACCGGATTCTCGACCTTGCGAACATTTTCATCCTTTAGACAACGGACGGGATTCGCATAACAATAAGATCCCCAAGGACCACCCCCAGCGCCAACACTACTGTATTCATAGCTAAAGGAAACAAGTTCTGTGGAACTGCATCCTCTTATCGTTGAAGTCCAAAAAATCGTGTATTTTCCTAAACTACTATAAATTAATTTGCTGAAATCAGTCCTGCAGCCACCAGGCATCGCCGAGAACAAGAAATCATCATCGCCATTGCCAGAATTAGACCATTTATTCCAAGCCACCAAAGGACTAGGACCAAAAAGACCCAATAAGTCCATTTTGGAAAAAGCTTCCTTGTTTTTCTCCCACCCTGACGAAGACTTGAGAACCTTGCCAGCAACAGATTTTCCACCAGCAGCAGCTATCAACGTGTCCCATTCAGCCCTGCTAGGCAAATGCCAACCGCTAGGGCAAACGCCTTGAACATATCCCGGCGGCAAACGACACGCCTTGCCCTTTCCACATTCACTTTCCGGCATGCCTACCGCAGTCGCCAACTTATAAAACCTTCCATACTTGGCACACTTGCTTGTGTCGTCATTATAACAGAAACTTGAATCCGTTTTGTAGTTCAAGTTTTGGGCCATCCAAGTCTGCGAACCAATTTTCACAGTCTTGTAAGTCCGACCATCACGAGGATCCGTCATGGTGCCTAAAGTGACTTTTGACGAGGATAGACCTGCACACGCAAGCAAAAAAAGACCTATAAAAAAAGAGAGCAGAAATTTCATAATTGAAAAATATAAATTAACCTTTTTCAAAAACAGGATTCAATAGAAGCGACCAATCCTCTCCCGAACTGCCGACAACCATAGGCGACAAAATCAAGCTTTTGGCAAACGGTTGGTTGCAAAATTTAGGGATTTCACTTTTTTCACATTTTTCGATTGTAAATAAAAACTCCAAGTTATCACTTGGATTCTTTTACATCATAGATGTAAAGAAATTTTCTTGACAGAAGGAAAGATTTTTCATATATTATGAATGTAATAACAAAACCAAAAATTCTAAAAGCAGTAAGGCTTATGCCTCAAAAAGAGCAAATGCTCTTCGCCAAATTGGTAAGAGACTTGCACGAGAAAGGGCCTGTCTTACCCAACTGGCCGAATTACAGAAAAATAGTGAATACAAATACGCATCATTGTCACCTATCATACCACTGGGCGGCATGTTGGATAGAAACCATTAAAGGAATCGAACTGGAGGTTACCTATGTTGGATGCCGTGAAAATGCGCCTTACTAGCAAGGCTAAAAACGGGACCGTCTTCACATTTGAAGGAAAAAACATTCCTGATTATCTCGTCATATTCTTAAAGTCTGCTTTTCCAAATGTAGAGGAAATAAAAAGCGAAGACAATGAAGAATCCATAAACATTATGGATACCGACTGGTTCAAAGAAATGGAAGCCAGATCCACTCCAGCAGAAAGCTTAAAACTTTTGCGGACGACCTTCGGCTATACGCAACAACAGCTAGCAGACAAAGCCGGAATCACCAAGCAACAAGTATCCGCTATGGAACGGGGCAAGGAACCCATTGGTCGCAAAATGGCCCACCGCCTTGCCGATGCCCTCGGAACAAGCTATAGAAACTTATTTTGGTAATTCCGATTCCGCAGCCTTTACTCCGCGAATCCCGGAGGCGGCAAGTGCATCCCGGCCATCAAGAGTTTGTTATCGCGAGCGTATTGCATAATGCGTTTGCGGCTCTCGGCAGACTTCGCTTTGTCCATGTCATAATTGGAATTGATTTCGGGATGGTTCTTTTGCAAAGCGTAACCGTGCATCAAATCACCGATTACGAGTAAATTAGAAATCTGGAAGGCGGCGTGTCCCGGCGTGTGTCCCACGGCATCCATCGCGAGTACGCCATGCGGCAAGCTGTCGCCGAATGCGAACAGGTGCAGACTATCCTTGTAAAGTGCCATGATGTTCTTTTGCAAATCGTTTTTAGGGATTTTATTCATCCACGCATCATATTCCACCTTGCCGGCATAAACGGCTGCGTTTTTGAAGACCTTCTCCATTTTTCCGGCAGTGCCATTTTTCACAAGGCCTGCAATATGGTCCGCATGAAAATGCGTCAAATAAACAAGTCCGACGGAATCTGGATTCACGTTCAATGCTTCAAGACGTTTCGCCAACTGACCACCCCAAGCCCCGAGCCCGGCATCGAACAAAATAAACTTGCCGTCCACTTTCAATAAGAACATGCTGACAGAAGCCGGAATCCCGGCAGGCATGTTCAAGCTTGCGTAAAGCGAATCGCTTGCATCGCTGAAAAGTTCGCGAGGCATCAGCTTTTTGCCCTCGTTGTCCTGAATCCAAGTGACCGAAGCCCCGTTCGCAAGCGTAACAGTTTTCGTCCCTTCGGGAGCCGCCGCCTCAGCTGAATTTACCTGAGCCGTATTTGAAACCGCGGCATTAACCGTTGCGTTACCTGTAGCCGCGTTCACGGCTGCATTTCCGGCAACTTTGGCTTTCGCCGCCGCTTCGGAAGACGCATTGTTAGCAGGTGTTTTTGAATCGCCGCAACCGGCAACAGTCAAGGCCAGAGCAACAGCAAATAAAGAGGGAAAGGCTTTTTTCATACAGACTCCTATTTAGGGAAAATCCAAGTTGACCATCGGCGAAATTCATTCCCTGCTAGTTCTTTACGCAACGAACTGAGAACCCGTAGTCCTTGTAGAAGAAGCTCAGGGTCGCGTCGTCGGCGTCGTATTCCAAATACACGCGATACGCGTAGTTGCTACTGATTTCAGTAGAACTCCAAAAGTACACGCTGTAGCCCTCTTCACCGTAACTCACATCACTACCCCTGCGGCCAGCAGGCTGCGCGGAAAAGCCCACGCCGTCCGTACCGCTGCCATTATGATACCAACCCGTCTGCGACTTGAGAATCTTGCCGGCAGTCGATTCATCTCCCACCGCCACGAACAGGTCGTTCCATTCTACCCGACTGGGCAAATGCCAGCCCTTGTCACAAATACCCTGAACTAAGGTCGCGGGTCTTGAAGCGAGGTCGCATTCCTTGCCGTAACCACAGTCCTGCGGGTTGTCCGCATCGTTCGCCAACTTCACAGAATCCATGGCAGCAGCCCAAGTGTAAAGGCGACCGGCTACGTCGCAGGTTGTGCTATCCCCATTATCGTTCTTCCCATAACACCAACTTTTTTCCTTCACGTTCACGTCCGTTGAGTCATAGTAGTTCAGATTCTCTGCCATCCAAGTCTGGTCACCGATTTTCACCGTCTTGTATGTTTTGCCATCGCGGCTATCGGTCATGGTGCCGTAATCAATATCAGGGTTGAAGCGGCACTCCTTCGGCACATCCCAGTTCCAGCCCGTTTCTCCTTCCAGAAGTTCCGAACAATTCACCTTGTCCGCAGAACTGCTACTCGACTCTATGCTGCTACTAGATTCCTGTTTTTTACTTGACGAGGATTGGAGATTCCCACCTTGGTGGTCATGCGCACTAGACGATGAATCGTCTAGTGCTGTCCGCCCGCTCGAGGCGGGAATGACAGACGAAGAGGACGATTCGTCATCGCTCGGGGAGACACTGCTGCTAGACTTATCCTTCTCGCTGGAACTCGACTTGGCACTGGACGACGATTTTGCAGAAGAAGAAGATTTCCCCTTTCCCGCAGAACTGCTGCTGGACTTAGGCGGTTTCGCCGAACTGCTCGACTTTACACTGCTGCTAGAATCCGTGTCGGAGCGCGGAATGACGGAGGAAGAAGATCGTTCGTCGTCGTTCGGGGAGACACTGCTGCTGTTGTCGTCGCCACACGCCACCAGGAAAACACCCAACATTAGAGAGATTGCCACACATTTCGTGCTCGCAAAGACATTTCGCATAAGAACCCCTTCATCACAATGGTCTGATTTATCTTTCGATAAATGTAATCATTCTTAACCCGCTTGTTCAGAAAGGGCGACTTCATCCTTCGAATTTCCAGCCGCAGTCGTTGTGGTAAATCATTTGGCGGGTCATGCCGCCATCGATGCAGATGTTTTCACCGGTGATGAATCCGGCCTTGTCGCTCGCGAGATAAAGCACCATGTTCGCGATGTCGAGCGGATTGCCGACGCGGCCCGCGGGCTGCTGCGTGGCATCAGGACCTTCGTAGACCTTGAAATCCGTATCGATCCAGCCCGGTGAAATCGAGTTCACGCGCACGCGGCCCGCAAAACTCACGGCCAGCGCATGCGTGAGGGCCGCAATCCCGCCCTTCGCCGCCGTATAGCTTTCCGTTTGCGGTTGACTCATGCGGTCGCGGCTCGAAGAAATGTTCACGATGCTGGCCCCTGGTGCAAAGTGCGGTGCAAAAAGCTTTGCGAGATAGAACGGGGCCGTAACGCCAACAGCCAGCGCGTAGCTGAATTCCTCGTAGCTGCACTCGTCAATGCCCTTCATCAGCGGGAGCGCGTTGTTCACCAGCACATCCACGTGCCCGTACTTTTCGATGACGAACTGCGCAAATTTTTCGAGGACATCCTTCTTCGACAAGTCCCCTACAAAACAGGGATTCTCGCGGATGTCGATGTACGCGACCTTCGCCCCCTCTTTCTCGAATTCACTCACGATGGAAGCTCCAATCCCGTGTGCCCCACCCGTCACCACGACCACTTTATTTTCAAACGACTTCATGAATCAAAATATACACTAAAAACGCACAAATAACGGTTTTTCAGCATTTCAAAGGACCAAAATCGTCAAAATCGTCAAAAAATGATACCAAATTGCAAATTTTTTTAAATTTGGCAACACAAAACAGGAACAAACTAATCATTTTCAACCATTTTCGCACGATAAAATGCTTTTCAATGCTACCAAATCGCAGAAAAAATCTGTTTTGGTAACACATTCACCCCATACCAAGCCAAAATTGTTACATACAAAACAAAAATAATGATACCAAATTGCAATTTTTATAGTTTTTGGTATCACTTTTTGCTCAAAATCGCACCTTCAACTTCAAAAAATGCACTAATTTCCCACAAAAAAAGTATATTCCTAAAATCCACCCTACAGGAGAAAAGATGAGCAACCCGTATTCACGACAAAACACGTTGTCCATAACAATTCAACCATTACACACATTTATCATGATTCCGATGATGGCGCTAGGCAATTCTGCACATAGAACTTCAAAATCAGACCGCAGGAAAATAACAAAGTAGAATTTCAAAAAATAAAAACGGTTACGACATGAAATACTATAGATTAGATAATTCCGTTAACACGAAAGAAATAGGGAGACATTTTCTACAGGCAACTTTCGCCGATAAAAAAACTTTGGATTCAGGATGTAGTCTGGTTAGAGACGAATTCCCAAATTTTAAGCCAGACTTGAGATTTGATTTGGAAAAAGGTTCCAAATTGACGGATGTCATCAATTCGTGTGTTGAAGTGCCAGGGTTCACAATAAATGAACGAGTAAAAAACATTTTTGAACAATGCAAGTTGCCTGAACATCGGTATTATGAAGCAAAAGTTAAAGATCTTAAAGGAGTTATTCACCCCTACCATTGTCTCCATATTTTGCCTAATGATTATTCTATGATCGATTTCGACAAAACCATATTCAAAAAAACAGAAGAACCTATGAAAACATGGCCGGAACTGGCATTTTCGAATGTGAAAAAAATTAAGAATGCACCAGAAATACAAATAAAAGACTTAGAAGAATTAGAGAAATATAAAGAGGAGTTTTTCCCTAATGATTTGTATGTTGTTTTAGATGTATTAAGAATACATGACAGCGAAAAATACGACATGCTTTTTTTACCTGATGTAGATGTATGCACAAAATACATTTCAGAGAAATTAGCAAACATGTTGAAATCTGAAAAGATTACAGGAATCGGATTATACCCATGTGACGACATAGAGAACCTTGAATGAAAGGGACGTAAAGGGAATTTCTAAAAAAAGGATGATAGAATTATGGAAAACGAATTCTTTAAGGCGATAGGCTTATATATTGATTCTCAATATATTAAGGTCTATACAAAGTATTGGGTGTATGAACGTGGACGGTGTTCAACAGTCCCTGCATTTGTATTACGTAGAGATTGTAGCGATGAGGATTTATTGAAACATATCAAAATTTGTTTTGAAAACAGTAAATATATATCCGAAAAAGAATACGACAATCTCGGTGGATGGGATGTTCTATGGGATATTCTAAAGAAAGCATTGAAAAAGAAATCGCTAAAAAATTTCTATCAAACTTCTGTTGGCTTTTGCTTGGAATGGTCAGGAGAAATGGCGGTTCACATATCTGTATGGAAATATTACGTGGGAAAAGCGGCGTCGCAGAGGCCAGCAGATGAAAAGTTTGATTTGAAATACGATGAAACGTCTCTTGGGGAATTTGTGGTAAAACTTAGGCAAATCATGGAAGAAATGTATGAAAAATACCACGTAAAATCGAATGATGAAATTCGCCAAGCGAAAAAAAAGCCTGGGATAAGAGAAATCAACAAAGCGATAGATGAATTAAACAAAAAA
>CADCDO010000078.1 GCA_902800345.1 Fibrobacter succinogenes
GGTCGGGTTCGTCGTACCGGAAGCGTCCTTGAAGCAGACGGAAGCGAACGGAACACCGGCGTCCAAGATGTTGCGGAGGATGCGTTCGTAGAATTCCGGGTTGTGGGCGGCGTTGAGGTCGCATCCCGGAGGAAGTTCCATCATGGTGACGACAACTTCGTGTTCAAGACCGGCGTTGGTGATGCACTGGCCGGAGTAGATGAGGTTGTTGACGTCGTTCAATGCGTCGAAGTTACGAATACGGGTCATGCCGTGCTTCTTGAACATGTCGGCATGGAGCTTGATCATGTCGCGCGGCTGTGGAGCGAGAGCAACCACGTTGATACCGCGGGCGAGGGTCTGGAGGCGAATCTTCGGACCGACGACGCGACGGAATTCGTCCATCATGTCGAAAGCGTCTTCACCGCAGTTCTGGTAAAGGGCCTGGAAACGAGCGCCGCCACCAGCTTCGAAGTGAGTAATGCCGGCCTTGACAGCAGCTTCCACTGCGGGCATGAAGTCCTTAGCGAAAACGCGGGCACCGAAAATAGACTGGAAACCATCACGGAACGAGGTATCCTGGAACTTGATCTTTTTCATAGTGTTTTCCTGTGGGATAAATCCCTTGTTTTTTTACTGTACAATAAAATACGGGGGTAAAGATAGAAAAGACGAGAGACTAGAGACTAGAGACGAGAGAGGAAATGTGGGAAAAATGGGTGGTAAATTAGAGGGTGAAACTCAATTATGTGTGGAATGCCCAACGGATGTCGAGGGCTATCCCTTTGAAGTTTAAACCGCTCCATTTTGAAGTAAGCCCGATGCTCCAGCCGTTAATAATGCCGTATGGTTGTTTTGCGTTCGACTCTTGGCTCCCCATCGACTTCTCGTAGCGGATTCCGACAGAGTAATAGAAAATGGTGTCGTCCAGGAAGTAAATTCCCAGTCCGAGTTCCGGCTTTATAGCCCATGTATTCAGTGTGTTGTAAATGGAAATTGTCGGCCTATAAATAATGCTTCCGTCCATTGTGGCTAAAAAGGAATTATGCTTGAATAATTTATCTTCATTGTTATATGTAAATTCATTCCCTGAGTTTATTCCGAATGCGAGGGTTGATTTTATGGCGAACGTTCCTATTGGGGTATATGCTCCCAACCATATCAAGTCGAGTCCTAGCAGTTCTCCATGGACTGAATTCTCTTTGCCCAGCAAATGTATGGTCGAAAGTCCAGCGGCAAAGTAAAATGTCGGATCTCGGCGTCTGGGAATATAGCCTATGTTATAATAGAATCTGTAAATGGCCTCCTTGTACTGAGGTTCCTCCTGTACTAGCTTTTCGGCTAGCGATTGTATTTTCAGGATGTTTGCGTTCCAGGATTCGTCTTTGCTTTTGCCCTCTTTTTTCTGGAGGCTCATTTCGTAATCCATGATGGCAATGGTTGCCAATAGCTGTTGGGCTTGAGGGAGACTTTTTATGGACTCTAGGTACTGATTGCGGTTGGCGGTGTAGATGGAATCGAATATCGAATCAGATTGCAGGCTGAAAACCGCCTTTAGGCTGTCCCATTCCATTTTGGCGAAAAATACGTTTTGCGGATGTATGCCAAAATGTTTTAGATAGTCCCAGTGTTCGATTTTTTCTTGCGGATTTTCCAAGACTTGCCGGTAGAGGGAATCTATGATGGCTTTGTGGCGAATGCTGAAATCTTCGGATTTTAAAAGGCTGAAGAGGGTCGAATCTCCGTAGTATGTTGCAATGGAATCGGCGAATTTCTTTCTGAGATTGTATAGCGCGATTGCGTCCGGTGCGTCCCAGTTCCGGTAATCTATGGGATAAGTTTCTATGGGAGATGTGGTGGAGACATATTCCAGATCGTTTTTCTTTACCCATCCAATGCATCCGGATTCTGCTTTTAAAAGAACACAGTCTTCATCGGCGTAATTTTTTATAATGGACGCCGATTCTTTGAAATGTAATATGCAGGAACGTCCGCTTCCGTCTATTTGCTGTGTGGCTTTTAGGTCCTCTCTTTTGGGAGTGACCATGGGCGCGGCTTTTGCGTATGAAATCAGTGCAAAAGTCAACAAAAGGAGTGCGGTTTTGAAACGGAACATGACGGATAGCAAAATTTATTTATCTTATTCGTAACACCGTGGCTCGGCAGTACTTTGGCCAATTCAGCGTGTCCATCATGCCAGTTCGTGAACCGCGAGCAAGTTCATTCTTCTATCTAGATTTTGCCGAAAATGTCCGCTAACATGTTGCGGATGGGCTTTTTTAACAGAGAATTAGGCTGCTTGCTGACCCAGACAACGTAAGCGCTTCTCCCTTTGATGTTGTAGGTGTCGATGAGGTTCCTCTGGTTGTCGTATATATAGAATAGGACTTCTATGCGGTCCGGCCTGAAGGACCATCCTGTGGCGCGGTCTTCCCAGTGTAGAATTTTCGGGGCGAATATGTAGTCGAAATTCGCGAGATCGGAGTCGGGGAGGTTCTGAACGTCGATGGGGTTGTAAGTCGTGGATATGGATTGCGGTGAGTAGCGGTTTAGCTCTTGGGTGAGCGCCGTTATCACATCGTTGCCGGATGTCGGGTAAACGATATCTCCGTAAGTTCCGTTTTCCGGTGTTATCAACAGAATGCGGGTTGGTGAATATTGGTGGTTTGACTTTTGGAGAAAGCCTTGCTGGTACGAGGCTGAACAGCCCATGAACAGGAGAGAAAATGTTGCAATTAAGGCGAATAGGATATTGTTTCTCATAGGAATCCTTTTTTGATATGAATATCTATTTTGTTCTTTTTACTTACATCTTGTTATTTACAAAAATAGAAAACGAATGGGTGTAAATTATTTTTTACTGCTTGCGCGAATTATCGAGGACGTAATGACGTTAATTGTCGCTATAAAAGCGGCGCTTGGTTGAAACAGAAAAAATGAAATTAGTATCTTTACCCTAATCTTAATACTATACACGTTCAATTGTGTTGGAATACGGAGTCTCTATGAATAAAAAGTACGCTCTCGCTATAGCTGCCACTCTTTTAGCTGCGGATTCGGCTTTTGCCGCTCCGTCTAGCGACAAGACCGTGGTTACCTGTGGCTTTGATGACATGTTTGGTAGCTCTTGCTACTGGCGCTGCCCGGACATGGACGAATCGTTTAGAACGGAAAAGAAGGACGGACGTTGTGCCAATGTGCTTTACAGATGCGCCAATTATCCGCGTTCCTACATGCGTTCTTCTGTGGGAAATAGTGATATTTGGGTTACGCCGGACAAGTACAACTATTATTTCGGCACCCTTCCGCAGGATTACGATTGCAGTATTTCTGAAGAAGAACGCGCCTTGCTGGGTTCAAACCGCCAGTCTGCTCCGACCCCTTATACGGATCCGGTTATGGCGTCCAAGTTCCAGAATACTTCGACATATGACGAATCGAAGAACCTCTTGATTGACAACCGCGATGGAGAACGCTACGCGACGGTGAAAATTAGCGGTCGTGTCTGGATGGCGGAAAACTTGAAGTTCCGTTTGCCGGACAGCTACTGCTACGACAACAATATCCGTAACTGCGAACGCTATGGAAGACTTTATTCATGGAATGCGGCGAGAAAGGCTTGCCCGGATGGATGGAGCTTGCCGATGGGCGACGACCTCAACTACCAGGACTTCAATCTGAACCACTTTAGAGTGCTCGATGGCGGTTACTATGTCGATGGCGAAAGCTTCATTGACTTGGGCAACCGCGCTTTCTTCTGGCTGGGAGACGAAAAGGGCGGCGACCGCGCCGATGCCATGAGCTTCAGGGGCACGAATCTTGAAACGTTCTCGTTCCAGGGCCGTAAGGCGAATGGCTATTCTGTCCGTTGCATCCAGAACTGGGAGAGTGCTTGCAAGGACCGTCTCGGCGGCGTGATGGATGCTACAGGAAAGACCTATAGGACGCTCAAGATTGGTAACCAGGTTTGGATGGCCGAAGACATGATTCTCGACCGACTTGACGAGATGGAAGCTAGGAATCTTAACCGTGCATGCCCGAATGGCTGGCACGTTCCGGAACAGGCCGAATACGAAGAATTGTTCTCCAAGGCTTCTGATTTCGACATGCACGCGAACGACAAGCGTATGAGGAACAGTCGCGAAGCGAAGGAAAATCCGTGCAGCTTGAATTTCGACTACAAACGTGGCTATTGGACTTCTTCGAAGAGTGGCAACGAGATGACATACGTCGATTGGAAGTACAATCCGGTTCGTGAAACGGGTAATCCGTATTTCAAGCATGGTGACGCCTATACGAACAAGGTTCGTTGTGTCAAGAACTCGTCTTCTTATGCCCCGAAGCCGCAAGTGTCCGCTCAGCAGCCGGTTCAGACTGCAAAGCCTGCTGTGACCAAGACTATCTTGGAACAGTTTATTTTGAAAGAAGTCAGTTTTGCGGTCGGCCAGTCCAGGTTCACGAGTGAATCGACGCCAGGGCTGAAGAAGCTTGCAAATTACCTGTTGAATTATCATGGCAAGATGATTGAAATTGTTTCCCATACGGACAACCTGGATCGCCCGGAAAGAAGCCGCGTGCTTACCTTGAAGCGTGCTGAAGAAATCAAGAGCTTCTTGGCCATGTCGGGAATCCCGGAGAAGGATATCATTGCGACGGGCAAGGGCGGTGACGAACCTATCGTTCCGAATACGAGCCCGGCGAACCGCATGAAGAACAATCGCGTCGAAGTGTTCGTCTATTCTTTTGATACTCCTGCAACGGCTCCGGCTCCGCAGAAGAAAAACGTCCAGCAGCAATCCGCGCCAGCACCGAAGCCAAAGTGCAAGGAACGCGATATGGCGAATTCCAAACTTGGTGAATGCTATTCTTTCCCCGAAGGTTCCAAGGAATACAGAAGGTGCATGGCGGCTTACACTAACTTGTTGAATATCGCAAATTCCAAGTGCAGGTAAATGCAAATGTATCGCCACGCTTGCTAAGGCGGGAAAAATACCGGATTACGCAGACGTGCGGTGAAAATTAAAAAAGGTACGGCTTGAATGCCGTGCCTTTTTTTGTGATAAATGTTTTATACACAATCTAAAGAAATTCTAGATAAATCCCATCTCTTTGAACCATAGGTATGTACAAAGTATTGCCGCCCCAAGCATGATGATGAGAACGATGAGGAACTGTACCGGATGCTCGTGAAAACTATATTCTACGTTGGCAAAGGAAAAATACCCGTGCCTGATGGCTCCCACGACGAATACAAAGAAGATGATGGCGAGAAGTAGAGTCATCTTAGATAAACATCATCGTGTTGAGCTTTGCGCGGTATTTCCAGGTGAGTTCGTGCTTGGAACCTAGCACGCCAAAGAGCGTGAGCATCGCTTTCTTGGCCGCGCCATTGTTCCAGTCAGGGGCTTCTGCGTACAAGTTCAGAAATGCTTGGAGTGCGCCTTCGAACTCTTCGCTACAGGCGAGCTTGCATGCCTCGTGATAGACGATGGCCTCTTTGCCCTGAACGTCCTTCTTTGCGACCTCGGCGTGAAAGTCCAAGAGTTCCAAGAGCGATTTGGCCTCGCGGTACTGGTCGTCGGCTTCGGTGAACTTGGAGAGAATTTCTTTTGCTTTGGCTGTGTCGCCGAGGCCGAGGTTTGCCTTTGCCCAGAGGAGTTGGAGCTTTTTGTCGTTCGGAGTCTTGGAGAGGGCTTCGTCGAGCATCGGGAGCGCTTGGTCGAAGTTCTTCTGTGCGATGGCGTCTTCGAGTGCCGTCTGGAAACGTTGTTCGTCCGAGACGTAAAATTTTTCGAGGCGCTTCTTGAGGTCCGATTCGGGGAGCACTCCCTGGATGATGTCTGCAATCTGTCCTTTGTCGACGATGTGGATTTCGGGGACGGACTGCACGCGGAACATCTGGATGAGGCGCATGTTTTCGCGATCGTCGCAACTGACAACGCCGAGCGTAAAATCCATGCTTGTAGAAAGTGAGCCTAACAGCTGGGAATAGGGTGCGCAATCCGGATATTCTGCGGAAGAAAAAAGTATCGCGACTGCACGGGTTTCTGAGGCCTTGATAACCTCTTCTTCAAAATTTTCTGCGGTAATCTGAACTACTTTTGCCATGGAATAAAATATAGGAAAGTGGTTAGTAAACAGTGGTTGGTAAACAGGGGCGCAACAGAAAAAACCTTTTTTTTTAAAACAAAACCTGACCACTAACCACTAACCACTAACCACTATTAACTATATTGAAAAACATGTGTAAATGTTCTTTTTGCGGTTCAGAGGTTGAATCTCTTAAAATTGTAAACCTTGATTTGAGGTTCTGCCCCAAATGTTATTCCATCTATTTCCCGTGCAGCCAGACGTTCGCCTTCTACGGTGGGCTCTCGGACAAGACGCGCGAATTGTGGTTGAATGATTTGAAAAAGAAAAACGTTCAGGATCCGGTCTGCGAAAATCCGGTGTGTATAGATCATGGTCAGCCGCTGGTGAAGGGAAAACTCCCGCATTACGGTTTTGACGGCTATGTGACGACGTGCTGCGAAACATTCCACTTGCCGCCGTCCAAGGTGATGGAACTTTTGCAGTGGACTCTTGATATCAAGGCCGCTCCACAGGCGAAAGAGGGAAAACACCACTTTTTCTTTATACGCTGGATTGATTCGTTTGTGACCAAGTTGTTTGGTGAAAAAACGGAAGAAGAGGATCCGTTGGATTTAATTCAGTACAGCCGAACTTTAAGGAAATTTTTTGAGTAAATGAAAAAATCATATACGATTTTAGCAATTATTGCGATTGTTGCTATAGTGATTTATGTCGCTCTCCCCAAAAAGCAATTTGCTGAAAATGTGTTTCCGCTAGGGGAGGGGGTAAAGGTTTCTGCCTATGACGACAATTATGACGGCGGCGAATCCGTTGTCTTGTTTAACTTGTCCGATACTCTTGCACATTTCCAGTGTGCGCTTGGTGCAGACGAAAAGAAATCGGCCTGGTGCGGAATGGTCTTTGACTTTGACGCAAATGGCAAGAAAAATTACCACAACTGGACGAATGTCGATACAATATATTTAGATGTCGATGTCTCTGGAACTGACGAAATCAATCTGAAAATTTGGGCTTACGACCCTGACGTGACGGATTTGGGCAAGTCGAATACGTTCAGATTGCTTTTGAAGGAGGTTCCTGTAAAAACCGGACATAACAAAATCGCCGTTCCTTTTGATGACCTTTATATTCCTGATTTTTGGTACGATGAACTTGGTGTGAAACGTTCTCTGAACCGTCCACATCACGAAAGTATTGCCCGTGTGGAAATTTCGTCGGGATGGAAACAGCCTCGCGGTAAAAAGTTTGTTTTGGATATTCGGGATATCTCTGCGAAGGGAATTAGCAATACGTCGTATGGAATTTTTCTGTTGATTATTCTTGGTCTCATGATTGTTGCGATTGGCCGCAGACACCCTGTGAAGGAGCGCGATGAAGAAAAATAAATGGTTGGGAGCGTCCATTTTTTTAGCCTTGCTTGTTGCGTGGGGCGTTTTGTATTTTCGTAGCGGGGAAAATGTCATTGAAATTTTCCCTAAGAGAACTTTTGAAATTTTTCCTTTAAACGATAGCGCCGTGGGGGGATTTTCGACAAGCGAAGTCCAAATGACGGATACGCTCCTCATAGCCTCTGTGAACATCCGTTTAGGAAAAGCATTTACATATGCGGGAATCGGGTTCAATTTAAAGTCTGTGGATAAACGTCCTGCTGGACTTTTGGACTTGACGAAGTTTGACTCGGTGGAAGTGCGCGTGGCGTCTAAACGAATGAATTCGATGAGACTCCGGATTTTGACGGATGACCCGGTTTATACGCGGAGTGGTGATTACGCAACGTTGCGCGTTTTGGAAAAAGAAGTTCCGTCTGCGCCGTATTTGTTGATGGGCGGGGCGAAGGAACGTTTTGCAGTGAGCAAGTTTTCTCTCAGCGAGTTCAAGGTCCCGGAATGGTGGCTTTCATCGCAGGGGCTTGAAGAAGACGATGGAAAAACGTATTTGAATCGGGCTTCGTTCTTTGAAGTTGTCAGCGGCGGTTCTACGCTGCGTGGCATTCCCGATGAAATGGAAATTCGTTATGTCCGTCTTTGGGGCAGTAATGCAGAACAAAGAAAAATTTTGTATTTTGTTCTTGGTGCCATTTTGCTTGGTCTAGTGTTGTTTGTAAGTGTTTCGATTGTCCGCGGGAGGGCTTATGCAAAGAAACTGGACGCTTGATAGGGTGATGCGCTATGTGCTGATTGCTGTAGCGGTGGGCGTTTCTCTCTATGTGCTGAATTACTTGAGCGGCGTTTTGTTCCCGTTCTTTGCCGCTTTTTTGATAGCCTATATTATGGACCCGATTGTCTGCAAGTTGCAGATAAAGTTTAGACATCGTGTGATTGCCGTGGTTATCGTGATTCTTGGAGGTGCAATCATCATAGGTGGTTGTATGTATTTCTTTGTTCCAAAAGTTGTGCATGAAGTGCAATACTTAGGAACTTTGCTTTCGAGAATTTTTACGGACTCGACATGGAGTGACCGTATAATGACGTTCCTTCCGGCCGATACATGGGCTTCGGTCAAGTCGCTTATCTCATGGAACAGTATTGCCGAGGCGATGGAATCGCTGGATGTATGGAGCGTCGTGCAGACAATCTCCGAAAAAATTCTTCCGGGTGCATGGGACGTGCTGTCGAAGACTTCGACTATTTTAGTCGGCATTTCCAGTGCGGCGATTGTGTTTATGTACCTTGTCTTTATTATGCTGGATATGCATAAAATAAGGAAGGGCATCCGTCGCTTGATCCCGAGACGCTATCGCCGCGAGGCTGGTGAGTTTGCAGGTTCTATCGACCAGTTCATGGGAACGTATTTCCGTGCGCAGTCCATGGTCGCCTTTACGGTCGGAGTTCTTTATGCGATAGGCTTCAGCATCATGGGACTCCCGATGGGCATTGCTTTTGGACTGTTCTCCGGTGCGCTCAACATGATCCCTTACATGCAACTTACCACAATTCCGTTGGCCCTTCTACTGGCGGTGGTTTACGCTCTGGACAAAGGAATGCCGTTCTGGGAGGTGGCGATTATCATCCTTGCCATCTATCTCGTCGTGCAAATTATTCAGGATTTTTTCCTTGTGCCGCATATCGTTGGAAAGTCGATGAATCTTCCTCCGGTGGGAATCCTCCTCTCGCTTTCAATCTGGGGCAAACTGCTAGGATTCTTGGGACTTTTGGTGGCGATACCTTTTACATGCCTCTGTCTTGTTTATGTCGAAAAATTGAGAACGAAAGCGGACCTGTACGTCGAAGAATCGGGCAGACTGGCGCCCAAGGCTTGATTTATGGGCTTTAAAAAAGAATTTTTTCAAATAAATCTATTCTACCTTAAGAAAAAAAAAGTATAATATTACCAAACATTTCACAAATCTGACTCAAGGAGTTAAAAAATGAACAAACAAGATCTCATTGAAGCCGTGCTTGCCAACAAGGAAGCTGGCATTGAATCCAAGGCTGCAGCAGCTCGCGCTATCGACGCTGTTCTCGATGGCATCGCCGCTGGTATCAAGAAAGACGGTAACGTCCAGTTGATCGGCTTCGGTACTTTCTCCGTGAAGACTCGTGCTGCCCGTACTGGCCGCAACCCGCAGACTGGCGCAACGATCAAGATCAAGGCTTCCAAGACTGTCGGCTTCAAGGCTGGTGCAGCTCTCAAGGAAACCGCTGCTAAGAACAAGCCGGCTAAGAAGTAATTCTCTGAGCTAGATTTGCTTTTACGCAAAAGGGAGGACCGCTTTAGAGCGGTCCTTTTTTGTTTGTTCGCCATTTATTTTTCATAGTTTTACTAGATTGTCTATTGTGTTGATACTAAACAACTTAGAGGTTCTTATGAAACGCAAAATTTTAGGCTTTTTTTTAGTGGCGGGTATCTTTAGTCTTATGGCTTGTACTGCTGATGATAACGATGAAGAAAGTCTTCGTGAAAGGTGCCAAATTGAACCGCAGCTTCCAGAATGTCAGGAACTCCCTGCGCAAGATGATCCTACTATTCCTTCTGGATTGGATGACGATTCCTTTTAATAGGTGAATTTGTTTTTTTCTGCAGTAGCAGTTGCAAGGTCGGTTATCATATTCTATATTTGCGCAAGTTTAAGTGTTTGCGAAATAGGGAAGTGATGAACGGAATGCTCAAAAACGCCAAGCGCAATTGTGACATTATGCATGTCGCGCCGTTCGCTGCTTTTGCTATTTCCATTTTTGATTTTATTGATGCTGAGCCATTTGGTTCAGCTTTTTTGTTTTTCCTACGTCATTGCGAGCGTAGCGAAGCAATCCAAGTTTTTAATAATTAATTAGTCAACGGAGAATACTAAAATGAAGATTGAAGGCATCGACAAAGTCCTTATCATTGGTTCCGGCCCGATCGTGATCGGTCAGGCTTGCGAATTCGACTATTCCGGCACCCAGGCTTGCAAGGCCCTGCGCGAACAGGGTTACAAGATCGTGCTCGTGAAC
>CADCDO010000079.1 GCA_902800345.1 Fibrobacter succinogenes
GAAGAAAGGTGCCGCTCCGGCCAAGAAGTAAGGAAAGGAAGTAATCTATGTCTAGAAGAAGAAAGGCTCTCCATCGCTCCATCCTCCCGGATCCGCGTTTCCATTCCACGCTCGTCACCGAACTCGTCGGTGTCGTGCTCAAGCAGGGCAAGAAGACGATTGCGGAACAGATCGTCTATACCGCTCTCGACCTCCTCGACAAGAAGGTTGAAGGCAAGGAAACCCCGCTCGAAAAGTTCGAAATGTGCCTTGAAAACATCAAGCCGCGTGTCGAAGTCAAGTCCCGTCGTGTCGGTGGTGCAAACTACCAGGTCCCGATGGAAGTTGCTCCGGATCGCGCCAAGGCTCTCGCTCTCCGCTGGCTCCTCGATGCAGCTCGTAACCGCAACGAAGTTTCTAATTCCTGCGCGCAAGCACAGAATTATCCTAGAGAGAGGCTCGCTTCAAAAGCGGGCCTTTTCTGTATTTATGCGGAATGCCGGGAATGCCATCCTCGAAGCTGTCATCCTCGACCTGTCGTCCTAGAGCCGAAGGCGATAGGATCCATAGTATTATCCGATTAGGATTATCCAAAAAGGATAATCCTTTTTAGATAAAAAATGTATATTTACGGTATCGACGAGGTATCATCATGGACAATGCCGTAATCAATCCTTTTTTGACATCTGGTTATTTGAGCGCGGAGTACTTCTGCGACCGTGAAGAAGAAACCAATAAACTCACGCGTTTGCTCACGAACGGTAATAACGTGGCGTTGATTTCTTCACGCCGCATGGGAAAGACTGGCCTCATCAGGCATTGTTTTGCCCAACAGAAAATCACCCGCAAGTACAATACCTTTGTGGTTGATATTTATGCGACCAAGAATCTTGGCGATTTTGTCTATGAGATGGGCCGTCAGATTGTGAATACGTTGAAACCGCGCGGCAAAAAGGCGATTGAAACTTTTGTCGATGCCGTAAAATCCTTGCGTGCAGGAATTTCTTTCGACGTGCAGGGTTTGCCCTCGTGGAATGTCGAACTGGGCGATGTTCAGACGCCGGCAATTACGCTAGAAGAAATTTTTGCGTATATTGAAAATGCCGATAAGCCGTGCTTGATCGCTATAGATGAGTTCCAGTCTATTTCGTGCTATCCGGAAAAGAATATCGAAGCGACTTTGCGCACGTATATACAGAATTGCCATAATGCAAATTTTGTATTTGCCGGCTCGGAGCGGAGCATGATGGGCGAAATCTTTGTGTCGGCGGCGCGCCCATTTTACCAGAGCGTCTCCATCATGAACTTGGATGTAATTTCCGAAATCAAGTATTCCGAATTTATAAAGTACCACTTTGAAAAGAATGGACGAAAGATTGATGACAATTCAATTCATGAGGCCTATGCGCGATTTGGTGGTGTGACATGGTACATTCAGAAAATCATGAATTACGCCTATTCTATTACGGACAAAGGCTGTACGTTTGATGCGGCACGATTAGAAGAAACAATTGAGGATATTGTCGAGGAAAACTCCGATATATACATGAATATGCTGTTCCTTTTGACACCGCCGCAAAAAGCACTCCTTGTTGCAATCGGTAAGGAAGGCCGAGTCTCGCAAATTACAGGTCGCCAGTTCTTAAAGAAATACAGCCTTTCTGCAAGTAGTGTTCAAAAGGCTCTGGCCGCCTTGCTCGAAAAGCAGATTGTTACGAATAACCAAGGTGTTTATGAAGTCTACGACAAGTTTATGACGATATGGCTCAGCTGGGGATAAAAAATCCCCATTCCAACATTACCTTTTGGGGTGTGTTAGAATGGGGTGTTCAAGGTGCATTATGAACAAAATTTATTTAGCGCTCTGCGGAGAGCTTATAAATGCTCCGCGTGCTTGCCTTGGGGGCGTCGATAGCGTGCACGCCTGCGGAGAAGTGCTGCACCGGGCTCTGCCACAGGACTCGGCCCTGGTAGTCAAACTGCACGACGCTTGCCTTTAGCGCTTTGTCTGTTTGCATGTAGAGCTTGCCGTCTTGCAGGCGAAAGGAACTGCTGGCGGCCCTCCCGTTAATCATGATGCCAGTGTTATCGCTCGAAGAACTTGAGCTTATGGCCTGGCTGCTGGAAGAGGCGGGTTCCATCGCCTTCATCTTCGCGATACCGGCCTTCCAGGCGTCAACGGCGGCCTGCGACGTATTGAGCGCCCAGTCGCCTTCGTTTGCTTCTTTGCTCTGGCTGAACCACATCACCGCAAAGACGCGAGAAAAATCGGTCGCGAAGTGCTCGAACATGTCGGTAATCCATTCTGCCTTGTTGCCGCCCCTCTCGGAGCTCGAAATTTCGGCGATGAAAAGCGGCTTGTTGATTTTGGCAAGAGCGTCGTATGCTTTCTTGAATACTTGCGAGAACGTCTGCCAGCTGGACCAGCTCTGGCACGTGCCCCAGTTGTAGCCGTCGATGGAAATGTAATCCACGTATTCATCGCCGGGGTAGTTGCCGGTAAGCGTCGAACCCTTTCCTGAGTTCGAAGCGTTCGTCGTCCATACCCATTTGACGTTCGTGACGCCTTCTTCCTTGAAGATTTTCACGATATGGCGGAATGCTTCGGCGACGTTAGCGTCGGTATTGCCGGCGCCTGCCTTGCCTACGCCCCAGTCGTACCAGTCGCCGTTCGCTTCGTGGAGCGGCCTGAGCCAGATTTCTTCGCCGTAGGCCTTGACGCCTTTGGCGTAGTCGCGGATGTAGCTGTCTGCCTTGCCGTTGACCAGATCCTGCGCGTTATAGCCGTTCGCCATCCAGGTCACCACAAGCGTGGAACCGTTGTTCTTCGCGACATTTGCGTACTCTTCGGTCGCATTCCAGTCATTCATGTCGAAGAGCGCAAAGTAGCTGATGAGGTCAATGTGCGTGCCCTGCAAATTCTGGAATGCCTGCACGTTTTCTTGAGTGGGCTGCGGGTATTGTCCGGGCCCGCCGACCCAGGCGCCAACTTGGAATGCTAAAGCGGTCATGGGCAAAATTCCTAAGGTGAAGAGTAGTTTCTTGAACATGATGTTTTCGATGTTGTTGAAGGTGTGTTGTTTTGTCTTATCTAAAAGTAAGTAATGTCTCTTGTTTTTTCTCAATGAGATGTTTGCGTTTTTGTTAAAGTGTATCTAGTGTTATTATATTTTGAATATTCAGGGCTTGCCTGTCGTTTTGTCGTGGCAGGCTAATGGTTGTACCGAGATTATGATTTTTTCATTGTGGTGGGCGCGTTTTTATGACAGTCGAAGATTTTTGCAAGTGGATTGAATCGTCTAATTTCAAGGATGGGGACCGGCTCCCTTCCGTGCGCGAGGTGGCTTCGTCCTTGGGCGCATCGGTGTTCACGGCTTTCCGTGCATACAAGAAACTGGTTGAGCAAGGTAAAATATATAGCGAACATGGTAACGGTTATTTTTGGGGACGTAAGCCCGAAATATCGGTTGCTGTACATGAGCGCGAGAGCGTCCGTTTGGAGCGTTTGTTGTTGGATGCCTGGAAATCCGGCAAGATTTCGGCGGATGGTCCGCTTCCGTCCATCAAGGATTTGTGCACTTCTTATGAAACTTCGCTTGGGGCGATGCAGCGGGCGCTTGCAAAATTGCGTGAACAGGGAATTTTGGAGCGTAAAGGGCAAGGGCGTTATTACTTTAGAAATACAAGATTATCGTTGGCGGAACCGAAAGAAATCCTTCTGATTATGCGTTGTAATGCGAACGGGGACTTTAATTGCCTTGGCGAGCGTGAACTGCAGTTTATGCACAATGTCTATGCGTCGGCTCATCGGCGCAATTTGAAACCCAAGGTACTTGGCTATTTCGAGGAGGAAGGCGCGTTTCTGGATGCGGGCGGAAAGCGGATAATGCTGGAAGATTGCCGTGGGTGTTTTGGCGCTGTCGTCTCGACGATGCTCGTATTCGATATCAATAAGTTGTTTGCAAAACTTGCGACGACGCGTTTCCCTGTGGCGGTGTGGTGGGAACATCCGCTGTACGATATCCCGCGTGCGTTGAAAAAAGAAAAGCGATTTGCGTTTTTTAACCTCGCCTTTGGTGAATTTCCGGGGCGTATTGTCGGGCGTTTTTTGAAGAAAAAAGGCTTGACGCGAATTGCCTTTGTTTCGCCTTACCACATGAGCATGTGGTCGAGGGACCGCTTGAAAGGTCTCAAGAATGTGGGGCTTGAGGTGTTCGAAGCGACTGATGCATCGCATGCAAGTCCTTATGACTTTATGCAGGAACCGCGTGCGCATGTACGTTATAGACAAATTTTAATGTCGCTCGTGAAAAAAATCCCACCTGTAGATGCGTGGGTTGTGTCTAACGACAGGGTCGGAGTCGAACTGATTTCGTTTGTGAACCAGGGCAAGATTCCGCGCCCGCCTTACATGGTCTCGTTCGACAACTCTACGGATAGCTACCGCAACCGCCTTGATTCTTTCGAATTCAACGTGGAAACGCTTGCAGAACAGTCCGTGTTTCACTTGATCTCGCCGGGGGTTACCTTGTATAAAAAAGGCGATTTCCGTGAGCTATCGGGGCATGTCGTGGAGAAGTAAAATTATTTTTGTTCTTATATGGTGCAGGCGAGATTATATTTAAAGTAAAGGACTTTTAATCATGAAAACCATAAAGAAATCCATCGTACTTCTATTTTCAGCTTCGTTGCTGTTCCTTGGCGGTTGTGCCAAGAACCACAACGATATTATTCTTCATAAGACACAATCCTTTTGGACAGGAAGTCCGGCGATTGAATTGAATGTCCCGTATCCTGAACCGCTCACTTTTGAACTCCCGTCTGCTGAATGGACGCCTCTTAAAATTCAAAAGAAGGAAGGTGTAAATACGAGGGTCGAGCTTGCAGAAGGTGTGGCCGATTCGTATGTGAAGGTGGCGATTGAAGGCCAGACTAAGAGCTTATTCGAAAGCCTTGAAACCGAAAGCGGTGTGGATTTTGGCCAGTCGGATTCGTTGATTCTCATAGGCCTTTTCGATCATTACAAGACGATGACTAAAGCTGAAAATTCCGATAAGCCGATTCAGTATAGCGAGACGAAATTCGAAAGGCAAGATGGCGATGCGTTTGCTTGGATGGTGACTTCAAATGGCTCTTATGGTGTCGCGTATGCGGTGCTCATGACGAAGAACAATAACTATTTCACGATTGAAGTCAACCAGAAAAATCGCGAGACGGATATTGAGAAAATTTTGATAGATATCGTGAAAAGTCACAAGACGTATTAGCAATTGAATGATGAATAAAATTAGCTGGATTTCGTAGGTTTGGGCGGATTTTTAAAGCATGCGTAGTTTACTTGTAATAATTGTTTTGATGCTCACGGCTCATGTTTTTGCACAGGAACCTGCACAGGATTTGCAGGATTCGCTAGAATATGACCGTTTAGATCCTAGTATAAAAGAGGAATTTGAAGAATTAAAAAAATGGTCCGCCATAAAGGATAAGTGCATTTTGCAGGAATACTGTTATAATTGCAATGTCTATGATGAGAAACCTTATACACCGTCCGGATTTACGGTAGAGGCTGCTTACGCAGGACCATCAGTATTGAGCATACATCTTTTGGGGTACAGGAATTTTTATATAAAGCATAAAGTCCTTGTTGGAATACCTTTAGTGTCTGCTGATATGGACTTTCGTGATGGTTTCAAAATTTCTGATGAGGGATTGCTAGGGGTCCTTGCCCTAAGCTCTAGATCAGGAAATACGATGATTTGGGTGTGTTACCTGTTGCTTGGTAATTCCTACTTGCCATTGACAGAAAATGATAGAGTGGGGTTGTTTGAATCTCACCATATTATTGATTACTTGCTTTATGATTTGAGTAGTGATTTACCTTGGGAATTTGGTTGGTCACAGGCTGCGGGCTTTAGGTTTGTTTATGCGAAGGGCGATAGGGATGGTACATATTATCTTGACTTAGGGGCCAATGTTCGATGGACCAATAGGTCTTTCCGCTTCGGTGTATTTGTGCAATGGGGCGTGACGGGAACACATACGTAATTTTTTTGAGTTATTGTTGTTTTGAAGTTGAGTTTTATTCGATTTTTTCTTTGCTGTGTTTTGATTTTTGCGACTCAAGCGTTGGCGCTGGAACCTGCGCTGGATTTGCAGGATTCGTTGGCTGCGGATTCATTGCGCGTTGATTCACTACATGTTGATTCTCTTTCGAAAATTTCGTTGACTGCTGATATTGATGCGAACAATGTAGTTGATACGAATAAAGTTGAACATATTGATGCTGGGATTGAAAAAACATCGGATGCTAAGTATGAATATTTTCCGAGCGGTTTTTTTATGGAAATCGCTTATCATGCTCCATCAGTAATTCAAATTCCGTTTTTTGGAATAAGAAATAATAGACGTCTTTGGGGAAAAGATGGCGTAGGTGCTGGCATGACAGCTTTATCTGTAGATGTAGATATTCGGCCAGATGGGGTAAGAATTTCGGATGAAATGTTGTGGGCTTTTGTTTTATCTGTGTCGATTTATGGAAATCCCAATGATCCTACTATTAACAGAGAAAAACGTGAGATGATTTCAGAATGGGTGGAATACATAATAATTGGCAATACTTATTGGGCTCTGTCTGAAAAATCTAGAATTGGACTGTTTGAATCACACCATTTCGTTGATTATGGAATTAGTAATTTGGTTTATTCCGAAGGCTGGGAATTTGGCTGGTCGCAAGCTGTTGGACTTAGGTTTGTTTATTCAGGAAACGCAAAAGATGGCGGAGCTTATATTGATTTGGGAGCACATGCAAGAATTACAAATAAGCATTTTCTTTTTGGTGTATTTGTGCAGTTAGGAATTTTCGGTAATCATAAGTAAAAATTCAAAGTGTCTCTAGTGTTTGGTTGCTGAGAAATTATTTTATATATTACCTATATTGCAAGGATATTTTTATGAAAAAGATTTTTGAGAGCTGTGTTTTGATGATTTCTATTCTTGCCGCTGGTGTTTCGGCCAAAGGACTTTATTTGGAAGGTTCTTTGGGCTTCGCCAAGGCGGATTACGTGGAACAGGAACGCCCTCGCAGGTTGCAACAGGCCGATGACCATGTTGGAGAATGCCTCGACATTGAGGGTTGCAAGGATACGGGACCTAGCGGGGATTATGCTCCGCGGGACAGGATGGAATACGTGGGCTATGGCCCAGTGCTGGAATTGAAAGTGGGGTATGGCTGGGAAAAACTGGCTGTATTTGGTGTTATTCAGGGAGCGTACACCGAAGGTCTCCATGTATTTGATTGTTACGTCGTGAGCGAACCTGTGGAATACAATGGCGATGATGGTGGATATGCGTTCCACAATCATAGGGTAGAGTATGAGGACTATCTCCGCTACAGTGAAATGCATTCCTTTTCAACGCGATTGTTCTTTGGAGCCGGTTTTACGGTCTTTCCCTTTGCGAAAAAAGAATTCCCTTTGACGGGTTTCCATGCCGGTGCGTCATTCGGCTTCTCCATTATCGAGACTCAGGTGGAAGAGGAAAAGTCTGGTGTTGTAGGCAGGAATCATGGTACTATTGAGATAACGTCTGTTCCGAATTACAGCATCGCTTTTGATGTGGGGCATACTTGGTCTATTAACGAAAAGTGGAACATGGGTATTGCTTTGACCGCGGCGTTTGAAAATCCGGTTGAATCTGAAAAGGAATACAGCATGTTCAACCTTCACACAATCTGGGTGGGGTTGCGGTTTGCAAGGAATTAAAAAATGAATTTGTTTGCGTTTTTCTGCATTTTGACACTTGCGGCAAATGTTTTTGCACAGCCGTCTGTGCAGCCTGTTGAAGCGAACGAGCCGATTTTGCAGGATTCGTTGGAGACTGATTCGCTTTCGAAAATTTCTCTAGCGCTTGATGTTGATACGAACGGCGTTGTAGATACGAATAAAGTTGAGCATATTGACGTGAAAATTGAAGAAACGCCTGATTTGAATGTTTCTAAAAAGAGCGAACCCCTTTTGCTGGGCCATTTTTGCGACTTTTATGAGATAAAGCAATATACTCCTTGGAACCATACGACAGAAGTTGCTTATGCTGGTCCATCGGCATTGAGTTTGCAACTTTTAGGGCATCGTAGTTTTTCTATAAAGCATAAGGTTCTCGTTGGATTGCCTATTATAACTTTGGACGTTGATTTTGATGAAGGAAAAGTCTCCGATGAAGGTTTATTGGGCTTGCTCCTGTTTATCAGAATTGTGACATTCAAAAGTGAGGGCTCTGCTGAAAATTTATGGGCTTGGATAAATTATGCGTTATTTGGTAACACGTATCTGCCCTTGACTGAAAACGATCGATTCGGATTGTTTGAATCGCATCATATTGTAGATTATTTAATCTATGATTTGAGTAATAGTGAACCTTGGGAATTTGGCTTTTCTGAGGCAGCCGGTTTCCGGTTCGTTTATGCGAGTGGTTTTGAGAAAGGTGTCTGTTATCTTGATTTAGGAGCTAGTGTGCGGTTGACCAATAAGGTTTTTCGTTATGGAGTATTTGTGCAAATAGGTTTTGCGGGTAATCCTTTTAAGTAAAAGTTACTGGATCCTTCGGCTTCGCTCAGGATGACGGAGAAGCATTAACTAATAACTAACAACTAACAACCAATGACTAACTACCAACCACTAACAACTAAATCTTCACATTTTTTTCTAACCACTAACCACTAATCACTAACCACTTTTTTATATTTAGAACACAAAAATTTTCACTTTAACAGAAGGTTAATAAAATGGCTAAAATCGCTAAAGTTTGGGCTCGTCAGATCCTTGACTCTCGTGGCAATCCCTCTCTCGAAGTCGATGTTACTCTTGACAACGGTATCGTCGGTCACGCTGCTGTTCCGAGTGGCGCTTCCACCGGTGAACGCGAAGCTTGCGAACTCCGCGACGGTGACAAGAAGACTTACTGCGGCAAGGGCACTCTGACTGCCGTGAAGAATGTCAACACCAAGATTGCTAAGAAGATCAAGGGCATGGATCCGTCCAAGCAGAAGGATGTCGATGATGCTATGATCGCTCTCGACGGCAACCGCATGCTCAAGAACACCCTCGGTGCAAACGCCATCCTCGGCGTTTCCATGGCTGTTTGCGTTGCTGCTGCTAAAGACGCCAAGATGCCTCTCTACAAGTACATCGCCAAGATGCACGGCACCAAGAAGCTCACGCTTCCGTGCCCGATGTGCAACGTGATCAACGGCGGTGCTCACTCCTCCGCTCCGATCGACTTCCAGGAATTCATGATCGCTCCGGTTGGCGCAAAGACGTTCTCCAAGGGTCTCCAGATGGTGACCGAAATCTTCCACGCCCTCAAGGCTGTGTTGAAGAACGATGGTTTCGATACGACCGTCGGTGACGAAGGTGGCTTCGCTCCTGGCGTTTCTATCAAGCCGGCTAAGAACAAGTTTGGTTACGAAATCACTGGCGTGATGACTCTCGAAAAGGCTCTTGACGCTCTCAAGACTGCAACCACCAATGCCGGTTACAAGTTCGGCACTGACATCAAGATCGCTCTTGACGTTGCTTCTTCTGAATTCTGCGACAAGAACACCAAGGCTGGCA
>CADCDO010000080.1 GCA_902800345.1 Fibrobacter succinogenes
CACGTCGGTGGCGCGGTTGATGCCGTCGATGAGGGAGTGGCGGCAGCCGTAGAGGTTGTCGAACTTGGACTTGGTCACGGAATCGTTCACGTTGATTGCTGGGAACTTGAGGCGGCCGGCCTGGGCCATCTGGTAAAGGCGATGCACGCCGGTGGTGGTTTCTTCGGAAACGCCGCGGAGAGCTTCGCGGGCGCGGGTCCACTGCTTCGGATCCTTCTCGAAAATCTTACGGCACGTGGCGAGGAACACGCCCCATTCTTCGCTGTCGGTTGCGGGGTTGAATTCGGGCACCTTGCCCGCGTCTTCGAATTCGGCGCCGCAGGTCACGAGCATGGTGGCGTCGCCGCCGTCATCCACGATGAGGTCTGCGGTCTTGCCGTCGGGCCACACGAGGGCGCGGGCGGTGTTTTCCCAGTATTCTTCGAGCGTTTCGCCCTTCCAGGCGAACACGGGCACGCCCTGCGGGTTTTCTACGGTGCCTTTCTTGCCGACCACGACGGCGGCGGCAGCGTTGTCCTGCGTGCTGAAGATGTTGCAGCTGACCCAGCGCACGTCGGCACCGAGGTCCACGAGCGTCTCGATGAGGATGGCGGTCTGCACGGTCATGTGGAGGCTGCCCATGATGCGGGCGCCTGCGAGCGGCTTCTTGCCTGCATATTCCTTGCGGAGAGCCATGAGGCCCGGCATTTCGGTTTCGGCGAGGTCGAGTTCCTTGCGGCCTTCGATCGCGAGGTTGATATCCTTAATTTTGTATTCCATAGTAATTCCTTTAAAATTCTATTTATGCGTAAATATAGTTATATGCATAAAAAGAGTCAAGCCGATTGTGCCGCTGAATGTGCTGAAAGGTCATGGATTTCTGCTTCCGGTTCAAGCCTGCATTCGGGGCAATTTTGCGAAATGGCGGTGAAAACGGGTGTTTTTGGGTTGATTTCACCGCCACTTTGCTACGTTGTATGTGCAAAAAATGCAAAGTGGAGGCCTTGTGGCTGCTTTTTGGCGGTGAAAATGGACTTTTTTAAGCGGCTTTCACCGCCACACGGCTTCGGAGATTCCGCTGAACGGCCTTTTTTATTGCTGATAACGTAATTTTGACGGTGAAATTAGACTTTTTTGAGCCGTTTTCACCGCCATTTTTCGATTTTTCTCGTTGTTCGCCAGCTATTCCATGAAAAGCATGCCGCGGAGACGCAGCCCCCTTTCTCGTTCGTGTTTTTCGTTTTCCCATTGGCCGAACTTGATGAATTCTACTTCGAATCTGGCGCCTTCGGTTTCGAGGACTTTTATGTCTTTGTCAATCCAGCGTTGCTTGAACACATGGAAACTGAAAACCTTGCTGCTTGTCGAATCGGTGTCCTTGAGCGGATAATCGAAAAACAACGTGTCGTTCCGGGTTACGAATTCTTCGTCTTTGAACGTGTAATTCACGAAAGCTACTTTGCTGAAACTTTCGGGCATTGTGTGGATTTTGCCATTTTTTACAGTTCTGCTAATTGTGCGGTATTTTTTGACGATGTCCGCTAGGTCGCTTTCTTTGGGAAAGTACTGATAAAGTTTTTCGTCGTTTCTGGAATGGAGTTCCTTCACTTGGTAGGCGGTGATACTCGCTTTTTGCCCGTCCTTTTCCCAGAGGTTTGAGAAAAATTCTTTTGCGTCTTTTTCGCTGAGAGGGAATGTGCTGTAACCTTCGGTGGCGAGGGTTTCCTTGATATTCTTTAGCCATGCGTTGCGGGTGATGGTGGGGCCGATAGCGAGAGACACTAGCATCAAGCATGAAATGATGATAACATATTTAGATGGAATGATTTTAGGGATGCAATCAAGTATAGCGCAAATGCAAATGATAATGCATAACGTTAATGCAGTAATTCGATTTTCCGTAACGCCGTATTCAGAAAATCTTTGGATGATTGCGATGGTTGCCGTAACGACAGGGATAAAGTAACTGAATGGGAGAACTCTGGCGATTTTCTTTTCGGAAGAAGGCTCGGGATTTATCAGCGCAGGATAATATTCGTTTTTGATTATGTGTACCAAAACTAGGGAAATTATTGCTAGATAAAAAATTGTTCTTGTTGAAAATGACCATTGCAGCAAGGATGCGATATCGTAAAAGTGAACGGTGAGGGCGTAAATGGCGTAAAGTGGTAAATTATGAACTTGAAGTAGTCGAATGAAATATTAAACCACTTTGATTTTATGGTTATCACAAAATTTTTTAAAGTAGGAGTTTCTTCGATGCATTTGTCGATGGACGGAATGCCTGTCATGAAGAGAATGGGGAATACTGTGAAAATGTAAAATATGATTATTAAAATTATTGCTTTAATGCAGAGATCTTTATTGCTTTCAGATATTGCTCCAATTATAGCTAGGAGTATGATTGGTACCAATAACGAGAAGGTTGTGTTAATTGTGGGGGCCTGCTTGCCCATTTTTTTGCAGTAAACCCAAAAGGCGTTGTCATTCTTTTGGTTCCAGAACGGGCCGATGAGTATGGCTAGAATGCTAATGGTGAAAATACTGGTTATTACAACGTTTATGAATTTGCTGTCATAATAATTGTCTGTGGTGAATTTGCAAATAACGAGTGTTACTGATATGAGGAGCCAACCCACACTTGTGATAATTTGCGGTGCTTTACGAGTGCTTTTTCGTGATTCTTGGATGAGTGAAGTCGCGAGGGCGATGAGCATTGCCGCTATGGGATAAATGCATAGCCAAAGATCAAGGCTTTGGCTGAATGTTGTTTTTTTGGGGAATATTTTGGATAATTCTACAAAATCGAATATGATTGCAATTGACGATAAAATTGCGAACGCAATTGCAAGCGGGAACCGCTTGAATGCGTTTCGTAAGAGACTCAGGTATTCTTTCAGTGTTTTCAACATTTGTTTTAAATATAAGATATGTTTGAAGGAATTGCAAAAAGAAGATACCGCAACAAGTGCGGGATGACAGAGAGTGCAGAGGCCGGGATGACAGATGCAAAGGCGACCCCGGCACGGAGGCCGGGGTGACAATGTAATGAAGAATGTTACTGGATTCTTCGCTCCCTGTGGTCGCTCAGAATGACGATGCAATAAAGGACTATTACTAGATCCCTCGCGACTTTCGTCGCTCGGGATGACGATGCTAACCAATTTACTTCTTTATGCAGCGGATGGGCAAGAACAGTTTACCGTCGATATATGGATCTGGTTGCGGGGTGTACCACTGAAAATCAACATGTTTTATTCCGCGTTCTGAGCCGATTATCGTGTAGAGTCTTTTTCCGTTGCTTCCTGTTTCGTTCAGCCATAGGAACGTGCTGAACCCATTTGATGTCGAAGAATGTTCTCTTATTAAGACAGAACTCGATGATCTTTTGATTTCAGTTTTCTCAGTGGGCAATAAGCTCATGCCGTAGGGATCAAGTGAGTTCGGATGCATGCCTCCCAATTGTGAATAAAGTTGAGCAATAATTGATGTGTCACCAAGTGCTATGATGTCTGAAGAGTCAGGTAGCCGCCAACCGTCGGGACAAATTTTTCCCGCAATTTCGTGGTTGTAATAGCGTCCCACGTTATCGCAGTCACTATGGCTGTAGCAAGGAATAATATTTTCTTGTTCGGTTTCAGATGCGTCTTCGTACTTCATGTTTTCTGCCATCCAAATTTTGCCTTTGTATTCAATGGTGCTGTATTCGCGATTGTCGCGCGGATCTGTGAAATGCCCGTATTCTAGGTCAGGATTGAGGTAGTATTCTGCTGGATAATCTGTTCTCCAACTTGAAGAGTGTCGCCAGGTCTTGTTGTAGCATATAAAGAATCCCGAGTATTTGTTGGTCTTGATGCGTTTGTTGTCTGTATCGCACGGGGCATTGTAGAATTCTGTCCATTTATTTTGGTGACAGACGTAATAGAGGGTGGAATCTGATGGACTTTGATGTGTTTTGCCTTTAGAATCACATTCGACATCGGCTGTTTCAAAATCAATTTGTGTTGCTATTTCCCAGCCGGCTTTGCGGTTGCGAGCATGTGGGCTGTAAGGATCTTCTATTGTGCTGGTTGGGTTCAATATGTATACACCGGATTTATCGGCGTAGGTTGTTGAATTTACTTCTTTGCATGCGTAAGTGACGTTTGGCCTATTCGGGCTTGCGAATAACTTGCCGTATTTATCACATAGTACGTCATAAGTTTCTGCGTCGATGGTGTAAACTGCATGCCAACCGGAGTCTAGGCTGCACATATACGAGTATTCGGGCTGTTTTGAATGCACTATGTACTTGCCTTCTTTGTCGCAGGGGATGCCGTATGTTTCGGCTTCTATGTCGCTTGCCCGTTCCCATCCATTTTCTTTGCAAATAAATGCATTATCTCCAATGTCGATATGGCTGGTTTTGATGACGGTGTCTTTGATGGTACTGTCGCAATGGGGGAGATTTAGGCATTTGTGTAAGACATCTGTAATGACGTCGTTGATAAGTATAGGACGTGGATGAACGACGCATCCTTTGAGATTGTAATAATCGACATTATCGCTTAAGTCCACAAACCAGGTGCTGACTACGGCATGTTCGTCGAAATTGCTGCAGTAGTGTTCTGGCTGGAGTGTCCCAGTTTCTGTAAACACTGCTTTCGTATTTTTGTAAAAATCGGAATTCGTTGTCTTGCCAAAGATGTAGTTGATGGTACTGTTGATGGCTTTAATGCTCACATTAGGATTTGCATGAACATAAGTATCAATTCCGATGGCCTTGAATAGTTCCCATTGGGCGATGCTATCCGCTTCGCTTTCTGGGGTTCCGCTGGCGATTAACTTCGCGACGCGGCCTTCGATGAATTTGCTTAGAACTATTGTATTGTTTTCTTTTTTCTCTGTTTCCGATGTGTTGGCTGCGAATGTCCCTTTGATGGCGGCTGGACTTGATTTGGTCGTGTCTGGCATGGCTGTGAGCTCGCCTATGTATTCCATTTTTATGTTAGCGACGCATCCCATATAAACTTCTGTTTCTGTGGAATCAATCCATTGAATTTCTAATAAAGGTTTGATGTCGGATGAAGAATTTGCTGTATCGCTCGACGAGCTTTCGGCGGAACTTTCAGCAGCACTCGAAGAACTTTCGTTGTGCGCGAGCGTGTTCTCGTCTTCCCAAGTCCCTGCAACATCATTGGTGCAGGCAAAAAATGCGATGGAGCAAACGAGAAATAAATATCTCAACTGGCTCATTGTTGTCCTCCTTTTTTGCAATCCCTTTTGCTTATTTTGTCTGTTAGCGGAAAAAGTTGTAAGTTCAGTCGATAGACCTGGTTGATGTTCTGGCATTCGCGGGCGATGTCGATAACTTTTTTGCGGCAGTCGTTGATGACGTCAACGATGCGGGCGTAGGCGGATTCGTCGATGCCCATGGTGACTCCCGAAAAATTGCGTTCTTCGACGGGGTCTTTTTCGATGGAACGTGTGGCCAGTGCTGCCATCTTCTTGTTCATGGTGCGGATGGCGAGCGGGATGGCTTCCTTGGAGCCCTTGACCGACTTTTCAGTTTGTTCGTAAGTACCGTCGCCCGTTTTGACGAGGAGTCCGGATTTTAACAGGAACTGCAAAATTTCGCGGACGTTGAGCGCCGATGTCTTTTCACGGATTTTATCGGCGATTTCGCAGGGGTTCGCGTTTGGCATGAGCGGGGCGAGTTCACGCACGATGGGGCAGGTGGGCATCTCGTAGTAACGGAATGCGTCTGCGTCGAGGATGCGTATTTTGTTCATGTTCGCTTCGCGCCCGAGTTCGCGGAGTGCCTCCTCCTTTTCTGTAGCACTTTTCGCGTTCCCGAATTTGACGAGCAGCCCGAAATAGGTGTAGTCGAACCCTTCTAGCCCCATGGCCCGTGCGACTTTTGCTATTCCTGGCTTGCTCAGGCGCGTATTCCCGTCGCAGACCAGCTTGAGGTAGGTCGGGGAAACAAAACCGGCAAGGCTTGCAAATTCTCGCCAAGTAAAGTAAGATGTCCTTTTACGTTCTTCGTAAAAGTCTCGCATGTAAAGGCGATAATCGTTGTATTCGATTATTGGTTTCATGAAATTAAAAATATTACAAAATAAAATATGATACAAGCGTGTGTCATTTGTTAGGTTGTAGGTTTTAGGCGTTAAGGCGATAGACTTATAATGCTATATCTTGGCTAAATCTCTACTTTTTTATGAGATTTAGCCGAATTATAATGTTATATCTTGGCTAAATCTCGTTTTTTTTTGCTGAAATGTTGTTTTTAGAGTGCGTTTTTTTACACGAGTCGTTCTTTACTTTATAAACAGTATCCCTTCGATGCGGAGCGAACGCCCTTTTTCGGACCATTGTTCAGCATGCAGTTTGTTGATGCTGAGCGTGACCCTGTCGTTTACGATGGTTTTTAGCGTGTCCTGCATCAGTTCCTGCTTCGTGATTCTGAAAGTGTAAGTCTTGTACTTTGAATCTTTCTCGTTGGCATCTTTATCGGCTTTTGCGGAGTCCGTGCTGTTCTCGTTGGTGCTGGTGTTGGCATCTTTATCGGATTTTGTGGAATCTGCTTTGCTTGTTTTATTTGCAACGGTGTTTGTGTCGGATTTTGCGGAGTCCGCGCTGTTCTCGTTGGCACTGGTGTTGGCACTTTTGTTGGTTCTTGCACTGTTTGTTTTTGTGGAGTTGGCCTTTTTGTCGCTAGATTTTTCTTCGTCAGATTTCTCGTTATCGAATAGCGATAGCCAGAAGACGAGGGTGTCGCCTTCGAACTTGAAATCGTCCCTATCGAAATCGAGGTCGAGGTTGATGGCTTCCTTTGCGCCTTTGGGAATATCGACGCCTTCGTTTTTGGGGTGATCTATATCGGCTTCGAAAGATTCGAATTTTTTGGTGGTGTCTTCGTCGCAGCAATTGCTCTTTTCGAATGCTTCACGGTGCAAGCGTTTGAGGTCGTTCAGGGACATTTTGCTTGTGGAAAAATGCGTGATGATAAATATGTTGTTCGATTCTTCGAGCGAAATCAATCGTGCAAGCGACCTTTGCGATTCGGGGTCTTTGCTTTCCTTGAGCTTGAAAATGAAATTCTTGGTGTCTTCTTCGTTCAGCGGGAATTTGCTGTAGCCCTGTTCGGCGAGTGCGTTCTCGATACTGCTTTTCCAGATGCGTTCGTTTATGTTGGGCGCGCTAAACGGTGTCTGCGTGAGGATGAAAAACATGGCGCAGAAAACGATGGCGATGTATCGCATCTTGCGGCTGATTTTTTCGATGAGCAATATGGCGATGACGGCGTAAAAATAAATGTTGAGTGCGATGGCGTAGATGTATTCGGTGTCGATGCCGAGTTTGCTTATCATGTTGCTTATGTCGATGGACATCAAGATGACAAGGGGGATGCAAGCGGCAGGGATTATTTTGATGAAGCGTTTTTCAAAGGACTGCTCGGCTGCAAGGCGGACCGGGTACATGACGGTCACGAGCACGAGCATGTAAATCATGAAGCCAATAACAAAGTAAGACGGTGTTTCTCCGGGTATGTTCCACAATGCAATAAACTTGAGAATGTAAGCGTAAAAGAGGAGTGTGCCGATGGTGATGACCGGGATGAACAAGAAGCGGATGGTGCTCGATGCGAACTTGCTCAAAGTCGGGGTCTCTTCATAGCATTCTTCGATGGAGGGGATTTTGGTGAAGAAAAGTATGGGAGCGACTACGCTTGCGCAGAAATAGAATATGTTGAGATAGGTGAAATCGCTGTCAAAATCGGCGTCGAATAGTTGTTCGAAACCAAAGACGAACCCTTCGATGGCTCCGAGCAAAATGGCCGAGACAAGTATAGCGACGACAGCCGCCTTGAAGCTCTTCTGTAGAAAGTTCCAGACTCCGTTTTCGTTACGTTCCTTCCAGAATGGCGCGAAGAAAAATCCCATAGATGCGATTATATAAACGAGGGAGATTGCGCTTCCGAAATAGATGAGGTAATCGCCGCTTTTGTCGAATAGTGCAAATACTAGCGTTAAGGAAAGCACGAACCATGAGCCGCTCGCGATGGCTTGGGGCCGCCAGTCCGTGCTTTTTCGGGATTCCTGGACGAGCGATGTCGTGAGGGAGATGATTAATGCCGCAATGGGGTAAATGGCGAGCCATGTAAAGAACTTGATGGCGTTATCGCCAAAGACCTTGTCAAATAGCGAAAACAAGTTCGTTTCGATGACGAGCGTGATGAAAATGAGGAACGTAAACGCCGATGCGGTTGGAAAACGTTTGAACGCCGTCGAAATTTGGCTCGGGTATTTCTTGATTGCGGCTAAGACCATGATTTACTCCAGGAAAAGGATGCCGCGGATGTAGAGATAGTTCTCTTTTTTGACATCTTTTATGTCGACTTCCAATTTTTCAACTCCGATTTTAGCCCCTTCGGTTTCAAGGAAACGTACGTCTTTTTGCTCCAGTGCTTCTTTTGTTACAAAAAACTTCAAAGTCTTGTCGAGTTTTTCGGGCTTGAGCTGGAAAAAGAGCGTGTCATTGCGAAATTCATAATCCTTTTGACGGAAAGTCTTGTAAAAGTAAGAGACTTTGGATACGTTTTGAGGAATGTCGAAATAGTCGTCTTTGGGCTCAGGAATATATGCTTTGAAGATGGAAACGCGTTCGTTGTTAGATGCTTGGTCGATATAATCACGGTTTTTGAAGGTAGTGAATTGGGCTAAATCCTTATTACTGAGTTCTCGTAATCGCGAGAGGACTATTTTCGTTTGGGGAGTATTCTTGGTCTTCAATCGGTCGATAAACTCTTTGGAGTCCTCGAAGTTTAGCGGAAATTTGTTATAGCCTTCTTCGGCAAGTGCAGTCTTGATACTCTCCATCCAGACGCGGTGCGTGACATTGATGGCGCTCAGGGGGCCATTCGTGAGGATGAAGAACATGCTGCAAAAAACGATGGCGATGACCCTGGATTTGCACTTGATTTTGTCTATGAGCAAAATGGCGATAATGATGTAATAGAAGATGTTGACGGCTGCAATGTAATAGCGGTCTTCTGAAATCCCGTAATCGGAGATTCTGCGCATGATGCCGACGGACATCAGGATGACGAGGGGGATGCAGGCGGTGGGGAGAATTTTCAGGAGTTTCTTTTCGAAAGATGGCTTGGGGTTGATGCGTTCGGGGTGCATCAGCGTGACTCGTAGAAGCAAGAGCAACATGGATACTGAAACGAGGTAGGAAACCATTCCTTTGGGCATTTCCCACTGGATGATGATTTTTGCGATGTAGGCATAAAGAAGGATGATGTAGAGCGAAAGTACCGGCAAGAATAGAAACTTATTTGTGCTGACTTGGAATTTGTTCAAAGCGGGTGTTTCTTGCAGGCATTCATCAATGGAGGGAATGCCAGAGAAAAACAGGATGGGGAATATGGTGCATGAACAGATAATCGCCGAGTAGGTATAAGGGCTGTTTGAAACCTCGATGTCGAACAGGTTGGAGAATCCGAATAGGAGACCGTTAATGGCCATGAGCAGGAATACAGAAATTGCGCCAGCGATAACAGCGGCTTTGGCGTTCTTCATCAAGAATACCCAGAATCCGTTTTCGTCTTTTTGCTTGAAGAACGGAGCGATGAAAATGCTCAAGAATACGGTTGTATAGATAAATAGCCATGTTACCAAGACATAAGTGTGTTCGGTATTGTTGTCGGTTGAAAAATCGTAAAAGGTTAGTGCGATGGAAACGGCTAACCATACGGCCTCGGCGACGACATGGGGGATAATGCTGAATTTTTTCCGGGATTCCTGGACCAGCGAAATCGTGAGGGCTATCATCGTGGCCGCCATCGGATAGAAGAACAGCCAAAAAAGTAATTTGCTATCGGTTAGCAAACTGTGGCTTTCTTCAATGCTGATGAATGCGATGGTCGTAAAAATGGCAAACGCCACTGCGAGCGGAAACCGCTTGAACGCCGTCGAGATTTGACTCGGGTATTTCTTGATTGCTGTTAAGTCCATAATTTACTCCAGGAAGAGGATGCCTCGGATATAGAAATAGCTCTCTTGTTCGTCATCTTTTATTATATCAACGTCCAATTTTTCAACTCCGATTTTAGCTCCTTCGGTTTCAAGGAAACGTACGTCTTTTTGTTTCAAGGCTTCTTTGGGGATAAAAAATTTGAAAGTCTTGCCGAACGTTTGGGGCTTGACTTGGAAAAAGAGTGTGTCGTTGCGGTATTCGTAATCTTCTGGACGGAAGGTCTTGTCGATATAGTTGTCCTGGGGGATGCGAATACATGCTTTGAGGATCGAAACGCGATTGCTGTTATTGTTAGATTCATGGTCTATATTATTGTTAAAATGATAGTCGATATCATAGCGGTTTTTGATGGTAATGAATTGGCCAAAATCCTTGTCACTGAGTTTTTGTAATCGCGAGAGGACTGTTTTTGTTTGGGGAGTGTTCTTGGCCTTTATTTGGTCGATGAATTTTTGGGCATCTTCCTTGCTGAGTGGGTACTCGGTGTAGCCCTGCTCGACAAGTGCACTCTTAATACTCTCCATCCAGACGCGGTGCGTGACATTGAGGGCGCTCAGGGGACCGTTCGTGAGGATGAGGAACATACTGCAAAAAACGATGGCGATGTATTTGGATTTGCACTTGATTTTGTCTATAAGCAAAATGGCGATAATGACGTAATAGAAGATGTTGATGGCTGCAATGTAATAGCGGTCTTCTGAAATCCCGTAATCGGAGATTCTGCGCATGATGCCGACGGACATCAGGATGACGAGGGGAATACAGGCAGCGGGAAGAATTTTCAGGAGTTTCTTTTCGAAAGATGGCTTGGGGTTGATGCGTTCGGGGAGTGTCAGCGTGACTCGTAGAAGCATGAGCAACATGGATGCCGAAACGAGGTAGGAAACCATTCCTTTGGGCATTTCCCACTGGATGATGATTTTTGCGATGTAGGCGTAAAGGAGAATGATATAGAGCGAAATCACCGGCAAGAATAGGAACTTGTTCGCACTGGTTTGGAATTTGTTCAAAGCAGGTGTTTCTTGCAGGCATTCATCAATGGAGGGAATGCCTGAGAAAAACAAGATAGGGAATATGGTGCATGAACAGATAATCGCCGAATAGAAAAAAGGTTTTGCAGAGGAAGGCTCGATGTCGAACAGGTTGAAGAATCCGAATAGGAAACCTTCAATTGCAATGAGCAATACCGCTGAAATGGCGCCGGCGATGACAGCGGCTTTGGCGTTCTTCATCAAGAATACCCAGAATCCGTTTTCGTTTTTTTGCTTGAAGAACGGAGCGACGAAAATGCTCAAGAATGCGGTTGTATAGATAAATAGCCCTGTTTCCAAATCATAAGTGTGTTCGGTATCGTTGTTGGTTGAAAAATGGTAAAAGGTTAGTGCGATGGAAACGGCTAACCATACAGCCTCGGCGACGACATGGGGGATAATGCTGAATTTTTTCCGGGATTCCTGGACCAGCGAAATCGTGAGGGCTATCATAGTGGCCGCCATCGGATAAATGAACAGCCAATCACTTAATTCGTTGTCGGGAATCGACCGACGATAAGAAACGACGTATTCACCAGTGCAGATAAATGCGATGGTCGTAAAAATGGCAAACGCCGCTGCGAGCGGAAACCGCTTGAACGCCGTCGAGATTTGACTCGGGTATTTCTTGATTGCTGTTAAGTCCATTTTATCCCTCCAAGTTCTTTGTGTTGTCCGCGAATCCCACACACCGTCAATGACTGGATCCATTCGGCTTCGCCTCAGGATGACGTTTCTTTCTTTCTTCTTCCGCAGTCATCCTCGACCGTTCCACTCACTGTCATCCTCGACCAACGGGAGGGGATCTAGTGCAATCTAAAAATGACTGGATCCTTCACATTCGTTCAGGATGACGTTTCCTTCTTCCTTCCTTCCGACCGCCTACTGTCTACTTCCCTTCTCGTTCTTTCCGTTCTTTCTTCATTTGTTTCAGCTGCGCGAGGCGTTCGCCGAGTGCCTTTTCGCGTCCGTAAGGCTTGGGTTCGTAAATCGTCGTGCCGACAAGTTGCGTGGGCAAGTGCTCCTGCGCGGAGTAGCCGCCCGGACTGTCGTGGTCGTACTCGTAGCCGTTCCCGTAACCGAGCTGCTTGCCGACGCGGGTGACGGAATTGCGGTAGGCGCGTGGCACGGGGAGCGTTCCCGTCTGTTTCACGATGGTATCTGCCTTCATGCCTGCGAGTTCGAGGCTGTTGCTCTTGGGCGCGAGTGCCAAATAAACAGCGAGTTCGTCAAGTGCAATCAAGCCTTCCGGGATTCCCATGAAGTCGTACGCTTCGCGGGCGCTTGTTGCAAGCAGTAGCGCGTTCGGGTCTGCAAGCCCGATGTCTTCCATTGACATTCGCATGAGACGCCGTAAAATGAATCGCGGGTCTTCGCCGCCTTGCAACATGCGGTGCATCCAGTAAAGGGCCGCGTCCGGGTCGGAACCGCGCACGGACTTGTGCAGTGCCGAAATCAAGTTGTAATGTTCTTCGCCGCTCTTGTCATAACGCAGAGGCTTCTTGTACTGGAATTCTTCGAGCAGTTTTTCGTCGATAACTTTGTTGTCGCCGAGGTTTTTGCCAATCCATTCGAGCTGGTTCAGCAAGAATCTTGCATCGCCTTCGGACTGTGCAATGAGTTTATCGACAACCGCGTCTTCGACTTCGACATCCTTGAGCTGGAGTCCACGTGGATGGTCTCGCAATGCGCTGAAAATAAGCGTCCGCAAGTCTTCTTTGCTGAGCGGTGCGAACAAAATTAGCTGGCAGCGGCTGAGCAATGCCCCGTTCACTTCAAAGCCCGGATTCTCCGTGGTCGCGCCGATGAGCGTTACCGTGCCATCTTCCACTGCACCAAGCAATGCATCTTGCTGGCCCTTGTTAAAGCGGTGGATTTCGTCGATGAAAAGTATCGTGTCCATGAACGCTTTTTTCATCTGGCGAGCGTCCGCGAGAACTTCCTTGACCTCTTTCACGCCGCTTGCTACAGCCGAGAGTGCGACGAAACGCTTCTTGGTGTGTTGGCGGATCACGTGGGCAAGGCTCGTTTTACCGCAGCCCGGAGGCCCCCAGAAAATCATGCTGGGGACGGAGTCGCTTTCAAGGCTCTTGCGAAGCAAGCTCTGCTGGCCAAGAATCTTGTTTTGGCCGAGGAACTCGTCCAAGTTTTGCGGGCGGAGGCGTTCTGCTAAGGGGGCGTCCATGGTCGTGCCTAGTTACACTATATATTAGTCGCTATATTAGTCGCTAAAAAGTTTGTCTTCGACTTTCTTGATGCATTCGGGCCTGTCGCGGGTCGGTGCGCCGTTCTTCGTGAACACGTGTACGGAATAGCCGGTCGTGCAGAGTTCGCCGTTCAACGTGACCTGGTAGAGGAACTTGTATTTGCAGCGGCCTTCGTGGACGAGCTTGGTTTCGACGTCGACAAAATCGCCAAAGCGGCACGGACGCTTGTACTGAACGTTCAGTTCGAGAACCGGGCTTGCGAATCCTTCGCGTTCGACTTCATCGTAGGGGGCGCCAACGGCGCGGAAAAAATCGACACGGGCCTGTTCGAACCAGATGGGGTAGGTGGCGTGGTGAACGACGCCCATGGCGTCGGTTTCTGCATAGCGGACTTGAATGCGGGTCTTGAAAGAAAAATTGTTTTCCATGTGTAATTATAATAGGTAGTAAGTTCAGGTATATAAAGTAGTTAATAGAATTTAGAACTTAGGGCTTAGAGCTTAGAATTTGGTCAATAGAATGTGTAAAGTAGTTAGTAAACAGCATGCAGTAAACAGTGGTTCGTGAGCGGGGACGTAAAAGGAACGTTCTTATTGCAATCCAAACCACTAAACGTCACTATGTTGCTCAGGATGACGCGTCTTTCGTCTGTAGCAAGTATCGCGAGCGTTCTCTCGTCTAAATTACTGCTTATTTTTGCACTTGTAAATCTATCAACAATCAACTAACACTCTTTTCTCTAATCTGTTTACCTCTTTTTTCAAAAAAAACAAATTTTTTTCAATAAAAACGCGTTTTTTGTTGACAAAACACCATAAATCTTGTTAAATTTGCCACGCTTTAGTTCTTCAAGGATTTAAGCAGAGTGCCAAAGTAGCTCAGCTGGTAGAGCAGCTGATTTGTAATCAGCCGGTCGTAGGTTCGATTCCTATCTTTGGCTTAACATAATGGGTCGTTGCCCGAGTGGTTAAAGGGGACGGACTGTAAATCCGTTGGCTTACGCCTACCGTGGTTCGAAACCACGACGGCCCACGACAATCAAGCCCTACGGTGTCTAAGGCATCGTAGGGCTTATGCCCAGGTAGCTCAGTGGTAGAGCACTTCCTTGGTAAGGAAGAGGTCTCGGGTCCGACTCCCGATCTGGGCTCTCACTAAAATGGAGATAGAATAATGGCAAAAGAACATTTTGACAGAAGCAAGCCGCATTGCAACATCGGCACGATCGGTCACGTTGACCACGGTAAAACCACTCTGACCGCTGCAATCTG
>CADCDO010000081.1 GCA_902800345.1 Fibrobacter succinogenes
GCTAAAGCGTGACGGTATTCAACCGGGAATACCTTTACAAATTTCGGACGGGCATCATTCCAGTCTTCGAGAATGCGCTTGCCCTTTGCAGAACCCGTTGCCTCGACATGCTGCTTGATGATATCGAGGAGTTCCTTTTCGCTTTCCGTTCCCGGAAGCACACTTTCAAGGTCCACAGAATCCACGTTGCAGCTCAAGTCGAAGTGACCCGTTTCGTCGTAGACGTATGCAAGACCACCCGTCATACCGGCAGCGAAGTTCACGCCCACGCGACCGAGTACGACCACGCGACCACCCGTCATGTATTCGCAACCATGGTCACCGACGCCTTCAGAGACGAGAAGCATACCGGAGTTACGGATGCCAAAGCGTTCGCCGGCGAGACCGTTGATGAACACCTTGCCACTCGTTCCACCGTAACCGATGACGTTACCGGCAATGACATTGTCTTCGGCCTTGAACGTTGCGTTGTGCGGCGGGCGAACGATGATCTTACCACCGCTGAGACCCTTAGCCATAAAGTCGTTGACTTCACCTTCAAGGTCAAGCGTAACACCCGGAGCGAGGAATGCACCGAAGCTCTGGCCGGCAACACCCTGCAAATGAATCTTGATCGTATCTTCCGGGAGACCCTTTGCACCGTAGTAGTCGTCCACATAGCCGGAGGTTTCTGTACCGACTGTGCGGTCCGTATTGTGGATCATGGCCGAGAGTTCCACCGACTTGCCTTCCTTGAAGGAATCCTGCACGAACGGGATGATTTCGCGACGGTCAAAGTTGACGAGTTCTTCAGGTTCATAATTCTCATCGAAGGACTTGCAACCTTCAACGGTCTGGAAGACCTTGCTAAAGTCGAGATGCTTTGCCTTGTAGAATTCAATGGCGTGGTTCACGTCGAGCAAGTCGCTGCGGCCGCAAGCATCGTGAAGGCTCTTGAGACCAAGGCTGGCGAGGATTTCACGGACTTCGTCGGCGATGAAGTACAAGAATTTCTTGACGTATTCCGGTTTGCCCTTGAAATGCTTGCGGAGTTCCGGATCCTGCGTGGCAAGTCCCATCGGGCACTGGTTCGTATGGCAGCGGCGGTCCATAATGCAGCCGAGCGATACGAGCAAGTTCGTGGCGAAGCCGAATTCTTCGGCACCGAGGAGTGCGCCGATCACGACGTCACGACCAGTCTTGAGCTGGCCATCGACCTGGAGCTTCACGCGGCCACGGAGGTTGTTCAAAACGAGAGTCTGTTCGGCTTCGGCGATACCGAGTTCCCACGGCAAGCCCGCATGCTTGATGGAAGTAAGCGGAGATGCGCCCGTACCGCCATCGTGACCGGAAATGAGAACGACGTTTGCGTGAGCCTTGGCAACACCGGCCGCAATCGTACCGACACCGACTTCAGACACGAGCTTCACGGAAACACGGGCCTTCGGGTTGGAGTTGTGCAAGTCGTAAATGAGCTGAGCCAAGTCTTCGATGGAGTAAATATCGTGATGCGGCGGCGGCGAAATGAGCGAAACATTCGGGATGGAGTGACGCACGCGGGCCACAAATTCGTTCACCTTGCGGGCCGGGAGCTGACCGCCTTCACCGGGCTTTGCGCCCTGAGCCATCTTAATCTGCAAATCCTTGGCATGACGGAGATAGTCGATCGTGACACCGAAACGGCCCGATGCAATCTGGCGGATGGCGGAACTGCGAATTTCACCGTTCGGCCCCGGAGTATTGCGATCCGGGTCTTCACCACCTTCACCGCAGTTGCTCATGGCTCCCACGCTGTTCATGGCGATAGCGATGGTTTCGTGAGCTTCGGGGCTCAAGGAGCCAAGGCTCATGGCGCCCGCGACAAAGTGCTTGACGATGTCTTCGCGGGATTCGACTTCGGAAATATCGATCGGAGTCGTTTCCTTGAACTTGAAGAGTCCGCGGAGTGTGGCAAGGCGTTCGGACTGGTCGTCAATGAGCTTGGAATAGGCCTTGAACTTTTCGTAATCGCCCATCTGCACTGCCTGGCGGAATGCGGCGATGGACTGCGGCGTCCACAGATGGCGTTCACCTTCGCTGCGGTAGCGGTACTGGCCGCCTTCCTTGAGAACGCTGCTTGCATCGGCAAGAGCGATGTGGCAACGAGCGTCGATTTCCTGAGCGATTTCCTTGAGGCCGATTCCTTCGATACGGCTTGCGGTTCCCGGGAGGTACTTGTCGATAAATTCGCGGTTGAGACCGACGGCTTCGAATATCTGGGCGCTGCGGTAGCTGCGAAGCGTCGAAATGCCCATCTTCGACATGATCTTGAGGAGACCCTTATCGACAGCCTTGATGTAGTTGGCTGCAGCCGTAACCGGATCCACGTCGAGTTCGCCGTTATGGCACATGTTCGAAATGCTTTCGAGAGCAAGATACGGGTTGATGACCGTTGCTCCGTAACCGAGCAAGAGCGCAAAGTGCATCACTTCGCGGACTTCGCCGGACTGCACGATCAAGCCGATTTCAGGGCGGACACCGGCTTCGACAAGCGTGCGGTTCACGCAAGCGGTAGCGAGGAGCGACGGCATCGGTACATAACCCCAATCGACATTCTTGTCCGAAAGCACGATGATGTTGAAACCATCCTGCACGGCACGGACCGCATCGCCAGCAAGCTTCTGCAAAGCTTCTTCGAGGACTTCGCCGTTACCGCCAATCGGGAACTGCATCTTGAGAACTTTAGCCTTGAAGCTCTTGTCACCGATGTTTTCAAAGCGGCGGATTTCGTCTTCGGTCACGACCGGGCGCGGAATCTTGATGAGGTGAGCCTGTTCCGGCGTTTCTTCGAGAATGTTGCCGTGGTTGCCGATGTAAGTCGTGAGGCTCATCACGAGTTCTTCACGAATCGGGTCAATCGGCGGGTTCGTCACCTGGGCGAACAGCTGCTTGAAATAGTTGAACAGCGGCTGCGGCTTGTCAGAGAGCACTGCAAGAGCGGCGTCGTTACCCATGGAGCCAAGCGGTTCTGCGCCTGTCTTTGCCATCGGCTGCAAAATTATGCTCAAGTCTTCGGCAGAATATCCAAAACGTTTCTGCTGGATAAGCAAATCGGCCGGAACGTCGGACGGATTGATTTCGCTGAAGAGGCCGCGGACGCTCATCTTGTTTTCGGCGACCCAGCGGCGATACGGCTTACTGCGTGCCACGAGCGCCTTCATTTCGGCATTCTTCAAGATACGGTGATTTTCGATATCGAGATAGATGATTTCACCCGGTTTTAAACGTCCCTTTTCTTCGACCTGGTCGTCGTCGATGTCTAGCACGCCCGTTTCAGATGCCATGACGAACAAACCGTCTTTACATAAAGTGTAACGTGCCGGACGGAGACCGTTGCGGTCGAGAATAGCACCCGCGTTCACGCCATCGGAGAACGCGACCGCTGCCGGACCATCCCACGGTTCCATCAACATGGATTCATATTCAAAGAATCCGCGCACATCGCGACCGAGGTAGTGCTTTTGACCCCAAGCTTGCGGCATCATCATGAGCATCGCATGCGGGAGGCTACGGCCTGCGGCCACCAAAAGTTCAAACATGTTGTCGAGGCTCGCGGAGTCGCTCTGGCCCGCGGCAATCAGCGGCAAGCACTTCTGCAAATCTTCGCCGATGCGGTCGCTCTTGAGGTATGGCTCACGCGCCTTGAGGCTGTTCAAGTTTCCGCGGAGCGTGTTGATTTCGCCGTTATGAGCGAGGTAGCGGAACGGATGAGCCAAGGGCCAAGTCGGGAACGTGTTGGTCGAATAACGCTGGTGGACAAGCGCAATTGCGCTTTCGAAATCGTTATCCTTCAAGTCCTTGTAAAAGCCTTCGATTTGAGTCGCAAGCAAAAGTCCCTTATAGACAATCGTCTTGGAGCTGCAAGAGCAGATGTAAAGATTCTTGACGGATTTTTCGATCAAGCGGCGGAGCACGAAGAGCTTGATTTCAAACGCTTCGTTCGATTCGAACTTGGAACCGTCAAAAATATATTGGCGGATGTGCGGGAGCGTTTCGCGAGCCGTGTGACCGATTGCGGACGAATCTACCGGAACTTCACGGATCTTGACAACCGGGGCTCCTTCTATGGCGGCGAGCTTTTCAATTTCTGCATCGGCAGAATCAGCAGCGACAGTGTTTTCGACAAAGATCATTGCCACGCCGTAACGGTTCGGCAGGTCGTTGTAAATCTTGTGGAAAAACTTGTGCGGCATCGAAAGCAAAAGGCCGGCGCCATCGCCCGTTTCCGGGTCGCCACCTGTCGCACCGCGATGGAGGAGGCGCTTTAAGACGGTGATACCCTGGACGACAATCTGGTGAGAGGCGATATTATTGATATTGGCGACCAAGCCGACGCCGCAGGCGTCATGTTCGTTGGCTGGATCGTAAAGAGCTTGTGCTTGCATAAAATTCCTTTTTCGTTTTTTGCGCTTGTGGAATGCAAAAAGCGTGCCAAAAATTTTATGACCTCATAGAGGAATTGTAAAACCCGCGTCAATTCGTGAAAAGGCGGTTGAAAATGTAAAAGAAAGGGCTTCTTGTAGAAAAACCTGACTTGTTACACGAAAATATGATTACAATTTTTGAAAAGTTATTTCAGATTTTTACAAAAAACGTAAAAAATAGGATGGCGCAGTTAATTAGATGATGAGATTTTTCTCTAATCAAATTATACGCCGCGCATTTCGGGATTCCAAACAATTTTATGGAGTTGTATCTGGAATCGGGCGTTGTTTTGCGTCATCACCTCGCTACCCACCATCCAGTTGACAATTTGTTCGTTGGTGAGCTTGCCCCATACCGGTGATATAAAGATATGCGGCATTTTAGTGATTGAGCTTAACGAGGCACACGCATCTCGCGTCTGAGAAAGTTGCGCGACAACGTTCTCCGCTTCTTGTAAATCTTCGAAACTCCCGACCACGAACTTGAGCACATCATTTTCGCCGAGCGTGGCGATGTTTTCCATCTTCATTTGGGCAGACATGCCGCTGCTTTTACATTTCCAGTCCATCGTGTAAAACAGCCCGGGCAGCCGCCATTTGCAAGGGACGGTGCCGTTCGTCTCGATATTGACTTCAAAGCCCGCTTCACTGAATTTTGTAAGCAGCTCACCCACGCTTTCGTGAATCAAAGGCTCGCCGCCCGTGAGCGTGACACGCTTGACGCCGGATTCCGTGCGATACGCTTCGACTGCCGCAAGGACCTCCCCCACGCTCATCTGCTTGAAATCAGAACCTTCGACCGCATACATCGAATCGCAATAGTAACAGCGCAAGTTGCAGCCGTGCAACCGCACGAATACTGCCGCCTGCCCCATGCGAATCCCTTCGCCTTCGATACTCTTAAAAATTTCACAAACTTTCATATAAACTTAAATAGGAATGAGGTGTGAGGTCGTGCTAAAGCACTCTGAGCACGCTTTGCTTTGAGGTGGTCGCCTTTGGCGACCGAGCCCATACCCCACAGCCCAAATTAAACTTCGTACTCGACGGTATTGCCTTCGCTTTCTTGGACCTGCACTTTGTAGCAATGCGGTACCTGTTCGCAAATCCAGCGGGCCATGTTCTCCGCCGTCGGATTGAAGTCCACTACGTCGTTCAAGAACTTGTGATCGAGCCCGCCCTTCACAATTTCCTTGATGTGTGAAAAATCGACTACCATTCCGTTCTCGTCGAGCTTTTCGGACTGGCAGAACACCGTGATAATCCAGTTGTGGCCGTGCAGACCGCGGCATTTGCTTTCGTACGGGAGCGAGAGCTTGTGCGCCCCGGAAATTTCAATACGCTTGATGACTCTGTACATGTTACGCCTCGTATTCCGTCGTGTCATTGATGCCCGCTTCGGCGAGAGCCGCCTTGCGTTCCAGGCAGGTCGCGCACTTGCCGCAATGGATTTTGCCGCCCTTGTAGCAAGACCAGGTTTCGCTGTAATCCAGGCCTAGCGCTTTTCCCTTGCGAGCGATATCCGCCTTGGAAATATTCGTGTACGGAGCGTCAATCGTGATGTTCGCGTATGTGCCTGCCGAAATCGCCGCCGACATGTTCTTCACGAATTCTTCGCGGCAGTCCGGATAAATCGCGTGGTCGCCAAAATGGTTTGCCATCATCACCCGCTTGAGGTCACGGCTTTCGGCAAGCCCTGCCGCCACTGAAAGCATAATGCCGTTGCGGAACGGCACCACCGTCGATTTCATGTTCTCGTCTGCGTAAGTCCCTTCTGGAATTGCGTCCGCACCTGACAAAAGCGACGATGTAAAGTAATCGTGCATGAACTTGAGCGGAATCGTAATGTGCGGAATTCCGAGCTTTTCGCAATGCATGCGCGCAAAAGGAATTTCTTTGTCGTTGTGGTTGCTGCCGTAATCAAACGAAACGGCAAGTGCGATATCTGCGGCGCGGTCGTAAAGCAAGGTCACGCTGTCCATACCGCCGGACAGGACCAGCAATGCGTCTTTCATAGAGGCTCCTAGTTTTGTTTAAAGTCAGGATGGATTTCGAACTGACTATATAAAATATAGAATAATCGTAAAGGCTGTATTGAACTTTATATTCGTTAGTAAAACAAATTTGATCTTTAAATATGTTTTTTACATTTTTCGTAAACATTACAATCACTTTTCAAAAAAATGAAAAAGGTTGATTTTTGTAAAAGGGGTGAAAGTTTCTTTTTTACATAAATTTCAATTGTTCTGCTTTTGGCACGTTTTTTGCATTTAGGGCTGCGAAAACAAAAACATAAGGAGTTTGCCATGAGCAACGAATATAGAATGAAAGCAATCAAGGAAATCGCAAGTGAAAATGCCGAAGGCGTAATGCCGGCTGCACCTGCAAATCTCGACTTTTACGGAGAAGACGTGTTCAACGCCGAAGCGATGCGCACTTACCTCCCGAAAGACATTTGCAAGAAATTATTTGCTACTATCGATGGCGGAGCACCGCTTGACCCGAGCATCGCAGGCGAAGTCGCCCATGCCATGAAAAAATGGGCCATCGATCGCGGCGCAACGCACTTTACGCATTGGTTCCAGCCTCTTACCGGCTCCACCGCCGAAAAGCACGACTCTTTCTTGGAACCGGAAGATGGCAAGGCAATCCTCGCCTTCAGCGGCAAGAACTTGATTGTTGGCGAACCGGACGCCTCCTCCTTCCCGAGCGGCGGCCTCCGTTCTACATTCGAAGCCCGCGGCTACACCGCCTGGGACCCGACTTCTCCGGCATTCATCAAGCGTCACGGCAACGGAGCCACGCTCTGCATCCCGACCGCATTCTGTAGCTATACGGGCGAAGCACTCGACAAGAAGACTCCGCTTCTCCGCTCCATTCAAGCTTTGCAGAAATCTGCAGACCGTCTCATGGGTCTCTTTGGTGTTGCACCGCAGAAGGTCACCGTCACGCTCGGTGCCGAACAGGAATATTTCCTTGTTGACAAGCGTTTCTACCTCCAGCGTCCGGACCTCTACCAGGCTGGCCGTACTTTGTTCGGTGCCGCTCCGGCAAAGCACCAGCAGATGGAAGACCACTACTTCGGTAGCATTCCGGCTCGCATCTTGAACTTCATGAACGACGTGGAAAAGGAACTCTGGAAGCTCGGCATTCCGGCAAAGACTCGTCACAACGAAGTTGCTCCGGCCCAGTTCGAACTTGCCCCGATGTTCGAAGAAGTCAACCTCGCCTGCGACCATAACATGCAGATTATGGAAGTGCTCCGTCAGGTCGCAGACCGTCATGGACTTGTTTGCCTGTTGCACGAAAAGCCGTTCGCTGGCATCAACGGTTCCGGTAAGCACAACAACTGGTCCGTGAACTACGGCAAGACAAACCTCTTGAATCCGGGCAAGGATCCGCACCAGAACGCCATCTTCCTCACCACGCTCTGCGCTGTGATTTACGCGGTCGATACGCATGCAGACCTGCTCCGCATGGCTGTCGCTAGCGCCGGTAACGACCACCGTCTCGGTGCCAACGAAGCTCCTCCGGCAATCATCTCCATGTACTTGGGCGATCAGCTGGCCGACATCATCGAACAGCTCGAAAAGGGCGAACCGAAGTCCAGCAAGCAGGCCGGCGCGATGAAACTTGGCTCCGACACGCTTCCGCCTCTCCCGCGTGACGCTACGGACCGTAACCGTACTTCTCCGTTCGCATTCACCGGCAACAAGTTTGAATTCCGCGCACCGGGTTCTAGCCAGAGCTGCTCCGAACCGAACGTCATCCTCAACACGATTGTCGCCGAAGCGTTCGACCTCATTGCAGACAAGATGCAGAATGTTTCTGCAGACAAGTTCCACGAAGAACTGCAGTCCCTGCTCCAGAAAATCGTGAAGGAACACAAGCGCGTCATTTTCAACGGCAATGGCTACACCGACGAATGGGTCGAAGAAGCCGCCAAGCGTGGACTTCCGAATACCCGCACCACGATGGAAGCTCTCCAGGCCCTCAACAAGGCCGAAAACGTAGCACTCTTCGAAAAGTATGGCGTGTTCAACAAGCGCGAACTCGACTCCCGCTACGAAGTGAACATGGAAGATTACCATAAGAAAATCCACATCGAAGGTGAAATCGCCCGTGACATGGCAAAGGACATCATCCTTCCGCAAGCGGTAAAGGCTTACTCTTGCGCACTCAAGACAAATGAAATGGCCTTGAACCAAGGATTCCCGGCTCTCGATACGTACGCCAAACCGCTTGGCGAAGGCGTCAAGAAGTTGCTTGCCGCAATCGAAGTTATGGAAAAGGCGCTAGCCTCCAAGCATGAGGACATTCTCAATGCCATGATTGACCTCCGTTTAGTTGTCGATGCACTCGAAAAGATTGTCCCGGATGAACTTTGGCCGCTTCCGAAATACCGCGAAATGCTTTTTGTGTATTAGTCGATGGTCATTAGTCAATGGTCATTAGTCATTAGTTACTAGTTGATAGTTGCTGGCTAATGGTTATGGACTAAACGTTGCGAGGTTTTTCTAGCAAAAATTAAGCAAATCAAACCGAAGATAAAAGTCACTCGTCAAAAGCGGGTGGCTTTTTTTCTGTAAAAAATGCTAAAATTTGACATTATTCCTTCTTTTTTGTCCATTTTTTGTTGTAATTCTTTACATTAACTTTTTTCAAAAAGTTTTAATAAAAAAGAAAAAAGGGATATTTTTGTTGACATGAACACAACAAAACTATCTGCATTCTCTCTCGCTTTGTTGCTGAGTGCATCTGCAGCCACCGCAGCTGCAAACAAAATTTTCATAGGAAACTTCTTTGACGAGAAAGGCTCCTATTATGGACCTGACTGTGAAAAAGACGGTTCCCAATCGACTGGTGCTTACTACACCGGTGATTACACCAGTCCGTTCAAGACGATACTCGGCAAGACCGACAAGGACATCAAGGACAAACTGGACGAACTTTGGAACCACTACTTCGGTGGACAAAACGACAAGACGGTGTATTACGAAGACCGCGATGGTGGCTACATCGTCGATATCAACAACAACGACATCCGTTCCGAAGGCATGAGCTACGGCATGATGATTGCCGTGCAGACCAACCACAAAGAGGAATTTAAAAAGCTCTGGAATTGGGCCAAGAGCCACTTGTGGCATGATCCCGCCAAAGGAGGCAACGGCTACTTCTCCTGGCAGGCGAACCGTGACGGTTCCACGCGTGATCAAGGAAACGCACCCGACGGCGAAATCTACTTTATGATGTCGCTCTTGTTCGCAGCCCACCGCTGGAACGACGAAGGCTACATGAAGGACGCACAGACTATCTTGAAAGCATGCTGGAAAGGCAACGGCAATTCCCTGTACAGCGAACAGTCCTATATCGCAACGTTCCAGCCGACTGACGGCAACAACACCTGGGGTGACGCCTCTTATAGCTTGCCCGCGTTCGTGGACCTGTTTAGCCGCTGGTCCGATACGAACAAAGACAAATGGCTCAAGGCCACAAAGGCCACACGCGACCACATCTACAATTCCGCCAACCCGAAGTCGGGCCTGTGCAGCGACTACAGCAACTTTGACGGAACTCCGCATCACGCATTCAGCGACAACTCTACCAGGTACGCTTTTGACGCCATCCGCTGCCCCATGAACTACGGCATGGATAGCTACTTGTTCGGCGTGGACATGGAGCGTCAGACGAAAATTGCGAAAGTGATCACAGACTTTTTCGAAAATGACGGCTATCAGCACGGCCACTTCAACTGGGATGGCACCAGCGGATACGGAGCCTTTACCATAGGCCAGGCCGGCGCGAATGCCGTGGCAACTTATGCGCTGCTGGAAGAAGAAGACTACAAGGATTTGGTCAAGAAAGTCTTGCAGAAGGCTTGGGACTCGAAGCCGATTGTCGGTAGCCAGCGCTATTACGACGGTTTGGTGCACTACCTCGCCATGCTCCACTTGACCGGAAGCTTCAAGATTTGGAAGGAAAAGCCCGAAATCGAGAAAAAGACAGTAACCGGCACATATAACGGAATAAAATCGGACAAGGATACGACATTCCATTCGTTTGAATCTTGCAAGCTCTACGAAGTGACCGTCAAACCCGAACCAAAGCAAGATACGACGGTTCAGGATACAACAAAACAAGACACTTCTATCGCAATCCACTCTGCGATGAGATTGAATAGCATTGTCAAGGTGAGGACGACCAACCACTCCGTCATTATCGAAAACGCTCCGGTCGGTTCCAAATACGTTGTTGCCGACATCAATGGCCGAGTCCTTGCGACATCAAAGACAAACTCTGCGACGCAAGAAATCCGCATTAGCAACAAGGGCGCAATGCTTGTAATCGTCGGCGATCGGGCGTTCAAAGTTATAAAATAAAACTTCGCATCTACTCCACACACAAAAGTCACCTGTTTAACAACGGGTGGCTTTTTTGCATACTGGATGTACAAAAAACGGTGCGAAAGTATGCAAATCCATGGACTTTGCTCAATGAAATGAGCTGTATCTTGTTGTAAATCTTTACATTGACATTTAGTCAAGGCATATTAACAAAGTTGCGAAAAAGAATAATTTTGTTTACATGATTACAACGAAAACGGAGCCTATTACGGCCCCGACTGCGACAAGACCAAGAACTACTCCGGCGCTTACTACACGGGCAAGTACGAAAGTCCGTTCAAGACAATTTTGGGTAAGACCGACGAAGAAATTCAAAAAAAACTGGACCAGTTGTGGGAACATTACTTCAAGGGCGACAACAGCTCGATCTGGAACTGGGCCAAGAATCACATGTGGCACAAGAGCGGTAGCTGGGACGGATACTTCGCCTGGAAGCGTGGCGAAACCGGCGCGAACGCCGTGGCGACCTACGCATTGATGAACAACACGAAATACGCGGAAGCAGTCAAGAAGAACCTGCAAATGGCCTGGGACGCAAAGCCCATGACCGGGCAATACCGCTACTACGACGGCCTGGTGCACTACCTCTCCATGCTCCACCTGTGCGGAAGCTTCAAGATCTGGAAGCCGAAGCCGGAAATCACGGATAAGGAAGTGAACGCCAGCGAATACAACGGCGTGAAAATCACGAAGGACACGACGTTCCATACGTTCGAATCCTGCATGCTCTACAAGGTGATTGCAACTCCAGGTGCAAGTAAAGACACAACGTCCAAGGATACGACGTCCAAAGATTCGACGGATGCAATTCGCTCTGCAATGAAGTACAACAGCAATGTAAGAGTCTGGTCCACCAACCACGCCGTCGTGATTGAAAATGCTCCCATCGGCGCCAAATACGCCGTCACCGACCTCAACGGCCGCATGTTGGCAAGCTCCAAGACGACTTCAGCCATGCAAGAAATCAAACTCGACTGCAAAGGGCGGTTGCTTGTAATTGTCGGCAGCAGGACTTATAAGATCGTAAAATAAGTTCTTGTAAATCGGAAATTCCCTTTGGGATGGCGATTCGGCTCAGGGCGGACTAGTATTCGCCCTGTTTTTTTGTGCATCTGACAGAAAACACGCCCACTACGTCGACCAGAATTGCTGATTTAGTTTGTTGAAGAGTGAAGGCGCTTGCATGACCATATATATATAAGTATATATATGATATCGGGTATAAATTATAAATTTGCTATTAATAAAATGAATTTGTTCATTGAAAGAATTTTTTTGTAATATTCATATTCCGGTTACTTTTACTATATTAAAGCATGGATTGACGATTTGATAAACAAACCGCCACGTTCAATGCGAGGCCTTATGATGGATTTGAAAATATTTCCTCAGCCAGACGATGTTACGTGCGGAGCGACCAGCCAACACGCGGTTTATACCAATATTGGCTGTAAAGTTTCTTTAAACAAGCTCATTTCGGACGGCACGGGGCGCATGAACAACGGTTTTTATTACAAAGTAAATGAGTCCTGTCAAAATTACGGTTTTTTACTTGGCGTCATGATGTGTGAAGGAAACATTTTTGTAGTGGAGAAGAGAGGATGAAGAGTCCGGCTTTGATGATTACCTGCGAACATGCGAGCAACGCCCTGCCGGATTTTATCCTGCGGGCATTTCGTGAAACTGTTATTCCCAACGAAGTTCTCGATTCGCACCGGGCATACGATATCGGAGCATTTGATGTATTTGCGATTCTTGTGAAGCGTCTCAAGCCTGATTTCCACTGCTCAAGCCGCTTTTCGCGTCTCGTGGTCGACATGAACCGCAGTATGACGAGTAAGACGTTTTTCTCGGAATATACAGCAAAATTGCCCGATTCCGTCAAACACTATATGGTAGGGCTTTGGGAAAAGTATCGCGAAAAAATCGAGAAGTTCGTTTCCACGAAAATTCCATCAAAGCTTCGCAAGACTGAAACGGAAATACCCCTCAAAGTCATTCATCTGGGGATTCACACCTTTACGCCTGTCTTGAAGGATGTCGAGCGCGAAGCCGATGTCGGTATTCTCTACGACCCGAGCCGCATTGGCGAAGCAAAGCTGGCGGACATTCTCATCAAGAACATCCGCGAACGAGCCCCGTGGCTGCGCATCCGCAAGAACTATCCGTACCTCGGCAAGTCCGACGGGCTTACGACCTCGCTCCGCCACAAGTTCGGCGCCGCATATGCAGGAATCGAGATCGAAATCAACCAGAAATTGCTAAAAGCCGAGACGACAACGCTTCCGACAGACTCAGAAGAAGCCGAGAACGATTAAGTCTTTTCCGGCACGGAGGCCGGAATGACTGTAATGCTCAAATATTCCTGTATTTTTTCAAAAATCTTACAGATTTTCCCACCAATCTTATTTAATTTTAAACGTGGATTTTTGCCCTTCATGCGTGTGCCGCACGCCGAAGGTGTATATGATCAGAATTTTTTCGAAAAAACCTAAAAACTGGAGATATCCATGGCAAAAAAGATGATTGCGTGTGACGGTAACGAAGCCACCGCTAGCGTTGCGTTTGCGGTTAGCGAAGTCGCGGCAATTTACCCGATTACACCGTCTAGTCCTATGGCTGAGCACGCCGATAACTGGAGTGCAGCAGGCAAGAAGAATATTTGGGGACAGGTTCCCCGCGTGTTTGAAATGCAGTCCGAAGGTGGCGCTGCCGGTACCGTTCACGGTGCTCTGCAGGCCGGTGCTTTGACCACGACCTTCACCGCTTCCCAGGGTCTTCT
>CADCDO010000082.1 GCA_902800345.1 Fibrobacter succinogenes
TTCCTTGGTGTTAACCAAGCCGAGTTCCTTGTAAGAAACTGCCATTTGTTTTACCTCTTGTTTTTGATTGGCGACTTGCGCCGCCGGTTTAAAAGTTACTCGCTAAATTTAGCAAAATATTTAAGGTTTTAGGGGTTAGGTTTTAGGGATTAGGGGAAATAATCGCGTCTAGCCACCTATTTATGACGCACGTAGTGCGTGACACTATACCTAATACCTGTTACCTATAACCTACTTCACCTTCTGCGTTCTATCCGTAATGATGAGATCGACGCGGCGGTTCTTCTGGCGGCCTTCCTTGGTGTCGTTATCGGCAATCGGCATGGTCATGCCAAGGCCCTTCGCTGAGAGGCGGTTCGCGGCAATGCCCTGCTCCACGAGGAAGTTCATCACGTTTTCGGCACGCTGTTGCGAAAGCGTCATGTTGAATTCTTCGGAACCGGTGTTGTCCGTGTTGCCTTCGATGGACACGTCGAACTGCTGATAGACCGAGAGAATGCCGGCAATCTTTGCAAGGCTAGTCATGAGGTCGGTTTTCAGCGTCGCTTTACCCACGTCGAACAAGATGTCGGACATCGAGAGGATGATGCCGCGGGCGTCCTTTGTCACCTGGATCATTTGGGACTGGAGGGCGTTCAGCTTGTCCATGGCCTCTTGCTTGCTTGCTTCGAGCTTGTCCTTTTGAGCCTTGATTTCTTGCTTTTCGGCTTCGAGGTCAGAAACCTTACCGCTGCGGGCCGTGCCGATTTGTTCCTGGATCGCTTCGATAGTGCGGTTCGTGGCGGCTCGTTTTTCCCAGTTTTCGGCAATGCGGTTGCGGAGAGTCTGCGTTTCGCCTTGGACCTTTGCGATTTCGGCATATTTGGCGCAGTTTTCGACAAGTGTCGGGATGACCTTGGAATCGTCATCGTCTGCGTAAATCGTTTCGAGTGCGGTCAATGTGCCGTAGCCTTCGGCAAGAGTCAGCTTCGCTGAAAAAGCGTTTGAGGGTAACGAGGACTTGGCGTTTTCAAGGGCGATGCGGCATTGGTCAACCGGGGAGATTGCGTTTTCAGCGGCAAAAACCATGGATGTGGCGAGGGCGAATGTGCCGAGAGTCAATATCTTAATAGTTTTCATTATCGCAGTTCCTTACTTTCTGATTTCCTTGTCCAAAATACTTTGGTAAAGCACCTTGCGTTCTTCGTCTGCACGGAGTGCTTCTTCGAGTTTCTTGTCATCGTTCTTTGCAGCTTCGTTTTCGGATTTTGCTATGGCGAGGCGCATTTCGAGTTCACTCTGTTCTGCAAGAGCTTGTGCTTCTTCGATTTTACCGTCTTCTTTTAATGCCCTTGCGTTTTCCAGCTTGGAATTGGCACTAGACTTGATGTTGATATCAAGCTTGTTGTCGGTTGTGAGAATGCGGGTCGCTTCGGCTTGTCCGAGGGAGCGGTTGATGGCGCTTTGGCTGCTCGAGCACCCGGTAAGGGCGGCAAGAGCGATGACGGTAGAACATGCAAGTATTCTAGCTTTCAAGGGGCTGTCTCCTATTTTTGATAATTCGCGCTTAAATTACATTTTGGTTTATTAAAAAGTTCTTTCTTTCACAAAAAAACTTTTTTTACTTGCATGTCCCTATGGATTAGTGTAAATTAAGATTGTGTTTAGGAAGGTCATTTATGAAATTTTTGGTTAGAAACTCTCTTTTTATAGGATCTTTTTCCTTCTTAGTTTCTGTGTCGAGCGTTTTTGCCGGCAATGTCGAATATCATCTGAATAAATCTGCCAATCCGACTCAAGATGAGCAAGAAGCTTATAAGTTTATTACGGCGGCGATGGATTCGGCGGTCTTTCTTTATAACAAGTATTCTGACCTTTCTAAACATATCGAAGTTTATTACAGCACGGGTGTTCCGACTGCTGAGGCTAGCAGCAATGGCGACCTCCGTTTCGGCAAGGATCGCAATTACATGTTCGTGGGCACTGCCATGCACGAAATGGCGCATACTATGGGCATGGGCACGACTTCGGAATATCAGAAAATGTTCAAGGACGGAGTTTTTCAGGGTGAAAAGGCTCAAAAGGTTCTCAAGGAAATTGATGGCCCGGATGCCGTTCTCAAAGGCGACAGCCAGCATTTTTGGCCGTATGGGCTTAATTACAAAAGCGAAGTCCATTCCGAACAGGACCTTATCAATCATGTGAAAGTCGTGAACGCTATGTACCAGGACATTTTCAAGGAAGCGTTCTACATGCAGGGGAGGGTCGTGTCTCTCGTCGATGAAAAAACTTGCATGGGGATTACGTCATCCAATGCTCTTGAATTGATGAGCTGCACTGATACGGCTACTTTCGTGAAAATTTATTCGGTAGGCGAGAATCCTGTTACTTACCGCATCCAGCTCGGAAACCGCGTGGTCGATATCCCGAACGAATCGACGGCGGAAGGCGTTGTCGCATCGACTTACGGTTACAACGGCGGTGCCCACCAACGTTACGTGTTTGAAAAGGCCGGCGCGCCTAGAGCAAACATGTCGAATGTCTATTTCCTCAAAAATTTCAAAAGCGGACTTTATTTGCAGGCCGTTGGAAAAAATGTGGTTCAGAATAAGTTTGTTCGATCTGCAAGTTCGATACCGCAGTCCGATTTCATTTGGCAGATTGTGGAAGCGGGTAAGGACACGTCTTCAAAGGATGGGCCGGTTTCTATTGCCAAACGAAGAATTCCTAATAAGATTTCGGATGTTTCTGTGCCGTCGCGTTTGTTTGATGCTCTTGGGCGCGCAGCAGGCCAAATCCGCCGCGGGATAACGTCGAGAATCCTGAAAAGCAATTAAGAGAAATTTTTACTGGATTGCAGGACGAAAAAAAAGACCGCTCGAAAGCGGTCTTTTTTGAAGTCTTAATTTCGAGATTAGAATGCGTCGGCTGCAGCATCGCTTGCTTCGGCAACTGCTTCTGCAGTCGGAGCAACTTCTGCAACGGAAGCCTTTACAGCTTCTTCAGTCACGTCATTAACGCCCTTTTCGACCATCGTAAGCTTATGTTCCTTGAAACGGTTCATGGCGATGGTGGTGGGTTTCTGAGTGAGCTGGATATAACCCTGCTTAGACTGATTGTTAATGAAGCGAGCTTCGTGCGCCATCATGACAACAGCACGGAAAACCGAGCCTTGACATTCTTCACTAGCATAGATATCATCAAGATAGACTCTCTGAGACTCAGCCATAAGGTACCTCGAAAAAAATTTAGAAGAGGGAGAGGGATTCGAACCCTCGTTACCGTAAGGTAAACACGCTTTCCAAGCGTGCGCCTTCAACCACTCGGCCATCCCTCCATTAGGATGTGCGCCAATTATAACTTTTTATTTTTCGTTTGTCAAGGGATGGGCCTAAAAATCAAAAAAATTTAGTGGTTAGTAAACAGTGGTTAGTAAGCAGGGATGTAAAGTGAACCTTATTGCAATCCTAACCACTAACCACCAACCACTAATCTCTATTTACAGCTTACTCAGCTCATCCCATACGACTTGCATCAAGGGTTCCAGCGTTTTGGGCGTGAAATCGAACTTGATGTTCGCCGTTGCGAAAAGTTCTGGAATCGGACGGCTGCTACCCAGGCTTTCGGCCTTGAACAAATCGTCGATTGCCTTTTGCGGATCCTTCTTGAAGTTTGCCCAGACTTGCAAAGCTCCGATTTGTGCGATTCCGTATTCGATGTAGTAGAACGGGCATTCGAACAGGTGGAGTTGCTTTTGCCAAAGGTTCCTGCGGACGGCTTCAAGCCCGCTGTAATCCACGCCGGCATCGTAGCGGTCCATGATTTCGCTCCAGATGTCGCTGCGGTCTTCGGCGGTATGTTCCGGGAAGTTGTAAAGGCGGTGCTGGAAACTGTCGATGCTTGCAACCCATGGGAACAGCCAAATCACGTCGGCGAGTTCGCCTTCGGTGCTACGGACAATCGCTTCTGTGTCGTCGCCGTAGAACGGTTTCAAATTCGACATGCCGATGAGTTCCATGCTCATGCTCGCAACTTCGGCAAATTCTGCCGGCACGTCGCGGTAAGCGAAAATCGGCTGTTCCGCGAGCGCAAACTGGTGGAACGAATGTCCAGATTCGTGCAACAGCGTGTAAATGTCGCGATCCGTATTCGCGGAATTCATGAAGATGAAGGGGAGGCGGCTTTCGTCAAAACCGATCTGGTATCCGCCGGGAGCCTTTCCAAGCCTCGAATCCGGGTCGATGAGTTTTTTCGCCTGCATCTCGCGGGCCCATTTGCCTGCCTGCGGATGGATGCTTTCGAAAATGGAATCGACTTTTTCGATCAGCTCGTCGCCACTCTGGTAGGGCTTGAGGGGCGGTCTGCTGAGCGGATCGACATCCAGGTCCCACGGACGCAAGTGCTCAAGTCCCATCTTTTGGGCGCGGCGCTTGTACATTTCCTTTTGCAACGGGAGCACGAGTTTCTCGATGCTTTCGTGGAACGCTTCGCAGTCGGCGGGCGTATAGTCAAAGCGGTGTTTTGCAAGGAAAATGTAGTCGATGAAATCCTTGCAATGGGCGTTTTTCGCTATCTTCTTGCGGATGTCAAACAGTTTGTCATAAGACTGGTCAAGCGCAACTTTGTCCTGAAGGCGGCGTTCCCACATGGCGCGCCAAGCGCGTTCACGAAGGTCTCGGTCGGTCTTTTCCATGTAGGCGGCGAGCTGCTGCATGGTCTTGATTTCGCCATCGAACTCGACACTCATGCCGCCCGTGATTTTCTGGTATGCTTGCACGGCCTTGTTTTCTTCGGTCTCCAGCGGAATATTGTCCGGGGAGAACAAGTCTAACGAAACTTGTACCCCCTTGAGCCATTCGCCGAATTCGCCCTTGAGATAGTCTTTGGACGGATGCGCCATCAGCTTTTTGTTCAGCTTGTCGTCGTACTCGTTCATCAAGGGCTGGATCTTTTCGACGAAATCCGCATACGCCTTTGACGCTTTTTCATCGCGGGTGTCACAAGTCATTGCCACATAACGTCTGCAGCTGACTTCGCCAAGTACAGATTCTAATTCACTCCAATCCAAAATCCATTTGCGGAGCTTGTCCGTATTTACGGGAATGTCGCGCTGCAGCAGTGAACGGTAGAGTCTCGAAATTTCTTTTTCGTCATCCGGATTCAAATTTTCCGGAACAAAGTTGCGTTTTGCCATGTTTTATAGATTACTTGATAATAAACTTGCCAATCTTGCCCAGCCACTTTTCTACAAGCATCTTCATGAGCTTGTCGCGGACAAGGTCTTCGAGTTTCTTGACTTCTTCGGAATCGACGTCACGCTTGATTTCGAAATCCTGGGAAACGGATTCGCCACCTGCAGAGAGGGAAACGTCGAGGAATCCGCCAATGCCATAGTATGTGACCTGGTTCAGCTTGAAAATGCGCATGTCCAACGGGAAAGCCGCGTTCAGGTGCATGTCGTTGTCACCCGGAGCAAGCACCATGGAATCCTTCAGGGTCAGCGGGATCGTGATGAGCGTATCGAATTTGAGCTCAATCTTGAAGTTGTTGATCCACAGCGTGTCCTTGGCTGTGTTCTTGGCGTTCAGGAAAACGTCAAAGTTCGCATGGCCCAGTTCGCTGTTGATGATGCCTTGGGAAAGGTCCTTCACCAATTTGATTGCATCCGGGTTGGGGATGAATCCGCTGAGTCCCTTTTCGACGAGTTCGAGAATTGGCGGGTCGATGACGACGGAATCAAAAGTGAGGTCCTTGTATTCCATCTTGGTCTTGATGAGAATTTTTGCGGCCTGATATTTTTTCAGCAACGAGCATCCGGCGAGGGTGGTTACTGCAATCGCAAACATGCTTGCAATCAGGATGGATAAAGTAAAGCGTGAGAATTTGGTTTTCATTACAATCTCCTTTGTCTTACAGTCTTTATTATAAAAAATAATTGCGCTTCTGTCAGTTCGCCCTGAAATTTGTAAGCGTTTCGATAAGTTTCTGGACGTCAATCGGCTTAGACAAGTGTCCGTCCATGCCGGCGGCAAGCGCGTCCTTCCGGTCCTCTTCGAATGCGTTTGCTGTCATGGCGATAATCGGGAGGTTCGACTTTGAAGGATCCTTCATGCCGCGGATTTCTCTTGTGGCGTCGTAGCCATTCATGCGAGGCATCTGCACGTCCATTAAGACAAGTTCGTATTCGCCGGGTTCCGCATTGCGTATTTTCTCTACGGCGACATCTCCGTCGGGAGCCGTATCGACAACAATTCCCCTTTCAGTCAGGAGTTCCTCGGCAATTTCTCGATTCATCTCGTTGTCTTCGACCAGTAGCACTTTCATGCCCCTGAGCGACATTGTCGTTACTTTTTTCGGTTCGGTCGTGTCGCGTTTGAACTCGTCGCACCATCTCATGGGAATGGTCACGGAAATTTTTGTTCCTTGACCTTTTTGGGATTCGATATGGATTGTTCCGCCCATGAGGTCCGTAAGTTTTTTAACGATAGTCATACCAAGACCCGTTCCCTGAATGCGACTTACGGTAGTGGACCTTTCGCGCGTAAATTCATCATAAATGTGTTCTAGGAACTCGGGTGTCATGCCGATGCCGGAATCTTCGACCGAGAGCGTGTAAAGTCCGTAGCCTTCGCGTTCGCATTCCTGTTCGCTCAACGTGCACATGATGTTCCCGTCTTCTAGGGTGTACTTGATTGCGTTGCCGATGATGTTTGCCGCAATTTGGTTGATGCGGTCGCTGTCGATATAGACAAACTTATGTTCTACATTCGTGATGGTCGCCGTAAACAAGATCCCTTTCGATTCTGCATGGGTGCCGTAGGTCGTAGAAAGCGCCATGATCATTTTCTCGAGGTCGCACTTTTGTTCGCTCAGGATAATCTTTCCCGATTCGATACGCGACATCTCGAGGACTTGGTTCACGAGCGAAAGCAACTGTTTCCCGGCGACATCGATTTTTTCCAAGTATTTTTTGACGGTCTCGGGATTGTCGATGTGTTTTTTGGCCATGGCTGTAAATCCCATGACGGCGTTCATCGGGGTTCGGATGTCATGGGACATGTTGAACAAGAATGTCGTCTTGGCGTTGCTTGCCTTGCGTGCTGCTTCCAAAGCGAGCGAGAGGCGGCGGTTCGCTTCGATTTCCTTTGATTTTTCGGCGGTGATGTCGCGAAAGAAAATGATCCCTTTTTGAACAACATTTTTCTTGACTTCGACGGGGATATAGGCCATCGTGATGTATTGCGTATAACCGTTCGGTTCGTTGCTGCTGAATACAACATTTGGAATTTCTTTCGGGACTTTACGCCCTTTGACGATGACATCAAAAAAGTACTTGAAGTCTTGGCCATTTTGCGAGTCGTCCAAATTTTGGATGAATCCGTTCTCCATTTCGTCGATGCGACCTTCCTTGGGAAACGGGTGCGAAATGGAAGAGTAATCTTTAAACGTACCCTTTTGGGCATCGACGATGACCATCGCCTTCGCAATGGAATTTTCGGCCTTGGCGATATAGCTTGCAATGCGATTCTCGCGTGCTTCGGCGCGCATCATCAAAAACTGGACGAATACAAGATAAGCAATGTAGCCGAAGAAGATGACAATGAGCAGGAACTGCAAGGTGTGCCCCGCATTGATGCCCATGGAATAGAGGCTCTTCGCCGCTTTGGACGGGAATATCGAATAAATGCTTAACGGTACGGTACGCAGTGGTGCAATGTATCCCAGGATTTCGTCAGCGGTTCCTTTGAATGTGTAACTTGTAGGCGAAAGCGTCGTGTAGGCTTTGATTATCTTGTCCTTATTTTCTTCATCGAACATCGATGTGTAAAGGATGCTTTTCAAGTTCTTCTTGTCAAGTTCCTTGACAGACGATTGCAGTATGTCTATCGAAGTCAGCGTGATGAAGTTCTGGCCTTCCGTGTTCACGATACCTGCAGAGCCGGTCGCTCCATAAACTTTGTATTCAAGCAGATGTTTGATTGTATTTTCGTCGAACGAAGATGTGAGTACGCCGACAATTTGTCTGTTAAATATGACGGGTGCGTAAAAGAGGATGAGGGGCATTTCGTTATCCGAGGGCATTACAACGTAAATCCCGCTGTTGCCCTTCATGCCGTCATTAAAATATGATTGCTGGCTCAAGTTGACTGTGTTGCCCGATGTCGTCTGGGCTGTTCCTGTTTTGTCGATGAACTGCAGGTGGTCGAACTGTACAATCTTCTCGAGTTCGGCAAGATAAACGGCATTGAGTTTCCCTTTCTTGAAGTCGTTGGAACTGAGTTTGGCAAGCGTCTTGATATCTTTGAGGGAATTGTCAAAAATGTCGTCCAACTTGTCTGCCATGGCTTGCGTAATGTCCTGGATGTAGTCCTTGTTGCGCGACATGACGGCATTTTTGTCTTCGAGTTGGAACGCTGAAAAAGCTTCGATGACAAAATAGATGACAAGAATCAGCGGAGCGAATCTTATAATGGAATATTTCAAGCGAATTTTATTGCTATTAACCATTTTATCCCCACCTGTTTTTTGATAAATAATATGATATCAATTTGATAATAGAAATATAAACTATTATTCACGAAAATGTTGCTAAAAGGTTGAAAAGAACCCTTGTGATGTAAAGCATTTTTTTCCGATTTTTTTGTGAAGTTTTTTCTTTTTTGAGAAAATAATGTAGTTTTTCTGATGAACATATATTCCAACTTGGAATATCTAAAATTAAGGAATTTAAATGAATCGTTACGATCTTGTATTACTGGGCCTCATCCTGGAGCACGAACGCAGCGGATATGACATCATTACGGAAATCCGCGACCGTGAACTCGACCGCTGGGCTAAGATTAGCACATCGACTGTTTATAATAGATTGATTACGCTTGAAAAGAACGGGTGCATTGTCGGTCATGCCGAACGCGACGGAAACCGCCCGGAACGTATGGTTTTCAATATTACAGACAAAGGCAAGGAAGTTCTCCGCAAGGAAGTGCTCAAGCATTTGACTGGTTTCAACGACGATCCGCGTACGCTAGGTTTTGCTTTCTTGTACGGTGCGGACAATAAAGAACTTATTCGTACTCTAGAAGTTCACGAAAGGCGTTTGGTCCAGGAGGTAGAAAATCTTGAAAAGATGATTGCCGAAGAACCGCGCCCGACGCTTTACCCGGAAGGCCCGTTCCTCAACTGCATGAGCCGCGACCACATTTTGGTGGAACTCAAGTATGTACGTGCCGCTATCGGTATTCTACGCGATCCGGTCCGCAACAAGAAGCTCGGCGGATACTTCTACATCAACTTCGGCAACAGAGATTTTGAAAAGTTTGATGAGTAGAGTTTAGACGAATGCTCGTCATCCTGACACCGTAGGTGGAAGGATCCAGTGCGTTCTTTGACTGGATTCTTCGCTTCGCTCAGAATGACGAAATAAAAAACTATATTTACCTCGCAAAAGTTTTAACGGTTTCTGATAGGGGTCCTAACCTCGAATCACCAACCACTAATCACTTTTTACAACACCCCTCTCTAACGGAGATACAATGGCTACAAAACAAGTGAAGAAGAGCGCTGCAAAGAAGGCCCCGGCAAAGAAGCCCGCAAAGGCCGCTGCCCCGAAGTATGGCTACTTTGATGACGCTGCAAAAGAATACGTGCTCACCACCCCGGCAACCCCGATCAAGTGGTGCAACTACGTCGGTACACTTAACTTCGGCGGTATCGTCGATACGACCGGCGGCACTCTCGTTTGCAAAGGCGACCCGGCTCTCAACCGTATCACCAAGTACATTGCACAGATGCCGTGCTCTGACTTCAAGGCCAGCACTATCTACATCCGTATCAAGGATGGCAAGAACTACAAGATTTTCTCCCCGTTCTACGTTCCGACACTCGTCAAGCTTGACAAGTGGGAATGCCACGTGGGTCTTTCCTACATGCGCTGGATTGCCGAAGTTTACGGCCTCCGTGTGCAGGTGACGATTTTCGTGCCGACGGGCTCCAACACGCTTCTCCAGGACATCCAGGTGACGAACATCGCCGGTGGCGCTAAGGAAGTGGACATCATCCCGGTTTATGAATTCAGCCACTTCGAAGCTGAAAAGCAGCTCACGAACGCCGACTGGGTTCCGCAGACCATGACCCTCAAGGGCCACTGGGAAAAGGACGGCCACGTCGTTTTGGAACAGTACGCTTATATGAAGCGCGACTACGCCGTGAACTACGTTACCGCTGACTGCAAGGTCGGTAGCTTCGATGGCGACCGCCGCGTATTCCTCGGTGCAAACGAAATGGGTTCCTGGGCAAATCCGCTCAGCCTCCAGAACAAGGAACTTGCTAACAGCGAATGCGACCGTGGCGACAACATTGCCGCTCTCATGATCCACGCTGGCAAGATCGCTGCCAAGAAGACTTTCCGTACCTGCACCCAGCTCGGTCAGGAACAGAGCCTCAAGGTTGCTGCCAAGGCTATCAAGAAGTACCGCGACTTGAAGAACGTCGACAAGGCTTTCGACGAACTCGCCAAGTTCTGGGAAAACTACCTCTCTACAATCCAGGTGAACACTCCGGATGCCGCATTCAACTCCATGGTGAACGTGCACAACCCGCGTCAGTGCCACACCACCAAGAACTGGAGCCGTTACTTGTCCCTCTACCAGTTGGGCTACGGCACCAGCCGCGGTATCGGTTACCGTGACTCCAGCCAGGACCTCATGGGCGTCATGAGCCACATGCCGGAAGAAGCTCTCGTTCTCACGAAGAACCTCCTCTCCGTGCAGCGCCCGGAAGGTAACGCCATGCACCAGTATGCTCCGCTCGCCCTCGAAGAAGATAACGGCAACGAAGCTAACGCCGGTGACTCCCGCGAAAAGAAGGGCGTGCTCGACGAAAACGGCAACCCGGCTTACGCAGACTGGTACGGCGATGACCACCTCTGGATTGTTCTCACTGTTGCAAACTACCTCAGAGAAACTGGCAAGATGGAACTTCTCAACGAAGAAATTCCGTTCTATGTCGCAGGCAAGAAGCGTGCAGACCGTCCGAAGGGCACTGTCCTCGAACACTTGAAGCGTTCTGTCAAGTTCTCTCGTGAACATCTCGGCAAGCACGGTCTTCCGCTCCTCGGCTTTGCCGACTGGAACGACTGCATGAACCTTCCGCTCGGTGCAGAATCTACGTTCAACACTGCTTTGTACGCAAAGGCTTTGCTCGAAATGATGGGCATTGAAGAAGCTCTCGGCGACAAGGAAGCCGTTGAAATGTACAAGGGCTGGTACGAAGATGTCAAGAAGGCATTCAACGACAGCGCTTGGGACGGCAAGTGGTGGACTCGTTGGTTCGACAAGGACGGCAACGGCTACGGCGTTTC
>CADCDO010000083.1 GCA_902800345.1 Fibrobacter succinogenes
CGCATTCGAAAAGATGACCGGCAAGAAGGCGAACGTCCCCGCAAAACTCGACGCCACCAAGAACTGGAGCAAGACCGTCGGCAACAAGGAACTCCTCGTCATCCCCGGAGCCTCCCACGTGGACCTCTACGACAACCTGGAAAAAATCCCCTTCGAAAAGCTGAACGAATTCTTCAAGACGAACTTGAAGTAAGCAAAAGTCATCTAACCGCGACAATTATCGCTGCTGTCCAAGGTCACAAATGTGACCTTGGTTGTTTTTTGTCATTTTTTGCCATTTTTAAATGCTATTTTAGAATATGTGCAAAAAACGCCATATTGACAATTAGACATTCAAAACCTATTTTTAAACTGAGGAATAAACCTATGGCAGTGGCAATAAGATCCATACCGACACTTCAAGGGGAAGACGCTGAACGTTTTCTCAAGGAAGCCGAATACGCCGAAAAAAACGAGCGTAAACAGGATTTTGGCGATAAAATCCTGCTCGTTAGGAATTTCCTCCGCGAACAAGGTTTCTAGACATGACCCTTGCCGAATTTTTGAACCGATGCTCATTTGCTCGGCTTTCTTCGGAATTGCTGCAAAGTTGCAACCCCTTCAAATGCGGAAATGAAGACCTTGACGAATTTTTCAGAGAGGATTTTCGACTATACGGTGAAAAACTTTTGGGAAAGACTTATGTCTTTCGTCTAAGAGAGCGTCCCGAAAGCATCGTTGCTGCATTTACAATATCAAACGATTCAATTCGAATCAAACAACTTGCTCCTGAAGACAAGGCGAAGATTGAATATGTCACGGAGAATGGCGAGAAGAATCTTCGCCGCTATCCTGGAGTTTTGGTCGGTCGCCTGGGGACGAATATTGAATTCGCCAAACAAGGTTTTGGCTCTGCAGTAATGGACTTCATCAAAGCTTGGTTCCGTAGCGACGAAAACAAGACTGGTTGTCGGTTTATCATCGTTGACGCGATTAATAAACCGGAAGTCATCCATTATTATCAGAAAAACAATTTCAAATTCCTTTATAGTTCCGAAATTAACGAAGCAAGGGCTCTTGGAATCAATGTAAAAATGCTGGGCGAAAAACCTTTGCACACGCGTCTGATGTATTTTGATTTGATTGATATTAAATAAAAGCTAGAACTAGGGCCGTTTTTCACGCCAGCGTGTAGCTTTTATCCAGCAATTTCTTGATTTCGGTTAGCGGCACCGTTCCGTCAAGGATGACCGTTACCCAGCTTTTCTTGTTCATGTGGTATGCGGGGAGGTAGCCGGGCTTTTTCAGGAGTCCCGGCAATTCCTTCGGGACTATCTTGAAGTTCGCCACTTCGATAATCTCGTCGCCTTTGAGGCCAACTTTTGATTTTTCGACAGTCCCCAATAGGCAATACCATTTCTTGTTTTCGTGCTTACGGATGGCGGCGAATTGCGGAAACCGTTCCCACAGATATTCGGGCTTGTCTCCGTATTTTTGCTCCGCGTAACCAATCAGGTCGTTTGCTGATTTCCTTTTAAAAATCTGCGTCTCGAAACAATCGCCTATAAATTTATCCGTAATAGCGGAAACATCTTTGCGGATGCGGCCCACGAGAGCGCCCTGCACTGACAGCACCGAAAACAGTAGGTATTCTTCACCGGAATCGTTGTCGAATACCTTGACCGAAACTTTCTTGCCCCGTCCCACTCTGATTTCCAGGCGGAATTGCCCGCCAAGTATTTCGCGGACGAGCGCATAGTTAGACCCTTCCTTCGTGAACCCGAACGGAATGAGTTTCTTGACAAGGAGTTTCTTGCCGTTGAATTGTTCTTCGATGCCTGTCACAAACGAAAAGATAGATAAAATTATTTTTTTTTGCCTTTGTCAAGAACTTGCCAACGGAAAAATTTTTTCCTAAATTCGCTTGCGAAATCAACGTGTAGCGGTCCCGCATAAGTCCAGTTGTCCGGCTTTGCGGGCTTTTTTTATGGCGATTCCGTGCGGTTTCGCCAAGAGGAATTTATGAGCGGAAAACAGAAATTCACTTTCCTCATGCTGTTGCTTGGGCTGCTTTCGGCATTTGGCCCCTTCGTGACGGACCTTTACTTGCCGGCCCTCCCGAGCCTTGCCGATTACTTTGCAGCAAGCCCACCGATGGCTCAGCTGAGCCTCACCATGAGCATGCTCGGACTTTCGGTGGGGCAACTCTTTGTAGGCCCACTGAGCGACAAGTACGGCCGCAAAAAGTTGTTGTTAGTTTGTCTGTTGCTTTTTGTTTGCGGGACTGTCGCCTGCATTGTCGCGCCGAACATCGTAACCTTCAACGTGTTTCGTTTGTTGCAGGGCATGGCGGCATCCGGCGGAATCGTGATAGCACGTTCCATTTCAGCGGATTCCTACCGTGGTCCCGTCCTCACCAAGTTCCTTGCGATGGTGAGCGCGGTGAACGGAGTCGCCCCGATTATTGCCCCGGTGCTAGGCGGATTCTTGCTGAATTTCATGAGCTGGAAGGGAACTTTCGCAGTGTTGCTCCTGTATGGGGCGCTGCTGCTCTTTATGTCAGGGAAATTCCAGGAATCGCTCCCGGTAAAACGCCGCAGCAAAAAATCTGTCTTTGCAAGTTTTAGCTTGTATGTAAAAGTGTTCAAGAACCGCGCCTACGTATCGTATTTCTTGGTATGCACATTCCCAATGATTATCTTGTTCGGGTATATCGCGTCTTCGCCGTTTATCTACCAAAAAATCTACGGCCTTTCGCCTGTCGGCTTTAGTCTGTGCTTTGCACTGAACGCCGTTTTCACAGCCATCGGTTGCGCGTTGTCGGGTAAAGTCGGCAACGAATACAAGGCCCTGAAAATCGCGGGCACGGGGATGTTCGTTTTTGCGATTGCTGTTGCTGTCGCACTCATGACGCACGCTTTACTCCCGCTTCTGCAGGTCGCCTTCATGGGGCTTACGTTCATGTTCGGCATGAGTCAGCCCCCGGCAAACGCATTGGCTTTGAACGCCGAACGCGCAAATGCAGGCACCGCAGCCGCGGCCATCGGGGCATCGGGATTCTTGATGGGCGGAATCGTCTCTCCGCTGGTCGGCATGGGCGACATTGCCACAAGTGTCTCGATCGTCCTAGTTGTGGGTGCCGTTTTGACGCTTGTTTCGGTTCTCGCCTGTGGTTCACTATGCGCAAAAGGCATAGTGAGTCATAGCAAATAAGTATTTTGAATTGCTTGCACAATTATTTATATTGTGTGTATGCGAAACATTGCCCTTATAGCGTTGTTCTTTCTGGTCGCCTGCAGCGACGCCGCGAGCCATTCGTCGCAACCCGAAGCTCAGACGCCAAAATCGTCCGCCAGTAAAACGCCCGGCGCAGTACCAACAAGTTCATCTGCCCAAACGGAGGCTCCCGTGAAACTCAAGATCCATGTGAACGATACCACCTTCACGGCGACGCTCGAAGAAAATTCCTCGGCCAAGGCCTTCGCCGAATTTCTCGCGCAGGGCGACATGACGCTCGACATGCATGACTACGGCAGCTTCGAGAAGGTGGCCGACCTGCCGCGCAGTTTCCCGCGCAACGACAAGCAAATCGACACCGACGCGGGCGACATCATCCTTTACCAGGGCAACTCCATCACCATCTACTACGACAAGAATTCCTGGAACTTCACGCGCCTCGCCCGTATCGACAACGTGAACAAGAAACGCCTCCAGCAGATCCTCGGCAAAGGGAACGTGAAGGCGACATTTTCGGTGGAATAAACAGCGAAAGCTCTAACATTTTACGTTTCATCCATGATTCTCCTAATAGTTCTCGCTGTAGCGTTTGCCTTTGGTACATGCTAAAAAAAACTTCTTGAAATGCAAATGCAAGAACATAATTGCACAGTGTGCAAAATAAGCGAAAGAATGTATAACTATGTCTATTTATGAAAAAAGACTTGACTTAGAGTAGACTCAAAGGTTTATATTATCTATAAAAGGAGACGTGTTATGGAAAGAATCAGGTTGAACGACGGTGTCGAAATTCCGACAGTGGGTTTTGGCGTATTCATGATTCCGAACGGTGGTGAAACTTACCGTGCCGTGCTGGACGCACTCAAGGCGGGGTATCGACATATCGATACGGCAGCCGCCTATATGAATGAAAGCGATGTAGGCAAGGCCGTCCGCGATTCGGGTATCAAGCGCGACGAAGTCTTTATTACAAGCAAGCTCTGGCTGCAGGATTATGGCTACGATGCGGCCAAGAAAGGTGTAGATACATCTCTCAAGAACCTGGGCATGGATTACATGGACCTTTATTTGCTGCACCAGCCTTACGGTGATGTCGAAGGGGCTTGGAAGGCTTTAGAAGAAGCAAAGGAAGCGGGAAAAATTCGTTCTATTGGCGTAAGCAATATGACGCCGAAAATTTGGAACAGCTTCGTGCCCCGTTTTTCGACAATTCCAAGCGTGAACCAGGTGGAATGCAACCCCTATTTCCAGCAGAAGGAACTGCGCAAGCTTCTTGACCCGCAAGGCGTCAGGCTGGAAGCATGGTATCCTCTGGGACACGGTGACAAGGGTTTGCTTGCCAACGAGACTGTTGTTGCGCTGGCAAAAAAATACGGCAAGAACACAGGGCAGGTGATTCTACGTTTTGAAATCCAGAGCGGAGTCATTGTATTGCCCAAGTCAACCAATCCGGAACGCATCAAGGGGAATCTTGATATCTTCGACTTTGAACTCTCCGAAGGCGAAATGGAGCAAATGAGGGCTTTGGACAAGGGGAAAGGGACCCACGATCCGGAAGCTCCCGGCGTGGGCGAAATGCTCCTGAATAATTACAAGATTCACGAGTAAAATGTAATGGGTTTTATTCGCTGTATGTTGAATACGTTGTTTGCTGCGGCATTCTTGATGTCGCCGGACGCCACACCTGGCGTTTGCAACAGGATATGAAACGGCAAAGGGAACGTGAAGGCGACATTCTCGGTGGAATAAACGTTTTCTTGTCACCTCAAGAAAAAAAACAATAATTCCCTTGCTTTTCAAAAATAATGTTTGTATATTTACGAACAACAAACAGGAACGAAATGGCCCAAAAAAGCAAATACTGTGAAGAAACCGAGACTTTGGCGAGGTATGCCAAGGCTTTGGCGCATCCCGCACGCATAAGTATCATGCAGTTCTTGGCCAAGCGCAATACCTGCTATTTTGGCGATATCCACGAAGAACTGCCCATTGCGAAGGCCACGGTTAGCCAGCATTTAAAGGAGCTAAAAGAGGCCGGTTTGATCCAGGGTGAAATCGAAACGCCCAAGGTCAAGTACTGTATAAACAAAAAAAACTGGAAAAAGGCCCAGGCATTGTTCAGTGATTTTTTCAATAAAGATTTTTGCGATAGGGAATGCAGTTGCTAAAAAATTTTGCCATATATGTTCGTTATTCTACGAACTACAAACAAAAAAAGAGGAAAAAATGAAAAACATAAAAATACTCATGAGCCGGTGTGGCTGTAACATTGCTTTCGCCGAATCTGTTGAAAAAATCGTTAAGGAATCGGGCCTAGAAGCTTCAGTTTCCCGCATTGACGATGTTGTCCAAATGCTTCCGTACAATGTCATGACTTTACCCGCGCTTGTTGTCGATGAACGGCTTGTGTCCACAGGTAAAATTAGCGAAGATAAAATAAAAAAACTTATCAAAGGTGAAATATGAAAATACTCTTTCTTTGTACAGGCAACAGGTGCCGTAGTCAAATGGCCGAAGGATTTCTCAAGGCTCTGGATTCGTCGTTGACCGTATGTTCTGCAGGAACGTTTCCGGCAAAGAACGTGCATCCGACTGCAATCGAAGTGATGAAGGAACGAGGGGTTGACATTTCCCTTAATAAGCCAAAAAATGTATCGCAGTACCTTGATACATCGTGGGACTACGTTGTCACCGTCTGCGACAAGGCGAAAGAAAGTTGTCCGATTTTTTTGGGGGGTGTCAAGAACAGAATTCATCTTGGCTTTGATGATCCTGACGCGTTCAGAGGGACAGAAACCGAAATTCTGCAGGAATTTCGTCGTGTAAGGGATGAAATCGACACGGCAGTAAGGGCTTTCTATGATACAATCATTCACCGATAATTTTGTTTACAACATCATTGGATTGGATGGCTCGTCTCCTTTGGGCTCGACGATAAATTTCTTCGTTTACGACAGCCTCAAAATTATCCTGATATTGCTTTTTATTAGTTTCCTGATGGGGCTGCTGAATACATTTTTTCCGATTGAGGCGATTCGCAATTTTTTGTCGTCGCATCGTTTGTACGGAGTCCAATATTTCCTCGCCGCAATCTTCGGAGCGATTACCCCTTTCTGCTCATGTTCCAGTATTCCCCTGTTCATCGGTTTTGTCAGGGGCGGCATCCCCCTTGGCGTCACGTTCAGTTTTCTTATAACATCGCCACTTGTAAACGAGGTCGCTGTTGCTATGCTTGCGGGAACATTCGGATTGAAAGTGACTGTGATTTATGTAGGTTCCGGCGTGTTTCTTGGAACATTTTTAGGGATGTTCCTGGAACGGTTCAAGCTGGAAAGATTTCTAAGCGATTGGGTGAAAAATTTGCAGCGGACAAACGAATCCATCAATAACGATTCAAAGCCATGTAGCCTTAAGCAAAGGGGCGTTCAAGTTCTGCAGAAAATACCCCAAGTAGCAAGGGATGCCCTTGGTGTAACGCGTTCGGTTTTGCCCTATGTGCTTGCAGGCATTGCAATCGGCGCATTAATGCACGGTTATGTTCCTTCGAGATTTTTCGAAGAATACCTGTCAAAAGACAAATGGTTTGCCGTTCCCCTGGCGGTAATTCTTGCCGTTCCCATGTACGCAAATGCAGCTGGAGTTATTCCCATTGTCGAGGTTCTTGTTCAAAAGGGTGTCGCTCTTGGCACGGCACTTGCCTTTATGATGGCCGTTGTAGGGCTCTCGCTCCCCGAAGCCATGCTTTTGAAAAAGGTCATGACACTTAAGCTGATATTTGTCTTTTTCGGAACGGTTACAGCGGCAATCATCGTTCTTGGAATCGGCTACAATCTTTCTATAAGTTCCTGATGATTTAGTTTGTATATTTTATAAGGATGTATTTACGGAATATAGCGACATTTAAAAAGATATTGGTGCTTATGCTGTTCGCAGCATTTGCCGGTTTCGCACATGCTGAAATGCCCGCAGCCGATTCGACAAGCGTGGATTCCGCAGCCATCGATAGCGCACAAAAGCTTTCCCCGTTCGACCATCTGGGCCATAACATGTTGCTGAGTGCGTTCGGCTGGCCGCTCGGGTTCCACATGCTCGGCGGTGCGCTTACGTACAAGTTCTCGATGGAAAACAACGACCTGATGGTGGCCCGTTTTGCAGCCCGTCAGGACCAGCTCGCGTATGGCATTGCGTTCACTCCCGGCATGATGATGGGGACATTTTTCCCGATTCTTGTTCCGGGATACATGTATTTTTTCAGCGATAACCGCGCGCTGAACAACACCGGTGCCGTCGCCGTGCAGGCTACCGCCGTGGCGTTTCTTTACAACAACATCCTCAAGGCGATTTCGGCACGCGAGCACCCTGACGCAGAACTCAATAGCGGCGAGCGTTCCCGCGATTTCAAGTGGGGATTTTTTAGGCGCGGAGTCTTTTACGGCTGGCCCTCGGGACATTCCATGACCAACGCGGCCATGGCCATGAGCATCGCAAGCTATAACCGCGACAAGCCTCTTGTCGTGGCGGGCTGCGCCCTATATGCAGGCTATATCGCGACAAGCATGGTTCTTGGTGCAAAAGGGGAGGCCCACTGGTTCTCCGACGCCGTCGCAGGAACCCTGATGGGAGCCTCCATCGGCTGGTACATTGGCAGCGTGTTCTACAAGGAAAAAGTCGGCGAAAAGCAGACCCCGCCCAAGGTCACCATCGCCCCGCTATTCTACGACGACACCAAAGGCGCCGTGCTC
>CADCDO010000084.1 GCA_902800345.1 Fibrobacter succinogenes
AGCCTCGCATCGCCGATGGTACCTGGTCCTCGGATCCGGGAGAGTAGGTCGCCGCTGGATTCACGCCCCGCTTGCCGGAACACGGCGAGCGGGGCTTTTCTTTTATATGCCGCCCGCGCAATGTTGCGATGGAGTTCCCGCCTGAAAGTGGCCGAGCCCGCCCGTTTGGCAAGCCCAGGGCGGGCTCCGGCGGGCATTGCCATGCTGGATCTAAATTTTATCAGCCGCATTTTTGAATTGATTTCTTTGTATGTAACAGCTGTGATTCTGTCTTGTAATCTAGGTTGCCAAGATTTCAAATTGCGCTTTTTTCGCATCTCTATTTTTGTATATTTCCATCTATGAAAAAATTGATATTTTGTTTGTTGTGCATTGTTTCTGCGTCTTTTGCTAATTCCTTTTCAGCGGATTCTTCAAATGATTCCGCAGATTTTGTTGATTCTTCTGCCGTTTTCCGTGTCGATGAAATCCGTTACAATATCGGTGATGCTTTTGACGATTCTCGTGCGCATACGAAGTACGACCGTTGGGCGTATGATATTTTGAACTGGGTTCATATCGAAACCCGCGAGGCGACGGTCCGCAAACTTTTGCTATTCGACAAAGGTGACTTGGTCAACTTGAATTTGCTTTTGGAAGCGGAACGTTTCTTGCGCGACCAAAAGTTCCTTTCGGATGCGAATATTTCCGTGGCAAGCGAAAACGGCAAGAACATAGTTGATGTGCAAACGAGCGACAACTGGACGCTTACGATTCCCCTGAGTTTTGGTTTTTCGGGTAGCGAATGGAAGTACAAGAACATGATATTCGGTATCGGTATACAGGAAAGTAATTTTCTTGGGCTTGGACAAAAGCTCGGATTCTACTACGGTCATGACGAGTTTCGCAACATGTTGCAGGTGGAATATGGTGACCCGCATTTTCTTTTTCGCTACAACCACTTAGATTTCTTGTACAGCTATAATACTGATGGTTATCTCGCCAGCTGGAAAATGTACGTGCCGTTCCTAAGCCGTAGCGTGAACCAGTGGGCATACACACTTGAGGGCTTGAAGAACAAACGCAATAGCTACATATACGGGAGTGGTGATTTTCCGCAAGGCGTTGTCGAAAAGACTCTCTCGAAAGAAAAGCTCGACTCGCTGGGGTTCCCGCGATTCAATGGCAAAAAGTCTGTTGAGCTAATTCGCATCGAGGATTATATCAATGATTCGCTGAGTTTCCGTTTGAGCCGCTCTTTTGGCGGAACGCAACGTAAATTTTATGTGGGGGCTACATATGATTATTTGCGGGAAACGGCTGACGAAGGTCGTGTGATTCCTCGCTGGTTCACGGATGGTCAAAATGCGTACAAGATAGATTCTTCGGTTGCTGTTAACGACTGGGTTCCGGAACGCAAGGATTCTCGTCTCGGTCTTTATGTGATGTACTCGAACTTGCGTTACGAGAAACTCAAGAATTTCCATAACGTCAGGTGGACGGAAGATGTCGATAAGGGCTTTTCCATAAAGGCTCAAATTTCGAAGAATTACGAACAGCTTGGTTCCGATAATAATGATATCCGTTTGGACTTTTGGACGAACCTTTATCTTGGACGTGAAAGTCATCACCTGACGCTCAAGTCGTATATGAACTTTTATTTGGACCATGGCAAACGTCGTGATTTTTATGGTCGTGTGAATGGCGAATATATATTCCACCCGAGTACTCGTTTTTCGACGGCCTTGTCGGGATTGGTTGATTTGTATGATGACGCGAAGCTTGGTTACCAGTTGACGCTTGGCGGTGCCGACGGTTTTGTCGGGTTCCCGACTGGATTTTATGCAGGTCAGGCACGTGTTTACGGGAACTTGGAACAACGTTGGTTCCCGGATGTCGAAATCCTGACGCTTGCTCCTGTTGTAGTTGTATTCGGGAGTGTTGGCGAAACGGCTGCTCGCATGATGGATATCAACCGCAAGGATTTAATTTATGTGGCTGGTTTTGGAGTTCGTCTTGCGCAGACGAAGTCTATCAGCCGCTTGATTAACAAGATTGACGTGAGTTTCCCGTTGAATGGGGCGCGTAAAGGTGATGCTCATTACTCTATAACGACTACGTATTCGTTGTAAAGTTCTTATTTTATAAATTATTTTTTAGAAGGGTCTTGTCATGGCTACGGACGGAAAAGAACAAATAGATGAAACTCCTCGCAAGAAAAGGGCGCGCGAAGTCAAGTGCGTCATTTTACGTGTCGAGATCATCATTGGTATTATCGCCATGATTTGTGGAACGGCCCTTACGATTCTTGTGTGGAAGGAAGGTTACTTTATTGGTGCTTTGATGCTTGTCATGACCGGGCTCATCAACGTTTTTCTGGCGGCAAAAGAGCTTATCAATCCGACCGACCACATATTCCATTGGCAGGCGATATTTTTCTTGATTGTACGCCGTGCGATGTTCTTTTTGAATGTCGTGCTTGTTGCGCTTGTAATTGGCACGATGACGCGCTTGATTTAGTGAACTCCGTCCTCGTTTGCCGAGGGCTTTTCGTTGTACCAGGCTTGGATTTTTTCTTTGGCGGTTTCGTTAAAGGCGGAGCCGTCTTTTAATATGTGCTCCGCGCGTTCGAGCGTTTGCGAAATGAGTTCCTGGTCGTGAATCCAGTCGAACCAGCGGAATACCCAAGCTCCGCTTTGTTCATTGCCTTCGAGGTTCCCGGCACCGCGCGTTTTCAAGTCGAGTTCGGCGATTTCGAAGCCGTCTTCGGTAGCGGCGAATTGCGACAAGCGTTCCATGCTCGTTTCGGCGGCATCTCCTTCGGGAATCATCAAAAAGCACCAGGCTTCCTGATTGCCGCGGCCTACGCGCCCGCGCAGCTGGTGAAGCTGCGCCAGGCCGAATCGGTCTGGCTGGTCGATGACCATGAGGTTTGCGGCGGGAACGTTTACGCCGACTTCGATGACGGTTGTCGCGACGAGAATCTGGATTTCGCCTGCGGCAAATTGTTTGATGATTTCGTCTCTTTGTGTGTCGTCCATTTGACCATGGACGCCTGCGACTTTGAGTTTTGCGATGTTGGCGTCGGTGTGGCCGAAGGTTTCGATGAAGGAACGCATTTCGTTCACGATGTCATCGACACTGCGGGCGCTTCCATCACTTGTAGCTGAATCCGCGGAGGATAAGGTCGCTGAGCTAGCCGATGCGCCCGAAGCACCGGTTGGTGAGCCTGTCGAACTATCGGCGTTCACGCGGCTTGCAATCCAGTAACAGAGATTTCCGCCGGCGGCTTCTTTGCAAATAAACTGCTTCATCGATTCGCGCTTGGCGGCGTTCACGAGTCGTGTCTTGATGGGCTTGCGTCCGGCGGGCTTTTCCTTGATGCTGATGACTTTCAGGTCTCCGTACAACGTCATGGCAAGGCTTCGCGGAATCGGCGTTGCGCTCATCACGAGCATGTCGGGGTAGTCGCCTTTGGCGAGCAGCGCTTCGCGCTGGCTCACGCCGAAACGGTGTTGTTCGTCAATAATCACGAGCCCGAGTTTTGCAAAGAATACGTCTTTGCTAAAGAGCGCGTGCGTTCCGATGACGACGTTGCAAAGCCCCATCTGGAGTTCGCCCAAGATGACTTTCTTTTCGGCGGCGGGAGTCGCCCCGACAAGCAGGTGCACGCGGATCCCGGCTGCATCGAAGAACGGCTTGAGAGATTTGAAATGCTGCCTTGCGAGAATGTCTGTCGGGACCATTAGGGCGCTTTGTTCGCCTGCTCCGCAGACCGCCATGATGGCAAGCATCGCGACAACCGTTTTTCCGCAGCCCACGTCGCCTTGCAACAGTGCATGGAATTGCTTTTTGCCGTTGAGACCATCGATAATCGTATTCAGCGCCGCGTCCTGACCTGCGGTCAGTTGGAACGGGAGGCGCGCTTTCGCCGCCATCACGTTCCCCAAATCAATCTGTCGTTCATGCCCGCGAATCTTTTGATTTTCGCGGCGCTTCACCATGCGCAAGCAAAAAGGCAAAAGCTCCAAAATCTTGAGTTCGCGTTTCGCTTTGTAAATGGAATCAAAATCTTTGGGCATGTGGAGCGCACGGAGATTGTCCATCACAGGTGCAAAATGCAAATAGTCCGTGAGCTCGCGTGGGCAGACGTTCGGGAGCGTGAGCCCCGGGAAATTGAAAATGGTCTTGTACAAGTTGCGGAAGAAGCGCTGTTCCATCTTTGCTTCGCGACAAACTTCGCTGATGGGATAAACGGGAAGAATTTGTCCGTTAAACGCTTCGCCTTCGTCGAACGGCTGCATGTCCGGATGTACCAACTGGAGTCCGCGATAAGAACCGACCACGCCAGAAACGAGCCAGCGGGTGCCAGGTTTTACCCGGTTTGAAATGAATCGCGTTCCTCGGAAGAACAAAAGTGAAATCTCGGCGGTTCCGTCCGTGAGAACTGCCATAAAACGCGACATGCGTCCCTTGACAATCCCCGCTCGCGTGATAATTCCGATTACGACAACGCGCTCTCCATCGTGTAAGTCCGCAATTTTTGAAACTTTCGTTTGGTCAAGGTACGTGCGTGGAATGTTGTATAAAAGGTCGGCAACGGTATTCAAACCAGACTTGCGTAGTTTCTCGAGCCTCTTGGGGCCAAGTCCGGGCAGGTTCGCTAAATCCATTTACTTGCCCGCTTTGTTTTGTTCTTGTTGTTTCTTGGCTTCTTCCATGCGTTTGCGGGCTTTATCTCGAGCGTTATCGCCGACAATATTCATGTTCTTCCACGTAATGAGATGTATCGGGTTGCCCCGCTCATCCTTGAATCCCAAATTCTTTGTGTCGATGGCGCTGATGGCCTTGTTCAGGCCTGCAATCAAGTCATTGATGTTTTCGATAAGTTCCTTGGATTGCAGGAGTGTTTCGGAATCGATGCCTTGTTCGATATTTGTAATAATTTGGTTTGTCTTTTTTGCGTTTTCCGAAAGCGAAAAGATGACTGAATCGACAAGCGTGACTTTTTCGTTTACGGCCGTTGTGACCGCCTTGATGGCCGTATCGGCTTGGAGCGCAGTCGTTGTCAAGGCTTTGCTGGAAGAGTTCATTTGCTTGAAAAGTTTGTTCAACTTGGGCCCGAGCGCTTCGACAGTCTTTTCGGTGTGCGCAAAAATGTCCTCGATGGAATGCATCGTTTCTTCGTAAATTTCTTGGACGGACATGTGTGAGGAATCGCCTTGTGCCAGCAAAAGGATTGTTTTCTGCACAGCCTCGAGTTGATCGTTCACGTTTTCGATGAGGCGTAGCGTTTCTGCGATGCCCGGCTCAAAATGTCCTTGGAAAATGTGGTCCTCTGCCATGACTGCACCCGTCTTTGAAGGAATGATTTCGAGACGGCGCTGTCCCATGAGGGCGTAGTTTACGTTGTTGAACTGAGTGCCTTCGCGGAGTACGAGGGGCTCGTTGAATTTGATTTTTACGCGGGAACGATCCTTGAGCCAGGTGACTTCGCCGATGGTCCCGATACGGTAGCCGCGTACGACAACGGGGTCTTCGGGCTGCAAAGAACCGAGTTCCTTGAAATCGACAAGCGCCGTGTGGTTGACTTTCTGGTCTGCGGACCACATGCCAAAAGAAATGCCGCAAAAAATGCCTGCAAATGTCAAAAGAGAAAGGTAGCCTAGCGCTCTGTCCGAAATTTTCATGCTTTCGAAGATAGAAAAAATAAATGCGAAACGAATTTGTCAATCCCGGCATTGAGCGGGAAACTCCTTGTTTTGTATCGCCGTCAAATGAATTTATATTTTGATTTATGGGTATGAAACATTTTTTAACATTTTTTGTTTTGACCGTTGCCGCTTTCGCAGAAGAGGCGACGGATGTCTTTGGATTCCAGAAGTTTTTCGCGACAAAGCCGGGATCTGTTTCTTGGACTTCGGAACATTGGGCGAATGGCCATGCGCGTACTTTTGCCGACTGGTCTGGCGATGAAGAAGACCCTTTGCAATGGACGGATGATCGCAGCAGTGATGGTGGCGGATTCAAGGTCGATGGCAAGGGCGTGATGCAGATGCTTGGCGATGGCCCGCGATTCCATATTAACGGACAAATTAGTTGGGCCGAGAAGAAACAGTTCTTTTTGAATACGGAATATACGGCTTATTTTATGCGAAATGAAATGGGCGGCAAGGATTACGGTGGCATGGTGGTTGGTGTTCGCAGTGGCGCTCTCGGGCATGCTTCGGGTGGCGGCAACAACTGCGACGCGAATACATATTATGCCCGGTTCCGCAATGATGGCAAGTGGGATTTTGAAAAGGAATGGAAGCACCCGGCGAGCTATTACCGCAGCGGTTCTGGCGTAGGGAAGCAGGATCCGCTTTGGGGCGGAGAGCCTTTGCCTTTGCACAAGTGGATCGGCATGAAATACATTGTCTATAACAAGGACGATTCGACCGTTCGCTTGGAACTTTATATTGACTCGACGAGTAACGCGACCCCGCCGGGTAAGTGGGATCTCGTGGGAACCGCCGAAGATGCGGGAAAGGATTGGTCCGGTGCCGAAGCGGGAGCCGCTAAGATTGAGGGCTGCAAGGATTATAACGGGCTCGAAAATGCGTTCGACGCTATCTTGAAAGGCGGGGGTGTCGTCATTATGCGTACGGATAATGACCATCCGTTCTACAAATTCGTGACGGTTCGTGAAATCGATCCGGCAAAACCGATAAAGGAAAGTGGTACGACATTGGTTCGACCGGCGACCCGCCGTGCCGCCCAAAGCGTTCACGAAAAGTTGAACATCAAGTACTTTGATTTGCTAGGCCGAGCACTCCCATTTACAAAACACTAACAACAAACAGTTACTGGATCTTTCCTCCCGTCGATCGTCAGGATGACGCTACAAACTTCTAACTTCCTACTGTCTACTTGTACTTTCGCTTCGCTCAAGTCCCAAATGCTGGCCTCGGTCATGTCCAAGCAAGCTTGGCCGCGACACTCGACCTAAGCATTTGTCCTACTGTCTACTAATCACTAACCACTTTTTTTACTACATTTATTCCGTCTAAAAAATTTTTTCAAAGGACATTCAAAATGGCTAAAACAGAATCCAAGAAGAAAGTCGTCCTCGCCTATAGCGGTGGACTTGACACCTCCATCATCATTCCTTGGCTCAAGGAAAACTACGACTGCGAAGTGATCGCTTTCGCCGCTGACTTGGGACAGAACGATTTCCCGAACGCAAAGGCTCTCGAAGAAAAGGCCATCAAGACCGGTGCTTCCAAGTGCTACGTTCTCGACCTCAAGAAGGAATTCCTTGAAGAATACGTTTGGCCGACCGTTCGCGCCGGTGCTAAGTACGAAGGTACGTATCTCCTCGGTACGTCTTTCGCTCGCCCGCTCATCGCCAAGTACCAGGTAAAGATCGCCGAAAAGGAAGGCGCTTACGCTGTTGCTCACGGTGCTACCGGTAAGGGTAACGACCAGGTCCGTTTCGAACTGACCTACGCTGCCTTGAACCCGAAGCTCGAAGTCATCGCTCCGTGGAAGGATCCGAAGTGGCACTTCCATAGCCGCGAAGACGCTATCGACTACGCCGCTGCACACAAGATTCCGCTCAACGGCATCAGCAAGAAGAAAATTTACTCCGAAGACGGCAACCTCTGGCACCTCTCTCACGAAGGTGGCGTCTTGGAATTCCCGGATCAGGAACACAAGTACGAATTCCTCAAGCACACCGCAACTTATGAAAAGGCTCCGAACAAGGCTGATCACGTGACGATCTCCTTCGAAAAGGGCAATCCGGTTGCTATCAACGGCAAGAAGATGGGCGCTGTCGAACTCCTCGAATTCTTGAACGAAATCGGTGGCAAGAACGCTTGCGGTCTTTTGGACATCGTCGAAAACCGCCTCGTCGGCCTCAAGAGCCGCGGTGTTTATGAA
>CADCDO010000085.1 GCA_902800345.1 Fibrobacter succinogenes
AGTGATCACGCGTTCCGGTTCGACGAGGCGGTCGATCACGCCGTTGGTTTCCCAGGACTTGTCCTGTTCGAGGACGGGGTCGAGGGATTCGAGGAATTCACGGACAGCCTGATGGAAGAGGGCCTGGTCCGGATCACGTGCGACGACCTTTTCATAAACCTTCTGAAGGTAAGCATTCTTGATTGCCATTTTTTATATCTCCGTTGAGAGTTTTGATTACGGCACCCTCTAAAAATTCATTTTCAAAAATTTGGCTGCAACACATCGTGCAGGTTGCATATTCATGCCAACTATACGGCTCAGTCATGCCCATGCAAGCATGGGCGCGACGTTCACCTTTTATAGTTGTCGTCACTCAAAGTGGTAAAGACTTCCAGTATTCACCACTTTTCGTTCTTGCCTGCACTCGGTTTCGCTCAAATTTTCTTTATCAAAGCAATTTTTAGAGGTTGCCTTGGTTAATGTTTTTTTCAACGTCTGTAAAGATAGTAAAGGGTGTTAGGAAAAAGTGAAAAAAGAGTAAAAATCTTCAATTTCTTACATTTTTGTAAGTTAGTTTTTCGGCAGTTTTGCCAATTGCTTTTTTTCGCGAAAAAACGGGGGTCACCAAAGCAAAGACTTACATTTTTGTAAGTTTCGCATTTTTGAACAATTTAGTAAATTTCTTTTTACATTTATGATTGAAATAGCGATTCCCCAAAAGACTTTTACGATTGGCAAAAACGCGGCAAACGACAAAAAAACTCCCAAATTAATGGGAGTTTTTGTTTTTGAACAGCCAAGACTTTATCAATCTTCTTCTTTATAATCCTTTACGCAACGAATTGAATTTCCTGTATTCTTTCTAAAGGCTCTTTTATAAGTAAATAGCTGTTTATTCAAATCCATACAAGTCGCTCCCACATTTTCGGTTTCTTTAGGAAACCAAAAATATCCATGACTACTTATAGACGTATATTTACAGCTATCTTCATTACAAAAGAGATTTCCAGCAAACACAGCAGAAAAACCATTCAAATTCGACCCATCAGACGCTCGCGACAACAAGAACCCAATACCCTCATGAGATCCAATCATAGCTTGCCACTCCATTCTATTCATCACATGCCAACCTTCAGGGCAGGCGCCCTTGATCTGAAGATGATTCCAATCAGAATCATAAACTATCCCAATTGCTACAGAATCAGGACATTCAGGAGTAGTCCCCGTCCATACGGAATCACAAGCTTTTGGGAGTCCCATAGCTTCGCTCCAACTGTACATGCCGCCAAAGTAATTTTCGCAATACCACGGGTCATCGTCATAGCAATACTTTTCTACCTTTTTGTCGTCAAATTCCGTTGTTCCTAGTTTTATTTGCGTACCGTAGTTCAAATTTTGCGCGAAAACTTCAAATTGCTCATATTTCGATTTTATAACAACAGTCTTATATTCTTGGTCATCACGGGGATCCTTGAACAATCCATATTCAATCTCGTTATTAAAGACGCTGTCTTTTTTAAAGCGTTCCTTAAAGGTTAAGACCTTCTGGGAGGAACTTGAAGCCACATATGGCACAAGAAAACCATCATGGCAAATGTACAATTCGTCTCTAAATGTCGAAATAATATTCTCATGCTCACAAGGCAATTCAAGCAAGCCACTTGAAGAACTTGACGCTTTCTTGGCAGAACTTGACGACGAGGACTTGCCAACACTCGAAGAGCCAACGGAATTTATATGGCTACTAGAAGATTCTTTTTTGCTAGAAGTTGAGGCCGATCCCGGAACCCGTTCGGCACACTCAGGGCAGGCTCCGGCCGGGATGACAAATGACGAGGACGATTCATCTTTTGCGGAGGTTCCGCTATCGTCGCCGCAGGCGGCAAGGCATAAAGCAATGACAAGAAGCATGGATCCAATAGATACGATTCCACGCAACATGCCAAAATTCATACACAACCTCCGTAAAATTCGAACAGACAAAACAACAACGCATAAAATACTAAAATGTTGTTGTAACAAACAACTTTAACTGGATCCTTCCTCCCTTCGGTCGTCAGGATGACGGAATGCACACGTCATTCCGAACGAAGTCCAGCATGACAAAAAAAAGCCCGCTTGAAAGCGGGCCTTACAAAAGTCTATTAAAGTTCCATGAATGCCTTGAGGTCGTCCATGCGGCGCTTGGCGTATTCAAAACCCATATTATAGGTATCGTCTAACAACATACGATCTGTAGCAAAGAGATCGCACACTTCCCTTTCTGGACGGAAAATCAAGAGCGATCCTGTCTTTTCCAATTTTTCCATTTCCGCGAACATTTTCTCGTATCGCTTGTAACGCAACATGAGCGCACGGAACAGGTCCGGATACTTGCGCTTGAACATGGGGTTCAAAATCACGCGATACTTGCGGAAATCCGTGACGATTTCACCGGGGTAATGCGTCGAGACGACAACGACCTTGTCACAGCCCTTTTCAAAAGCGCGCTTGTACGGAATCGGAGACGTCACGCAACCATCTACATAATGCTTGCCGTCGATCTGGGCAATCGGGAAAAGCATCGGAAGGGCGCTGCTCGCATTGACGATATCGAGCAAACGCTTTTCGCTCATGTATTCCTGGAAAAATTCCGAACGTCCTGTTTCGCAACAGGTGAGACCGAATTCGCATTCGACTCCCGCACCGAAGAACAGGTGAAAATCGAACGGCATGTCGCCATACGCCGCATCGTAATGCAGAGCATAGCATTCTTTCTGAATCCCGTCGAGAATGCGGTTCGCATGGTCCATTCCCTGCTGGATTTTCCTCGGCTGGATGATATAGCGGAAACGTCCGCGCTGACGGGTGATGTAGTTCATCGCCGCATGGCAGCCGGCACTCACGCCACAATAATACGAAAAGTCGATGTTCTCGTCGAGCCAGGCGTCCAGAACGCCCGCCGAAAAAATGGTCTGACGCGACCCACCTTCTAGAGCCAAGCCTATTTTCATTACTTGTTCTCCTCGGGAATAATTTCTTCAGGCGTTTCAGCGGACACAGGCAAAATGGCCCCCATCTGCCCCAAAGCACGCTGCTTGAGTTTCCAAACCTTCTGGCGGAAATATTCGCTGCGCTCTGCAAGATGCTTAGACGACGGAATCCCCTTCACGCGTTCAATCTTTTCGGGTTCATCCACCATAATCTGCATGCGGTGACCCAGCTTGTAAATACCGTCAATGCCAAGAGAAAGAACAGGTGCACCCGTACTGCGAGCGAGGAACGCAAATCCGGTCTTGAATTCGTTCAGGAGACCGTCATAGCGGCACTTGCCTTCGGGGAAAATGATAACGGAATTGCCTTTTTCAAGTTCTTTCTTCGCAAGGAGCGCCCATTCGGTATCCAAATTAAATCGATCGCAAGGAATAACGTTCTTGAAACGCTTCAAAGCCCAACTGAAATGCGGATCCTCAATTTGGTCCTTGGCAACAACAATGCTCCTGTTATGGAAAAATAAGGCCTGTACCATCAGGGGATCAAGCATGCTCGTATGGTTTGCAATAATCACCATCGGCTGTTTTAGATTCGTGGATTTGACCGATTCCCCTAAAAACGTCATCTTGGGACGATAAATCACCAACAAGTAAGTACGCACCCCGTAAACGACCAGGATGAGCACCAACTTCCAGAACAAATCGACAAAAAATTGTTTCGTTTTTTCAATCATCAGCAAACAGTAATTTTTTTCTTTTAGAAGATTCTTAATAGATCTTATCCCCTTACAGGGTCCAGGATGACGGTGCGTTCAGGAAGGTTCCAGAATGACAGCGTATCCAAGAGCTCAGCTTAAATCTTCAACAGTCCTTCGCTGGGCTTATTCGACCTTGCTTAGGACAGGCGCAGGGACCTGAATGAGGTTGATAATTACTTCCCGAGGCTTTCCTTGGGAATGCTCGTAAACGTCAGCGAGCCCTTGGCATGGAGATTGTCGTTCACCTTGACGACACAGTCAAAGCCGACGATGACTCCGCCGCCCTTCGTCTTGTTGACAGTGATTTCGAGCTGGTCACCAGGAATCACGGGCTTCACGAACTTGAATCCGTCGATTTTGAGGAGGACGTACAAGTTCTTTTCGAGGTCTTCGGCAGGCTTTTCGATGACAAGCGAGCAGAGCTGGGCGCAAGCTTCGCAAATGAGGACGCCCGGCATAATCGGTGTGCCCGGGAAGTGTCCCATGAAGTACGGTTCGTTCACGGAGACGTTCTTGATGCCCGTCGCAGATTCGTTCGGCACGAGTTCCGTGACCTTCTCGATCATCTGGAACGGCGGACGCTGGGCTATCTTTTCGCTGATTTGGTAAATGTTCATCATAGAGAAAGACCTCCATCCAGAACGATGACCTGACCCGTCACATAAGCGAACTGGTCAGAAGCGAGAGCGGAAACGACGTTGGCCACTTCGTCGGCCGTTGCAAAACGCTTGAGCGGCACCTTTTCGAGGTAGCCCTTGCGAGTTTCTTCCGGAATGGCTTCGATCATTTCGGTAGCGACAAAGCCCGGAGCGACTGCGTTCACGCGGATGCCGTAGCCACCGAGTTCCTTCGCGAGCGTCTGCGTAAAGGAGTTCACGGCCCCCTTTGTAGCGCTGTAAACGGCTTGGCCAGCGAGAGCAAACTTGGAAGAAACAGAAGACATGTTGATGATAACGCCAGACTTTTGCTTGTACATCTTGACGGCGACCTGCTGTGCGCAATAGAAGTAACCCTTCACGTTCAAGTCAAAGCACTTGTCAAGCGTATCCGGATTCATCATCAAAAGGTATTCGTCACGGACGATACCGGCGTTGTTCACGAGAACGTCGATGCGACCATAAGCCTTGAAAACATCGCGGACCATCTGCTTGACTTCAGCTAGGACAGCGACATTCGCCTTATAGACCATGCCATCGCCGCCTTCGGCCTTGATTTGTTCAAGAGTCTTGAGGGCAGCTTCATCAGAGCTAGAATAGTTTACGACGACCGTGTAGCCGTCACGAGCGAGACGCAAGGCACAAGCCTTGCCAATCCCCTTAGAAGAACCAGTAACGATTGCAACTTTCATTATAAATTCTCCTTCAAAAAATTATTTTCCAAGCACTACAGCGCTGTAGGAGCCTCCAGTAGCAAAGGAAGTCACCAAAATTTTCTTGAAGCCACCCGTGGCGACTTTTTTCTTGGAAACACCAGCGTTTGTAATAAAGTAGGCGTTTTCTTCGGCAAGTTCACCACCGAGCATGAGGGCGGCTTCGGCAGCAGCGAGCGCGGCAGAGGCGGCACGGCCCTCGCCCACGCGTTCCTTTACCTGGAAGAGCGGGAGGTTTGCAAGCTTGTCGCCAAACACCCGAGCGTAAGCGGCTTTTTCAATATCGTCCAATTTCTTGAAGCCGTTCGCAAAACCGCAGACGGCATCGATTTCGTCCATGCTGACGCCTGCATTGTTGAGGGCGTCCTTGATTGCGATGTCGAGAGCTTCATCAGAACCGGAAATGTGACCATATTTTACGTTCTTGCGGCCATTGCCGTAACCGAGGGCGTAGCAATAGACCTTCGCGCCGCGAGCCTTGGCATAATCTTCAGTTTCCATGATGATGGAAACGGAGCCGTCTCCCACGACAAATCCGCTAGATTCGGAATAAGGTTCCACGACCTTGTCCGCAGCGACATTCAACTTTTGGCAAAGTTCCGTAATAATCGGAATATTTTCGTCCGTACCCGTCGCCATCATGGCGTCTTCCTGACCGTCATGGATAACGTTCATGGAATAGCCGATGCTATCGAGACCGGAAAGCGGACCCGTCGTGATAGTCACGCCGTAACCCTTGATGCCAGAAAGGATGGAGAGGTATCCACCGGCGGCATTATAAACTGTATGGGGGAACTTGAAGGCGCTGCCACCCGCATTGCCTTCTTCGGCAATCAGTTCTTCAAAATCATAAGTGGCGCCGAGACCGCCTTCGCTAGTACCCACGATGATACCGATTTGCTTGGCATTGTCTTCGGTGACCGTAAAGTTCGCATCCTTGAGGGCGCGCATGCCGGACACGGTCTGGAGCTGTCCCAGATTGTCAAGCTTGCGGTAGAACGCCATCTTGATGCCGAGTTCCTTGTAATCGTCGTTTGTGACGGTCGAGCAGATGGAAGCGGATTCCGGGAGTTTCCCGCTCTTGACGGATTCAAGATAAGTTTCCTTGCTGTTGCCGATCGGGCTTACGATGCCGATACCCGTCACGGCGATCTTCTTATCCTTAGCGACCTGGCTCTGCACGTCGCCCGGCTTTTTGCTGAACACGATGCTTGCGTTCGTGCCGCCAAAAGCGACGTTGTTGCTCATGACGCATTCAAGTTCCTTCGCGCGCGGCGTATTCTGCACGTAGTCCATCTGGCCGACCTTTTCCTTGAGGGCTTCGGAATCCTCGGCGGAATAGTGGAGCGTCGGAAGGACGGTGTTCGTCGTCAGGGCCTTAATGCTGAATACAGCTTCGATGGCACCAGCGGCACCGAGGCAATGACCCGTCATGACCTTTGTCGAACTGACACTCAAGGTCGGGTTTTCATCGCCAAAGAACTTGAGGAAGGCGTTGATTTCGGCATTGTCGTTCTTGCCCGTACCCGTTCCGTGGGCGTTCAAGTAGCCGATGTCGGATTTCTTGATTCCAGAATTCCTGACGGCGCGTTCCATCGCTTCGAGGAGGCAAATGCCATCTTCGCGGGGAGCCGTGATGTGGTGCGCATCGCTAGTGACGCCGGCACCGAGCACTTCGCAGTAACGTTTGGCGTTACGCTTTTCGGCATGTTCCAGAGATTCGACAATCACGATGCCGGCACCTTCACCGAGGGTGATGCCGTTGCAGTGGTTGAACGGGGAGCAGCCGTTTTCGTCCAAAGCATGGAGCGAAAGGAAGCCGGAATACGGAACAGAAGCAAAGGAATCGGAACCGCCGGCGATAACGACATCGGCCTTGCCGGCGCGGATAAGATCGCAGGCCAAAGCGATGGAAATCGTACCAGCGGCACAAGCGTTACCCACGTTCGTCACAATGCCACCCGCGTGGCAGGATTCTGCCACCTGGGATGCGATTGCGGCAATGGGCATTTTTGGAATTTCGTTGACATCTTTACCGCCACGATGGTATTTTTCGATGCTGAGAACACCACCCACGCAGCTACCGATGATGACGCTTACGCGGCTGCTATCGGCAAAGTCACCAAGACCAGCATCGTTCAAGGCTTCTTTCATGGCCTTGATGCAGAGCTTGGAGGCGCGGTCCTTTTCATCCGGGCATTCAATATCATCCAGCGTATCACAGTTCACTTCGGCAGCCAAGTCCGCATAGCAGTTCTTGGTATCTAGGGACGTGGTCTTGTGAATACCGGAAAGAGAATTCAGGGCGTTATTCCAGGTTTCTTCAACATTATTGCCAACGGCGCAAATAACGCCAAGGCCCGAAACTACACAACGACGGTTATTAGATGTCATAGATATTCCAAACAATTCTCGAACAACAAAAAGAACTTAATTAAGCCTTGTTCTTTTCAATGAAGGCAGCGATAGTATCGATGCTCTGGAAGTTTTCTTTTGCAACACCCGTCATAGAAACGCCAAAGTTGTCATCGACAAAAGAAATGATTTCAAGGGAATCCACGGAGTCAAGACCGATTTCTTCGCCAAAAAGCGGAGTATCGTAGTTCAGGACATCGCCATCTACGCCGAGATCGGACATAAAGAATGCCTTGAGTTTGCTCTTGATTTCTTCGTTAGCCATATTATTGTATCCTCTTTTGATAAAATTTTAGCACATGAAAAACATACAAAAAGCAAAAATTGGTGATAAATGGTAAACCCTCCAAAAAAGCCCGAAATACGTATCGTTAACTTTTTTAAAAAGTAAGTATTCAGTAGTATTTTAATACCATTTAGAGAAACATTATTTACTAAATTTTCGTCCATGATTTCATATGTATTTCCCGGTCAGGGCTCTCAGTTCCCAGGAATGGGCAAAGATTTATTCGATACGAACGCCGATGTAAAGTCGATGTTCCTCAAGGCAAACGAAATTCTCGGCTTTGACATCACCGACGTGATGTTCAACGGCACCGCAGAAGACCTCAAGCAGACGAAAGTCACGCAGCCGGCAGTGTTCCTGCTCTCTGTCGCGATGGCCAAGGTCCAGGGTGGAAAGCCGGACATGGCCGCGGGTCACTCCCTCGGTGAATTTTCTGCCCTCACGGCTACGGGCGCCATCACGTTCGAAGCGGGCCTCAAGCTCGTTGCAAAGCGTGCCGAAGCCATGCAGAAGGCTTGCGAACTTCGCCCAGGTACCATGGCAGCCGTCCTCGGCGGTGCTGACGAACTCGTGGAAGAAGCTTGCGCCCAGGTCAAGGACGCCGTCGTCGTCCCGGCGAACTTCAACAGTCCGGGACAGGTCGTGATTTCTGGCGAAAAGGCCGGCATCGACCAAGTCGCGACATACCTCACCGGCAAGGTGAAGCGCGTCCTCCCGCTGCAAGTCGGTGGAGCATTCCACTCCCCGCTCATGGAAAGTGCCCGTGCAGAACTTGCGAAGGCAATCGAAGAAACTGAATTTTCGACTCCGGTCTGCCCCGTCTATCAGAACGTCGATGCCAAGCCGCACACGGACCCAAGCGAAATCAAGGCCAACCTGCTCACTCAGCTCACTTCCCCCGTCCGTTGGACACAGACGGTCAAGAACATGATAGCAGACGGCGCCACGGAATTCAAGGAACTTGGCCCCGGCGAAGTTCTTACCAACCTTATCAAGCGCATCCAGAAATAATTACGCTATTATATATAATACAGGAATTTTATGTGGGATAAATCCTATTTAGAAAAGTTGAGCGAACGCAACGCCAAGGCTCAGGCCGGTGGCGGTGCCGCTCGCATCGAAAAGCAGCATTCCCAGGGCAAGCTCACCGCTCGCGAACGCCTTGAAATCCTCTTTGACAAGGGTACTTTCAAGGAAATCGGCGCCATGCGCCTTTCCCAGAGCATCGAACTCCCGGAATCCAAGCGCATTTATGGTGACGGTGTCGTGACGGGTTACGGCAAAATCAACGGTCGTCCGGTGTACGCCTGTTCCCAGGACTTCACGGTGAGCGGTGGCTCCCTCGGTTCCGCACATGCGAAGAAGATTTGCCACGTGATGGACCTCGCCCTTGATTCCATGGTGCCGTTCATCAGCATCAACGATGGCGGTGGCGCCCGTATCGAAGAAGGCGTTAGCTCCCTCGACGGTTATAGCGGCATTTTCGCCCGCAACACTTGGGCTAGCGGCGTGATTCCGCAGATTTCCGTGATTCTCGGACCGTGCGCCGGCGGTGCATGCTACTCCCCCGCTATTACAGACTTTATCTTCATGACCGAAAAGACGAGCCAGATGTTCATCACGGGCCCGGCAGTCGTGAAAGCTGTGACTGCTGAAGTCGTGACTCCGGACCAGCTCGGTGGCGCAGGCGTTCATTCTTCCAAGTCCGGTGTAGCCCACTTTGTCTACAAGGACGACAAGGAATGCCTCGAAGGTGTCCGTAACTTGCTCAAGTACCTTCCGCAGAGCAACACAGACAAGTCTGTCGCTCAGGCCGGTACGATCGTGGACAAGTCTGCCGACATCGAAGAAATCATTCCGGACAACTTCAAGCGCGCCTACGACGTCCGTGACGTGCTCAACTGCTTTGCCGACAAGGATTCCTTCCTCGAAATCCAGCCGGAATTTGCAAAGAACGTTGTCATCGGCTTTATCCGTCTCGACGGTAACGTGATTGGCGTTGTCGCGAACCAGCCGAAGTACCTCGCCGGTTCTTTGGACGTGGACGCCAGCGACAAGGCAGCACGCTTTGTCCGCTTCTGCGACAGCTTCAACATTCCTATCCTTACGCTCGAAGACGTTCCGGGTTACATGCCGGGCACGAAGCAGGAACA
>CADCDO010000086.1 GCA_902800345.1 Fibrobacter succinogenes
GAAAGTTTCAGGGGGAGTCTGTTCATTTCATTCCTACCGTGCGCCGCCGCGTGCCGTGCCGCCTTCGATCGCGAAGGCTGCCGCCGCCGGGAAGCGCATTCTTTTGTTACAAAATTCCTACGAAATATAGTTTTTACGGGCACGGCTGTAAAGATTGACACGGGCAATCAAGGAAACGAAAAAATGTTCCGCTCAAGGATCAGCAGAAAAGTAAAAAAGTCGTCAAAAGTGGTAAAAAAGGAAAATACCAGGTCAGCAACAAAACAAGGGAACGTTTGGAAGACTGATTCAAGCTTTCAGCAGGACCGTTTTCAACCTCATAATGTGACAGAGAGCAAAAAAAATAGGGATAGGGGGCTATTTTTTTCAAAAAATGGTGCTTTTTCATTTCGAACACAAAAAAACAAGCACATTTTTAGCTATGCTTTATATATATTCAAGGCAAGGGCATCATCGATGCTCAAAGTTTTAAAAAAAGGTTTATAATGCTCTCTTATCAAGACGCCTACAAGATTGCGGACACGGTCCACAAAGGTCAGCAGGACAAAGCTGGCGGCCCCTACATCGATTTTCTTCAAAATGTCGCTGATTACCTCAAAAACAAAGGCGAATCAGAAGACGTCCAAGTACTCGCTATTTTGCAAGATTCAATCACTCCCAGCACACAAAAAACTCCGGACGACATGGTCAAGATGGGTGTTCCGGCAGACATAGTTGACCTCATCCAAAAGATGACCTACCACAAGAACCAGTCCTGGATTGACGAATACAGTTGCCATCTGATGGAAAAGGGAGTTCCCGCCGAAGACGCCACCTATGACGCCCGCGAAAAGGACTTTGTCCGTTTCGTCGAAACGCTCAAGGACAATCCGAGAGCAGCAAAAGCGAAGAGCGCCATTCTGAACGTGCTCCTCGAAGACAAGTACATCCATCGCCAGGAACGCCGCGAACTCAAGACGAAGTTCCGTCTCAAGAAGTACAAGGCTGCAATTCAAGCGCTCGGAGTGTGAGTTAGACGAGTAGGTTACAAGGCGAGCGTCGCAGCGGCAAACCTGTTTGCCGATATGACCGAACCGCAGTACCTGACGCCAAAGGCGTCAAAGAACGCCTTTTTTCATCTCTCGTCTTTCGTCTCACGTCTAAAAAGCACTAGCCTATCTGATACTACGCGTCATCCTGAGCGAAGCCCGTAAGGGCGAAGTCGAAGGATCCATTATTTCTAGAAAGGCCCGCCTTTTACGGCGGGTTTCTTCTTTTTGAGAGCAATATATTCTATTGCCACTCCACCGCCTATTTACTAATTTTACACCGTAATTTTTTTAGCCCTGACGGGCACAAACCCCTAAAAAGGAACACTACAATGGCAAACAAAGTCTATAACTTTAGCGCAGGACCGTCTGTCCTGCCGGAACAGGCACTCAAGGAAGCATCTGCTGCATGCATCGACTACGCAAATAGCGGCATCAGTATTCTCTCCATGAGTCACCGTTCAAAGCCGATTGAGAATATGTTTGCGGAAACGGAACAGTTCCTCCGCGACTTGATGGGCATTCCTGAAAACTACGATATCGTGTTCCTCGGTGGTGGTTGCTCACTTTTGTTCTGCATGCTCCCGATGAACTTCCTCGACCAGAACGCTACGGCCGACTACGCCCTCACCGGCGTGTGGGCAAACAAGGCCTACAAGGAAGCGAAGCTTTTCGGCAACGCCCTCGCCGCTTGCGACACCAAGTCCGAAACCTACAGCCGCATCGACAAGAACCTCAAGCTCAGCGACAACGCCACGTACCTCCACGTGACTGCCAACAACACCATCTACGGTACGGAATGGCACAACTTCCCGAAGCCGAAGTCCGGCTTCCTCATGGCCGACGTGAGCTCCGACTTCCTCGCCCGTAAGATCAACGTATCCGACTTCGGTGTCGTCTATGGCGGCGCTCAAAAGAACATCAGCTGCGCTGGCGTGACCGTGACCATCATCCGCAAGGACCTGCTCGGCAAGGTGAACCGCACCATCCCGACCATGCTCAACTTCCAGACCCACATCGACGCAAAGAACATGTTCAACACGCCTCCGGTATTCGCCGTGTACGTCATGAACCGCACGCTCAAGTGGCTCAAGGAATTCGGTGGCGTGGACGCAATCGAAAAGGTGAACCGCGGGAAGGCCGCCCTCCTCTACAGCGCCCTCGACAACTCCAAGGTGTTCGTCGGTACTGCTGCTAAGGAAGACCGCTCCATCATGAACGTTCCGTTCGTGTTCAACAAGGACGTGGTCGCTGCCGACAAGGCTGACGATCTCGCCAAGGAATTCCTCGAATTCGCCAAGGAACGCGGCCTCCAGCAGCTCAAGGGTCACCGCTCCGTGGGTGGCTTCCGCGCTTCTATCTACAACGCGATGCCGGTCGAAGGCGTTCAGGCCCTCGTCGACTGCCTCGGCGACTTCGAAAAGAAAGTTCTTGGGTAATCAGCCCAAAACTTGGACTCACGCGATTGCGGGAGTCCCAAGTCAAAGGGTTAAGCCCAAAACTTGGACTTGAGCGACAGCGAAAGTCCAATGTTCAAAGGTTAAACCTGAGAATTGCGCGAACTAAAATTTGTGGCGACCTTCGGGTCGCCATTTTTATGTTGTACGTTATGCAAAAATTGCCTAAAAATATGTTTTTGGGCAAATTTACGTACTAAACCGGCTTCTAGCACGCTTTCCAGTACGTAAAATTTTACTTTGTTTAGACGATTTTAGGCATTTACGACATTTTTTGACACAAAACACACATCCAAAAGCCTCAAATGCGCCATTTTTCCGCAAAAACCACACAATTTGTCTGTAAAATTACGTACTTCAATCAGGGAAAAAGAGCGTTTAGTACGTAAAAAACGTCAAAAAACCCCTTTCAAAAGGCCAATTATCCCAAAAAGAAGAACCTCCCCATGAAAATGAGGAGGCCCTATTTTTTGTGTTAGGAGTACGCCATTACGGCGCCTTGGAGGAGGATTCGTGGCACGTATATCCCCGTGCCGGGCGCTTTACAAGACCAACAAAAAACCAAACTCAGTCTTGCAAAACAACCGAGAAATGTTCAAAGCCTTCTTTTTGTTCTCAAATTTACAGACCCAAATACACCCAAAGGCTGTCACATTCTCGTTTTTTACATAAATAAAGATACTCTTTTAAACGCCCGTTGTCAATAGAAAAACCAAAGTTTAATAAAAAATTTGATAATTATCACATAAAAAACAACAAAAGGGACGTTCTCAAAAAGCTCATTTTTGTTCTCAAATTTTTCAGTAAGAAAAATTGACAAATAATTGTCCCTTTTCAACCATTTGTGTTTTTCGTCACCCTTGCACCTTAATCTATTACCGAGCGCACATATTAAAAATCATCGACCTAGAAAAAACAAAATTCGACATGCCATGCCGGAAAGCGTATTATCACCGCAGATAGACGGCAACAAGACGCTGATCCGGCTCGCTATTCCAAGACCTCAGATTTCGTAAGATTGAACGGTCAAACAACGACCATCGGAAAAATTCACACGCATACAGGCAAGTTCCGCACGAACCGAACATTCGACCTCAAGGGTCGCAACGTAGGGGACGCCAAGAAGGCGCAGAACGTGTACTATAGATGAAGAACAATGGGAATCAGGAATTAAAAAATTAGAACTCTGAATTCATATCCAGGGTTCCAAAAGGCTCCGAACGAACGGCCCAGCGATCGCAAGGCCAGTCCATGCTCCCAAAAGACAAAATTAAAAAACGAGAACCAGAAAAATAGCGGCTAGTCTTCCGATTTCTTTCCAGTAAATTTATTTGTAATTTCAGGAATGATTTCCATCACTTTCGACACCAGCGAACTGTCTTTGGTGATAGGCATGATGCGCACATCATCGCCACGGATGACAAGGAACGCCACCGGTTCAACCGAAGCACCACCGCCAGACGCAGACGTATCGCCCTTGTTCTGGTGACCGCCAAAGCCAAAGCCCACGGATACACGGCTCACAGGGATAACAGTGGATTCGCCCGCCTGGATGGGCTCTCCAATGACGGTTTCCGCTTTCGTAATAAAACGAAGCTTTTCTAAAAGAGTTTCAGCAAGTTTTTCAATAGCCATGTTTTGAATATAGTAAAAGGAATTGCAAGCTATGAGGTATGGGGTCGCACCTTCGGTGCTTTGAGGTATGAGCGTAATGTAATTGGGAATGCTAGTGGTTAGTAAACAGTGGTCAGTTTTTTCATAATCGCAGCGAAGCCACCAAACTAGTTCTGTCTACTGTTTACCGTGGGGAGTGCGTTTTTTACAAGCCGACCCCATCGCCCAGAGCGAAGCGAGCCGAGAGGGCAAAGCCCGGGCCCATAGCCCAAAGCGAAGCGAGCCGAGAGGGCAAAGCCCGAGCCCATAGCTCTAATACCTAGCGCCATAGACTCGGTCGCTTGCAGTAAAGAATTTGCGTTCCAGATCAGTCCAGTCCAGGTAGCCCCATACGGCTACGACGCGCCCACCCGGGAGCCTAGTCGCCATACCGTTCACGCCTTCGCCCGCATTGAAATAAAGCGTCGATGTTTCGCGGTAAATGCCCCTCGGCTGCACGATATTCAGTTGACGCCCCCAGGCAATAAAATCGTTTTCGTCGACAAGATCCCAGCTGCGCGCAACATTCCATTGCAAGTCTGAATTCCTATAGCTTTGCGCAAGCACCGGGAAATACGCCTTGACACCGATAAAGTACTTTGTTTGTATCGACGTATGGCCGGATTCGCGATGTTCAAACGGAAGGCTCAAGAACTCCTGCGGGAACCCGCCATGGCGTGCATTCGGAAACTGGCGGACGTAATTTTCAAGGTCGCTTCGTTCATAACGGCGGAAACTGTCATGCTTGAAAATAAAGATTCGTGCACCGGAGCGTATACTTTGTTCCAAAAACGAACCGCGCAGGATTGGAACAATTCCTTGGAACCGCCCACTGTTCATGTAATAATCCAGCGCATAGACATCGCTCTTGAATTCAAGAATCGTTACATCCAACGTATCGCCAAGCATGATGGGGTAACGCAGTTCCACTTTTTTCTCGAGCGCCTTGATATCGTCATTTGGACTTTCGTCTATGCGTAAATCATCCATCGGCCACATATCGTTGTAGCACATCAACGTATAATCGACATTTTCTTCGACTTTCTTTTCGCAAGCGGAAAGCAACAAGGCAGAAGCGCAAGCGACTGCGCAAACCATCTTGGGCAACACCGAAAAAACAAAGCGATTCATACGCATAAAATTTAGCATACATCCTTTTTTTGTTTTTGAACATCGGCGTAATTGCAATACTCATAAAGGGGACACTTGGCACAGTGTTGCGTCAATTCGCGGCAGATAAAGCAATCCGTTCCGTTTTCGAGAAAGAACTGGAGCGAGTGAGCCGCGAAATAAGGATTTTCCGGGGCGAGGGCCACAAAATAGTCATTCGCCAGTTTTTGTTTTTCTTGCGGGGAAATTTCCGAAAAGACGTCACCTTTCGCAGGTCCAAGCATCGCCAAAAAACGGCGAGCCCCCATCGTGAGCGGCAAAGATGGCATTTTACGGGAATCTCGACAGCTAAGGCCAAGGCCCAGCGGCGAGGGCGAAAGCATACGGTAAATGGCCGCACACGCTTTCGGTCGCGGGTTCGAACGCCCCATAAAATAGATCTCACCCAAATCCCGCCACATTTCTTCGGGAGAACGTTCTCGCACCCAGGCGACCAAGTCAGGATGGTGACGGACAAACAGCCCGACGCTCCAAAAAATTCCTGCAGCATGCTCGAAAAGGGGCCAGTTGCGACTATTGAAAGTTTGTTCGATGACGGACTCTATTTCTGAAGCCTTAGGCACAGGGAGCGCCCAGAGTTTATCGTCCGGGAACCGTTCATAAAGGTTCAACAACAGCCGCAAAATATCCGGATAAGTTCGATTTTGGAATAAAGCGGTTCCTAACAAAGTCCACGCAATTTTCGTATTTTCATCCGGCATTTTTTCGACAGCGTAGATTATCGGGTCCACGCATTTGAGAAGCAACTTTACAAACGCCTTCGACGATTCGAAAAGCTGGGGTTCGTCGTGAATGAATCGTTTTACAGAAACCATCGCGACTCAGCATCAAAGATTACAGCGCCATTAAAGCGCCTCGCCCACTTTCACGGCTTGGCCCAAACGCGACTTGAACAAGTCTGGATGGCGTTCTCGGATATTCTTGTCGACCACGAGAATCACGGTGCTGCCCATTTCAAAGCGCCCCAGTTCATCGCCTCGTTCAAACGAATATTCGCGATTCGGAATCCAGTCCATGCGTTTGTTGTCTCGCGGCATCTTGCCCGCATTCGTCAAGATGGAATCGCTATATACGACACCGATGCGGCCGACATTTGTCGCCCCCACCTTGACCACGAGAATCTCGGAGCCATCCTGCAGGCGAATCTGGCTTGTCAAACGTTCGTTTATGCAGAACAAGCCCTCGACACGTTCGACACTTCCCACGTTGACCGGCCAAAGCGTTCCCGGGCAATAACTCGAAAGCACGAGGTCGCCCTTGACGGGGCTGTGGATGCGGTGGTAATTGAACGGAGCCAAATAAATGGTCGCAAACGCGCCGCCCTTGAAACGTTCCGCCAATTCAGCATTACGCAAAAGGCTCTTGAGCGAATAATTCTTGCCCTTCGCCTGGATTAAAGTTTGTTCGTCGCCGTCGAATGTTCCCGTCTGCGATAAGACGCCATCGACCGGACTTACAATTTCGGCATCAGCGATAGGACGCATGCCCGGCCTAAGTTTGCGGATAAACAGTTCACCAATATTCCTGTAATGGCTCAATGGGAACTCCGCCTCGGACATGTCCAGCTTGTAATAGTTCGCAAAAGCATTGCGAGCAAATTTGCTCAGAAACGGAATACGCAAACGCGTAAAGACACCGAAAACACGACTCACGGCGTTCTTCGGCAGAAGCTTCATAAAAACGTAAAATGCAGAATTCATAGAAATAATAATAGTAAATAGCAGGTAACGGACAACGACAAGCGCCATGTTTACCCACTTTAATTTATATCTTTGCAAAGCCGCGGTTAAGGCGGCTTTTTCTATGCCAAAAAGATTTTTATCGATACTATTCATTCTCCTGCTCGCCATCCCTGTTGCGGCTGGTTTCGGCGTAAACAAAAAGGGGCTCCCCAAACGTCCGCAGAACAGCTACGTCTATGACGAAGACCGCCTGCTTTCGAAGCAAGAAGTGCAGTTTGTAAACGAGATCGCCGAACAGCTTTACAAAAAAGCTGGAGTCGGACTTGCGGTCGCGCTCGTTCACGACATCGGCTATGCGGACTTTAGGGATTACGCTTTAAAGATTGCCGAAAGCTGGGGCGTTGGCGGAAAATCAAACGAAGGCATCCTCATCTTTGCAGCGATGAAGCAGCGCAGGCGAAGCGTAGAAGTCGGTTACGGTGCGGAAGGCTACCTGCCCGATGTGCTCGTAGAACGGCTCCAGCAAAAGACGATTGTTCCGGCATTCAAGGTTGAAAAATACGGACAAGGCGTGATGCAGCTCGTCTGGGAAATTGCGCAAGTCGTCGCCAAGGAAAAAAACATTTCACTCGAAGTCGATACAGACAAACTTCCCAAAGAACCGGAAAACAATCCGCTCGGGCTCATCTTCGTGCTCCTGGTAATTTTCTTTTTGTTCGTCTCGAAAAACGGCGGCGGACGCGGAAACGGTTGCCTTTGGTTCTTGCTCGGGTCTATGCTCAGCAATAGCGGTCGCGGTCACCACCGCGGTGGCTTCGGCGGCGGATTTGGAGGCGGAGGCGGCTTTGGGGGTGGCTTCGGCGGTGGTTTCGGTGGAGGTCACTTTGGCGGTGGCGGCTCCGGCGGAGGATGGTAATTTATGAGAAAAATCTTAAGCGTTGCAGAATTACAAAATTCAGAATGGCCGAAGCTCTTTGAAGAAGCGCTCGGCGACAACCTCGTTTCGGCTTTCGTTCACGGCGATTGCCTTATGGAAGGGTTTTCCGCGCTGGAATCCCCGTGGACCGTCAGTTTCATCTTGAAGTCCAATTCCGCTCAAGACTTGCTCCCGTTGCAAAAGCTCACATCAAAGGCGAAACACGACAACATCGTGTTCAATCACGCGTTCAGCCGTTTTGAAATCAAGACATCGCAAGACGTGTTCCCGCTGGAATTTTTGCATATCAAGAGCAAGAACGTCACGCTTTGCGGCGAAACTCCGCTTGCAGATTTCAGCCCGAACCTCGCGGAACTGCGTATGGAATGCGAACGCGAACTGCGCGGACTGCTCGTGCATATGCGCCGTGCATTCCTCTACCTCAAGGAAGAACGCAATCCGCACGGGATTTACGTGCGATCCACAATAACACTCCTCCCCTTGCTTTACGGTGTCTATTACCTTTCAACAGGCAATTATCCCGAGAATCACGAACAAGTTTACGAAATGTTCCCGGGCGTGCGCATCCCTAATATGACCAATGACAACAACGTGATTGTATCAAACATCAACAAGTACATCGAAGCCGTGACTGCAATCGTGAATCAAGTCGATGCGATGAAAGTTTAGATCATATATATTTTGCTTTTGGATCTGGTTTTAAAGAACATTCATATCCGCCAATTCTATTCCACTTTGTCCAAGTACGGTCTTCTCCAATGTAACGATCACCATCATATCCATCAAATTTAGCCTTCAAATGCCAATCGTCCATTTTCATGATAGACTTTCCATACGCCAACTTTCTTGCTTGATTTATAGGCACCTTCATACATTAATTGTCCATTTTCATAATACCACGATTTCACATAACCATCACCTTCAAACCCATCAATAGAGTGACACCTTCCTTTAAATAGGAGGAATAATGGAGAACTACTTTTACCTTCAGGAAATTTTTCTTGTTTTTCCAAACGACCGTTTCCATACCAGATTTTAAGTTCATACATTTTTCCATTCTTATAAATTCCTTTTTCCTTCAATAGACCATCCTCATACCAAATTTTAGAAACGCCCTCTTTTTTACCATTTACATAGGGTTCTACTGATTTTAATCTTCCATTCTCAAACCACGTTTTTTCAAAGCCCACTCCTACGGAAGGGATTTTTTCAAACTTTTCTAGACGACCGTTTTCATACCAGGCTTTATGTTCATACACATCCCCATTCTTATAAACTCCATATTCCTTCAATCGACCATTCTCATACCAAACTTTAGAAGCGCCCTCTTTTTCACCATTTGCATAGGATTCTTCTGATTCTAACTTTCCATTTTCAAACCACGTTTTACGAACACCCTCTAGTTTGTCGTCTTTATAAATTTCTTTCGATCGCTGTTGTCCATTTTTATACCATGCTTCCCAAACGCTATCTTTCTTACCGGCTTTGTAATATTCCACTGATTTTAACAGCCCACTTTCATACCATGTTTTCCAAGCACCATCTCTTTTTCCATCCTTAAAATATTGCTCATATTCCAAACGACCATTGTCATACCAACTTTTTTCAAAGCCATGGCCTACAGAATGATTTGAACAATCTTTATATGCACCATAAGGATAGCTAATTTTTAATGGGCACTCGCCATTAGAAAAAATTTTATCAAACTTGGGATTTCCATTCTCAAGCCACATTCTTGACACATACAAAGTTCCATCTTTATATTTTTTATACCCTTTCATTTTTCCATCAGCATACCATTCAATCCAATCACCATCTGGTTTACCTGCTTTATGATTATGTTCTTCTATCAGGTTTCCCTTTTCATCCCAT
>CADCDO010000087.1 GCA_902800345.1 Fibrobacter succinogenes
TCTGTGGATCACTCGCTTGAACGCTGCTGTTCGTGAATTCGGCATCAGCTATAGCCAGTTCATTTACAAGCTTTCCAAGGCTAACATCAACATGAACCGTAAGGTTCTCGCTGACTTGGCCGTCGCCGATCCGGCAGCTTTTGCCAAGGTCGTCGAAATCGTGAAGGCAGCCTAAGTCCTGACTTAGCGAAAACGCGAGAAATTGCGCCCCGCCCGAAAAGGCGGGGTGCTTTTTTGTTTGTATGAAATTTTTTGCCAGAAAAGGAAATGCCTGCATTCCTGTTTCGTCATCCTGAACCCGTCAGGGTGAAGAATCCAGTGCTGTTTTATGTTAGAAAAGGAAATGCCCGCTTCCTTCGACAGACTCTCACTTCGGCGTTGCTCAGTGCAGGCATGACAGGCTCTGGCGGGCATGATATGTTGTTTTAGAATAAATCCACGTCGAGGACGGTCTTCTTTTTGCTCTTGGGTTCGACGACGGCGATGGAGTATTTTGCCGTGCTGAACAGGCGGTTGATGGTCGCGAGGACTTCGTCTTCGGTGATTGAGCGGATTTTCTTTTCGACGTCTTCCATCGTGTGGAACTCGCCGAGGTGGAGTGTCTGTTCTGCCATGCGGATGACGCGCTTTTCGGGGCTGTCGGCACCGAGGTGCATGCCGCCCAGAATGTTCGTCTTGGTGCGTTCGATTTCGTCTTTTAAGAATCCATGGCGCAGGAATTTTTTGACTTCGGCGACGGAGAGCGCGAGTGCTGTCTTGAGCTGGTGCGGTTCCGTGGCGAGTGAAACGCCCCAATCGACGCAGTCCCTGTAGAGATCGGCGGTGGAATAGACGGAGTAGGCGAGGCCTTTGTCTTCGCGGATTTTCTGGAACAGGCGGCTTGCCATGCCCGCACCCATTGCGACGTTGAACAGTGAAAATGCGCAGCGGTCGCGGTCGCTCATGAGGGCCCTGTCAAAGCTCAGTCCCCAAAAGAGGTTGGATTGCGTGATGTCGCTTTTCTGTACGACTTTCACGCTTTGATTGGATTTGTAAAAGTCTTGCGGTTGTGTGCCGTTGACTTTCTTTTGTTCAAATTTGTTAGCACAAAGTTCTACGAGCTTTTCGTGTTGGACCTTGCCCGAGGCGCAGACGTAAAGCGGGATCTCGTCGGTGACCTGGTGCCCGTATTTGAGCATTTGCTTGCGCGTGAGCGACTGGACTTGCTTGACGTTTCCGGTGATGGAATGCGCAATGCCGCAACCCTTGAAGTGGATGGCGTTAAAGACGTCGCCTACGAGTTCTTCGGGAATGTCGTCGTAGCTGTGGACTTCTTCGATGATGACGTGGCGCTCCTTTTCCATTTCCTTCCTGTCGAAGCGCGGGTGCATGAGCATGTCGGAGATGACGTCGATGGCAAGCGGCATGTCGCTGCTTTCGACTTGCGCGTAAAAGCCGGTCTCCTGGCGGGTCGTGTAGGCTTCGAGGTTTCCGCCACGGTCTTCGATGGCGTGTGCGATTTCTAGCGCGGTGCGGTTTTCGGTTCCCTTGAAAACGAGGTGCTCGTAAAAATGGCTGAGCCCGAATTCATCTTGAGCTTCGTGGCGGCTCCCGCGTGGAATCCAGACGCCGACTGCTGCGGAATAGGCGTGCGGCATGTAGTCCGTTAAAATGGTGATTCCGTTTTCGAGAACTGTCTTTTTTATAGTCTGCTTCATTTTTTTTTGTAAATCGATGCGTCGGATAAGAGCTGAAAGTCACATTTGCGGCTAACAACGATAGAAAATATTGGGTAAAATTGTCATAAAAAAACACGTTATGAGCACCCTTTTATTGCTGTGTAAATTTTTCTAAATTTGCGTCCCGGCGGAACGCACTTTCGCCGCGAAAAAAGGCTCAAAGGAGTAAAAGTATGGGTAAAGAATTAAAGGAAATGGCTCTTGAATACCATTCCATGGGCAAGCCGGGTAAGATAGAAATTGTACCCACCAAGCCGCACAGTACGCAGACGGACTTGGGTCTCGCCTACACTCCGGGCGTTGCGGCCCCCTGTCTCGAGATTGAACGCGACAACAATCTCGCTTACGAATACACCGGCAAGGGAAATTTGGTCGCGGTCATCAGTAACGGTACCGCAGTTCTCGGCCTCGGCGACATCGGCGCCCTCGCCGGTAAGCCGGTGATGGAAGGCAAGGCGTTGCTCTTCAAAATTTATGCCGGCATTGATGTGTTCGATATCGAAATCAACGAAAAGGATCCGAAAAAGTTCATCGAAATCGTGAAGGGGATCGCCCCGACGTTCGGTGGCATCAACCTCGAAGATATCAAGGCTCCGGAATGCTTCGAAATCGAAGATACGCTCAAGGCGGAACTCGACATCCCCGTGATGCATGATGACCAGCACGGAACGGCTATCATTTCATCGGCTGGCCTTTTGAACGCTATCGAAGTTGCGGGCAAGAGCATTCGCAACGTGAAAATGGTCGTGAACGGCGCCGGTGCTGCCGCGTGCGCCTGCACGCGACTCTACCTGTCGCTTGGTCTCAAGAAAGAAAATCTCGTGATGTGCGACAGCAAGGGCGTGATTCGCAAGGACCGCAAGGGACTCACGGAGGCGAAGGCCTTCTTTGCGACGGACCGCACCGACATCGAAACGCTCGAAGACGCCATGAAGGGCGCCGACGTATTCGTGGGACTTTCGAAGGGAAACATCCTTACGCGCGAAATGGTGCGCAGCATGGCAGATCAGCCGATTGTCTTTGCTCTTGCGAACCCGACTCCCGAAATCAGCTACGAAGAAGCGATGGCGAGCCGTGGCGACTTGATTTTTGCGACGGGCCGCAGCGACTATCCGAACCAGGTGAACAACGTTATCGGTTTCCCGTACATTTTCCGTGGCGCTCTCGACGTGCGTGCAACGACGATTAACGAACACATGAAGCATGCCGCAGTGCGTGCGATTGCCGCCCTCGCTCACAAGCCGGTGCCGGATGTGGTGAACATCGCTTACAATGCGCAGCGCTTTACGTTTGGCAAGGAATACTTGATCCCGAAGCCTTTGGATCCGCGCCTTCTCACGGAAGTTTCGATTGCTGTCGCGAAGGCCGCTATCGAAAGTGGCGTGGCCCGCAAGCCGATTACCGATTGGGACGCTTATTACGACAAGCTCCGCGACATGATGGGTTATGACAACAAACTCATTCGCCAGTTCAGCGATACGGCTCGCAGCAATCCGAAGCGTGTTGTTTTCGCCGAAGGCGGAAACCTCAATATGCTCAAGGCCGCAGTGCAGGCCAAAATCGAAGGTGTGGCTCACCCGATTTTGCTCGGCAACCCCGAGCGCATACAAATTATCGCGCAGCGTGAACAGCTCGACCTCACGGGCATCAAGATCGTGAACCCGCGCTCGCCCGAAGAATTCGAACGTCGCCGCAACTACGCTGCCATTTACGCCGAAGAAAACGGCCGCAACGGCGTAACGTTTGAAGAAGCCCGCGACGACATGTTCGAACCGAACCACTTCGGCATGATGATGGTGAAGATGGGCGATGCCGACGCTCTTATCACGGGTGGCTATTCCAAGTACTCTGAAACGATTGAACTTGCAAAGGAAATCATCGGAGTCCGTCCGGAATACAAGCACTTTGGTGCCATGCATATCCTCAGCACCCGTAAGGGAACGTTCTTCCTTGCCGATACGCTCGTGAACCGCGACCCCGACGTCGAAACGCTTGTGGATATCGTGAAGCTCACGCATGACGCCGTCCGCTTCTTCGCCCACGAACCCGTGATGGCGATGTTGAGCTACGCAAATTTTGGCTCTGACAAGGAAGCGGCCCGCGGTACGGCTAACAAGGCCCGCGACGCTGTGCGCTTGATTCATGAACAGTATCCGGAGTACATGCTCGATGGCGAAATGCAGGTGAACGTGGCCTTGGACAAGGAACTGCGTGACACGAAGTACCCGTTCAATAAGCTCAAGGGCCAGACGGTCAACACGCTCATCTTCCCGTGCCTCTCCTCTGCAAATACGACTTGCAAGATGCTCCTTGAGATGGGTGTGGGCGAATCCATCGGTCCCGTGCAGATGGGCCTGAACAAGCCGGTACACTTCACCGACTCCGACGCCTCCGTGCATGACATCTTCAACTTGACCGTCGCCGCCGTCATCGACGCCATCGTGCAGGAAAAGAAGGACGAAGAAAAGAGCCGCAAAAAGTTCGACAAAATGTGGTAAGTCGCGATTCTCGCTCGCCATTCGCGGGCGTGTCTCGTTGATGTTTAAGAATTTTAGGAGTCGCCGCAGGTAAATCTGCGGCGATTTTTTTATAAATGATACATTTGTATCATTTAAGATGTGCAAGACGTTTTAGATTTAATAAAAATTGTCATATTTTGCTAAAATTAATGATTTTTGTATCATTTTCTATTGACAATTGATTTTGATGGATGTATATTAGTCAATATGAAACCGATTGTTGAATATAAAGATTACCGAGCCTACATGGCGGACTATTACGAAGAACGTAAGAGAACTTCGGCTTTTACTTGGCGCGAGTTTGCGAAGATTGCTGGGTTCACGTCGCCTTCGTACTTGAAACTTGTTTGTGATGGCAAAAGCAGCCTGAGCCGCGTGACGATGAATCGTGTGGCGGTTGCGATGGGTCTTGTCGGCTATGAGATTGAATATTTCGAAGCGATGGTGAACTTTGTCAATGCTCAGAAAGACGATGTCAAGAAAGTTTACTTCGATAAGATGATGGCGATTTCAGCAGCGAACCAAGTGCGCGTAGTTGACAAGGATGCGTTCGAATATTACGACAGCTGGAAAAATCCGGTGGTGCGCGAACTTGCTCCGATGATGCCGGGTGCCATGCCGGGTGATATGGCGAAGATGTGCTGCCAGGAAATCTCTGCGCTAGAAGTCCGCAAGTCTCTTGCCTTTTTGGAAAAGGCGGGATTCTTAAAAAAGACTGGCGAGAATGTTTATGAGCAGACCGACAAGGCGGTTGTAGGTTCCAAGGAAGGCCTCACGCTTGCGATCCGCATGATGCATCGCGAAATGGGGCGTCTTGGCATAGAGTCTATTGACCAGTTTGGTCCCGAAGACCGTAACGTCACTGGCGTTACTTTAGGTGTAAACCGTGAAGGCTACGAAGAAATCGTGAAGGAACTCGATGCATGCCGCAAGAAGATAATTTCGATAGCGGCGAAGTGCGGTAAGCTGGATCAGGTTTGCAGATTGAATTTACATTTTTTCCCTTTGACTCAAAGAGTCGTTTGTGAAACGGAGGAATAGTATGAATAAAAAACTATATATGGTATGCACCGGAGCGCTTTCGCTTGCCGCTCTTGGCTGTTCGGACATTGATGTGTCGGGCTCGTCGGAAGAACCCAATGTGTTGATGGCGCATAATTCTTCATCGAGTTCTGTTCTCGGGGCTTCATCGAGCTCTTTTGGTAGTCGCACTGTTGACCTGTGGAATCCTCTTGCGGGCGATTACCGTGTGAACTCGGCGCGTTATGCGGCCCGGCTGCCTGAGAATGTACAGGCGGATGGCCATTGGTTCTGGGAAGCTCGCGGAGCGGACGAAAATGAAGGCGGGCAGTCTTCTATTATCTGGCCTGTGGCGTTGGGTGGTGATGCGGACTCCCTGTCTACTGTTATAGAATCGTGCCAAGGCATTTGCGGTATCGCCGATTTGAAAAAAGGAGCGATGACGATGCAGCCCTTTGCCGCTGTTGGCTTTGTGATGGCCAGGGATGAGGCGGGTATGCCTGCTCCAGTGGATGTTTCTGATTGGAATGGCGTTTGCATTTCGTATACGTCTGATGAGGCTGCTTCGCTGGTGCTTGATTTGGGAGATTCGCTAGGTACATTGTTTGACGATGGCTTTGGCTTCCCGGCTGTGGCTTTGCCGAAAGCGCTTAATCAGGTTACCAAGTGCTTTAGCTGGAGCCAATTTAAATTCCCTTCTTGGAAAAAAGAATTTCCGGATGGCTGGAGTCGAGAAGCCGGGGTGAAGTCTGCTAAACAGTTGATTGGTCTGATGTTTAGAATTCAGAATGAACCTGGGCAATATAAGTTCAATATCAAGTATTTTGGAACAAAGGTGGACGGTGTACCGGAAGTAGAAGGCCCGGAATCTGCAGGTGGTGCTGGAGTGGTCGATTCTTCAGGTGAGTTTGTACTGTACGGCTATGACGGAGTTTTGTGGACTCCAACTAAAAATCCGGATCGAGTTAAAACATCATATTATGCTGAAAACGTTTGGCCGGAAAATGCCGTGGAGGATGGCCGTTGGTATTGGTCTACGGACGAAGATGTAGGCGGGATGTCGTCTGTAAAATGGCCGGTGGCGCTAGGTGCGGAAAATTCGTTGACTCCGGTTGTAGAATCGTGCAAGGGTGTTTGCGGCGTTGCATCCCTGAAGAAGGGTTCTAGCCAGACGGATCCGTATGTGTCGCTCGGCTTTGGAATCGCTAAGGATGCTTCTGGAAAACCATTACCTGTTGATATATCGAATTGGAATGCGGTCTGTTTTGAATATTATTCGGAAATACCCATAAGGGTTGAACTGGTTGTAAGCGATACGTCGGATGGCTTGCCGTGGGCGAAATTGCCTAGCTCTCGAAAGGTTGTAAAACGATGCATAGATTGGGGCCATTTCAACTTGCCTAAGGACCGTATTGCTCCTTATGAAGGTGAAATAAATGACATGAGTGACGTGACCAAGATGATGGTGCATGGAAGTTACGAAGCGTCTCGTATTGAAGAAAAAGTGGAAAATGCTGCTAAGCAAACGATTTCTGTAAGGCTGAAAATTCAAGATGAAGGGGACGATGATTATAGATTTGGCATTGGCGCCATCAACATGATGTTTGTTGATGAAAATGGTGCGCTCATACGCGATTGGCAAACTGAATGGTAATTTGTTAGGGGGAAAGAAAAAGGACCCGGCGAAAGCTGGGCCCTTTTCGTACGACAGAGAAAATTTGTTGCGGCGGGGTTGTCAATCCCGTTGGTTTGACGGACTTGCCGACCTTAGCCCATGATGGCGTGCCGTATACAGTACAGGGCGTACTATATAAGCTAAAAATACGTTTTTATTTTTGTTAAAAATGCTTATTTTATAAAAAAATGATAGAAAATGTACTATGGATTGTTGACTTTTATTTTCTGAAAGTATATATTTATGAATGTGAAACCGATAGTTGAATACCAAGATTACCACGCTTTTTTGAGCGACTACTACGAACAGCGCAAGAGGACCTCTGCGTTTTCGTGGCGCGAGTTTGCGAAAATTGCGGGGTTCGTTTCGCCTTCTTACCTCAAGATGGTATGTGAAGGCAAGACGAACTTGAGCAAGGTGACC
>CADCDO010000088.1 GCA_902800345.1 Fibrobacter succinogenes
CAACCACAACAACCTTATTATTCTCCTTGCGATAGAAAACTCGCCATGGATAAATTACAAGTTCACGGAACCCTCCGATTTGCAATTTATCCAATTCATTAGGAACCTTCCCTAAATCAGGAAAACTTTCTAAAACAAGACATTCGTTCTTTATTCTAGCAAAAGAATCTTTAGCATTCTTTTTGCTTTCCTTTGCAATATGAAAAACAATAGACCTTAAATCATTGGATGCCGATTCAGACCATTCTACAACAAACTTCTTAGAGGGCATCGAGTTCTCGCTCCAAAGTATCAAACAGGTCTTTTTGGCGAACAACTTTTCCTTTTGCTATTTCAGCTTCACTTTGTGCAAAAAGCTTAAAAAGTTTCAAAGCATCCTGCATTGTCTGAAAAGTTTCCACATCGACAATCACGCCACGAGCTTCTCCATTTTGCGTGACTATATAGGGTGCCCGAGTTTCATTCACATGATCTAACACTTTTGCAGCATTAGCCTTGATATACGATATCGGTTTGATATTTTCCAATTTCTGCATAAAAGCCTCAAAGAACCATATTCAGTTCTAAATATAGTCCTTCAAAACACTAAAGTCAAGAGCACTACGCTAGTCATTCACGCAACGGACGGAATACCCATCGTACTTATTGCAGCTGTTCAATTTCACTTTGTCGGTGCGATAAAGCAAATTCACATAGTACGCGTAGCGGCTATTGTACTCCGTAGAACTCCAGAAACAAGCATAGTAGCCCTCACCGTAGAACCCCTTATCACCGTAGTACCTGTTGCCGGCCGGTAATGCAGCAAAGGAATAGGCATCAGTGCCGATTCCATCCTTGATCCAGCGGCCAGTGGACTTAAGCATTTTACCCGCAGTCGGTTTTCCCCCAACTGCAGCAAATAACGTTTTCCATTCCGTACTATCGGGCAAGTGCCAACCCTCAGGGCAAATACCGCGAACCGGGTAAGTCGGCGAGCAAACCTTTTTAAAAAGGTCACACCCCTTGCCATTCGTCGTCCACATTCCAGCACCGTCCATCGCGGCGCCCCACAGATAAAGACGACCATACTTGTTGCAGTTGGCACCGTCATTGCCATAACACCAACTCTTCGTGCTGTGGAAATTCAAATTCTCCGCCATCCACCATTGTTCGCCGATTTTGACAGTCTTGTAGGTCCGCCCATCACGTTTATCAGTCATAGTCCCCGTAACTACAGTCGATGGATCCACATACGCAACAGAAGATGAAAATTGCTCGCTACTGCTATTTGTCCCTTCACTGGAACTCAAGAAGACGATTTCGGAAGAAGAAGAATTCCTTGTCAGGCGGGTTGCGGAATTGCGGTCATCGTCGCCGCAAGCAACCAACAATGCCGCCACAAAACCAATCATCAAGAATTTTTTAACGCCACAAACCACCCTCCAAGTTCCTTTTTCCCAAACTTCTATGTTTTAGACCCAGCAAGGAACATGTCAAAGTCGCGCTGAATCTGCTTGCCGTTTGAGTTGTAAAAATTGTCGCCCAAGTAATAGTCGCAAATGACTTCCCGCATCCGCGTAAATTCCTTGAGGCAATGCTTGCCGCGTTGCGCCTCGATAGTCAAGTCGATAAGTTCCAAAGCCCGGAACACGGCACGCTCAACTTGAGTCTGGTTTTCCTTGGCTTTCCAGCGGTTCGCACGCGAAATTTCGCTGCCAATGTTCAACATCTGGAGCGCCAGCGGCATTTCCGCCCACCGACCTTCGGCAAGAGTCTTGTGCTGAGCATTTTCTATTTGCATAGCGAATTGATTATTTCAGTTATTTGGTCACGAATTGCCGGATCTTCGACACCACGGCTACGGTTGCCCTGATTCGGGCGAATGTTGATAAGAGAATCAAATTCAAGGAAATCATCTCCCTCCATTTCGGGATACAGGTTGAACCCCCAAATATTTTTCTGGAGAGAACCTTCCTGCAAAAGGAGTGTTTCCAAGTCCGCATGCATTTCTGCATCCAGCGCAATTTTTCTTTCTACAACATCGACAACTCCCTTGACCATGTCGCCAAAGTAGTGCGTCTGCAATTCCAAAAGAATTTTCTTGTCAAAAGGTTCAGAGTATATAACCATGCTATAAAATTATAAAAAAATTCGGCATTTTTGGGCATCAAGCAGCACCCCAGCCTAACTAGTCCTGGCACTACTTCGTAGTGCAGACTGCTGCGCCTCGGAAATGGTCGTTCAAGCAAGCTTGGCGACCGCATCACTCGGCTTGCAAGTCTTTCACGCAACGGACGGAATACGCGCTGCTCTTGTAAGAATATTCCAATGCAGCACTGTTTCCGTAGTACAAGTCCAAGTCGCACGCGTGGTAGCGATTGAGTTCAGCGGAACACCAGAAGTGCGCATACTTCCCCTCGTCGGAGAAATCGCCAGCCAAGTACCTGTCGCCAGCAGGCAGCGCGGAAAAGCCAAAAACATCCATACCATTGCCATTTTTTCTCCCTTCAAGCTCATAATCTTTCCATCCGCTAGTGGACTTGAGCATTTTGCCCGCAGCCGAATGGTAGTGCGCATCCGAATAGGAGCCCGCCACTATAGATCCCACCGCCGTGAAAAGGGTTTTCCACTCGGTTTCGTTTGGCAAGTGCCAACCCGTAGGGCAGATGCCTTGCACCTTCGCTGGCAAAGTACAGATTTTGCCGTCACCGCAGTCCTGCGGGTCTTTAGCATCGTTCACTAACTTTACCGAGTCAATGGCTGCAGCCCACGTGTAAAGGCGACCATATTTGGCGCAATTAGCGGGGTCATCGTTATAGCACCAACTAGAAGAATCGGAAGTAAACAGGCAAAATTCATCATCATGAAAACACCACCATCTAGTGGAATCAGACCGTGACTTGCAAGACGATTCATCATCGCCCAAGCACCAAGTAATGGAATCGGTGGTGACGCCTCCATAAATAAAGGGAACACCAGTGTAAGCATAGTTCAAGTTCTCCGCCATCCACACTTGTTCGCCGATTTTTACTGTCTTGTAAGTCTGCCCATCACGCTCATCAGTCAATGTTCCATACTCACAGGTATCCACACTATCCGTCCTGCATGGTTCTAAATACGCAACGGATGATGATGAAAATTTCGCCAAACTACTGCTTGATTTTACAGAAGAACAGCTGCTGGAAGCATCGGAGGAAGAGGACATCGCCGAACTACTACTTAAGCCATTGGAAGAACTACTGGACATCACCGAGCTACTGCTGGAGTCTACCGAGGAACTCGACGAGGACTTCGCGCTGCTAGATGTCATGCCGGACTCCGTTTCGGCATCACCTTTTTTACGGCTACTCGACGACGACTTCGCCTTCGAACTGCTCGAACCGTCGCAGTCCTCGCAAGCAGACGAAGAATCCCCACTCGGGCGTGTCGCAAAATCGCTGCTGTCGTCGCTGCAAGCAACCAGCACCGCCGTCATAATCCCCACCATCAAAAATTTTTTCAAAGCCATAAACTTCACTCCTACTAATCATAATATAAAATTTGCTGAGGTGCTCCGAGGACATACACAATCACAACGCCTCAAGTTTTTCTTTTAGCACTTGACTTATCATAATTATGATAATATATTATCATAATAAAGGAGTTCTCCATGCCGACCATTCGACCGATTTCAGATTTAAGAAACAACTTCACAAGCATCGCCGAGACCGTCCACAAATACGACGAGCCCATGTACCTCACCAAGAACGGCGTGGGAGACATGGTCGTGATGTCTATCGAATGCTACGAAAAACAGATGGCACAGTTGGAACTCTATTCAAAACTTGCCGAAGCAATCTCTGAAGTAGAACGTGGAGCGGAATGCGCCGATGCGGAAAAATTCTTGAAGGACCTGATGAATGGCTAAAAAGTACGAAGTCATCATCACGCCTTCAGCACAGAAAGATCTGACTGAAATCAAATCCTATTTGACGAATGTCCTGAAGACATCTTCAAACTCCATTTTCGAAAAAATTCTTGAACAGGTGAAAATCCTAAAAGTTCACCCGTTCACATACAAAGTCCACCAGGACCCTCTACTGAAACTTGTTGGCTACAGAATCATTCCTATCGACAATTACTTAATGTTCTACGTCATCAAGAGCAATATAGTCCAAATTCACCGAGTCCTCTACGCCAAACGGAACTACCTACAATTGCTGGACATGGATGTTTAAGGAACGAGCCTTGTCCTTTACGCAACGGACATCAGGACGAGTCTCAGAATTGCGGGTAACGGCGCAAGCAACCAAAAACGCAACCACAACAACCTTATTATTCTCCTTGCGATAGAAAATAACAACAAGTTCTCGAAACCCGCCAATTTGCAAACGTTCCAACTCAACAGGAACTTTTCCCAATTCAGAGTATCGTTTACCCTTTGCAATATGAAAAATAATAGACCCTAAATCATTGGATGCCGTTCCAGACCATTCAACAATAAATTTCTTAGATGACATCGAGTTCTCGCTCCAAAGCATTAAAGTCAAGACTCCAATGTATCAACTAAAATAGGATGCAACTATGTAGCTAATTAGCTTGCAAAATCACAATTTCCCCTCAAAATTTCCACATTTCAACATTTCCCTAGCCACATTCCATCCAGATAATGATATATTATCAAAGTCGAATTACGCTTCGGCGTAACAAGAAGGGGAGCCCAAAATGAAAAACAGAATTTTTTCGTTTAACGACACCGCTACATTCGAAAAAGAACTTGTCCAATTTAGCAACTGGTGCAAGGAAAATGGTTCGCCAACCGTATGTTTCCAGATTCATTCCGAAGAGCTGGATCAGGAAAAACTGAAATCTGTTTGGGATATCCTGGAACACATTTTTCCCAATGTGCCGTGGTTCGGCAACTCCACTAGCGGAAACATCGTAGATTGCGAAAAAGCAAGCGATATTTCAGTATCCGCAATCATATTTGAAAAGCCGACGAGTAAAATTCAAATTTGTCAATACGACTTTTCAAATCAATCCATCAACGATATCGCCCGCGAAATCGTGAAAGAAGCCAAGCACAATCCATGGGTGAAAGCTGTCGAAATCTATCACTGCATCTCGCCGTTTTCGACGACGCGTCTTTGCGAGGGTCTCGACGCCCTGCCAAGAGACATTCAAGTCTTTGGCGGCATCGTCTGCTCCCCCGACATCACAAGCCCGAATTCCTGTGTGTTTTCGTCAGTGGGCGGCTATACCAAGACAGGCCTTTTAGTGGTGTTCTATGGCGGTAAAGAATTTTATGTGGAATCACGCAAGATTAGCGGTTGGAAACCCATAGGCCGTAATTTCCACGTCACCCGCTCCGAAGGGAATGTCCTTTACGAATTGAGCAGCCTCCCCGCCTACGAAGTCTATAACAAGTACCTGAACATCAAGAACGACAACAACTTTTTCTACAACGCGCTTGAATTTCCGATGCTCTACGAGCACAACGGGATTTCCATCGTGCGTGCCGCCGGAGCAAGCAATCCGGACGGTTCGCTCACCATGTCTTCGGACATAGACGAAGGCTCGATCGTTCGCCTGTCGTATGGCGAACCGCAGCTGATTGTCGAAAAAATCAAGACAGAGAGCGAGAACGCAGAACAATTCACCCCTGAAGTTTTGCACATATTCTCTTGCGCCGCAAGAAAGGCGTTCTGGTCGCAACACGAACCGACATACGAAATATCGCCGTTCAAGGGAATCGCTTCTAGCACGGGATTTTTCTCGCATGGCGAATTCTTGCGCGAGAAAGGACATTTGAACCAACACAACATCACGCTCGTCATCGCCTCGATGCGCGAAGGCCCTATCAAAAAACGAGAAAATGCAAAAAGTGATGTTGTCACAAAAGAAAGATCTACCCGTCTGCCGCTTGCTGCACGCATGGCAACGTTCATTAGCGAAACATCGTTTGAATTGGAACAGATTAACAGCAAGTTACGTGTCATGAACGAGCACTTGCAAGATGTCGCTACGACAGACAGCTTGACAGGCCTTGAAAACAGACTTGCTTTTGACGCCCTTCTATCAACGATTAGTCAAGAAACTTCCGGAGAGAACGCATGGACAATGCTCTTGATGGACGTGAACGGCCTTAAATACGCAAACGATACCTTTGGCCACCAGGCTGGCGACGCACAAATCATCGCGGCAGCGAACGCCATCAAAAACGCCTACGGCACCAACGGGAATTGCTTTAGGATTGGAGGCGATGAATTTGTCGTTATTACGCGAGCCCCGCTAGATTCGCAATTTAAGTTGCAAAGGCAATTGAAAAAATGTGTCGAGGAATACAATAAGACTGCATTGTACCATTTGTCGATTGCTGTGGGCGAAAGCCACTTGTGTAGCGATTTAGGAATCCGTAAGTCCATTAGTGACTGGAAAATGGAAGCCGACTTGAACATGTACCGCGACAAGGTACGTTATCATAAATCGGTTGAAAGCAACGAGAACCAAAATCTCAAGGACTTGATTTCTTGCCTGATATCAGTCGAAGAAGCAAAAGATTCCTATACAGCACACCATTCAGATCGCGTAAAAGCATATTCAGAACTGATTGCCCGTTTCCTAGGTCTTTCGGAAAGTTCGATATCGTTGATTACACATGCGGCACACCTGCATGATATCGGCAAGATTGGGATTCGCGACAACGTCCTTGGAAAGCCGGGAAAGCTAACAAACGATGAATTCGAAATCATTAAACAGCATCCGGTCATTGGCGCAAAGATTCTAATGCAGTCGAACTATACGCACGAAATGGTGCAAATCGTATTGCATCACCATGAACGCTACGACGGCCGCGGCTATCCAGAAGGCCTCAAAGGCGAAGACATCCCGATTGGCGCCCGTGTGATTGCCATAGCAGACTCGATAGACGCTATGACCAGCAAGCGCGTTTATCGTGACGCTATGTCGCTAGATTACTGCCGCAATGAAATCGAGAAGAATCTGGGCGTGATGTACGACCCCGCCATCGGCAAAGTCGTTCTGGAGCATTGGAATGAAATGGTCGATTCCCTATTGTCAATGCGCTCCGGCCGCCCGAAAGTGATTTAAGGATGATAGTTAGTAGTTAGTAGTTAGTAGTTAGTGGTTAGTGGTCAGTAGACAGTAGGAAGTAGGCAGTAGACAGTTGTTGCAAAAGGAAAACGTCATCCCGAGAAGCGAAGCGACGAGGGAAGCGCTTACATAAACGGATACATCATACGGTTCCAAACAGCATCTTCTAAATCTCGCCTAGAATCAACAACGGCAACCACAACAACCTTATTATTCTCCTTGCGATAGAAAACTCGCCATGGATAAATTACAAGTTCACGGAACCCTCCGATT
>CADCDO010000089.1 GCA_902800345.1 Fibrobacter succinogenes
TTCTGGAACGGTTCGTCGGTAGAGACGAGGCCGAGGTCGAAGAGCACCTTGTGCCAGAAGCGGCTGTAGAGCAGGTGGAGCACGGCGTGTTCGGCACCGCCCACGTAGAGGTCCACGGGCATCCAGTACTTTTCAAGTTCCTTTGCAACAAATGCGTCGCCGTTGCAGGCGTCGATGTAGCGGAGGTAATACCAGCAGGAGCCAGCCCACTGCGGCATGGTGTTCGTCTCGCGAATACCCTTACGGCCGTTCTTGTCCGTGACCTGGAGCCATTCGGTGGCGTTGGCGAGCGGAGACTGTCCGCCGTCACCCGGCTTGTAGTCCTTGAGTTCCGGCAACAGCACCGGGAGTTCGGAATCATCGACGGTAGAGATTTCGCCGTCTTCCCAGTGGATAATCGGGAACGGTTCGCCCCAGTAACGCTGGCGGCTGAAGAGCCAGTCGCGGAGCTTGTAGTTCACGGTGGCCTTGCCGATCTTGTTGGCTTCGAGCCATTCGATGACCTTCGCGATGCCCTGCTTCTTGTTGAGGCCGTTCAGGCAAAGCGTGTCGTTCTGGCTGTTGATGTAGGTGCCGTCGGCAGCCCAGCAGGCTTCCCCTGCGAGGACCTTCGGGCGAACGTCTTCGGGGCAGCTTGCATCGGGTTCCATGATGCAGATGACGGGCAGGTTGAACTTTTTCGCGAAATCGAAGTCGCGGGTATCGTGGGCGGGCACGGCCATGATGGCGCCGGTACCGTAGCCCGTCAAAACGTAGTCAGCAACCCACACCGGAATCTTCGTGCCGGTAAGCGGGTTCACGGCATAAGAACCAGTGAACACACCAGTCTTTTCCTTGGCGAGTTCCGTACGGTCGAGGTCACTCTTCAATGCGGCGGCGTGCACGTATTCTTCCACGGCGGCCTTCTGTTCGGCAGTCGTGAGTTCCGGCACCATAGCGTGTTCCGGAGCAACGACCATGTAGGTGGCACCAAACAACGTATCGCAACGGGTTGTGTAAACGCGGAGCTTCTTTTCGGTCGGCTTGCCTTCAGCATCGGCGATAGCAAAATCAACTTCGGCACCGTAGCTCTTGCCGATCCAGTTCTTCTGCATGTCTTTGACACCCTGCGGCCAGTCGAGCTTGTCGAGGCCCTTCAGCAGGCGGTCGCCGTACAGCGGGATGCGCATGAGCCACTGCTTGAGGTTGCGGCGTTCCACTTCCTTGGTGCCGCACTTTTCGTGGCTGCCGTCGTTCAAGACTTCTTCGTTAGCGCAGACAATCTTGCAGTGCTTGCACCACCACACCTGAGCGTCGGCGTAGTAAGCGAGGCGCTTAGAATCCTTGTACTTGCGGACTTCGGCTGCACCCTTGGCTTCGACATCGGCCGGAATCGGGAGTTCTTCAATCGGGCGGCCCTTCTGCTGGTCTTCATCGAACCAGGTGCCATAAAGGCGCTTGAAAATCCACTGCGTCCACTTGTAATACTTCGGGTCGGTGGTGTTGACTTCCTTGTTCCAGTCGTAGCTGAGGCCGAGGCGCTTGATCTGGCGGCGGAAATTGTCGCAGTTCTTCTTGGTCGTAATGGCCGGGTGCGTGCCGGTCTGGATGGCGTACTGTTCAGCGGGGAGGCCGAAAGCGTCCCAACCCATCGGGTGGAGCACGTTGAAACCGCGGCTACGCTTGTAGCGGCAAATGATGTCGGTGGCGGTGTAACCTTCGGGGTGGCCCACATGGAGGCCCGCGCCGCTCGGGTACGGGAACATGTCCAGGCAGTAATACTTGGGCTTGGACTTATCGGTGCCCGTCTTGAAAGTCTGATGTTCTTCCCAGTAGGCCTGCCACTTGGTTTCGATCTCTTGCGGATTGTACTTTGCCATTGCAATTGTCCTTTATTTTTTTTCGGGCAAAAAGATAGAAATTTTGCGTAAGGCGAACACCAAAGAAAAAGGGATTGCAGCTTGCAATCCCAGGGCAAAACGTTCATAAAAGAAGAAGCCTATTCGTTTACTTCAGCATCTTTACATTCAGTAGTGTATTCTTTTAGATTCCATCCCGAATCATAAGTGTATTCGTAATAGGCAGGATAACCTGCATCATGAAAACAGCATCGATAACCATTGATTTTCGGATCACCGCAATAGGCATTTGCGGCAACGAGAAATTCTTTTAGCAGTTCCCACTTATTATTCCTACACAATGCATAGCACGTGGACAAAGAGACCGCAGATTTTAACGTTGAATCAATTTTAAAAGCGTTACTTTCTGTACATGCATCATTTGGCAAAGAACAAAGGTCTTTCGGATCTTCATGCGGGTCTTTATATTTCCAGACACCATCACCAGCATACACAAATACCGTATGAACGTCGCCACCAAACTGATAGCCGCCCGTTTTCGTTTGCTTTCTACAAGTATCGCCAACAGTTACCCCAGCAGTATCACAAGCAGCCCACGGCTCGACATTTGTCCAAGATCCCTGTTTGCACTGAGCATAATACACTTGGTATCCATACTTTGGATTACCATGTTCAGCATCTATAACACGGCCCTCATTCTCGGCATTGCATTCTTCTTGCAAGCACAACTTGCCTTCAGGAACACTTATTCCCTGACATTCCGTTCCTGCCGAAGATAATTCCGCAACGGACGACGAGGATTCCAGCGCACTTGATGTCCCCGGCGCGGGTTCGGAATACGCAATCGGCTCATCGGAGCTGGTCGAGTTCGACTCGCTACAAGCGACAAGGGCAAACGGCATGGCCACAGCAAAAGCCATAACCATGATGGCAGAAGTTTGATACGTCAATTTCATATAACATTCCTCCTTGTTTAGGATAAAATACAATTAATTAAATCAAAAAATTTAATTTTTCATTATTTCATTTCATATTGATTAAAGATGTATTCAATAAGTTCAGTAGAACCAAACCTATCGGTTGCAGTAGCATGACCTTCACGAAATCGGGAGGCCTTTCTGCTGGTCTTCATCGAACCAGGTGCCGTAAAGGCGCTTGAAAATCCACTGCGTCCACTTGTAATACTTCGGCTTAGACTTGTCTTCGCCGGTCTTGAAAGTTTCGTGGGCATCCCAGTAGGCCTGTCACTTGGTTTCGATCTCTTGCGGATTATACTTTGCCATTTTTTGATTCCTCTAGTAGGAGCTGCAAGGTATGAGGTTTGAGGACGCCTGCCAAGGCAGGCTTTGGGGGTTGAGCCGGTCACAAAAATGTTGCAAAGCCTCATGCCTCAAAGCACACGCCAGTGTGCGAGCCATACCTCATAGCCCTATAATTTTTCGGGTGTAAAGATAGAAACTTTTGCGTAAGGCAAGTAAAAAGGGACGCCGACTCGCCATCCCAAAGTTCGAAGCACTAAAAAAAGAACGTTAATCTTCTGCCGCAGTAGAATCCGCCGGGGCGTTCAAGAGTTCCTCGCAACTTTTTTCAGAAGGAGTACCCCACCACTTTGCAACCCAGCCGTCCTCGGTATAGACATAACAAACCAACGTGGTATATACTATCCCAAATGTGGTATTCCCGCCTTGTCTAGAAATGCTACAAACATCGCCCAACTTAGGTTCCGGCTTATTTTGCTCATTACAAATTCCTTCAACCTCAGCGCTATCCTTTTCAGCCTTAAGTTGCCTCACTTCCTCATCAGAAAGTTTTTTCCACTTATTGTCCATGCACTTAAAGGTCCATGTTGTTTTTGACGCCTTGGGATTCCCAGGATTGCTGCTACAAACAACATCCTGATATTCTCCTTCGTTGTTGCCAGCGCACGCGTCGAGCGGGTCTCGGCAATCAGACTTTACCCACTTTCCCGATTCGCAGTGATAATAGGAAGTCCATTCCATTACCTTCCCATCGTAATACACGGCAATCGTATCTAATACCGTCTCGTACATACCCTCGCTTTCGGCAGGACATGCACTCACTTCCGCGGTGTCTGCAATTACAGGGCGTTCAATATCATGTATTTGCCATTCACCCGAAGAACAGGTATAATGGTAAACCTTATCATCGATCGTTTTTTCAGCACGTTCTCCATCAGTACATTCCGTTTCAATCTTAGGCGCATTCAAGACTTCTTCACAAGAACTTTTTTGATTCTCGTCATAAAAATCGTCAGCACCTTTTTTTGTCCAACCATTTTCAGTATAGACATAGCAGGTCAAACGAGTTGGGCCTCCCATAGAGACATATCCGAGATATTCAACCGGGCAAACATCGCCAATTTTCACGTCGGATTTAGCACACGCATCATCGATGCCGCCGGCTTCAACTTCATTCCAGGAACCTTGTTCGCATTTAAAGTTTCGCTTAGAGCCATACTTTGGATTTCCAATAAACAATTTTTGAACAGTCCCTTCGCGTTCCGCATTACAGGCCGGGAAAGAATAAATACCTCCATCAATGTGAACTTGCACGGTATCACCAGATTCTCCCGGCGAAACCACCGATTCATTCGAAGGCGAAGTAGTATTTTCGTCACCGCAAGCAGTGAGCGAAACCATAGAGAACGCAGCCATTGCTGCAATTGCAGAGAAAGAAATTTTATTGAACATATTCATGATTCCTTCTTTAATCTTATAAATTATCGCGTCGATCACCCACTATTTCCCATTTACCCGATGAGTTTTCTGAATCATATTTGCATTGATAATCAAGCTGTCGATTGCTTCCAAGAGGCACCGGCCATTGAGGCGTTACAGATTCGCCAAGATAAGAAACCTCTATACCCGCATCAACAACTACTTTTTTCCCATCATTCGATTCATTGCAAACTTCCGTAGGGCTTGCCAAGGTTGACCTTTTAAAACTAGCATCAATCACGACAGCACCTGGTTTCCAACTATATTTGCATGTATTTTTATTGCAAAAATCGGTAACCGACACATTCTCGCACCTATAAATTAAACCATCTCCTAGTTCATACACAGTGCCAAGATTTCCTTCAGTACACTCAATTTCTTGGAACCTGCTATCATTTTGCAAATCTTCATCCGTCTCCAAAGTCCAGGTACCATTCGAGCGATATCGGTAATGATTCTCGGCCACACAGTAAGCTGAGGTTTTAGTCACCCAATTCAACAAAGTGTCATGAACTAAAGTGACTCCATTAACGCAACGTTCCAGTGCACCTTCAGCACGGTCGCCTACCGAGGCGTTTTTGGGCAAATCCAAAACATCATATTCTTCATCACTCAAGCCCTCTTTGCGTGGGTCCGTAAATTGTTGGGGAACCATAACGGCAAGGAACCATTTACCCCAGACACAGTAATAATAATCCGCACCCGATTTTTTATACAGTTTACTAGAATGATACTCTGTCGGGCACAGACCAAATGTTGAATCAGCGTTAGACTCCCTCCAACCTCCATCAACATACAGATAATCCTTTAAATAGCCGTCATCATTTTTATACGAGCATTCATCACCGTCAACAGGATGAGGCTTAGTAGCACTGCATTTTACATCAGCTTCGGTCAATTCACTCTCAGAAGGATCCTCTTCTGACGACGAAGACGATTCTTCTGATGACGACGAAGATTCAATCGAAGGTGCGGAGCTACTTGAAAGTTCGAATTCTTCCGGAACATTGGTGATATCTGAATTCTCGTCGCTACAAGCCGTGAGCACCACCATCGAAATTGCAGCCATCGCTGCAATTGCAAAAACATGATTCCTTTTGAACATAAGCACTTCTCCAGTGTAATGACAAAAACTAATTTATAACAATATACTCCATTAAATGCGTAAAAAACACACTCAATTTTATATGTAAGAAAAAAGCTCTTACATATAGCACTCATTTCTTTTCATACCGATTAAAAATGTATTCAACAGGCTCGTCATAACCTGAAATACATTGATAAATTGCACCGGGTTCACCGTCGTGTTGTGGAATAAAGCTCTTTTCACCTTCTCTTTGTGCCGTACATTCTTGGCTATTAGAAAAAATGCTACCAAATTCCTCCATTGTTTCCAATGTCCAAGAACCATTTTCACGATAACGATAAAAATTTCGAGATAAGCAATAATCATACACGCCCACGCCCTTTCCATATATCGTATATAATTCTCGATCGTACCAGCAATCCTCCAATAAGCCACCTGCACGGTCCCCAACCTTGGCGTCTTTTGGCAAATCCAGAATATCATATTCCATATCCGTCAAGCCTTCCTTTCGGGGATCCGTATATTGGTTCGGCACAAGGTTCGACTGTTTCCATTGCCCAACACTGCAATAGTAATTCACCCAACCCGATTCACGTAATTTCGGCTGGTTATATCGGTTAACTTCACAATCGAATTCCGAACCTTCTCCACAAGGAACTAAATAATTACTATAGACCATTGGGCAAAAACCTAATTCAGGATCATAGTCGGCTTTCACCCACCCGCCATTCATCCACATACCATCAACCCAGAATCCAACATCTTCGTATTTATAATACACCATTTTTCCATCTATTTCAATCGAGCAGGTTCCACTAACTGAGACGGAATCCGTGCAGTTGTAAAAAGTAGGCTCATCTATTTTAGTCCACCCGCCATCAGAACACTGGTAATACATAGACAATGTATTATCATCACGGCCATAAACAATTTTTTCTTTATCACCTACGTTTTCGGCGGTACATTCCTTGGTTATTTTGGTCAAGCCGTCACATTCTTCCCAAACGCCGTTGCCAGCATAAGCGAATCTTCTTTCAGCAGGCGTAAAGTTCATGCCTGCTTGGAATATATTTATCCTCCCAGTTTTTCGGCAAAGGTCCCCCACCTGCACGCCAGTGGTATCGCAAGTAAGGCTAATGTCCCCACGAACCCATAAGCCGCGTTCACACCTATTGTAAGTCTGGTATCCGTATTTGTCGTTTCCTTCCCACACAACTTTGACATCACCTTCATTTTCTGCAGTACATTTCTCCGTAACTGATTTAGAATAGACTTCATCCGTTTTCACTACATTTAAACGCAGAATCATGAAAAACTGAGCTTTCTGTACCATCAACAAATAATTTCCTCATTCCAAGATTCGAAGCATCGCATTTACCAAGACCATACTGATTTTCCCAAAAACGATTCACATAAAGCTCAAATTCTGGGACATCAGCAATTTTCCACGATTCGATATTTTGACGGATTTTTGCAAGCGTTCCCGAAAGACTCGCTTGGCAAGCGAAATCTGCAATCTTAATCTTGAGCAAGGAATCATTCCAAACACCATCTACTGCAAGATCTTGGCCTATTGATACAAAACGCTCCATGAAATCCGCTTCCGATTCTTCTCCAAGTAAAAGAACGTTGATTGCTAAGAGCGCCGCATCCCCTTCGCCATTTCCAAAAATGCTCAAATGTTCTACCTTATCATAATCGACATCAGCATAAAAAGCCGCAAAAATTTCGCGATCCGCTTGTCGTTTTGCCTCTTCAATGGACATATTATTCTGTTCCATCAGAGTCTGGACACGTTCATATTCAAGATGCGTCAGTAAATTTATATTCACTTTCGGCTGTTTACTTACATCCGCAAGAGCTTTCATGAATATTGAACCCTTTGACTTTTTCCCGGTAACCTCATTGCGGTAATATCCGTTCACTTCAAGCAAAGCATACGGATGATCCAGGGCCACATTTTCAATAGAAAAATCGCCCCTGTCATTTACCACTTTTCCTTTAAAGCTTTTGCCAGTTTGCGCAAGCGATTTTCCGTCAAGTTCCTGCATCGTAACCGATGAACCTTCCAAGAAAGGTCCCTTCTGAGAAACACCGTTGACTATTCCATCAAGGGCATCATTGCTACTAGAAACATTTTCTGACGAGCACGCCCAAAAGAATGTTCCAACGAGAAGAATCATTCTAAACACAATATTTTTTTTGCAGTACATCATCTTAAAACGACTTTTATTTTATAAGAAACAATTAATTCTTTTTAACAGAACGTTCAAAAATCAAACCAACACGCCAATAACGATATTTCAAAGATTCATAAGTCGATTCTGGATAGGGATAATTTTTTAAGGTGTCATAAACGCACTCGTAAATTTCATCAGGATCACAAAACCTCTTCCCATAAGATAAAACCCTTGTACCCAACAATTCCGGCGAGCAGATTCCATCATAATAAGGAATACGCTTATAAGCTGCAAATTCTTCAGGAGTCTCCAAAGTCCAAGAACCATTTTCACGATAAAGGTAGTAATGGCGAGGCATACAATAATCGTATATTTCATTACGCCCTTCCCCATTAGGATCACTCACATAAAATTCAACATCACTCCAGCAATCTTCCAATAAGCCACCAATTCGATCACCCTCCTTAGCATCTTTGGGCAAGTCAAGCATATCAAATTCTTCATCCGTCAAACCTTCTTTTCGGGAATCCGTATATTGCCTCGGCACAAGGTTCAACAAATTCCAGTCACCATCTTGGCAATAGTAATAATTTCCTTCCGATTCTTTATAAAAACGAGGCAAATTCAAAAAAGTTCCATGTTCCGGGCAATAGCCCAATTTCGGATCGGCTTTACTTGGATACCACTTACCATCTATATACATATAGGCTTCCCGTTCTCCGTGCCACTCAAACGAACAGGTATCGCCTTCGACAGCTCCTTCCGTAGAACAGTTATCTTTGAAGCCGTCTCTTATCACCCATTTGCCATTTTTGTATTGATAATCACGTTGTTTATACTCATCGTTGAACGAACACGTATCACCTTCAACCGGATTTTCCGATAAACAACTAGGAGTTATATCATCCAAATTATAACCAGTAATTTTTATGTTAGTCCATTCACCATTATGACATTCATACAACACTGTATCCTTTCTACCAGGCGTCTCGTCAAAAATATTCCAAGCAACATCCTCATACCATATCGTATCTCTTTTACTAGGAATCTCATCAAAATAAAGCCAAACGATATCACCATCATTATTCTCGGTACACTTCTTGATAATCTTAGTTTTTGGATCATAATCCTCCCAAATTCCATTACCCGCATAAACAAAAAATTCCACACCACCTTCAACGCCCATTCCTGCTGCAAACGTGCCAACTACTCTAGTTCTTCGGCATAAGTCACCCACCTGCACGCCAGCAGTATCGCAAGTAAGGCGAATGTCCTCGCTAACCCATAAGCCACCTTTACATCTACAAAAGTTTACGTATCCGTATTTTGGGTTCCCCTCCCATACTGCTTTGATCTCACCTTCATTTTCAAGAGAACATTTCTCGGCAATAGATCTAGAATAAGCCTCATTACTCGGATCAGGGATCCACCCGTTTTCGCTACATTTAAACGCTGAATCTTGAAAAACCGAACTTTCTGTACTATCAACAAATAATTTTCTCATTCCAAGATTCGAAGCATCGCATTTGCCAAGGCGATACTGATTTGCCCAAAAGCGATTCACATAGGTTTCAAATGATGGGACATCGGCAATTTTCCACGATTCGATATTTCGACGAATCTCAGCAAGCTTTCCCGAACGACTCGCTTCGCAAGCAAAATCCGCAATTTTAATCTTGAGCAAGGAATCATTCCAAACACCATCTACTGCAAGATCTTGGCCTATTGATACAAAACGCTCCATGAAATCCACTTCCGATTCTTCTCCAAGTAAAAGAACGTTGATTGCTAAGAGCGCCGCATCCCCTTCGCCATTTCCAAAAATACTCAAGTGTTCTACCTTATCATAATCGACATCAGCATAAAAAGCTGCGAAAATCTCACGATCTGCTTGTCGTTTTGCCTCTTCAATGGACATATT
>CADCDO010000090.1 GCA_902800345.1 Fibrobacter succinogenes
GAAGGCGGAAGCAACGAATGGCTTGAGCCCGTGAGCGACGAAGACTACGGGAAGTTGAAATAATGTTTGCCAGAATTCTCGCTTGCGCATTTATTGGCCTTATGACGGTAGGAACTTTTGCGGCGACACCTGCGCCCGATGGCTTCGTGCTTATCAAGGGCGGGACTTTCAACATGGGAAGCCCTGCAAACGAGGAGTATCCCGATGCCTATCGCGACTTTGCTCGAAAGTTACGACTTTACGGGCAAGCGGATTCTGCCGTTCTGCTCCCACGGTGGCGGGCGCTTTGGCCAGAGCATCACCGCGATTGCGAAACTTGCGCCCAACGCAAAAATCGGCGAAGGCCTTTCGGTGCATTACTCCGGCGGTTCTAGCCTCTCGAAAGATGTGGCCAAGTGGCTTGAGAAAAACGGCGTGAAGACGAAATAATGTATATTCCTTGATATGCCTATTTCCGCTAAAATTCGCATGCCGCTTGATATCGCGATGACTGTCGCGACACTTGTGCTGATGGGTGGCAACTACTTCTTTGAATCGACTGCCGTTCACGAGATTCTAGGCGTGGTGCTGCTTGTTCTGTGGGCGGTGCACATCACGCTGAACCGGCGATTTTTCCTTTCGCTGTTCAAGGGCCGCTACAACGCATTTCGCATTTTGCAGGCAGTCGTGAATTGCGGGATTCTTTTGTGCGCAATTTTCTTGATGGTGAGCGGAATCATGCTTTCGAACCATGTGTTCGCCTGGCTCGGGATTGAATCGGGTGCAAGTTTCGCCCGCACGGCGCACCTGCTTGCAAGCCACTGGTATTATGTGTTCATGTCGCTCCACATCGGGCTGCATGTAAGCCTGATTGCAAACCGTTTGGGACTTGCGGGCACATTCAAGTCAAAGACTGCCCTAATTGCAACTCGCGTGGTTGCAATTCTTGTGGCAGGCTACGGAATTTACGCCTTCGCCATTCGCGGGCTTTGGAAATACATGTTCCTACAACAGCCCTTCTTTTTCTTTGATGCGGAACGCGGCTACGCCCTCTTTTTCGCAGACTACATCGCCATCATTGTGCTGTTCGCGATGGCGGTGCATTATGTGGCGAAACTCATGAAGGCGTAGCAAATAGCGGGCTTAAAACTTACCCACAGGCACAACCTTGATGGTGACCGCATACACCTTGCGAGGCGCTTTTTCATTCAATAAATGCGCCGTATTGGATAAAAAACACACTTTTTTATCTAGTTTGTTGAATTTGTTGGATGATTTTTGGTGGATTCGGTGAAAAGATTAAATATCATGCTTTATGGGAACTGGGAGCGTTTTTCTTTACAAATCGGGCAAATAACGCCGTTTTTATCACAAAAAGGCACCCTTTTGTAAATTTATTGTTCCGTAAGGGCGATTTTAAGTTATTTTTAGATTGGACATATTAGAGAGTTTAGCTCTTGTTCTCTAAGTGAAATCTAGACAATTTCCATTGACTGAGAACGAGGCGAACGCTCACGCAGATATGCCGTTTTGCGGCGTATCTCGGTTTGCTGTACCAGCCCTCAAGGCTGGACTTTGGTCGTATAGGCCAAAAGCAACAGCCCTTTTGGGGCGTGGGTCGTTTGCGTTTATCAGTCAGAGGCAGTCTAGAGCCCCACTTAGGTAAATGCAACGATCTGCGCCTTTTCTTGTATCCACACAAAATTTGGCGAAATTCTTTGCTGAGCTGGGGCAAACTCCATAGGTGTATATGATGGAGGCAGCGATGGCATACGAAACAAAAGTCAATGACGAAAACATCCCTGCCGGCAAGAAGCAGGTGTTCAGTTCTGAATCAGGAACGTATTGGCGTGTAAATCCTGATGACGATTGCGAAATTCAATCTGCAAGTGACCCTAACGGCGAATGGAAAACCTTCCATAGATTTACAGCTCCCATCATAGAATTAACCGCAGATGACGAACACAAATGTGCCGCTGTGACCATAAAACAGTATCGTAAAATTTATCTGCATTTGGAAGACAAATAAGTCTAAAGGAGATGATTATGAAAACAATAGCGTTAATTGCTTGCAGTGGTAGTAAGCATCGTGATATAAAAGAAGTCGAGGCTCAAAATCTTTATACGGGTAAAACATTCCTACTCGCTAGAGATAAGGGTGTAAAAAAATTCCATTGCAATGATTTCTATATCATCTCGGCAAAACACCACCTCCTTGAAAAAGATGAAATAATTTCACGGTATGATGTTCAATTAAAATCAAGCGTCATTGATCATGAAAACAATGACAAAAAAATAGAAACAAATTCTCAATGGGCTAGTAAAGTTCTTGAGCAACTGAAAGAAAAAGGTTTTGATTTGAGCAAAGACAAGTTCATCATATTTGGAGGGCAGAACTACTATAAAAATTTGATCAAACATTTAAATTGCTGTTTTTTCCGATTCAAAACAGGACAATATTCATTGAAGGAAGAAAATCTTAATCTTAAGTGTTGGAATGAATTATCAAATGGAGGCAAATGATGAAATTCAATTATAACAAACCTGTTTGTGAAATCCGTTTATCGAAGGAAGGAATCGGAAAAGATGTCGGTATTTATTGCTGGTGGTTTAAAGACGATTGTGTAGAATCTCTGCTCAAAAAGATTTCTAAGGATATTGAGTGGGATCGTCTTGCAGAAGAACCTCTGCAACACAAAAAATTCGGCAATGTAAAGTATACGGCATTGTATATCGGCATTGCCGCAGATAAGAAGAAAGGTGTTCTAGCACGATTCAAGTGGCACATTGAACAAAAACACTCTGTCTCCAATGTTTCCAAAGGATTTCTTTCTACACTTCGCAGAACTCTTTCGGCGCTTAATGGTTTCAAACTGCTAAAAAGCAGCACTGAGGTGGACTCCAAGTCTCAAGAAAAATTGAATGCATTCATCGATGAAAACTGCGTGCTGGAGTGGAACTATTATCCAGGAAAAACAAAGAAAGAGTTGGCAGCAATAGAAGAAGGAATCATAAATTCTGGTTATTATCCCCTGAATATCCAGGGAAATGGACAGGTTTCAAAAGAACTACGAAAAAAATTGGGCGATATGCGGAAAACCGTTTGTTCAGAACCTCAACACTAGGAGAAACACAATGTTTAAGAACCAATGCTTTAAACAGTTTTCTTTGATATTGTCATTTTTTTGCGTATCATCATTTGCCGATGTTTTGATAGACTCTAGAGATGGTAATAAATATAAAACCTATCGTTTCTGTTCAAATAATTGGATGATTCAAGAGTTAAGATATGTTCCACAAAAAAGCGGTTGTAGAAGTTATCCCATAGACGAAAGTGTTAGAAATGGAGGTTTAAAATACGATAATTTTTCTGCCAAAAACTGCTCTTTATGTCCAAATGGTTGGCACATTCCGAATGAATTCGATGTTGAACGATTATCCAAATGCGAAGAGGGCCGTGCTATATGGGATAATGCAAATCCAAGATACAACGGAGATAATTTGATAAGATTTTATTTGGATTACAACGAAGAACATTCGTTTGGGTATTTTTATATGAATAAAAATGGTTTCGGATGGGATGAACGCGGCAACCGCTATCCAGAAGCGGTTCGATGCGTTCAGGATGACAATAAAAAAATACCTTTTGCCGAAGAAACTTTTATTGACAGCAGAGATGGAAAAAAATACAAAACGATAAAAGTTGGAAACAAAACATGGTTTGCTCAAAATCTAGATTATTGGACGCGAAACTCTTTTTGTGCAGGAGCTCATGAGTATAATCAGGGAAAAACGATGATTTTAGCTGAATATCCGTCCAAGGATTTTGTAAGCCATAGATTATGGGGAGCCCCCGATTGCAGAGAACCATTTGAAAAGGAATACTACAAAGAAGAAGAGGTTGGTGAAAAAAAAGTGATAAAAGATTTTCTAGGAAGAAAAGTTGAAACGTATGAACCCATTTACCAAAAAGTAAAAAAGAAATATCAATATAAGCCAAACCCAGATAACCAAATTTATGGAAGATATTATAATAAAGAGGAGGCACTCAAAGTATGTCCCCTTGGATGGCATTTATCAACAAAGCGAGACTGGCTTGATTTAAGAGCTAGTGTGGGAGATGTTGATTTAGAAGACCCTCGATATCGTTATGGTAGTAAAAATCACATTAATTTTTCGGCTCTTCCTTTAGGGTATATTGGTTTGCGAAAAGCAGGAGAACCTACAGAAATGGCATCTGATCCTCGATTAAGTTCTGACCAAGTTATAATAAGAGATTATTATGTAGTGTTTTGGCGATCTGACAGCGATGATGTGGGGCCTTTTGTTATAAACAACGCTTTCAACTATAAAAGCGATGAACAAAGATTATTCTCCCACATTTATGAAAACAAAGATATTTACGCTCCTGTCAGATGCGTAAAAGATGAATAACACAAAGAACTATTTCTCGACATCCCGAAACATGTATCAAAATGACTAAGATTTTATCATTCGCACCGCAGTGGGATATCCTCAAGGCGTTCTACAGCGACTTTGATAGTGGCCGCAAGTACGGTTGTGTCGAGAAATGGCAAAGGAAAAAGTTTAGTAGCTCGCTCGAAATAAAACTATTCAGCCGAGCGTGCTCGGCGAACAGCACCCGCCCCGCCCCCCCCTTCGGCAGGCTCAGGGACCTGGCCGGGGAACGCCCGATAATTTTCTTGATGTCCGTTTTTGAATTGGATGGGTTCGATTGCTGGTGGGCGGCAATTTGTATATTTTAGTGCAATGAAGCGTATTAAACAAAACATCCTTTCGATGATTGCAGTCGCTTTATTCGCAGTTTTTTCTGCTATTGTCGAGGGTTCTTTTGTTTACGATTACGGCGCTGAACTTGGTCAGGTTGCAGAAAGTGAGAAAGTTTTCACTGCTCACGATTTTGCCGATAATCCGTTATACCTGTCTCGAGAATCAACAGCTGATGCAACACTGCTTACGCGCAGGTCGGGCCGGCAGGTTTCATTGCGGACATCGCGAAGCGGTAGCCTTCAAGGCTATGGCGGGCGCAGTTCGGCAACGTCCAAACAGGCTACATCGTTTGCGACTAAAATCGCGCGGTCAACTATTTGCATCCATTGCGGCTTCCCTTTACCGCTAGTTTATCAAAAACCTAAAGAATATTACGTTTACACGCTAGAGCGAATGCTCTGTTAGCAAGTTCTTTCTCCAAGCCTTAAACACTAGTAAATGGCCGCGGCCCTTACCGGGTGCGCGACATCATTCATTTTAAAAAAGAGAAAGAACATGGAAAACATTTCCAAGATGGAGATGGCTAACGCCCTCTTCGATAAGCCCTATATCAAGACCGAAAAGAAGTTTTTCGGTTTCAAAACCAATGTCACCTACACTAAGACGAATTCATCCGTTGTGGGAATATGCCTGGAGTTTAGCCCCACGGAAGGGCAAAAAGTCCAGGCGATTGTCGAAGCGTCTTTGGAATCTCTGGATGCAACAATTCAAAGAGAGGGGCGGCCTAAAACAAGCGACAATGGAAACTACCGGCTGAATCTTTGCTATTCGCAGGACCGCGAATTTGCGGCACTGCAATTGCAGCAGTTCTCGGGATTCGAGTTCCATAACGTAGGTGGAATCCGTTTTGTCGAAGGCGACGAGGCGCATAAACTTCTCGCCGTTTTCGTGAAATAGACGGACATAAAGCCAAAACAACGCTCTCTCGGGTAATCCGGGAGAGCGTTATCTTTGGGAGAATGGATTTTTTTATTTTGACTTAGAGCTAACTTTAGGTATGGTAACAGGCTAGACGTGAAAAAATTAACGAAGAAAAAGAAAATTATGATTATCGCACTTTCGACCCTTTTTATTTTAGGAGCCGCTGGCGTGCTATTCCTGAACCAGGCAAAATTTGGGCGTATTCCTCAAGGCGATCGTCTTGAACACATCAAGCAGTCGCCGAATTACGACGGCAAGCAGTTCGTGAACGAAATCGAAACCGTCACCATGACAGGCAACAAGAACGTATTTGCCGTATGGAAGGATTTCCTGTTCGGTGACAAGAGCGAGACCGTTCCCGATACCGCAATGAACGTTATCAAGACGGACCTGAAGTCGCTGCCGCAGGACCGCGATTGGATTGTATGGTTCGGACATTCTTCGTACTTGCTAAATTTATCCGGAAAGAAAGTGCTGGTGGACCCGGTTTTCTACCAGGGTTCGCCGGTGAGCTTTGTGAACAAGATGTTCAAGGGAACGGATGTCTATAAGCCAACCGACATGCCGGATATCGACTATTTGGTGATTACGCACGACCACTGGGATCACTTGGACTATCAGGTGGTTACGGAACTGGAACCCCGCGTAAAGCGTGTGGTGACGGGGCTTGGTGTGGGTGAACATTTTGAATACTGGGGATACCCCGTTGAGAAACTCGTAGAACTTGATTGGTGGGATTCAACCGATCTGGGCGAAGGCTTTAACGTGACCTCGACTCCGGCAAGGCATTTTTCGGGCCGCGACTTGAATCAAAACAAGACACTGTGGGCATCCTTCATTTTCAAGTCACCCAAGCGCACCGTTTGGATTGGCGGCGATACGGGTTACGGCCCGCACTTCGAGAAAATCGGAAAAAAATTCACCGACATCGATTTGGCGATTCTTGAAAACGGGCAGTACAATGAAGATTGGAACCAAATTCATGCCTTGCCCGAACAGCTCAGCAAAGAAATGCTGGACCTGAATGCAAACCGCTACATGACGGTTCATCAT
>CADCDO010000091.1 GCA_902800345.1 Fibrobacter succinogenes
GAAAGTTTCAGGGGGAGTCTGTTCATTTCATTCCTACCGTGCGCCGCCGCGTGCCGTGCCGCCTTCGATCGCGAAGGCTGCCGCCGCCGGGAAGCGCATCCTTTTGTTACAAAATTCATACGAAATATAGTTTTTACGGGCACGGCTGTAAAGATTGACACGGGCAATCAAGGAAACGAAAAACGCGCCAATAGTGGTAAAAAAAGAAGGTTGCATTCGATTATATATTCGAAATTTGGCTTGACAATTTCAATGTTATTTGAGCCACGTTATCTAGGCTATCTCTATTAAGTCAGAAAAATCCCTATAAACGGGAAGTCGCCCTCGGGTGAGGGCGACGGTAATTAACGAGTTGGAATGAGAGACTTTTGAATAAACTCCAAATACACCAAAAACCGATCCACGGTTTCCTGTTATTTGTTATTTCTACTAATATCGATTTTTGTCAGAATGAAAAACAAAGAAATCATTGCTCCCCCTCTGATTTGTTCACGTGGATAAATATAATAAAATTTTTTGATAAAGAATACTTTTTTATTACATAATTTCATTTTTTGACCACAAAATTTGATTTTTAGCACACTTTTTATTGAGAAATGCAAATTTTTTTTAAGATATGGTCCAAATCAGTGATCTATTTCACATCAAATTTCATCAAGCAACCTTAAAAATTGCTTCGGAAATGAAAATCGAGCGATGCCGCAGAGGTTTTCTGAATATCGAAAAGTGAATTTTTAGAGGTGGCCATCAATTATTCATGGACTGATAAAGTTCCATTTGTTTTGTGCGCGGGATTAGACGGCGGACTCACTTCGTTTCGTTATGTCTCTCTCCCTCTCTCCAAGGAGAGAGAGGGATTAGACAACTAGCTTATTTCATTTCGCTCGCCTTCCCTCTTCAAGGGAGAGACGCTCTCTCCCCCTTCTCCAAGGAGAGACGCTCTCTCTCCCTCTCTCCAAGGAGAGAGAGGGATTAGACGGCGGACTCACTTCGTTTCGTCCGCCACCCTTCGGGTTGCGGCCGGAGGCCGCAATCTCAAACTCGCCTGTGTTCGCTTCGCTCTCGGCGAGTTTGTCGAACCCTCTGCGAGGGTTCGATCCCTCGGCCTATGAAACAAAAAGCGAAGCCTTACGGCTTCGCTTTTTGTTTCGAGGAGAGAGAGGGATTCGAACCCTCGGTCCTGTGACAGACTCCGGATTTCGAGACCGGCCCATTCGACCACTCTGGCATCTCTCCGAGGTTTGCATAATGGCATCTCTCCGAGGTTTGCATAATATAGTATAATTCATTCAAACTGTCTATAGCAGTCCGATTTTCTTCCGCAACATTCTTTTTTCTTACTTCATCACAACCTCCTTTAAAAACCTTTGATTTCGTCACCTTATTTTCTACATTTGGCGCAAAATTTAGGGGACCCAACAGACTTCAGGTTTATAAGTGCGAGTGCACTTCGGGGCTTATTGAATGCTCGTTTCGAGCAAAGTGATGACGCGGCACACGCCGCAGATGAAGTTTACGGATCCCGAAGGTGACTTATGGCAGAAGATATTTCTCGCATCCCGGGAAACGATATTCCGGATATTGACAATAAACTCAATTCCAAAATGCAAATTGAAGCAGACGCTTTCTTGAACGCGATTGCAGGCGGTGCCGACGAAGACCAGGCTGACGAAGCCGCATTTTTCGCCGCAAATCCAGACGGAATTGTCGTTGACGACAACGGAGAAGTCTTGGAAACTGGAACAACATCAAAAATCCAAAAGGGTGAAAAAGTGGAATTTATCGACGATAACGAAGCGACCAACGAGCAGGAGATTCCCGCTCAAACCGGGCATGACAATCTTAAGGATTCCACAGATAAAGCAACCGTTACATCGGCAAGCTCTGCGACCTCAGATGACGAAACACCCGCTGATTCTGACGAGAAGGAAATTTCTGACGAAGAAGAAATCGCCGATGAATCCCTCGTGACCTTCGACGACCTCGGGCTTTCTCCGGAGGTTCTCGAAGCGGTGAAGCTCGCCGGTTACGAAACGCCCTCGCCGATTCAGGCCAAAGCGATTCCAGTACTTTTGCAAGGCGTGAACCTCCTCGGCACGGCACAGACCGGCACAGGCAAGACTGCAGCATTCACACTCCCGCTTCTCTCCCGCATCCAGTTCAACAGCCGCGAAACGTCCATGCTCGTGCTCACGCCGACACGCGAACTCGCCATCCAAGTTTCGGATGCCATCCAGCAGTACGCCGTCAAGATGCCAAACGTGAGCGTCATTCCAGTTTATGGCGGCCAGGATATTTCCATCCAGTTGCGAGCCCTCAAGCGCAAGGCCAACATTGTCGTCGCCACGCCGGGACGTCTGATAGACCACATCAAGCGCGGTTCCATCTCGCTCGGAGCGGTCAAGGCGATAGTCCTCGACGAAGCCGATGAAATGCTCGACATGGGCTTCATGGAAGATGTCGAAACAATCCTCAAGGAAATTCCCGCCGATGCTCAGCGCGCGCTCTTCAGCGCCACCATGCCGGATAGCGTGAAAAAGATTATCGACCAGCACCTGGGCGAATACGAAGAAGCCCGCATCGAAGGCAAGACGACCACGGTCGAAAACATCTGCCAGCGCTACTTGCTCGTGAAAAACGAACACAAGATTGAAGCGCTCGCCCGTGTGCTCGAAGGCGAAGAATTTGACGGCGTCTTGATTTTCGTACGCACCAAGCAGAATACCACCGAAGTCGCCGAGAAGCTCGAAAGCCGCGGATTCAACGTGGCTCCGCTCAACGGAGACCTCGCCCAGTCCATGCGCGAACGCACCATCAACCGTTTGAGAATGGGCAAGCTCGATATCGTCGTCGCGACAGACGTCGCCGCCCGCGGTATCGACGTGGACCGCATTTCACTTGTTGTAAATTATGACATCCCGTACGACACGGAATCCTACGTGCACCGCATTGGCCGTACAGGCCGTGCAGGCCGCAGTGGTAACGCCATCCTGTTCATCACGCCGCGCGAAAAGCGCATGCTCAAGACCATCGAAAAGGCTACACGCCAACCGATTGACGTGATGGAAATGCCGACATCCGAACAGATCAGCAAAAAACGCGTCGATGCATTCAAGACAAAAATCAAGAGTGTCGTAAGCTACGGCGAACTGGACCAGTTCAAGGAACTCGTCCGCGAACTCGTTGCCGACGGTTGCAACATGAAGGATGGCGTTGTCCTCGAAGACGGAACAGTCAACGAAATGACCGCCGAAGACATTGCCGCCGCCGTCATCAAGATGTACCAGAAAAAGCAACCGCTCTTCCCGAACCTCCCGCCGCTCGAAGTGCCGAAGGAACGTCGCGAAAAAGTCCGCAGCGGCAGGGACTTCCTCGGCAATGGTGAAGATTTCGGCCTCAACAGCGAAGAGCAAAAACGCATGAAGAAGGAACGCAAGGAAGGCCTGAACGGCGTCGAAGAAGGCTATTTGCGTTACTACCTCGGTGTCGGCCGCATCGACCACGTAAGTCCGCGAGACATCGTGGGCGCAATCGCCGGCGAAGCAAACATCAACAGCAGCAACATCGGCCGCATCAAACTGTTCGACAAGTTCAGCACCGTTGAACTCCCGAACACGCTCCCGCAAGACGTTCTCGATATCTTGTCCGAAATGACTATCCGTGGCAACGATGCCCGCTTCCGCGTGATGACCGACGAACCGCCCGAGGGCCCCGCTCCAGGAACAAGACCGCATGCGAGCCGCGAAGAACGCCGCAGTTTCCATCGCGACCGCAAGGGCGGCTTCCGCGATGAAGAACGTCATGGCGGATTCCGCAAGAATCGCGAAGGTGGCGACCGTTTTGGCGACAAGCCGTTCGAAAACCGCAAAGCTCGCCGTGAACGTCAATTTGCCGACCGCAAGCCCGGCAAGTTCGAAGACAAGCCCTTCCGCAAAGACCGCGACGAACGTAATTTCGGCGACAAACCATTCCGCAAGACAAGGCGATTCGGAAGAGTATAAATTAAACAAGATCTAGCAATTGAACGGAACTCGTCAAGGGTTCCGTTTTTTTTATCCATAAAGGCGTCATTTGTAAAAAATAATTTCTCCATGGTCTTTAGAGATTTATTCTATATAGATTATTTGAAAATTCCACAAGGAGAAAAAATGGCTAAAACAAAAGCTCAAACAAAAGATATCATCAAAGATATCACTACAAAACTAAAAAAAGAAATTACAAACAGCCCCAAAGATGTTCTTAAAACTCTTGAAATGGATATTGTCATTGCCAAAGATGACAAGAAAAAGGGCGTTACACTTGGGGACCTGTTGGAAGGTGTTCCTGATAAAAAGCGCGCCGGCCTTTCAGCAGCTTTAGCAGATTCCATAATCAATAATGAAATAATTCAGCAAAACATCCTTACTGAAATCGGAAAACTGATACCAGGTAATCTCCAATTAGATCTCGGAAGCATCAAAATTGTCAACCCATTGGTTAATATTAGAATTCCTATTCCTAGACCACCTATTCCACAGCTTCCAAGACCTCCTATTTCGCCGGAACCAAGAATTCCGCAGCCGAAGCCGCCTCTGCCAATTCCGCCGGTTCCCAAGCCACCGATTCCGCCGGTTCCCAAGCCACCGATTCCACCGATTCCCAAGCCACCGATTCCACCGATTCCAAGACCACCTATTCCGCCGGAACCAAAGATTCCGCAGCCAAAGGTACCTGTGCCTATTCCACCGGAACCAAGAATTCCGCAGCCAAAGATACCCCTTCCCAAAACACCAATAGTCCAAGTAACTAACATTAAGGAAATGGAACTTCAGCTTGTCGAAGCAGAACGCATCCGCAAAGCTCTCCCCAAAAACGCCACCAAGGCCGAAAAGAAAGCCGCCGCGAATGCCGTTCAGCAAATTAAAAATCTGCTGAAAGCAGCCAAGAGAGCTGAGCCCAAGGCAACAAAAGTAAAAGTCAAAAAAACCAAGAAAAAAGCCAAAAAATAAATGAGCATTACTCCGTTAATCAACGGGAGCTTAAATATCGTTACAACAGATGGGTGCACCGCAAGGTGCTCCCACTGTTTAATGAATTGTACCCCGAATAAAAAAAACAAAGTAAAATTTGATCAAATACAAAAATGTGTTGATCAAGCTAAAAAAAATTACGAATTAAAACTTGTCGTTTTTACAGGTGGGGAATCCACTTTACTTGGCGAAGACTTATTCCGCGCGATCCGTTATTGTACGCTAAATTTTTTGAAAACTCGACTCGTTACAAACGCCCATTGGGCAACAAGTCTGGAACGAGCTCAACGATATATCGAGAAATACCGCAGTGTCGGGCTTTCCGAAATCAATTTTAGCGTGGATGACTATCACGAGCCCTTTGTTCCACTGGAAAATATTCGTAATGCATGGTTAGCATGCAAAGGAGCCGGTTTCGATTCTGTTGTTCTAGCCAATAGTCACGGCAAGAATGACAAAATTACGCCATCCTTTATCCAACAGTTTTTGGGAGAGAACATTCAAATTTCTACTCCTGAAACGCGAACCATGGGAGATATAAATTCTAGCCCCTCAGAAGACGGGACTACATATCAGATTTACGAAAATACGCTTCAAAAAAGCGGTCGGGCAGAAGCATTTGATGACAACAAGTTCGACACCATCGAAAATCAAAATGATTTAGCGTGTCCTTGCACTTGGGCCGTCAATGATCCTGTCCTTTCCCCAATCGGACATCTATGGGCTTGCTGCGGAATTCCATCGGACAACAATCCCATCCTGGATCTTGGAGACACGAACAAGGAAAAAATCAAGACTATCCTGAACAGGGCTAGCAAAGATGTTCTCCTCAATGCCATCCACGATTTAGGGCCATTGAAGCTCTGTCAATTTGTCGAAGACCATAGCAATATTAAATTCAGCAAAGAATTTTGCGGGGTCTGTGAAATTTGTAGCGCCCTTACAAACAACAAAAAGGCTGTGCAAATTTTGCGAGATAACGAGAAAACAATTAGCGCAATGATCCGTGCAAAACGGAGCGTTGCTGAATTATCGAATCTCTTATCTCAAAACAGAACAGGCAAATAATTCGTAAAAATCATAGAAAACAGAGTCCATCGCGGCTCCGTTTTTGCATTTTTATATATTATACTCAAATTAAGGTTTCTCACATGACAAAATTATTATCCATATCATTTATTCTAACCATTCTACTTCTATCAAGTTGTGCCAGTGTTAAGCCACAAATAAATGAAAATTTTAAACGAGACGATTTGAATCCGGCCCTTGCCGATTCAGTCGACTTGTTCGTCGGTGAAGCATACAGGATGAACCCCGAATACACGAACGATTTCATCGTGGCAATAATTAGAGCGAATACGCTCAATGTGGAAAACGCAAGAGTTTACTACCCAACGCTAATCAGCCTTATAAGTTTAAAAAATAGAGCGCATTTGGATAAAAGCTGGATTATGTCCCATTTGGACGAAAAGGAACAAGAAGCCTTCCATCGAGTATTCCCGTTAGGATTCCCAGTACAGCAGAGCGTCAGCAAATTTGTGCAAAACAATGAATTCTTTAGAGATTCCGTCACTTGCGAAGGTGAAGACGTCGATGCACATTGGGCTTATTTCTCTGCCACTGGCGATACAAAGGTCATTGAAAAAATTGAAAAGACGATGAGCGTATATGACAGACGATGCTGTTTCGAATGCCTGCAAGAGTCATTAATCTTTAGAGCCGTAAAGAACAAGGACGTCTATGACAAGCTCGTCGAAATTCGCGATACGAAATGTGCATCGGCTCCAAATCCCAACAGTTGCACCGAGTTCTATAACAAACGATACATTCCACCTGCAAGCGAATGCGCGTGGAGCGAAAAAAAACTTTAAACTAAAAATTCCATAAAAAAAGAAGTCCGCCTCCAACACAGGCGGACTTCTTACATTCGGTCGAAAGCTAGCCCCCGATAAAGATCAGGACTCCGCTCATCGCCAAAAGAAGAATGCCCCAGACCGTTTCCACAATCGGGCCAATCTTCCTGACTTCAATTTCGTTGTTTTCCATATTCGTCCTCTCTAACCCAAGGCAAGCGACATCGCCAGCCCAACAATTATAAGTTACAAAAACAAACTTTTGAAAAGACAATGTCGATGAACAATTTTATGGACTTTTTATCAATGTGCCAAGTTGGAATATACAAAGAAGGTTAGGTTTTAGGAACACGGGCGGCATATAAAAGAAAAGCCCCGCAAGCCGTGTTCCGGCAAGCGGGGCGTGAATCCAGCGGCGACCTACTCTCCCGGATCCGAGGACCAGGTACCATCGGCGATGCGAGGCT
>CADCDO010000092.1 GCA_902800345.1 Fibrobacter succinogenes
CAGATTGCAGCGGTCAGAGTGGTTTTACCGTGGTCAACGTGACCGATCGTGCCGATGTTGCAATGCGGCTTGCTTCTGTCAAAATGTTCTTTTGCCATTTTTTCCTCTTCTTCAGCAGAAGGTTTATCGCTTCAAGTTCAAGAGAATACCTTGATTCTCCGTATTTTCGCAAAGCATAGGAAGCGGTACTCTGCGAAATTGGAACACAAATTTAATAATTTCTAGATAATTTGCAAGGATTTTTCTTTTGAAATTTCGTCAAAAATGCGGAATTTTGGACTTATCCACAATTTTTTCGGCATTTTTCAGCGATAAAAATCACACGTAATTCGATGATTGTAAATGCCTTTTTTCGCTCAATTTTTAAGGTTCAATATTTTATTTCAACCATAAAACCATCTTTTTAACAATTTATCAACATTTTCAACAAACCCACACTTTTCGCACACGCCGTTCGCTTCGTTAAAAAGTAAAAAGATTTTTACATTTAAAATTTTTACAAAAATTTACAGTTTCTGCAAGTCCCCTGCTTGATCGCCTATACAATAAATACTGCAATTTCACGTACGGTTCCATTCCCACAACCGCATACAAAAGCAATTCATAACAAACGGCCAATAATTAACAAAAAAATAACCCCGATGCGCCACTTCCTCGTTCTAAAGTTGTCCCACATCACTATTACAACATGAAAACAACGCTAAAATATTTTTTTACAAGACAATATATGTATAATTTCTATTTTTAGCTTCGGTGTTTGAGGATAATTTCGAGGAAAAGTCTATGAAATTGCCCCTTTTTAAGTCCCTGCTCGTGCTCGGGACAGTGTTTTTAGTCTGTTCGTGCTCCGAAGACAAGAAGTCTCCTAGCGAGGGTGGCGACGTAAGTTTCGTACCGTGCGAAAATGTATGGTATCTCCCCGCAGAAGGTTTTGTCATTTTCCAAAACCTCGACTTAACGACAAGAACCTACAAAGTCGCTAATATATTTGGAAATCAAATAGGTACGGCAACACTTGTTCCGGGTACAAACAACATTGTCATCGTCAAGGATTTGCTCGGCAACAAGCTGATCGACCAAGTTGACCTGAACGACCCCAATAAAACAAAGAATATGGTCGGCGTCCCTGACGCCTGCACCATGCTGCCCAACTACCCGGCACCCGATCCCTCGCTTTCCACCTGTCTTAACGCCTGGTATCTGGAAGCCGACAAGAAATATTTGATCTTTGACGACCTCACCGTCACCGACGACGCAGGTTCTCCAATCGGAATCTTGGCTCCCAACGCTATAAATCCGCTCCTTTGGGATATAGTCGAAGCCGCTACTGGTTCCATAATTATCAACCAGCTCGACCTTACTAACCTCCCGTTCATCAAAGGCGACGGAGTCCGCTACAAAATAACCGAACCCGCCCTTCACTGGAAGGACGCGACCGGAGACTACGTCATTTATCCAAACACCGTCGTAACGGACCCTGCCGGTACCCCTATCGGTTATTTCGATTTTACAACAGGCGCCATCCTGAACCTCAACAAGAATGCAGCGCTCACCACGACAGACCTCACGAAACTTGCGCAGACATCCGCTATTTTGCAGATCAATTCAAAGTGTGTGGATTACCAGCCGCCTGTTCCTTCCAGCTCAAGCAAACCTGTCGCAAGCAGTTCCTCCACCACGCCGCCTAATCCGAAGAGCAGCAGTTCTCAAGTCAAGAGCAGCAGTTCTCAAGCCAAGAGCAGCAGCTCACAGGTCAAGAGCAGTTCTTCTGCCGTACAGAGCAGTTCCTCCAAGGCGCCTACGGGCGGATGCCCCACCATCAAGACCAAGGGCGGAGCCTCCGGTAGCGGATTCGCATCCCGTTACTGGGATTGCTGCATGCCTAGCTGCGCCTGGGCCGAAAACTCCGGCGGAAACCCGACCAAGACATGCGACTCCAAAGGAAAGAATGAAATCGGCAACGGCGCCGGCAGCGTCTGCTCCGGCGGTGGCGGAGCCACTTGCACTAGCCAGATTCCGTTCACGGTCGAAGGCTGCGATGAATACGGATTTGCATTCGCCGCCGTGCCTGCCTCCAACGGTGGCCAGTGCGGTAAGTGCTTCCAACTCACCTTTACCGGCGAAGGCCACTACAATTCGACCAACGAGAACACCAAGAGACTCAAGAGCAAAAACAAGAAGCTCATCGTCATGGCTACAAACATCGGTGGCGACGTCCAGCAAGGACAATTCGACATCTTGATTCCGGGCGGTGGCGTCGGCATGTTCAACGGTTGCTCACAGATGGGCTGGGGCGGCCAAGGCGAACAGTACGGCGGTCTCCTCTCTGATTGCGAAAAGGAAAGCGGCTACAAGGCAAGTTCTTACGCAAAATGCCTCACCGATAAGTGCAATAAAGCTTTCGGCAACGATACAGAGGCAAAGAAGGGATGCATGTTCCTTGTCGAATGGATGGAATCCGCAGGCAACCCGGAACACAACTACGTCGAAGTGGAATGCCCCGAAGTTCTCAAAGCTAAATACTAATACATAACCGCATTTGGTACGAAACACCCCGGACCGCCGGAGTGTTTTCTTTTCCAACTCATTGATATTGAACGAGTTGCGTCATATCACATATTTCATTATGTTTTGTTCTTTTTACTCTTATTTACAAGCAATTTACTCAATAGTTTTTTATTTTTCTCTCTTGGATTGGAATAAGGGTGAAATATTAACCAGGGCTTACTGTATCATGAAGAACAAACTTTTTAAAACCCTCGTCGTCTTCGGACTTTCCTTCATCGCATGGAACTGCTCTGACGACCCCGCTTCACCCAAGGAACCGTCTTCCGAAGCTAGCGCCAACCCTATAGGCAAGCCGAAGCTCGAAGTGGATCAATTCACCTATTTGCTCAACACCGGCGACCAGGCTTTTCTTATCGTGCCCAATGAAACGGGTACATATCTCGTCACCGATGCATTCAGTATCCCTGTCGGCATGTACGACACCGCGACAAAGACCATAGTCGACGCAAGCGGTGCTCCGGTTGTCACTAACGTTGATGTGTCAACTCTTCCCGTCGTAAGTCCGGACAAGACGATTTCTTACCCTGACGGCAGCAAGATTTCCATCGACGGAAAAACCCTCCTCCTCCCTGGCGGAATTGACCCGAACGCAGGCACATCTTCAATAACTGTCATGAGTTCCTCGGCAAAAGCCACGGCGCCCGCATCCTCTGCAATTTCCAATAGCTCCAGCTCCGTCAAGCCCGCCGTTTCTTCGTCTTCGCAAAAGGCAGAAGACCCCAAGCCGGAAAGTTCTTCTTCCAAGGCGCCTGAAGAAGGCAAGATTGGTTCCATAACCTATAAAGGAAGCCTCTCGCAGACCGTCGCCAAGGGCGGCTCCATTAGCCCCGTCACGTTCAGCGGCCTCAAGAGCCATCCGTCCAGACAGTCCTGGAACCTCTGGTCCATCAACGACAGTGACTGCAAATACGACGAAAGCGCAAAGACGTTCACCATCAGCGGCACAGTCAGCAAGGACATCTCCGCCGGTGAAGTCTCCGAAACATGGGTCATGGACGGTACCGCAGTGACGCTCACGGTGGAAGTCACCGACGGTGGCAGCACCAACAAGAAGTCCTCTTCGAGCCAGAAGCAAGAAAACAAGTCTTCTTCTTCCCAGGCGAAATCTTCCAGCAGCAAGGCCCAATCCTCTTCGAGCGTCGCCACCGCAACCTCGTCTTCCTCCAAGGCGAATACCAATCCGGGCACAAGCGTCGAACTCAAGTACGTGCAGGGCGGCCGTAGCGGTAAAGGCTGGGCAACCCGTTACTGGGACTGCTGCAAACCGCACTGTTCCGGACAGACGAATACCTCTTATCACTCCAAGCAGTGCACTAACAAAGGAAAGACAGAAAGCACTGACTGGGGTGCAGGCAGCATTTGCAGCGGCGGCCCGATGATGGCATGCACAAGCCAGATTCCTATTATCGTCAATGACAGCCTCGCCTACGCCTTCGCGGCAGTCCCGGCAGCGGACGGCGGATCCTGCGGCAAGTGCTACGCCCTCACCTTCGATGGCAAGGGCAAGTACGAACGCAAACAGAACCACATGAAACTCGAAGGAAAGGTTCTCGTCGTCATGACGACAAACATCGGTGGAGACGTTCAGCAGGGACAGTTCGACGTGATGATTCCTGGTGGCGGCGTAGGCCTCTTCAACGGATGCTCTAGCATGGGCTGGGGCAAACAGGGCGAACAGTACGGAGGTCTCCTCTCCGACTGCGAAAAGGAAGTCGGCACTGCAGGCAACCTGCTCACCAAGCGCAAGGATTGCCTCGCCCAAAAGTGCGAATCGGCTTTTGCCAACGACGCAAAGGCCAAGGAAGGCTGCATGTTCCTCGCCACTTGGATGGAAGCAGCAGGCAACCCGACACACAACTATAGGGAAGTTGAATGTCCGGCCGCTCTGAAGGCCCAATATTAATCATAAACGATATCTGATATAGATAAAATTTATATGAGCACCCTGCCACAGGGTGCTTTTTTGATTATGATTACATCGCAAACTATTCCTGATGGAACTGCGCCAAAAGCAGTTCAGATGCCTAAAAAAAATTTCTCAAAAGTATGGAAACTATTGTTTGCACACTATTTTGAATGGATTCATAACATTGAGGAATGCGATATGACATTGAAGTCATCCGAAAAGCTGAAATAGAACTTTTAGCGCAAATGCAGGGAGCCACTTCTTTGACCAAGAAGAAACTCGCTTTAGATAGCGGGATTAGTCGGCAGCATCTTGGACTCGTCGCCAAGGGCAAACGCAACCTCTCCGTCAAGTCATTTTGCGACCTTGCAGACGCCTTCGGATGCAGTGCCACAGAACTCATGGCAAAACTGGAAGAACTGATGCTGGAGCAAATAAAACTCCAGACCAAAGTTGCAGCCGACAAACAAAAAAGTTTCAACTATATCAATCGGGCAATTTCCGACAGCAACACCCTGAAGAAACCGCCCCAACTCTAGAATTGCTCAAGCAGTTTAATGCGTTCGGACGTGTCCGGGTGCGTACTGAAGATGATATTCGCCTTTGCGACCCATCCCTTGAGACCAGACTTGCTGTCGTCCTCTTCATCCGGGTGGACAATATAAAGTTGCGCGACATCGCTCCTCTGTACGCTAGCAAGCCCCGGATCGTCGGAAATTTTCCGCAATGCAGACGCAAGAGCCAACGCGTCACCGCAAAGCTCCGCAGCGCCCGCATCGGCAACGTATTCACGCTTGCGCGAAATCGCAAGACGGGTCAGCGAACTGAAGAAATAGCCAATGGCGGACCACAGCAAAACGACGAGCAGAACAAGGAGAATGCCTCCCCCGCCCTTGCGGTTACGCCTCGGCGCAAACGAAACCCTGCTGAGCAACTTCAAAATGACATTCATCGTCATCGAAAAAATACCCACGAACACAATGCAGACAATCATGAGACGGGTATCGCGGTTCCTGATGTGCGTAAGTTCATGACCCACGACAGCCGCAAGTTCCGCATCGTCTAGTTTGTTTATAATCCCTGTCGTAAGCGTAACCGTATATGAATTTATATCAATTCCGCTCGCGAAGGCGTTAAGGCTCGAATCGTTGACGATATTGATTTTCGGCATCTCGATGCCGCCAGCAATGCAGAGATTTTCGACAATGTTATAGACGCGCACGTTCTCCTTGCGTTCAAGCGGGCGCGCATGCGTCGCGTGGCGTATAATCGACGTGTTCGCGAAGTATGCGATAAGGAACCAGAGACCCGTTATCAAAAGCGTATAGGGAACCGCATCCTTGAAGTATCCCCAGACAATAGGCCAATGAATCGTCGTCGCCTGCAGTTCCCCCTGAGGGCACACACCGTCCCAACAAAAGAAACCGAGCCAATCCAACATCGCGATAACGCCCAAAACCATCCCCAGCAAAAACACCGGGAACATACAAAGCAAAACCACCGTATTACGGTTATTCCGCCAAATCTGAGTCTGAATACCGACGTACTTCATTTAGGTCGCTCGCAAAGCTCGCTATGAGGTATGGGCACGATTGCTTACGCAATCTTTGAGGTATGGGGTAAAAAATCAAGATATAAAATTGCGC
>CADCDO010000093.1 GCA_902800345.1 Fibrobacter succinogenes
GGGTGGGAGTCGAACCCACACACCGAAGTACCAGATCCTAAGTCTGGCGCGTCTGCCAATTCCGCCACTCTCGCGATTTCAAGACCAAAGATACAAAATGTTAAAGACATAAGGAGCAGAAACATCTATTTTATGGCACATTGCAAGCATTAAAGAACATAAAAATCGGTGTTTTCATATCCTTGGTCAACATCCTTATCCAAGGCGTTTCGGTTATTGTTCAAAATCTTATCGCTAACAATCTTGGAATTGTGAAATTCGGCTCGTTCGGAATTCTACAAAGCGATTTCACCATCTTCAACGCAATCGCCGATTTCGGCATGGCAACACTCATTTTAGCCTATTTCGGCAAACGCGCCACGCAAGGTCGGTTGTTCATCAGCGTCTTGCAACTCAGGCTTTTCATGACCGCCTTGACTGCAGTCGCCATGATCGCGTTCGCATTTACCGTCCGCAGGAATAGCGGCATCTTCGAAGGCGAACTGGTGCTTGCGCTCGGACTTCTTTTCCAGCACGCCTATTTTGACTGGTATTTCATTTGCGGAAACTTCTGGAAAAAGCTCCTGATTTCAAAAGTTCTCCATACAATTTCCTACACCACGATCATGGGATTCGTCCTCTGGGTTCTCAAAGTGGATTCCATCCCGGCCATCGCGCTTGCCATGGTCATTGCAGCCCTTCCCGCTTTTGGCTTTGGCGTAGGTCAGGCATTCACATTAAAGCTTTTCCGCATTGGGCAGCATACGCTCCGTTTCTTCAAGCTTATGTTCAAGTCGGCATGCCCTTACGCTCTTTCGAGCATCGCAAGCTTCGCCTACCTGCCCGTGGGCCTTTACACCGCAGCGCACTTTGCAACACCGGAATTTCTGGGAGCCTACAATTTTTCACATAAGCTTGTCATTCTCGCCTCCGGACTCATGGTTCATTTCATCTCGTCAAGCCTCATAACCTTGCACCAGACCGACAGCCGAACCCTTAGCCTGCGCGACCAAGCCGTTTTCACCCTTTTCATAATTGGCGCAACAACTCCATTCTGGCTTTTCCCGCAATACACGCTCCGCATCATTTTCTTTGCGGCCCCCTGGACAGAGGATGTGCTTGCTACCAGCTGTAATTGCCTGCGCATTCTCGCATGTTCCCTGATTCTGCAGGCAACCCGCATGGGAATGATATCAACGTTGCTCAAGGAAAAACGTACCTGGCTCTACAGCGCCATGATTACCGTCGGCGGAATCATCAATATCGCCATTTGCATTGGAGGCGCCAAAGTTTTAAGCGCACGCTACATTCCCGTCCTCACCCTCACGGGTGATTTATGCCTGAGCCTCTTCCTGCTCGTTTATTTTGTCAAGAACCACAGGCTCCGCTAAATCGTTTTTCTTAATTTGCGGCCTTGCGTTACCCATGCATATCGTCGACACGACAAAAATGACCATGCCCCAAATGCAGTAAATACCCTGCTTGTACCCTGCCGTAAAGAACCACCAGCCGACAAAGTAAATGAAGTAAGTGTACATCAGGATTTGCCGTGGAGTAAAAGGCCTGCACAAGCGCAAATGGAGTACAGTGAGTCCCAGTCCGCACAAGAACGGCAGAAGCACGACTCCCAACAAATGAAAATCCTTATAGACTTCCCAAAGATAGTTTACCGTGTTGAAACCGGTTACCTTCTGGATTCTATCGTTGAAGGCGTCATCCCAACGGAAACTGGTCTTGAAAGAGCGAGACAATCTCGCATATTCAAAAATTCCGCTGAAGAAATCGATGCCATACGTATGCGGATGGATGACCCGATCGTTCGGCGGATTCAACACGTAATCCAGGTTCCAGTAATTGTTCGCCAAATACTTGTACGGCAACTCGATGACCACATCCAAAGCCTTTCCTTCGACAGACCCGCCCCCGTACTGGTCGCGAAGACTGCCAATCGAAATAAACGCAATAATTGCCAAAACCAAAAGGGAGGCGATCACTATCGGCGAAATTTGTTTGTACAAATAATTCACAAAAATCAAGAAAAAGCCGACATTGAAGAAAAGGGACGTCCTGTTCGGGTAAGCCATCAAGTTTATGATGATCGTCACGAACACCATCACGAATGCGACATGCCGCACCCACGCCACGTTGTTGAATTTCTTGAATGACGCGACTCCGAAAAGCAGCACGCACAAAGGACCGCTATTAAACAACAGCGAAAAATACCCGTAATCTATGTACTTGGTCATCCACTTGGCCGGATTAGGCGTAAAGATGATAAGGGTCCCGACTTTATGGAGAATACCGTAAACGCCCACCAAAAAAACGAGGAACACGACAAAGGACAAAAGCAAATGGTAAACCCAGTTATACTGTCTAGGGCAAACTGCAGGGTGAACTTGTACCGAAAGGGATTTCGATTTCGCATAAAGTCTTGCAACAATGCAGCCTCCCGCAAAAGAAAGCATTCCCAAAAGCCATACGCCCCAAGTGTACAGATGAAAATCCGACATCGCCCGATCGAGCTGGAAATACGATATGGCAAGCGTAATGCATTGCGTAAAGCAATAGACATTCAAGGGGCTAAAGAAATCCTTCTTGAACCACCACGACTGGAATAGACAAAAAATGACTACCAGGAATAGGGCGGAACTGACCGGATATTCACTCACCCATGTAAACACAAACTAGACCTTGCTTTTTTTGAAGAAGCCTTTAAACGTATTCCATTCACGAGCTACTGTCGATTCTCGTTTTCCTTCGGCTTCCAGGTAATCGCGCATATTGCAGATAATTGTCGCAAGAATAGCAGCTACGACAAACACGAATATCAAAGTAATGGCCCTGAGCGGGTAAATTTTCTTGTCGTTTTCCCAAGGCGGTTCAAGCACGTGCAAATTCGTGAGCATCTTCGCTTCTTCCAGGCGCATCTGTTCGCTCTGTTGGCGCAATAGTTTGTACATAGTCTCCTGGATACGGATTTCAGCTTCACGCCTCAAGTACTCCGCATAAAGTTCAGGGGACTTCTTGAGTTCAATCATGCCAATGTCGCTGTGCTTGCCCTTGAGCGTTCCGCCCAATGCGGAATTCATTCCCTTGATGCGCTTTGAAAGTTCCTGATAGCGCCTGCTGTTTTCGCCGCGGTCAAGCTTTTCGAAGTTCATCTCCATGTTCACTTCTTCGCGCATGGCCTGCAGCTCGCTCAAGTACTTGATGGTCGCCTCGAGCTGCACATTCGGTTCATACATGTTGTTCTTCACCTGGAAATCGACAAAGGCGTCAAGCACGGAATCAAGCGCATGTTCGCAGGAATCGAGCCTCATCTGGAAATATTCCCTGGACTGGCGGGCCTGTTTCGTCTTGAACGCGTTAAACGCGGAATCCGCCTTCTCGAGTATAAACGACACGACCTCCACAGCAAGCTTGGGATCGGTATCCTCATAATAGAGGCAGAACATGTCTTCCTTATTGTAAGTCAGACCGAAATTCTTGCGGAACTTCTTCAGCAAGTCCGCATGGAACTTCCCCTTGAACTTGTAGTGCTTTGCAAGGTTGAACTTATCAATGACCTGGTTATGCAGTTCCCAGGACCCGAGAATGGTCCACACGGCATTCGCATCCTCGTTATCCATGGAAATTCCAAGAAGCGAACTCATGCCCGCTCCGCCCATCAGGCCATTGAGCGCCCCTGACATGGGTTGCGTAGATGCCGGCGGCGTGACAATCGCAGAAGCGGCATACTTGGGTTCAATGACCCACATGACCAAAATAAAAGCAATCAAAGTCGGAATAAACACGAACACGGAAAAGAACTTGAAGTGCTTCAAGTCGCTGTTCAAAACCCGCAGGCAAAATTCGATGAAACCAATAGATTCTTGCTTTTCCATAGACTACTTGTAGTTAACGTAAATAATGAACGCAGATGAAATCACGCTCAGGAGAGAGGCCATGAACAAGGTAAAGTCCTTGAACGACTCGTAATGGCTCTTCGGAATTTCGATGAAATCTCCCGGCAAAATCGGGTCCGTCGCCACGTTTATGCGAGAAGCTTTAGGCTTGTCGCCGCGCCAGACCTTGACCTGGTTCCAGGAACCCGTTATCGTGTTCACACCGCCCGACGTGATATAGTCAATCGCATGCCATGTCGGCATATAGGGATAACGCCCTATGTAGTTCACGGCACCGCCCAGGTAAACGAACAATTCCTTGATAAAGAACTCTACTTCCGTATTGGGCGCTACAACCGTATTCTTCATTTCCGCAAGCGTAATCCAGCGCGGATCCTTGTCCGGTTCGCGTATGCACACGGACTTGTACCCCTGGTTATGCATCCTGTTCGCACCGGCAAGCTCAAAGTAGTCCTGAAGAGTCCGATCCGCACGGTAAGCGACACTTGTCCTATATCCAGGGAATATCATGGAGATGTTGTCACCCATCGGGACAAACGGGACGTAAATGTTGTCGCCCTGTTGCAGCATGACATCGTTTTCGAAATTACCGTTCGTCGTCATTTCGTTGTAATTCACGTGAATCGTATCCTTGCCACGGATCACCTGAATGTCTTCCTGATTCGCATTCGGAAGCAGCCCGCCAATAACGCGGATAAAGAACGTGAGTCTATTTTGCGGGTCAATGACATGCTGGCCAACTGCAGCCACGGCTCCCATAATATTTACGCGGAACTTCTTGAGGGCCGCAAGCTGCACAAAGCAATATTCTCGCTTATAGCGTTTGGAGACCAAATCGAGGATAAGTCTTTGGGCCTCACCAAAAGTTTTTCCGCCGACGTTCACGGAGCCGCATTCCTCAACAGCCACGCTCCCGTCCGGATATACCTGAACAGCCAGATACTTGTCTTCGAGCATCAAGTCCAAAAAGTCGCCCGGACCAATGACGTAATTGGTATCCACAGCCTTTTCCATAAACATTGGCGAAAGCGCCGCAGCACCACGTTGAGACGGACCGTCTCCAAGTACTAGGCCTTTTGCACTACCCGAATTACCAAACATGGAATCTGCGGCAAAGGCATACACACACACCAAAAGGATACAGACAAAAAAAGAACGCATATTGTTTTTCTGCAATAGAAATAAGGATAATTAGGTCATACAATAATACAAAAAATGCGGGAATAAGTTTTTAGTTATTGGTCATTAGTTATTGGTTATTGGTCATTGGTCATTGGTCATTAGTCGTTAGTCAATGGTCATTAAAATGCAAAAAAGGGACACGGCATAAAAACCATGTCCCTTTTTAAAAGCGGTTGACCGTTTTCGATCTTAGTTAGCGGACTTGCCTTCGCCTTCGACCATGTCAACAGCAGCGTCAGCCTTGGCAGGTTCAGAAGCCTTCTTGGCCTTGGCAACGATTTCGTCTTCGACGAGACCGATCAAGGCCATTTCGGCGGCGTCACCGGCGCGGTTCGGGCCGAGCTTCAGCACGCGAGTGTAACCACCGTTGCGGTTAGCATAACGCGGACCGATCGTGTTGAACAAATCCTGGAGAACCTTCGGGTCCATAATGAAGCGGGCTGCTTCACGACGGGCAGAAAGGTCACCCTTCTTTGCGTAGGTAATCATGCGTTCTACACAGCTGCGCACAAGCTTTGCCTTGTGGAGCGTGGTACGCACATAGCGCTTGTTCTGATCCGATTCCATGCCCTTACCGATGATGGAAGTGGTTAGGGCGCGGAGGATGGCACGCTTGTGTTGGGCGTTAACACCCAGCTTCTTGTTTTTTACACCGTGTCTCATGTTTAATCCTTCAAGTAATCATCGACGTCCATGCCAAACGAAAGGCCCATCGACGTCAACACCTCGTTAAGTTAGCATATCGTTTTCCTTGTTGCGCACAAGTTCGCCAATAGTATGGATGTTTGCCATACGGAGGCAGTTGCTGGAGCGAACGGAGAGTTCCAGGTCGTCCACGCGCATACGGAGGAGGTTGGCGATACGCTGACGTTCTTCATCCATTTCGAGTTCTTCGGGGCTTTCGAGATCGCCTTCGAAGTTGATGAAGATTTCCAAGTGATCCACGAGAAGCTTTGCAGCGTATGCAAGAGCGTCTTCCGGATCAATGGAACCGTCTGTTGTAATTTCAAGTTCCAGACGGTTGTAGTCCGTCTTCTGACCAACGCGGGTATCGCTGATGTGCATTGCGACTTTCTGAACC
>CADCDO010000094.1 GCA_902800345.1 Fibrobacter succinogenes
CGTGCCGCCCGTCTTTTTCGCAATCATCTCGGCAATGATTTCGGTATTGCCCTTGGTGATTGTTCCGACTTCATAATTTTCATCGGCACGGGAATAGTATGCGACGAGGATTTTCTTTTCTGCTGCCATAGAGACTCCTAGAAGAAGTGATAAAAGAATCAAGGTGATTTTTTTCATGGGATCCGCCTTTTTCGTAAAAAATTCCTTTGAACCGGTTGAGTATAATATAAATAAATCTAGAACGGCCGCGTAATGCGTAATTTTTATGCCCACTATGCGTGTGGCGCATAGTGGAAGTAACCATCTGCTCTTGAAAAAAACAAATAATCCATTTTCGGGCTAAAATTCCATTTGAACTGGCGCAAAATTTGCGACCGTTGGAAAGCCCTTAAATTCTTCATTTAGGGAGGATTTCGGCGAGGGTCGAGGTAAAGAAGCGCTTTTCCTTGTCAAGGCCGCGAATCTTTTTCATGTCGTCTTCGGAAAGCTTGAAGTTATAGACCTCGATGTTTTCCTTGATGTAATCCGGGTTGCGAGCCCCCGGAATCGTGGAGAAGCCTTCTTGCACGTGCCAGCGGAGGATAATCTGCGCGGGCGACTTCTTGTATTTTGCCGCCAGTTCCTTGATGGTCTTGTCGCCAAAGAGGGTCGCGTTGCCGCCGGTGCCTCCCAGCGGGAACCAGCCTTCTACCGCGATGCCGAGCTTTTTGCACTTTTCGCGGAAGGCCTTGCGCTGCGCATACGGGTGCAGTTCAATCTGCACGATGGCGGGCCTGATTTTCGCCTTCGCGATAATTTCGTCGAAAGCACGCTCGTCCATATCGAAGTTCGAAATCCCGATGGACTTGATCTTGCCCTGCTTCACCGCCTCTTCGAGGCCGCGCCAGCCCGCCATGTAGTCACCCACAGGCTGGTGCAGGTAAACCAGGTCGATGTAATCCACGCCCAGGCGCTCCAGCATCTTGTCGATAGATTCAGCGGCGTTACCGTGGTCGTAATCCGTGGGCCAGAGCTTGGAGGTAATCCAGATTTCTTCGCGGGGGATTCCCGACTCCTTCACGGCAGCGCCGACGCCACGCTCGTTGCGGTAGGCGTGAGCCGTATCCACGTGCCTGTAGCCGAGCTTGAGCGCCACCGCCAGGGCGTCCTTCGCCTCGGCCACCGAAGAATTGTAAGTGCCGAGCCCGAACTGCGGAATGGCACGCCCGTCGTTCAACGGGATGGTGACAGGTTTCACCTTCGGGGTGGCTGTCCCCGCCGCAGCAGCCAGCGCCGCAGTCGAAAGCATCATAGCAACAGTCTTGTTCATTTTGGTTCTCCTTATTAATTTCCCGCCGGGCGCACATCGGACCATTCAAAATGGGACGTGCGTTTTGCGATATACCACTTGCCATCAATCTTTTGGTATTCGTCCTCATAACGGACTCCCTGTAAATTCTGCGTGCGCACGCCCTCCGCGTTTTTCCCGATGAGCATCACGGTGCAATAAGACACGCCCTTGGCACGGTCGCCATCGATGGTCACTACCTGCTGGCCGTTGGAATGGTAAACCGTATCGAAGAGCGAGAGGAACTTGGCACAAGCTTTCTCGATTTCATCACGCCCCTTGAGCGTAGAGGCATTTCCGCCCACGATGGAAGTCATGGTGGCATCTTCGGTAAAAAGCATGCTCTGGGTCTTGGTGTCACGCATGTCGGCCAGATTCGAGAAGGTGTCCACCAGTTCTTTCAACGCCTGCTTTTCAATAAGTTCTTCCATTTTCATTTGAGTCTCCTTGTTGCAGTCGCAAGCAGAAAACAAAAGGGCCGCTGCGACAGTTAAAAGTGTAACGAGTTTTTTCATCGTAATTCTCCTTGCGGCATGCGCCGCGATTAAGCAAATTTCTCCGGATCGAGCATGCGCACCACCTTGGCGGGGCTTCCTACGGCAATGGCGTAGTCGGGAATGTCCTTCGTGACCACGGAACCTGCGCCCACCACGGCATGCTTGCCGATACACACGCCGGGCAACACGGAAACACCCGCACCAAGCCACGCGTCTTCCTTGATAAGCACGGGCTTGCACTGCAAAACCGCACGGTCGTAAAGGTCGTGGTTGTTCGAAAGCAACTGCACATTGGCAGCAATCCAAGCGCCGTCCTCAATGGTGATGCCGCCGCGGGCCATCAGGAGCAGGTTGCTGCCGATATACACGTTCTTCCCGATTTTCACGCGCTCAAAGCACACGCCCTGCAGCGGAGCAGTGAGCATCGTGCCTTCGCCGATATTGTCGCCGAACAGTTCCTTGACCACCTTGCCGTATTCCTCGGTCATGGGCATGGTGTGGTTCAGCTTGAACAGGATCTGGGCATTCTTCGAGCCGATTTCAAAGGCCTTGGGGTCCGGGATTCGGGAATCGACGATTTCTTCTTTACAGTCCATAAGTGCTCCTTGTTTGCGCATTTTTGTTGTTTACACTTGAATTATAGGTTGTTTTGACCCGAATTCAAATGGCAAGTTATGGGCTAGTGCAAAATAAGCGACAGATGTTCAAAAAGTGCAAATTATTTTGTATATTTTACGGCATGAAACCAGCCGTCCACAAAGAAGATTTGCGCATCAGGCGCACCAAGGAATCCATCTACACGGCGTTCAAGCAGATGGTCTGCGAAATGCCCTACGAAAAGATTACCGTCAAGGCGCTCGCCGACCGCGCCATGATCAACCGCAACACGTTCTACCTGCACTACGAAAGCACCGACGACGTGCTCCGCGAAATCCAGGCCGGTTACATGGAGCGCTATATCGAACTCGTGAAGGAATACAACTATCTCGACAACCAGAAGGAAATCGTGCGCTCTTTTTTCGAGTTCATGGAATCGCAGGACGAGTTCTTCAAGAAAATCACCTGCGACAGCCGCCTGGACTACGTGCGCGAACCCATGCAACGTAAGGTCTTGGCCCACACCCATTCCAAAACGACGCGACTCCACACCAAGCAGGTCTGCATCCAGAATATCGTACGGGCGTTCAACAACACCACGCTCGCACTATACCGCCAGTGGGTGCAAGACGGCCGCAAAATCCCGCTCCAGCAAATGATTGACCTCGCTGCGACACTCATGGAAGGCGGCATCAAGGCATTCGCGAACAGGGAGTAAAAAAGAAAAAAGCGAGCCAATCCAATTACAAAAACGGGCATCACGAAAATTATTTAGTAGAAAAATAATTTTTCTACTAAATAATTTTAAGGATGTCTTCAGGCAGAAAGACTATTCCATCCGTCTTGTCGCGAGGTTTTTCTTTCAAAAAAAGAACCGGGACGATTTTTTTATACTTGTGAACGAACGGCAATTTCTGGACTTGCTCATTCAGATGAGCAAACAGGCGCCCTGCATTTTCGCTATTCGTCCATTTGCATTCCCCGACAAGTAGCGTTTTTTTGTCCATGCTTTCGGCAACGACATCGATTTCGATCCGCTCTGACTTGCCGACATTGCCCCACCACCTGGAAGCCACATTGAACATCTCGCCACCGACAACCTGCCCGCTAACCGCCTGTCGGCACAGGCGTTCCCAGCAAAAACCTTCAAATTCAGGGAAATGTTGTTTTACAATTTCTTCCACGTAATCAATACGCCCCAGTTCCAACAGCGAACGATACGGGCTAATAAACCGATAATAGAAACTGATAAATGGGTCGGACAAGTGGTAAATGCCGTGCTTGCTGTTTTTTGGATTTTCACCGAAAGGGATTTCCCGATCAACAAGCTGCATGGTCACGAGCCTTTTTAAAGGGGCGCTCAAAGTCGCCGCATTCTTTTCGGCACGCGCCGCAATCTCCGAAATTCGGTTCGCTCCGTTCCCGATGATACCTAGAAGTGTGGACGCCTGCACCAGGTCGCGCATGTCATCACGCAAAATATGCACAGGCTCGTCATGAAGGACGCCCATGGGAGAAAGGGCCAATTCCCTCAAGGCCGACTTGAAATTCCGATACCGTTCACGCAATTCCCAATAGCGGGGCACCCCGCCCCAAACGGCATATTCAGAAACAGCCTCCTTTGCCGAAATTTTCAACGCAGAAGGCAAGTAAGAAACCGGAATAGGCTTCAACCGGAGAATTTCATGGGCTCGCCCATACAATGGCGATTTTTCGTCAAGAGCGACATCGAACATCATCTGTTGCGACGAGCCGCAAATCACCAGGTTGAAGTTCAAGGACTTTTCGTCCAGCAACTTCTGCAGCGTAGAGGGCAACATCTCACACGACTTCACAAGATACGGGAACTCGTCCAGGCAGAGCGTTGAACCCTTCGCGCACCTGTAGTTGAAAGCCCTAAAAAGCGACTCCCAGTCGGGGTAAGCAACGGAATCGAAACCCTCATACCGGACTGCAATCGCCATGGCCAGGAAACGCCGCTGGGCGGATTCTTCTGAACGGTCCGCCATAAAATAGATATCGTTTTCCTTCAAGACGCGCTTTAACAAGGTGGACTTACCCAACCTGCGACGGCCATAGACAACGACAAAAGATGCCCCCTTCCGGGAGAGTTCCGCCTTCAGCCTTTTCGATTCTTCTTCTCGATCTAGGAATTCCATACCCCTAATATAACAAATTATTTAGCAGCAAAATAATTTTCCTACTAAATAATTTTCAAATTTCAGTCCACAAGCAACCTTCTGTTGAACTATTGAGCGTTTCCCGGCATGGTCCCTGAGCCTGCCGAACGGGGGGCCGGGTCGGGTGCTGCTCGCGCTATACCATCAGTGGGTGCAAGACCGCAGCCCTTATGGAACGCGGCATCATTCCGTTTTGCCGTTACAGCTTCCCCCAATAACAAATTCAGCGGCCGGGGATAATTTATCGAAACGAACATCTTCTTGAAGGATGTATTTTCCTTTTACTTTTTTGATTTTGCCTGTCTTAAAGAACTCCTCACGTTGTTTTTGGACACTTTCGACATTGGCTCATTTAACATCAAAGTTTCTTTCTTTTATTTCCATATACGCCTCGCATTTTTTGAAAAAAAACTTTATTTTGATATCCAATGTAGGCATATTTCATAAATAAGTTCGATTTTTCAAAAGAAACTCATTTTTCAATATTTCTAACGCAGCGAATAGCAAGATTATCATATGTCTCTTACTATTTTTTTGTAATTTGAGTCTTTTTTTTGTTCGGTTTTTGAGGCATTTAGGGGGCAGAGCCCCTTAGGAGAGGGGGTGATGGAAGACTTGGCGAGAAGGCTGGTTTGTGATTGCTTCACCCCTATTCGGGGTTCGCAATGACACTGCCGGTTTCTGTCTAATCGCCAAGGCTGCAATCAGGGGGAGGCTTCCCCCACCTATGCCTTCAAAGCATATCTTTCATGCGAAATAAGTATTTTGATTTGTTGCGGGATTTGGTTATTTTTAGGGCATGAGGTGGTTCAGTTTCTTGTTCGTTTTCCTGTTCGTGGCGTGTTCGAGCGATGCTGCGTCGCAGGCAGCGCCGAAGATTTCGAACAAAGGAGATTCAAGCGTGCAGAGTTGCAAAGGGGCGGCCCCTACGGTCAAATTAAATTCGGGTTTCGATATGCCGGTTCTCGGGCTTGGCACTTGGACTTTGCGCGGCAAGGTGGCTGAAGACGCAGTCTATGTCGCCATCAAGAACGGGTAT
>CADCDO010000095.1 GCA_902800345.1 Fibrobacter succinogenes
CCATGTCGGGCAACTTTTACCTAATGGATACGGCCTATACGATATGTTCGGTCTAGTAGAAGAGCATGTCCTTTTTGAAGAAGTAAACCCCTTTATAGATCATGATGGAGGTCCGTCATGTATGAAAGGAGGCGATATTCGTGTCACAAAGGAATTTCAAGAAAATCCTGCTCAACCGTATTGGAAACAAATCAATTACGGATATAACAGAAGCAACAACAATAGTGCCATGCCAGGCGGTTTCCGTCTCATCCGCAACATCGGCAATAAAACCAAATGGACAGAAGTCAAATCTGAATCAAAGTGAAAAAATGTATAAATTTTTTTGACAAAAAAATGATTCATTTATAATCAAGAAAAAATTGCCTTTTTTGTATATTACGTCGTATGAATTATCATGTTGGAATGAAAATAGCTTCTCTTGCGGCGATTTTCCTCTGTATGGCCTGCACACTATTTTGTACCGCTTGCTCAGATAGGGAAAAATATATCGCTTTAAATCGCAGCTCGTTAAAAGCCGAAACTTGGCTTGAAGTCGAAAAGAACGAAATTGTAAAAATCTGCATAGACTCCAAAGTACGAGTATGGAATACTACGCTCGATTCTATCGTTCTTGGTGAATCTTGTTTGAAAGTTCGAGTTCCAACGCTTATTGGTGTCAGCACAATCAATGTGAAGTTTTTCGACATTGATAGTTTCCACAAAATCAATTTAGCGGTCGGGATGAAGTACCTTGACTTCAAAAATGAAGAAGTTCTATTGGGATTTAACAGATACAGAGGAAAAGACTCAGTAATAAAACGGATGACATACAAAAATGAAGATCCAGAAAGACTTATATCAGTTACAGGTTCTTATTTAGTAGATAAATATCCTGTTACAAACTGCGAAATCACACAATTAATGTGGGATACAATTTCTAATGAACCTTCTTTCTCTAATTCAAGATTACAAAAATACGCAAATCAATGGAAGGACAGAAAGAAAAGAAGTGAGAGAAACAAAAATTGCATAATCAAAGACACTGCAGCATGTACGGTTTTCTTACTACAAGCAATGAAGTATGCAAATGCCCGCAGTATTAGAGAAGGATTAAAACCATATTACAAATTTTCAAAAACAATTGAAAAAGAAGAACAAAAAATTTTATCAAAAGGGCATTATATTATTGGATTTTTTGATTTTAGTGAAAGTGAAGATAGATTAATCCAAGTTACTGTAGACAAATCATCTGATGGATATAGACTTCCTTATTATGATGAATGGATGATATTTGCTCGTGGTGGCAATAAGAAAAATGAAGCCCCTTGGGGAGACTCTTCTGTAACATTTGAAGAAGCTTCCAAATACGCTCGATTTGACACATGGGAAAAATTTGAAGTTTCAGAACCCGTGGGACAATTACTTCCTAATGGATACGGACTATACGATATATTCGGCCTTATTAATGAACATGTTCTATTTGAAGAGAAAAATCCCTTTCATTTTCTTAAAGAGCGACCATCTTGTTTAAAAGGAGGAGACAATCGTGTCGCTAAAGATTACAATAGAAATTCCTACAGTACCTTGCCTTATTGGAAATGGGTTAACTACGGATTTTATGAATCAAATTACAATGGAGGTCAGATAGGCGGTTTCCGTCTAATTCGCAACATCGGCAACAACGCCAAATGGAGCGAAGTCAAGTCCGAAAAAGAATAACTTTTAAACGAAAAAAACGCCCCCGACCAAATCGGGGGCAAAAATTTTTGTCATTCTCCGTTAGGAGAACCTAGGCGTTTCCACTTGTTTAATTCGTGAATCCGGCAAAGATGTTGTTGCTCAGGAACGGCAGGAATCCGAGAACGATCACGGCGGCGCTCAAGAGAATGATGACTTCGCGCTGGCGCTTGGTGAGGCGGAGCGGGTTCAAGTGTCCGTCCGGTTCATCGACCCATGCGGCCTTGATAAGCTGCAAGTAGTAGAAGAGCGCGATGACGTTGTTCAAAACGGCAAATGTAACGAGCGCGTAATGTCCAGTCGAGGCTCCGCTGAAGAACAGGTGGAACTTGCCGAAGAAGCCTGCGAGAGGCGGAATGCCTGCCAAGCTGAACATCGAAATCGCAAGGGCGATGGCGAGGCTCGGGTTCTGCTTTGAAAGTCCACGGAGCGATTGGAACGTTTCTTCGCGGTGGTGCCCGATGATGCCGAACACGAAGAACGCGAGGTAGTTCGAAACGGCATAGACAAAGAGATAATAGATGATTGCTGTCTTTGCGATTGTTGCAGGGCCAAGCAAGGCGACCATGATGTAGCCGGCTTGAGCGATAGAGCTGTATGCCATGAAGCGGCGGAGGCGGCTCTGCTTGAGTGCGCCGAGGTTTCCGACAAAGAGGGTGACGCCTGCGAGGAGCGCAATGAGCGGGGCCATCTTGTCTTGAATCGGGGAGAGCGGACCATAGACGAGCACGACGAGAAACGCAATGGCGGTTGCCTTCGAGGTCACGGAAAGTACAGCGGTTACCGGTGTCGGAGCGCCTTCGTAAACGTCTGGGGCCCAGGTGTAGAACGGGAACAGTGTGAGCTTGAATCCAATTCCGCAGAAGAGGAACAGCACGGCAATCCACAAGAGTGGGCTAGAACCGCTTGCGACTGCTGCCTGGATTTCGTTGAAGTGGAGGCTACCGGAGAATCCGTAGAGGTAGCTGAAGCCGAACAGCTCAAATGCCGTCGCGACAGAGCCCATCAAGATGTACTTGGTGGCGGCTTCGGAACCGTACTGGTCGCGTTTGTTCCAGGCAGCGAGCGCGTACATCGGGATGGTCGCAATTTCGAGGCCGAGGAAGAACGTGAGCAAGTCGCAAGCGCTCACGACCGTGAATCCGCCGAACGTCGCAAAAGCGATGGCGCCGATGAATTCGGCAATCTGGTGCATGGGCGGCTTCTTGTCTCCGCCGTGTTCGAAGTAGTCTTTAGAAAGCCACATGCCAAGTAGGGCGCTTACCATGAGCACTTCGCGCATGAGCACGCCAAAGTCATCGACTTTCCAGTTGCAGATAAAGAACTTGCCGTTGCCGCTGGCGAGCGGAATGAAGTTCAGCAAGAAGAAAATGGCGATAAAGCCGATGTTTGCCATGCGCCAAGGGACTTTGGATTGTGTAGTCACGAAAAGGCGTATCCCAATCACGACGAACGGGAAAATCAGCAGCAAAACGTCAGGTAGAATGAAGTTTGGAATGTTAAACATAAATTCTATTCAACTGAGGTTAAAGGTTTAAATTCATAGACTTTAAATTCTTTCGTCTTTCGTCTGTAGCCGCGAAGCGGCGTTCTACCATCTAATCATAGGTGCAATGCTTTGGTCCAGAAGTTCCGAAATCCAGCCGGGGCAAACACCGATGAACAACAAGCAGGCAACGAGAACGACAATGACCAACTTTTCACGGAAGCATCCATCGGTGAGGCTTTCGTACTTCTGCGGGAGCGGGCCGTGAAGCATGCGGTTCGCGGTTTGCAGAATGTAGACGGCAGTCGTTGTGATGGAGAGAATCGCGAGAATCGTCACGATGCGTGTGAGCGTAGAATCTTGCTGGAACGCTCCAATGAAGATGGTGCTTTCGGCAATGAATCCGCTAAAGCCCGGGAGGCCAAGGCCTGCAAAACCGGCAAGCACAAAGCCAACGCCGAGGAACGGCATCTTGCGCATGATACCGCCCATTTCCGTGATGTCGCGGGTGTGGGTGCGTTCATAAATCATGCCGATGGTCGCGAAGAAGAGCCCGGTCAAGAATCCGTGAGAAATCATCTGGAGGCTAGCGCCGCGAAGTCCAATCGGCGTGAGGGCTGCAAGTCCGAGGAAGATGAGGCCCAAGTGGCTGATGGAACTGTAAGCGGTGATATACTTGAGGTCCTTGTGGCGGATGGCAATGAACGGGCCGAGAACCACGTTAAAGATGAGGAGTGCGACAACGTACGGGAGCCAAATCTTGGCGGCTTCGGGCATGAGGAACATGGCAACGCGGAGGCATCCGTAGGCACCCATTTTCATCATCACGCCGGCGGCGAGCATCGAAACGGCTGTCGGTGCGGCGGAGTGGCCGTCCGGACTCCAGAAGTGGAACGGGAAAAGCGAACTCGAAACGGCAAATCCCATGAACATGAGCGGGAATGCCCACATCTGGAAATCCATCGGGAGAGTCGTCTTTGCAATTTCAATGAGGTTCCAGCTTGTCGCGCCACTTTCGAAGTAAAGTCCGAAGAGCGTTGCTAGTATCATCGAGGAACCAAACGCGAGCGTCAACGTGAGCTTTTTACCACCGTAGTCGCGCTTGCCACTGCCGTAGCAGGCAATCATGAGGTACATGCAAAGTGCTTCCATTTCGTAGAACACGAAGAACAGCACCAAGTCAAAGCTCATGTACACGCCGTAAACACTTGTTGCCAAAAGCTGGATAAGCGCAAAGAAAATCTTCTGATTCCCTTTGATCTTGAGGCTTACAAGCACGCCTGCCCAGACGATAAACGCCGTGAGGGCAAGCAACAGCATGTTGAGACCGTCAGCGCCGACAATGTAGTGGGCATTGAACATCGAGAGCCACGGAATGTCCGTGAAGAATCGGAGCGCAAGCGGTGCGGCTGCCGGATCTGTCGGAGTTCCCGAGAGGGCGTAGATGGCGTAAGTCAAGTAGCAGACAATTGCAAGGACAATCGTTGCCGACGTGACGTGGATGGTTCGGAGCGTCTTTTCGTACGTGGCGGGAACCAGTACGCAGGCGAGAACCGTTAAGAGGGGGAGAACCCAAATGGAGTTAAAAAGTATTGTATTCATGGGTACGCCTTACAGGGGAAGCTGGCCGAAGAATCGCCAAAGGAGAACGCCGACAATCAAAGTGCCCAAGTAGAACGGCAAGTAGCCGGCCTGGGCTAAGCGGACCAAGTCACCGAGCTTGTGGACAAACCAGACCGTAAAGGCGAGGAGTCCTTCAATCACGTAATCGTTGAATGCGCGGGCGACACGTGCGATACCGCCAAAGATGAACTGGCGGACGACGGCGTATGATCGAGCTTGACGAGCTGCGGAACGTTCAACTGGCCCGGAACAAAGAACTTTTCGAAAAGAGGTTGGGCGGCGAAACCGCTTGCAAGTGCGGGAATCGCAAGAATTGCAATCGGGAGCGTCATGGCGAAATCTTCGTGCACGTGGCCAGCCTTGACGCCTTCGTGACGCGGGGCGCCATGGAACGCAAGGAAGAACAGACGGAACATGTAGAACGTCGTGAGACCGCTTGTGAGGAGTGCAAGCCCAAAGACAACGTAATGATTCCCTTGGAATGCAGCGAGAATGATTTCGTCCTTGGAGAAGAATCCAGAGAACGGCGGAATGCCCGAAATGGCGAGTATCGAAATGAGCGTGCAAGCGTAAGTGAGCTTCATCTTCTTGCCGAGACCGCCCATGGCATCGAGATCGTTCGTATGGACTTGATGAATGAGGCTACCGGCGATGAGGAACAAGCTGCACTTGAAGAATGCGTGCGTAAAGATGTGGAACGTCGAAGCGGTCCAACCGGTAACGGCGACTACCTGACCAATCTTGCAAGCGCCAAGCGCAAACATCATATAACCCAGCTGCGAAAGCGTGGAATAGGCGAGGATGCGTTTGATGTCCTTTTGCGTGCAAGCGATGACAGCTGCAAAGACCATCGTGAATGCGCCAACCCACATGATGAGCGTGAGGGCGTTATCGCAAATGGCAAAGAACGGGAACAATCGAGCGACGAGATAAACACCTGCGACGACCATCGTTGCGCTATGGATAATGGAACTGACCGGTGTCGGACCTTCCATCGCGTTCGGGAGCCAGATGTGCATCGGGAACATGGCGGATTTGCCCCAGCCACCGGTGAAAATCAAGATGGAACCGAGAACGAGAGCTTCGGATTTCGGGATTGTCACAAGGCCGAGGTTGATGAACTGTTTGTGAAAATCGGCCAGGGTGAGCGAATTGAGTGTCGAAAAGTCGAAACTGCCGACGACGTAGCTCACGAGCACAATGCCGAGCAAGAAGAAGCTATCGGCAAAGCGGGTGAGGATGAACGCCTGCTTGGAGGCGCTCACGGCGCTTGGCTTGTGGTACCAGAAGCCGATGAGCAAGTAACTCGAAACACCGACGAGTTCCCAGAAGATGAACATCTGGAAAAGGTTTGTCGCGACGACGAGGCCAAGCATGCTAAAGCTGAACAGCGAAAGCAGTGCAAAGAAACGCCCGGCGGAACGGTCTTCGCGCATGTAGCCGATGCTGTAGATATTCACCATGAAGCTGATGAATGTGACGACCACGAGCATCATCACGGAGAGCGGGTCTACGAGCATGCCGATTCTTGCGACCAAGTCACCCACGAACGGGATGAACGTGTGGTCAAAGAGAATCGCCTTTTGCGGAGCAAAGTCCGAACTGAAGTAGTGGAAGGCGAGTGTGCCTGCGGCGGCAAATGCAAGGCCGTTGCAGATGACTGCGAAGATTGCAGCTGCTTTGGCGCACTTGTTTCCGAGGAAAAGCCCGTTCACGACGAACGTGATGAGCGGGAATAATAGAATCAAATAGCCGAGAGTGATATCATCAATCATGGAGGTCCCTCAACTGGTCAACGTCAAGACTCTTATGGCGGCGGTACATGGTCACGATAATCGCAAGGGCGATGGCCATTTCGCAAGCCGTCACGGCAATGACAAAGATACTGAACAGAGCGCCTGCAGTCGCA
>CADCDO010000096.1 GCA_902800345.1 Fibrobacter succinogenes
AGTGTTCCGCTTGCTGTAAAGATTCTTGAGCGAAAGCTTGAAATCCTCCATCTTTTCGACGGGGACAGGGAGCTTGAGAAACGCGGAATTGACGGACTTTTTAGGCGAAATGAACTTGATTGACATACAACGGAAATATACCCTTTTTTGAAGACAAAAGATGGCAAAATCGGGGTTTATAGCGTATTTTCAGAAAAATCGCGCGGGCCTATTGACAAACGGGATTTTTGAATCTATATTTAGTGCACAAGCGTGTAGTCTTTGGTATTTTTCGCTTGCATGCCAGAGGAGTTGACGATGAAGAAAGATGTTGCGGCCAGTGCGGCCGGGGCCGTTGCGCCGAAAAAGCCCGAATTTTCCCTGATAGACGAGGATTTGCTCAAATCGCGGATGTACTTCGTTCTATCCGCTAAGGCTCGGTCATGCCAATTCAAGCAAGCTTGATTGTCGCGACACTCGCCAATTGCGGATTTTACATCATCCGCGGGGTAAAGGTGATGCTCGATGCCGATTTGGCGGAGATTTACGGGTACAGCACGAAGAGATTTAACGAACAGGTAAAGTGTAACATTGAACGATTTGACGCGGATTTTCGGTTTCAATTGACGCGAGATGAGTACTTGTCAATTCTAAGGTCGGAAAAACCGACCTTAGAACAGGGAAAATATGCAAAATACCTACCATACGCCTTCACTGAACAGGGTATTTATATGCTTATGACCGTTCTTAGGGGCGATTTGGCCATTTTGCAAAGCAAGGCCATCATCCGTCTTTTCAAGCAGATGAAGGACTATATTATTGAAGAAAATCGGACTCTGTTGGGTTATGACGGACTCGCACGCATTGTAGTACAGACGGAACGGAATACTAAAGATATCGCAGTCATTCAGTCCAATCTCCAGAAGGTCATGACGAATTTCATCGACCCGAGCACCTTCAAACACTTCCTGATCCTAAACGGGCAACGCCTGGAGGCCGATGTCGCGTACACGCAGATTTACGGCATGGCGAAAAAGTCAGTGCTGATTGTAGATGACTACCTGGATGTAAAGACCCTCGACTTGCTGCGGTGCGTGGCGAAGGGCGTTTCTGTCAAGATTTTCAGCGAGCAGTATGGTCGCACCCGCTTGACCGAAAGCATGCTGGCGGACTTCAGGGCTGCCCGCCCGGATGTTGAGCTTGACGATGTCCGCACCACGGGGAACATGTTCCACGACAGGTACATCTATCTGGATTTCGGGACCGACAGCGAGAAGCTATTCCACTGCGGAGCTTCTTGCATAAAATACGAAGACCGAGAGCTGCGGCAATGCTTGCATTGACATTGCCGAGGTCAAGTATTTTGGCTCGTAGAGCAACGATGCAGGTAACAAGATCACGACCATCATGCAGCTGGAAGATATCGCGGGGTATCGCGCACTGTTCGAGAGGCTACTGCGAGAGGGGGAATGATCACCGCTTTTACTTTTTTTCCATGAAAATCCACGAGTTCCGTCACTTCCTCAAATACTTCGTTCCGCGCCCGGCGCCAACTGTCGTGACAACTCCGCTTTTCAGCATCTTTCCCAAGACATATTCGACAGTAGTCGGGCTAACATCAGGGAGAATCTTGCATATCTCGGATTTCGATATCGGCAAAAGACTGTTCAGTACCGTCGCCTCGATGCGGGAAGTTTTGGTTATCTTGTTCGAATTCACCGTCGCAAAGCGCTTGTCCAATTCTTGATAGCACTGGTAAAGCATGCTTAAAAAATGCTGGACAAACGGGAAATAGTCATTGCGACTCTCGTGCCAATTCACGGACGATTCACGCAACGATTCGTAATACCACGACTTGTTCTTGCTGATTTGCTCTTCGTACGAAATGTACTTCCCGACATCGTAGCCGTTCTTGTACAAAAGAAGGAGCGAGAGCAGTCGCGACATCCTGCCATTTCCGTCCCTGAATGGGTAGACACACAGGAAGTCAAGCATCACGCATGGAATCAGCAACAGCTTGCTTATCGAGTCATCAGCCGCGGCATCCATGTAAGCGAGTTCAAGTTGTTCCATCGCCTTTTGCGTTTCTATTGCACGCACAGGTGCAAAACGAATCTTGCGCATTCCCGACTTGTCAATTTCCAAAATCACATTGTCTTCGTTTTTGAACACGCCGCCGCGACTTTGGGCCACTTGCGCGAGGAGCGTACGGTGCAGAGAAAGCATGCTCTGCACCGAAAACGGAATATCGCTATAGCCGGTATGGATAAGCGAAAGAGCATCGCGATAGCCAGCGATTTCGGCTTCGTCATGATTGAGCGGGGCGCTGTTCTGATTCACGATTTGCGCAATTCGGTCGTCACTGGTGATGATGCCCTCGATGGCATTTGAACTTTTGACAGACTGAACCTTGGCGATGGATTCGAGTTCCGTGAAAACTTCTTGATGGGATTCCTTGCGAAACGACGCCATTGTTTTTAACGACGCAATAGATGACGTCGTATTGATCAAATTTGCGGGCAACAACCCACTTTTCAGGAAGGAATAATCAAATTTATGCATATTCAGGCCTTTTTCTGCATAAAATATACAACTTTTTATGCAGAAAACACGTAAAATCTGCATAATCATTCAAGATATTTATGCAGATTTCTCCATAAATATCCACGAGACTCCCGTTTTCGAAGCGCTTGCTTTCGAACGTGCGGAAGCCTTCGCGTTCATAGAACGAGACCGTTTCAGGAACATCGTCACTGTCAACCCGTTTTCTTTGGGCAAAACCGCTTGCGAACCCAAATGAAATATCAGTTCTTTAATCCGTTATCATTTTGGGATTTGTCATGAAATAAATTCCTTTCGAAAAACATATTTTTTTGTTTGATTTTTTTTACAACGAAAAAGCGAGAAAAAATAATCCCTCATGCAATTAATGAATGAAGGGACTAAAAAGTTCTTTTGAAAACTCAATGTTTAATTGATAAATCAAGGAGAAAATACACCAGAAATAATATTTGTGTACAATAGTAGCGTTCCTGGAGTTTTTGACTTCTCGAAAGGACAGCATCCAGGCCAGCGACCTTATAAAGGCTCTTTACGAGCAAAGTGAAAACAAAAAAAACAAAAACAACATCCTTTCATAGGAGGTTATTTACTATGAGAAAACCTTTAATAGTTCCGATTAAATCTTTCCCCAAGGGTTGGTACCTTACATGGAGCGTTTCGTCTCAATGCTATTACAATGGTAATGTCCAGATTAAATCGGGCGGAAATGTATTACAGACAATTGAAAAAACAGACCATAGCTCAGATCTCCAGATTCTCGGAAACGGAAGTGCCCTTATTCCTTCTGAGGATATGGAGATTGTTATTACGTTTTATGATGGTACGGAAGATGAAGAAATCCTAGAGCAACATCAAGTAAACATGATCCTGAACAAGAAGGGCAAGCCTGTTGGCATCACAATCGGAATGTGCGTAGAAGATTCGTACGACCAAGACTTCAACGACTTCTTTATTTCTCTTGCCGGTTGGGAAAAACGGGGATAAAAGAAGAAAGACTATAATTCTAGCATTTGAACTGAACCCCAAAAGTTGGGCTGTCAAAAGTTAGGATAGTTTACGGCAGGATCTAAAATCCTGCCTCTTTTTTAACAAAACCAAACTTATAGCATCTCATTATAAGCCTAGCCTCACTTCTTCTCCATAAATATCCACGAGACTCCGTTTTCTCGAAGTCCAATCCCTTGCATAGCCATAAAAACTAGTACTGAAATTCGCCCAATTTTCCCGCATAATAGAGCGGCAAATTCACTAGTTTGTAAGGTTTTCTACCCTGAGGAGTCACGGCATTTTCAACAGATTTTTTTCCACTGTACAAGCGAAGCGCAACCTCAAAGCCACCCTCGTCAATATACGAATGTAGTGACCGCAGCGAGCCTGTCGCACCGCTCTTGACTTCGACAGGGACGACATTTCCATCTTTCACAATCAAGAAATCGACTTCGGCATTCGCCTGCTTCTTTTCGCGTATCCAAAGAGTTGGCTTGTGCAACACGTCACTCTGCGAAGCAAGCAGTTCCTGGCCCACGACATGTTCAGCAATCATTCCGTTGTACGCATCGCTCAACTGGACATCTTTATAATACACGCTTGAAAGCCCGAGCGCATAATTCAAAAGTCCCGTATCCAGAAACTGCAAACGCGGATGCTGCTTGAAGTTCGGCACGAGCGGCAACTCATGCCCGTTCACCGGATAGCGCAAAT
>CADCDO010000097.1 GCA_902800345.1 Fibrobacter succinogenes
CCCTATCTTGTTCAAATAACATTGCAATATGGGAAAAGGTCTCTAATCAATCGAAATGATTAGGGACCTGTCGTTTTTATGTGGTTATGTCAAACAAACGGTTTGCTGTTGTATAATGGAAGTAAAGGAAACAAATAGCCATAAATCTTAACCGAACGTAAATCAACATGGCTTTTACTTTACTTGAAGGACAATGGTGTACTTGTGCTGACCTTGGTCGATACGGGAACGCACAGCGATATTTTCAAGAAATAATCACCGAAGATTTTTCCGACAGCAAACCATAAAAGCATTTGTTTTCACTATGCGTCACACGCATACTGAGCATGAAAATTAAGCATTTTGCGCATGCTCCGAAAATATTTATATTATATGCGAAACATTTCGGAGTGGCAAAATGAAACTCAAGTTTTTAACACTATTTTCAATCCTTGCGCTCGCTGCGAGCGTGTTTGCGGAGAGTGCCATGAGCAACATTACGGTAAACCTGCGCTATACGGGTAAGAACGGGGCGGCAAAGAAGTTCGCCGAAGAGATGGTTTCTAGCGGGACTGTGGCGAAAATCCGTGCCGAGAAGGGCAACATCCGCTACGAATATTTCCAGTCGCTGGACGATCCCGAGACCATCTTGCTGATTGACGCGTGGGAAAGCCAGGCCGCCATCGACGTGCACCACGCTTCACCCATGATGAAGACGATTGCGAAACTCCGCGACAAATATGACTTGAAAATGACTGTCGAACGCTACACGCCCGACAACACCATGCCCAAGACCGACGAAAAGTTCATCAGGAAGTAGTCCGATGAAATCGTCCGCGTTGTTTTCGACTTTGCTCCTGGCTCTGTTTTTGAGCCTCTTTGCCGCGTGTTCCGACGACGGCTCGTCTTCTCCGACTGGCGCTGGAGAAGCTGTTGAATCCAGCGTCTCGCAAGATGGCAAAAGCTCCGCGACTTCAAGCCCAGCGACTTCAAAGAACGAAACTTCTTCAAGTTCGGAATCAACCGTTTCGAGCAATTCGTCTAATTCAAGTTCGGCGACATCCAGTTCCACGACAACGGCGACTAAACCCCGTGGCAAAATACTCGTGGCTTACTTCTCCAGAACGGGCAACACCAAGCCACTGGCCGAATACGCTGCGGAATACCTAAACGCAACATTGTTCGAGATTACCGCAAAAATCCCTTACACCGACGAAGACATCGCCTACTATACGGACTGCCGTGCTGACCGCGAACAGAAAGACGAATCCGCCCGCCCCGAAATCGCAACCGCTGTCGAGAACATGGACGAGTACGATACCGTCATCATCGCGCACCCAATATGGCACGGGATTGCTCCCCGCATCATAAGCACGTTCCTCGAAAGCTACGACTTTTCGGGTAAGACATTGCTTACCTTCTGCACGTCGGCTTCAAGCCCGCTGGGCCAAAGCGCCAAGCTGCTGCAGGAACTCACACCCAATTCCACCTGGCTCGAAAGCAAGCGCTTCGCCATCGGCACCAGCCGCGAAGAAATCGAAAAATGGCTGGATGACGTTCTATGAATTTCAAAAAACTTTTAGCTGCAAGCGTTGTTTTGACAACCTCCCTGACCGCGGCCGCCTTTGCCGGCGGTGCCATCGACGTTCATTCCCACGTGATTCCTGCGGATTATTTGGCCAATTTGCAAAAGCATAACGCGCTGCTGGACGAAGGTTTCCCGCTCCCCAAATGGGACGTGAGCGCCCACCTGAAATGGATGGACGAAGCCCAGGTGCAAACCTCTGTTTTGACGCTCGCTGCCCCGCAGCCCTATTTCGGCGACGCGAACGAAAACGCCTCAATCATCCGCAAGGTGAACGAGGTCGGCACTTCCTTGAAAAAGCAATACCCCGGTCGATTCGTGTACTGCGCGGCACTCCCGCTGCCCGACGTGAAAAAGTCCATCGCCGAAGCGGCTTACGCCCTTGATACGCTCAAGGCCGACTGCATCAAGCTTGCGACCAACGTAAAGGGACAGTACCTGGGCGCGCCCGAACTGGACCCCCTGTTTGACTACCTGAATAAAAAGCACGCCGTCGTGATTCTGCACCCTCACAGGCCGGAGCCCGTCAACAAGGACGTGATGAAGCAAACCCCGCTTGCCATGCAGGAATACCTTTCCGAAACGACCCGTGCCGTCACCAACATGATTTCCAGGAACGTGCTGGCCCGCTACCCGAACGTGAAAGTGGTGGTGCCCCATTGCGGTGCGTATCTCCCGCTCGCGTTGCCCCGCATGAAGTCGCTGATTCCCGTGATGCAGCAGAACAAGCTCATCGGGAATATCGACTGGGAAAAGAACCTGGCCTCGCTCTATTACGACCTTGCCGGAGCGCACTCCGCGGAGACCATCCGCATGAAGCTCACCATCACCACGCCCGACCACCTGCTTTACGGCTCCGATTACCCCTACGTGGCGCCCAAGGTGCTTACCGCGAGCATCGAACGGCTCAAGGCGTATCTGAAAAAAGAGGCTGACCTTGCGCCCTATTACGACATGATTCTTGAAGGCAATGCCCGCGCGCTATTTCATTAACTTCACTTTGAAAAATTCCACGTTCATTTCGCGGTCGGCGAGCGGCACAATCTTGCGACTCTTGGGAATGTCGTAATCGAACTGGTGGTCCGAAACGAACGTCAACAGCGAAGATTGTTCGATGAGCTTTGAAATGCCCTTCGTGCTGTCGTGTTTGATGAAGGTGGCGTCGGGAATCTTCTTGCGCTTGACCTGCTCCCAGAACCCCACGTTGCTGCGCTGGATGATGGTTTCGCCCTTGAGTTCTCGAAGCCGGATGGACTTGCGCTTCGCAAGCGGGTGCTTTTTCGGGAGCGCAATCGAGAGCCGCTCCTGCATGTATTTTTCGGCACGGTACTTCTTTGCACGTGGGGCCTTAAGCGTGATACCGATATCCGCAGTGCCTTCGTTCAGCGCCTTCAGCACGCCCACCTCGTTGTCGATAATCTCGTAAGTGACTTGCGCGCCGGGGTATTTCTCCTGCAGTTCCTGCACCATCCGCATGGCCGGGAGAATGGCCACCGACGCAATGGAGAACGTGCGCGTGCCCGCCCCTTGCGGGCTCACCTTTTCCATCATCTCGCTCTGCAAATCCATGATGCGCTTCGCATATTCGGCAACCGTGCGTCCCTTCTCGTTCAGCTCGATGCGGTTCTTTTTGCGCTCGAAGAGCGGAGCACCGATTTCGTCTTCCAACTTTTTGAACGCACGGCTCACCGCCGGCTGCGAAGTGTAGAGTTTGTCCGCAACGGCCGAAAGCGTCCCGTATTCCAAGAACCCGGCCAGCAATCGCAAAATGTAGGTCTCGACAAACATAAAAAGCCCCTTTTGAGGAGAATATAATAAATCCACTATGCGTCAAGTGAATAGTGGGGCTTAAAACTTACCCACAGGCACAAGCTTGATGGTGTAGCCTTTTTTTTCAATGGTCCTTTGCTCGTTCCATGTCACAATAGTCAGGTTATCGCACCCTAGTTCCCCAGCACATTCGACGATGCTGTCCACTTCCCGCTTTATAGTCTTTTCTTTGGACATGTCGTAGCAAACCTGGATAAGTTCCTTGACCTTGTTGCCTTCACCTTGTCGTTTCGGGAATGGTAGTAGAACAAAGTCTTTTCGGTGTCGTACCCGCGATGGAGCAACTCCACAAAGACCTGGTTTTCCAGCAATTTCCCGAGATTTTCGCTCAAATTGAAAGCCTTCGACGCAACAAAACCATTATCAACCACATACACCTTGCGAGGCGCTTTTTTCATCAACTTTAGTTTGTTGTTATACCTGTCCAGATAATAAAACAGAAACGGCTCGTGCAAGTAATCCATGAACTTTTTTGTTGTGGTGACGCTAGAGAGCCCTAGGTCATCTGCCACGTCATTGTAGCTAAATGTTCCCGTGAAATTGGACAAAAGAAACATGGCTACATTGTTCAAGTCAGTTGCGTTTCTGATCTTATGTCTTCTGACAATATCCTTGAGTAAAAGTCTCCGGATAACCGCCGTTTTTCAAGAAGTCGTCTTGTATTTTTTCTGCATTACCCAAGCGGCTAGCAAACTGCGATGCCTCGGCAAGGCTAAATGGCAGCATGTTGATTTCAAGGTAGCGGCCAGTTAGTACGGTTGCCATTTCGCCAGAAAGCATTTTGGCGTTACTGCCGGTTATGACCAAATTTACGCCACGGCGGTATAGTTTATTTACCCAGACATCCCAGCCGTCAATGTTCTGTACTTCGTCCAGCAGCAAGTACTCGTAATTCGGGTAAATTTCCCCAAGTAACATCTCCGCCTGCTGTTCGTCCCATTTTTTTAATAGTTCGTTATCGTCAAAATTCAGGTAGGCGAAGTTCTTGCCCCGCAACATCAGAAGGGCCTGGGTAGATTTTCCGACACGTCTCGGGCCCGTCAAAAGCTTGATGTTTGGGCTTTTCAGCAATTCGTCAAAGTTGTATATGGTTTGACGGGGAATATACGGCAGGCTGAGAAGTCTGTCCCGTTCCTTGCGCTGGTTTTGTATGGCTATCTTCATAGGATGAACCGTCCTTTACCCATAAAAATAGCTTTTTTTATTCAATAAATGTACTGTATTGGATAAAAAATGTACTTTTTTATCCAGTTTGACTAAATTTTTGACGATTTTCACCAGTTCTCGTAGCGGTGTCCCGTATCGAGGGCGGCGATTTGCTTCATTTCTTCGTCTGTCAACTCGAAATCGAAAATCGATATGTTTTCTGCGATGTGGTCAGGGTTCTTGGAGCCCGGAATGGCAATGTAGCCCGATTGCACATGCCAGCGCAACACCACCTGTGCGGCCGATTTCCCGTGAGCCTTCGCTATCTTTGCGACAACCTTGTTCCCCAAGACGTCTTCGGTGTGGCCGCGCCCGCCCAGCGGGTAATAAGATTCCACCACAGCACCATAGCGTTTTGCGTAGTCCTTGAATTCCGTGTTCTGGTAAAACACATGGTTCTCGTTTTGCACCACGGCAGGCTTGATTTCGAAATCGGCAAAAAAGCGTTTCGCCGTCTTTTCGGTGTAGTAATTCGATATGCCGATGGAACGGATCTTCTTCGCCTTCACAGCACGTTCCATAGCCCTGTAAACCGCCTTGTCTTCGGCGTCGCTCCCGTGCTGGTGCAACAGCATCAAATCAATATATTCGAGCCCCAGCTTTTCGAGTGAGTCGTCGATGTCTTCGTCCAGGGAACTGCTCCACGGCACCAGTTTCGATGTCACGAACAAATCTCCGCGCTTCACAAGCCCATCGTCAATTGCCCGACGAATACCCCTACCCACGGCTTCTTCGTTGTCGTAATATTTTGCCGTATCAATCAATCGATACCCGTTCTTGATGGCGACATAGACTGCGTCTTCAGCCACCTTGCCGCGCAAAGTCCAAGTGCCAAGCCCGAGAACCGGCATATCGAAACCCGAATT
>CADCDO010000098.1 GCA_902800345.1 Fibrobacter succinogenes
TCCCAGCGTGAGGAACTGTCTGCGAAATATGCAGATGGAGCCGAACATGAAGGACGGAAAGCTCATGGTGATTAAAAATGTTCCCGTGCTATGGGCAGGGACAAAGACCGTCCACATTGAATATGAACTTGACAAAGGCGACACCGTTCTCTGCATCAGCTCCAGCAGGGACATTCGCAACTGGAAGAAGGAGAAGTGGGACGAAACAGCCTACGACCCGGTGAGCTTTTCGGGAAACGACCTGCTCAACCTTCTAGCAATTCCGTTCAGGCGCGTCCAAGAAAGCGCGGCGACGGTCGTAAGCATAGACCGCGAAGGAAACGTAACCGTCAAGGCGAGCAAAGTGGAGCTGGATGCCGAGAATGTCAAGATTACGGGCAAGCTGGCCGTGGACGGGGATATTTCAAGCGCGGGAAACATCGCGAGCGACGGACAGATAGAAGCCAGCGGCAAGGTAAAAGGCTCGGATTTTGCCACACCTACACTTTCGTTCCTGGGCCATACGCACCTTACCGCAGGAACAGGCTCACCCACGCCGCCGAGCGTTTATACGCCTCCAAGCCCATAGTTTTGTATCAAAAATTTTACACTTATTTTGGCCGAAAATTAACTTTTCTATAATTTTATTTATATATTTGTCAACAGCCTCAAGGAGTCAAAAATGAACGCACCATTCAACATTCAACTGCAAAGCGCGCTGGAGATTGCGGGTATGACCCAAAAACAACTGGCGCAAAAGCTAGGTATAACAGAAGCATCAGTTTGTCTTTATTTGAAGGGAGACCGTTCTCCACGCGCTTCCCTGATTTCCAAAATGGCAGACGCTCTAGGATGCAAAGCCGAATATCTACTTGGAACGCGGGACGATAATGAAGAATGCAGTTTTAACAAACTCTATCGAATGATGGCGCGTAGCGCAAACCAGCTTACCGCCGAAGAAAAAGCAAAACTCGTAAAGATTTTGTTCAGAGAAGGATAATTTTATGTGTCAAGGGATTTGGCTTGGCGGAAGCACTTACGAATTTCTCAAGGGAGAGGCCGTACACTGGGTAATGCATTGCGATATGCAATATCCTGTGGACTCTTTCGACCTTGCGAAAAGACTTGGCTTCAAGATAATAAGCTATGATGAACTTGACGAAGAACAAAGAGCTGCAGCATACGAGACAAGCGAGGACGCTTTCTTTATCGACAAGGATGGAGAAATCACCATCTTCTACAACAACAATATGTCGCCTGAAAGAATTGAAAACAGCGTTATTCACGAAGTTAGTCACTCCGTGCTAGACCACGGAATAGATGAATCACGAAAAGATATAGAAGAAACAGAAGCGAAATTTTTCACAAAGTATCTTAAAGCTCCACCACCTTTGATTCACCAGTTGCCCATCATAAGCATTGATTCAATAAAAATTGCATTTAAGTTGAGCATAGAAGCAGCAGAGTACGCTTTTAACTACTATCAAAAATGGCTAAAAAAATTTGATGGAAATTATAAAGAGTACGAAATAAAACTGTTGAAGCATTGCGGATTTGACAAAGAAGTAAATAAAAAGGCTAGCTAACAAATGTCAATAAAGTGTAGAGGACACAAAGATGAAAAGCTACGAATTTCGCAACCAGGAAAAATTCCTTCGCAACGGATATAAAGGCGAAGGAAGATGGGCTTTACCAAAAATTAAGAAGCAGCCCGTCAATCTCAACAATCTTCAATTCTTATCATTCAACAACACACGGTATAACGAACAGCCCATGTTCCGAGATTTTGCCGTACATTTCTTTGTTGATGATAAACGGTTTGAAGTAGTTTACTCTCAACCCGAACGCAACCTTGAAAAATTAAAGCAATACAAAGTTTTGCTCACTCCAGACTTTTCCCTCTATGCTGAAATGCAACCTTGGCGAAGAATTGAAAGTACAGGCAAAAGCAGATGGTGTGGAGCATATTGGCAAAGCAAGGGCTTGACCGTCATTCCCACAATCAGCTGGAGCACTCCCGAAAGTTTTGATTATGCATTTGACGGCATTGAAAAGAACTCTTTCGTAGCCATCGGAACATTGGGATGCAAACATGCAAAGCGCGGTTTTCTCAAGGGTTTTGACGCTATGTGTGAACGGCTATCGCCACAGTGCATAATTTGTTTCGGAACACCATTCTCGGAAATGGAAAAGGAACCTATCTTCACAGTCGATTACGTTAATTCATGGAGGTTTTAAGATGGGTGGACGCGGCACATTCGCAGCAGGCAAGACGGTTGATTATGTTTATAAAACCGTTGGTAAAATTTACGATGTAAAGGTACTTGAAGGAATTGGCGGCAAACACGCTCTTCCCGAAGAATCCCATTCTAGCAACGCATATATCAAGTTAAGACCCGATGGGACATTTCACGAAATGCGCATTTATGGGGACAACCATGAAGCTCTATTAGATATTGCATACCATATTGAGCCAAACATAGACCCAAGCAGAAAACCAGTTTTTCATATACACCGATTTAAACCTAATTTTAACCGTGACTACGCATCGCCAATGACAAAAGAAATTTATGAAAAGTATTCAAAATACTTTGTAGGAGTACCCAAATATGATAAATGGTAATTACACCGAATTTCTCGACAATCTTGATTACGGCGAAGAAATGTACCTCAAGTACAAGGGTAGAATTTACTTTGTCGAAGGTTGGCATGAATCCGAAGAACCTAATAAGTACTTTATGTGTTGTTTCATTGTAAAAGGTCCTGCAAACGATGAGAAGGACGGCTATCTTTGGAAAACATACAAGGACTCTTTGCACGAATGTGCTAGGGAATTTCTCGAACAACCAATCTTCGAAGGAAAGAAACTTCCCGAAATAGAGCAAGAGATTGAATGGGTTGACGACGAGATGCGTTAATACTTTTTAGGTGTCTTTTGTGATAATTAGGCGTTGCAAGCTGCAACGCCTTTTTCGTATCTAGTTTACGGGCTGATGAATGAAATGGCCCTTGACAATTCCCACGACATTTTCCTTGATGGCGACCACATCTGCCGTATCGGCAACATCGCCAAAAAGGTGCGGCAGGCTGTTCTCTGCCTGTTAAAGACGGAAGAAGGGGAAGCGTTCACCAACATCGAACATGGCGTTCCATGGCTTGAAAAGATAGCCGGTTTACCCATTTCGCACCTTGATGTAGCCCAGCGCATCATCCGAGAGAAAATCGAGGCTGTCAAGGGCGTAAAATCCGTAATTGCGATTGACCTCGCGACAGACGGAAGAAACCTCACGGGAAAATTCAGCGTCCAGAGCGTTGACGGCAGCACCATCAACGGGGATTTCTAGCGATGGCGATAAACGCAGTCATTGTGGACTCTATATCGGG
>CADCDO010000099.1 GCA_902800345.1 Fibrobacter succinogenes
GCACTGTATTGATTCTGCTCAGCGTAGGTTCATCATCGAAGTGCAGATTCTTTTTCAGAAAAACATAGTCAATCGTTCGATTTATTACGCCTCGCAGACAATCGTTGCTCAGGGACAACGCGGTAAAAAGTACAATTACGAATTGAATCCTGTCGTTACGGTTGTATTTATGGAATTCAATGTGTTTGCCGACGACCGCTACATCCGCCGTGCAAAGCTCCGCGAAGTCAACGGCGCTAGCATCAGCAATACGCTCAATTTTGCATTCGTGGAACTGCCGAAGTTCAACAAGCCTTTGGATGAACTGGAAACGACGCTTGACAAGGGACTTTACGCCCTCAAGAACATGAAAAACATGACGCAGATGCCCAAGCAGTATGCGAATTCGGTGTTCGCGCTCTTGTTTTCGACAGCGAAATTGGCTAAATTATCGAAAGAGGAACAGAAAATGATTGACGAAGCTCAGAAAGCCAAGTGGGACGAATATGCTATTCATAAAGCGGCTATTGATAGCGGTTTGCGTCAAGGTTTGCAGCAAGGTTTGCAGCAAGGTTTGCAGCAAGGTCGCAATCAAAGAAATCGTGAAATTGCGGAGAAAATGCTGCTGAAAAACAAGCCTATTGAAGAAATTAAGGATTTCACTGAGCTTTCTGAAGCAGATGTTCTTGCCATCAAGGCTGCACTTGGCAAATCGTAAATTGACGAAGTTCTTTGATTAATGAAGTCCGGCTTTCCCGCCGGACTTTTTCATAATCACCTTAAAATTTCTAAGCTGTACTGACTGCGGCTTCGCCTAACCACCAACCACTAATCACTGCTTACTAAACAACAGCTTTGCTTTTCCAGCGGCCGCTCTTCCAGCGCCAAATGTTGGCGAATGAACGGTAGAATTCGTCGGCGGCCATGCCAAGCCAAAGGCCGGGGAGCCCAAGCCCAACGACAAATGCGAGGATAAGCGAGGTTGCAAGGCCGAGTGTCCACATCATGCCGCTACCCACGAGTGCCGGAAATTTAGAATCGCCTGCGGCACGGAGCGATGTGGTGACGATAAAGTTTACAGCTTTGAACGGCTGTACTGCCACGTCGCACCAGAGGCAGATTTTGCCGAGTTTGAGCACTTCGGGATTGTCTGTGTAAAGTCTCAGCAAGTGTTCACCGAGAAGCGCGATGATAATCGAGAGCAAAAGTCCACTGATGATGCCGACGGCGAGTGTCTGGTGAACGCGACGGTTTGCCTTGTCGTAATCGTGTGCGCCGACGAGGTGGGCGACGAGAATTTGGTTTCCGCTGCCGAGGCCGACTCCGAGAATCACGGAAAGGGCCGCGAAGTTACCCGCAAACACGCGGGCGGTCATTGCTGTGGTGCCCACATAGACAACCATCGCGGTGATGAACACCTGGAAAAGCTGGAAACTGATGGGTTCTGCGGCGGCGGGGAGGCCGATGCGCACCCAGTCGGGGAGGAGTATGCGGGAGCGTTTCCAGTCGCGAACTTTGCTGTGGTGGTGCACCTTGAACTTGAGTACGAGCCAGAGAATGCCAGAAGAAATGAGCCACGAGAGTGCGGTTGCGAGGGCCACGCCGTAAACGCCCATCTTGGGGAGTCCAAAATATCCTTCGAGGAATACGACGTTCAAGGCGGCGTTCGATGCAATGGTGAGCGTGTTGCCGACGAGATTCCAGACGGTAAGGCCGTGGGTTGCGATGAGGGCTGTGAGGATGGTTTGTAATGCGCGGAAGGCGAACCCGAACGAGACTACGCTCAGAAATTGCATGGCGTATTTTGCGGGTTCATCGGTGAGTCCCATCCAGCGGGGGATTTGCCCTGAAAGCGGATAAACGATGAGCGTGAGTGCCACTCCGAGCAATATGCTCCCGAAAAGGACCATGGTCTGCGTGCTGTTGGCGTGGCTGTTCTGCTTGGCGCCGATGTACTGCGAGACGATGCTCGCGCCGGATTGTGCAAAGGCGTGGAGTGCGGTAAAAAGCGCACCGAGAATCGGGAGCATGGCGCCGACGCCCGCGGCTGCGGTTTCGGAAGTGCGCGAAAGGAACCAACTGTCCATCATGGGCTGGATCATGCCCACGGCGAACGTGAGGATGAGCGGCCACGAGAGGCTGATGAGCGAACGATCCTTGACGTCGATCTTTTTCATGTGTAAAAATCTAGAAACGGGATCCCTAACGTCAAAGGGGCATTTTGGTGAAAATGTTTTCAAGTGTAACCAGTGTTCTAATTAGACGAGAGAGTACTGACTAAAGACGATTGATGCAGACGAGTGAACGGGTGATGCTCTTTTGTCATCCTGAGGGGATTCCCCCGAAGGATCCAGTTATGTCTTGAATTGGAATAAAAAGTAACAACTTCGCTATGTTCGGAATGACGGTGACTGGAGTTGAAAGATGTGGTTGCTTCGCGATGTGTCTCGTGGCGACTTGCTGTGTTTTTTGTGCTGGGGGTACCTATAAAACTGAAATAATGTGTTTTTTATAGGTACTGTTCTCGTTGCATTTGAACTTGTGTACCTATAAAATTGGAAAAAATGTCTTTTTATAGGTATTTTGTTAGTTTATCTGCTCTAAAAACGCTGAAGTTTAGTGAAAAATGCATATATTTTAAGTTTTTTTTTGTTTTATATGCTTCTTATTTTGTTGTAAACCAGAGTAGGAGAGTTTTTTTTTCACCGAATCGTACCTATAAAACGCGGCTTATCGTCTTTTTATAGGTACGGGTGGATAAAATCGGGCTAAAAAATTGACTTTTACTTGCTTGATAGTTGTTCTGCGAGTTTTTCCCGTGCTTTGCGGCGGATTTCGGCTTCTTCGAAACGGCGGATTTCGTCTTCGGTTTCGGGGATGATGGAGGGAATGGGGGTGGGCTTGCCGCTTTCGTCCAGAGCGACAAATGTCATGTACGCGTGGCAAATGACTTCGGGCTGCCACGAAATTTGCGGGTGAACGCCGACGACT
>CADCDO010000100.1 GCA_902800345.1 Fibrobacter succinogenes
TGACGGTCACGATGGCGGAGTCCACGCTCACATGGCGGATTTCGACGTCTATATCCGGGGCGATAGTCTTGTCGATTTGCTTGGAGGCCAGGGTTACTGTACTTACAAACGTTGCGGCGGCGTCGATACAGAGTTCGGACATTTCGTAGTCTTCCCAGCTAAGTCTGCCGTCTTTGCCCATAACGCCGTCTCCGTCAGCGCCTCCTAGCGGGGGAACTGCGCCATAAAGACCGCCGACCGGGGGCCTATAGTAGTATTTCGACTTTCCGCCAGGAACGTTCGTGCCTTCAGGGTTTGCTCCGCGGTGGTGCGGGTGTGCGTCGTTCTTATCGCCAATACCCATGATAAACGAAACATCCCAGGGGTTCACGCCTAACAAGTAGTTCAGCTGGTTGATGCCGAATTGTTTGGCTTCTGCGGCATTCCAGTTCGGGGTTCCCATGGTCGGCAAAGAAATATTTTTGCTTTCGATATCTTTGGCTACGTCCGCATATGCCAAAACTTCAAAGATGTCGCCGGCGCGGTATCGGTTGTAAATCCAGGTTTGGTCGGTCATCATCGTGTACCACATTCTGTCATAAGTAACCTGGCTTTGTTTCCATATGTTTGGAACCGTCGGGAAGACAAATGTCTCGGGAATACCTTCGTATTTGCCCAAATCGCCCAAGTTTGCAATCATATTGGCAACACAATGTTCAACGGCGCTTAACCATTCATTTTCGGTCAAGCCGAATTTGTTTATAGCGGTATCTTTGTCTGCGAGAATCAGTTTATATAAAGCATAAAGAGCATAAGAGTAAGAGTTTGCCCAACCTGTATTCTTTACATCTTTAAAGAATCCCTTATTGTGAGTGACAAACCAGCCTCCTTCAAAGAATGCAGGACCTGTTGCATATTCTTGTTCTCGGAAAAGATTCTTGGTACGGAGTGCGTCGTCTGCATATTGTTTTTTTCCCGTAGCATAAAGCAAAGCTACAGAAGCTAATGCCATGTCATCGACAAATTCGTTATTTCCATGGTAGGCCGGGGACTGTTTTGCTAATGCCATCGGGGCGCCCGTGGTGTCGTTCATATGGTGTACAATTTTTTTGCCACCATCATATGTGTTTTTGCCCTGTACGAGAGCTTTTGCAAAATCGTACATCTTTTCGGCAACCATCAAGCAGCTATCTGCAAAATCCTTATACTCTGGATATTGCGCATACAATTTGCCAACGAGTGCAAGACCTGCCACTGTTTCGCCACCGACATTGGCTCCAATTTCGCCAAGACGGACTGCTCTTGTTCCCGGACCGCCACGGTCTGTCGCTTCTGCTGAATTTCCAATGGGAAGTCCATCTTGGTTCTCGGGAGGACCCCACCATCCGTGGTCTGAACCGAAGGTTCCTATAGAGAGGGCCATGTCATCGATTGCACCTTTGGCTCTGATAAAGGAACGGAGGACGAAGTCGGCTCCATGCTTTGCCTCGCGGAGCATGTCCGGAATGCCGTCCTTATTGATTGTTTCGTTCTGGTTGAATGCGTAGTTGTCTTCGTCGGCGTTCGGGTTCGTTGCCGCCATCAACGCCACGACCATGAAGGCATACATTTGCGTTTGAGATTCCTTCAGGTGGTCACCGCAGTCGTAGTAGCCGCCCTGAAGTGTTCCTGCGAATTCGGCGTTGTAAGGACCGCGAACGTCTTGGGGGCCTTCTGTGACGGGTCCTGCTCCATCTAGGGCATGGCTTGGCTGACCATTGCGGAACCAGGATTCCGCGTTACCGCTACGGTTGACTCCATAGAACTTGAGGGCTGCGGCCTTCACCATGGAATAGAGTCTGTCACTTATGATGAATGTGCTCGAAATGTCTGTGCCGACTTTAATGCGTAGACGAGTCTCTACAGGGATGCCTTGAGGTATATGACCGTATTTCAAATCTCCGGAGGGACCGGTTGCCTTTACGGTATAACGCTGTTGGTCATTGGTGGCTGCATTCGTGCCGGCTGTGATCCGCCATGTAGAAGAAACCTTTTTATTAAGTGGGGTTAGCGATCCGGTTATGGCAGGAGAAAAAGATTTGCCGTTGATATCGACGACTTCGAAAGTGGATTCGCTACCTACGTAATAGAACATGCGTTCTGGATCGTTTTCCAGATATCCGGCCTGGTTCACGCGGATAGGGGATATCTTGACGTTCATGGCGTCCAGGTATGCTTGGTTCAGTGTGTCGGGAATAAATACGTTTGGTGCATAGGATGCCGGAGTCAGGTTCTTCGGCAACATGTTTCTTTTCTTGGTGACCGATGTGTCAAAATCCTTGAAAACTGTGCTGTCCCAAGTAAGAGGGTATATCGGCCTAAGCAAGTCGTAAGGAGTGGGTTGCTCTTGCTGCGCGGTCACGAAACTGGCTGCGGCGCACAACGCAATCAGATACTTCTTGATACTCACTTTGTCTCCTTTATATATGCAAAAATCGGGCAAAAACGAGTCTTGTCCTCAATTTATACTTTCTCGAATACTAAAATAGATTATTTACGGGGAAATGTTTTGAGGTAAATGCTTTTTTTGTTCTCAAAATAATCTTTGCTCTATGAATTTTTTCCCAACGTGTAGCATATAAATAAAGAACCAGGAAAAATGAATCAGCTGGACTTGCTGTGCATTTTTCCTGGCTTAGCATTGTATTCGAAAGTTTACAAATCTTGAGGACGCAGGGCGGTTGCGTTCTTTATTTCCTTCTCTTGAAGCCGAGCGTCTTCGTCTTGCTTGCGGTAGCGCGTTCCACCTTCTTGCCGACTTCGTCGCAGCTGAGCTTGTAGTCGTTGC
>CADCDO010000101.1 GCA_902800345.1 Fibrobacter succinogenes
CAGGTACGGGAGCGGTTTCCATTCCTGCCCGACAATGGACGACTGGAATTTCTTTTCGTCGCTCGTGGTCTTTACGGAGGGTTTCAGGTAGTTCAGGCAACTGGTCAAAAAACCGCCCGTTCCGCTGGTAAAGTCGCCGAAAGTTTCGCCGAGTTTCGGGTGCAGCTGTTGCACAATGAAGTCCGTCAAAGCTCGCGGCGTGTAGAATTCGCCCGCATTGCCTGCACTCTGCAAATCTTTCAGGATTCCTTCGTAAATGTCGCCGAAGGTGTGGCGGTCGTCAGCGTCGCTAAAGTCCACTTCGTCGATGATATTGATGAGCTTGCGTAGGATGATGCCGTCTTTCATGTACTGGTTCAAATCTTCGAAGACCATCCGCACAATCGCCTTACCGCGCGGGGTATTCTCGTTTACGGGCAAGTTCTTGAGCGTCGGGAAAAGTTCGTTGTTCACGAATGCGAGCAACGCATCGCCCGTGAGCGCCTTGCCGTCTTTTTCATCGACGGCCCAGTTGCGCCAGCGCATCTTTTCGGGAATGATGGATTTGTACTTGTCCTTGGTGCATTCCCAGATTTCTTCCTGGGCGTCATAGACCTTCAAGAAAAACATCCACACCATCTGTTCAATTCGCTGGGCGTCGCCGTTGATGCCGGCATCGCCGCGCATTTCGTTCTGCAATCTTTTGACCAAGTTGTTTACGGACATATTTTACCTATAAATTTCCATTGAAAAATCTATGACAGATTTTTTCCATCGCCATAATACATTACGCGACATCGTCTGTCAAGTAGAGCTGTTTTTTCAGGTCTATAACGGCGGCCTCGTAGCCTTCACGGCCGCCAAAAAGCTTCATAATCTTGGGCACGGTGCCGATATGGCTGAACGGGTCCAGTTTCAGGACTTCGTTCTGTTCCATCTGCAAAACGCCGTCATCGGCGTATTTTACGAGAAGGGCTTCCAAAACCTCGCGGGCTTTGCCCTCGTATTTTGCCAAATAATTGCGTTTTTTGACGTTGTTCGCGCGTTCGCTGCGGGTCAGCGGCTTTTGGTCAAATGCCACATGGCAAATAATGTCGAACACATCGACTTTCGCAAGGGCAGGGTTCGCTTCGCGGATGGCGTCTATCAAGACGTCGTATTCCTTGAGTTCGTCAACGACGGCCGCCTTACGTTCTTCGGCTGTCCAGCGCTTGATAAAGTCATCAAGTGTTGCGAACTTGCCGCGGATGTTTTTGCGGGTAAAGTCGGTAAAGCTTTCGACCACCTGCGTTTTGCCATCGGCACCCAGATACGAAACCGTCTCGGCATCGATTTTCACTTCAACGTGGTTGATGTAATACTTTTTAGGACCCGGATTGTACGGACGCACGTTTTCATGCATTCCACCGCCGCCACTATGCACAGGTTCCTCGGGCATTTCGGGTTCACCATCAAATTCAGGATCCTTGAACATCTGCGTTGCATTGCGAAAATCGAGAATTTCAAAATGCCATTTACCCTTATCCGTCTTAAGCCGAGTACCGCGACCGACAATCTGCTTGAATTCAGTCATCGAACCGATTTCCTTGTCGATGACGATAAGTCCGCAAGTCTTGCAATCTGCTCCCGTACTCAACATTTCGGAGGTTGTCACCACAACCGGATATGGTTCGCTGGGTTCAAGGAAATTTCCCAGCTCCTTCTTCCCAACCGCATCATCGCCCGTAATGCGCATTACATAGCGAGGGTCTTCCTTAACCATGTCTGCATTTAAGGAAACGAGCAGTTGGCGCATAGCATCAGCTTCTTCTACATCGGTGCAGAACACAATAGTCTTGGTCATGCGGCCAATTTTGTAAAGCATCTGCGTAATGCGGCGAGCAACCACCTCGCGGCGGGTCTTGATGACGAGTTCGCGGCCAAAATCCGGACGCTGATACAACTGCTCCGGAATGACGTTACCGAAAAGGTCCAGTTCTTGCGGGCCTTCTGGCGCCCAGCCCTTCAAGTCCACATTCAAGAAACTGTTCGTTACGCGGTACGGAGCGAGGAAACCATCTTCGATTCCCTGCTTCAACGAATACGTGAAAAGCGGTTCGCCAAAGTATTCCAGGTTGTTCGCTCCAAACTTGACCTTTGGCGTCGCCGTCATGCCAATCTGCGTTGCACCACTGAAATATTCTAGGATTCTTCGCCATTCGGAATCTTCTTTTGCAGAGCCACGATGACATTCATCTACAAGAATCAAATCGAAGAATTCTGGCTTGAAATCCATGAACGGATCGGGAACGCCTTCATCGTACGAAACCAACTGTTGATAAAGAGCCATGTAGATTTCGTAACTAGAGTCCAAGTCCTTGCCCTTGATTTTCGTCATTATTTTTTTGAAGGGCTTGAAATCTTGAATCATCGTCTGATCAATAAGGAAATTACGATCTGCAAGATACAGAATCTTCTTTTTGCAACCGGACTTGTGCAGACGTTCAATAATCTGAAATGCAGTGAAAGTCTTACCAGTGCCCGTCGCCATCACGAGCAAAATTCTTTTTTGACCTTTAGCAACCGCTTCGACTGTTCGATTAATTGCGATACGTTGATAATAACGCGGCTTATGTGTGTCGGCATCCCAGTAATAAGGCTGGTTGATGACCGTTTCCTGCTCTGGGGTAAGTTTCTTGCTTGCTCGCACGCG
>CADCDO010000102.1 GCA_902800345.1 Fibrobacter succinogenes
GGTCACCTTGCTCAAGTTCGTCTTGCCTTCACATACCATCTTGAGGTAAGAAGGCGAAACGAACCCCGCAATTTTCGCAAACTCGCGCCACGAAAACGCCGAAGTGCGCTTGCGTTCCTCGTAGTAGTCGCTCAAAAAAGCGTGGTAATCTTGATATTCAACTATCGGTTTCATATTCACAAATATACACTTTTAAAAAACGAAAGTCAATACTCTATAGTACATTTTTTATTATTTTTTCATAAAATACGCATTTTTGATAAAAATAAAAACGTGTTTTTAGCTTATATAGTACACCCTGTACTGTATACGACACGCCACCATGGGCCAAGGTCGACAAGTCCGTCAAACCAACGGGATTGACAACCCCGCCGCAACAAATTTTTCTGTCGTACGAAAAGGGCCCGGCTTTCGCCGGGTCCTTCTTTTCCTCCCCACTATAATTTTCTAATTGCGATTCGTTCCAAGGGCCTTTATATTGAACTTTCCTTGGTCCCCATTTTTCCCTTTTATAATGAACCTCATCGTCACGGCTCGTTTCGCAGCCTCTTCGCCTGATATTTTGAATTTTTCACCATTAGGCATATTATCCAAATCAGTTTGTTTAAAATCACTCCACGCAAAGCACTTGGACGTTTCGGCAGACGATGTTGGCAGCACGACAGACGGCCACTTGTAAATATCAAAGCCATCGTCTTCGACATAGAACCCCGAAGATGCCGTATCAAAATCAACTTCCAACGACACAGGATCCAAATCCAGCGTTATAGGAATATCTGTACTATAGGTGACACAGATTCCGCCCCAGTTCGAAACATCGACAGGCACCGCGATACCAGAATCATTGTGCGCCAGCTGGAACCCAAATAGAGCAAAAGGATCCCGTTCAAGGCCTCCGTTATCTAGAACAACATCACTACACATGCCCTTGCAGTAATCAACTACATATTCAAAATAAATGCTTTCATAATCATCCAACGACTGGTAATTCCACCAGCTGAACGAGGAACTTCCACCTTCGTTTTTATCCGTATAATCATACCATTTGCCATATTGCTTGGCCTTCCACGATTCCCCCGCATAAAGTCCCGTCTTGACAGTAGTTTCCCCAGCGGCTCCGTTCCACAAATCCGCATTGAACGTCGAAGCCGAAACGGAACTTGACGAATTATCGATCACGGAACTTGACGAAACGATTTCCTGACTTGCCTGAGATTCTGTAAGCGTTCCAAGACTTTTGATATTGAACTTGTATTCCCCAGCAGAAGCAGAAATCATGAACCTGAACGCAATCAGTTGCTTGGCCGCCTTTTCTCCAGAATTTTCAAGCCAGTATTCCGGCACACCTGCAACCGAGACAAACCAAGCCGGGTACTTAAAATCGCTCCATTTATGGCACTTTGTCACAGGTTCCGCAGCCTTTGTTTTAGGCAAGGCAACCGCCGGCAAAGCATAATCCAGCAACGCATTCAACGAATCGCCCAAATCCAATTCCAGAGCGGGCGCAGCCTCCGATTCGTACGTGATGCAAACACCGCTCCAACCCGTAACATCGACAGGAACAGGCTTGCCCTCGCCATCCTTCGCAAGCGCAAAGCCAACGCCCGCAAACGGATTATAAGTCAAGGAGTATTTTGCCAGGGATACGGTTCCGCAAATGCCATCGCACGATTCGACAACGGTTCGTTCATCTTGCGTTCCCACCAAATCAGCAGCCCAAACAACAGACGATGTTCCGCCCTTTTCCGCATCCGTTTTCAAGACCCAATGGCCATCAGCTTCCGCACCCGCAGGCAGCATGGCCGCATAACGTGCGATATTGACAGAAAAGTCACCAGCGCTCGGATTCCACAAGTCGCCATCACGAGTTTCAAAAGAACCGGACGAAGAACCGTCCACTGAACTGGACGAATTTTCGGCAACAGAACTGGATGACCCAAACGCCACCGTATTGGGTTCCGTCGACGTCCCGACTATGCCATTGTCATCGGAACACGCAGTCACAGCGAGAGCCACCGCACCGCAGGCCATATATAGTTTCTTATTCATCCTTAGCCTCCTCACGTTTCCCCACTTCTTTCGAAAGAGGGAACAATTGTAAATTCAACCTGTAAACTTGTCTGATATTGCCGCATGATTCCGCTAGCGCGGTAATCTTCTTGCGGCATTCGTCCAGTTCATGAACAATCTGTCCATACATTTCGCGATCGATGCCCATCGTGACGCCCGTAACGTTCCGTTCGCTCGACGAAAAGCGGTCCAGCGAATCCACCGCCAGGTTCCCCATTTCACGGTGCATCGAACGGATTGCAAGCGGCAAGCCCTCCTTGGAGCCTTCCACGGACTTTTCCGTTTGTCTGTAAACGTTCTCTTGTACCTGTTCGAGGAAC
>CADCDO010000103.1 GCA_902800345.1 Fibrobacter succinogenes
TTTATATAGACGACTTATGGTGGGATGTTTTTGAAATGTCCAGCAACAAAAAAGAACCCATGAGTTTGAGGGGTAAAGGAGCATTCGCACTAGATGGCGATAGAATAATGGAAACACCCGATCTATTCGACATTAGAGCTGAGGAGTCAGAATATGAATTGGAAAAAATACAGAAATATTCCGATGAAGATATCGAAAAGATTTGGGACAACGTTTTCCGACAATTTGACGACGAGGTAAAACGTTTTCTCAAAGAGAATCCCGACCCTGATTCCTATTTTCCTGGAGAAGAACATTGCCATGGATATTACGCGCTTATCACGTATTTGCATGCAGGAGACAAGCAAAAAGTTTTGGACAAGATTGCGGAGTTCCGAGCGACTCCAGGTCGAATATGTTCACCGATGGAAAGGTTGTTCGATGACGGCAAAACAAGAGACGGACTTGACTTTATCGAAGCATGGTGTTTGCGAGAACTCGCAGAGCAAGGCGACGTGACGGCACAATACAAACTCGGGACGGCGTATGAAGACGGTTCATGCGTCCCCATAGACAACGAAAAAGCCGTCTTTTGGTATCGCAAAGCCGCAGAACAAGGAAATTCATCAGCTCAATACAGTCTTGGAAGGATGTTCGATTACGGGTGCGGCGTCCCCGAAGACAAAAAAACGATCTTGGCGTTATGTATCTTACCGGAGAAGGCGTTCCCGAAGACAAGACGCAAGCCGCCTTTTGGTTCCGAAAAGCCGCAGAACAAGGAATTGCAACGGCACAAAACAATCTCGGCGTAAGGTATCTTAACGGAGATGGCATTCCCGAGGACAAGGCGCAAGCCGCCTTTTGGTTCCGCAAAGCTGCCGAGCAAGGACTTGCCGCAGCTCAATTCAATCTCGGCGTAAGGTGTTTTAAAGGAGATGGCGTTCCCGAAGACAAATCGGAAGCAGTGTCATGGTTTCAAAAAGCTGCCGAGCAAGGGCTTGAAGAAGCTCAAATCAATCTCGACTTAATATTACAAGACAAACAAGAAACTCAGGCGTGAGGAACAAAGCCAGCGTTTCAATTTGGATATCAATTTCACATGTCAGCAACTTTACAAATTATCGAAATTAAAAAAGGCTCCCCGTATCTTCCGCAAGTTCAGGCGTTGTATGAATCGGCGTTCCCGGCAGCATTTTCAGCAACTTTGGCTTTCGCCGACGCTTCCGCAGAAGCATTATCAGCAGGCGTTTTTGAATCGCTACAACCAGCAACAGTCAAGGCCAGCGCAACCGCGAATAAAGAGGGAAAGGCTTTTTTCATACAGACTCCTGTTTAGTGGGATTTTTATTTTCCGAAATCAAAAAAGGCCGCAGGATCCGTCCCAAAAACCTTACCCAGTTTTACCGCCATCTTGCGCGAAACAGCTCTACGCCCATTTTCCATGGCACACAGATTCTGCACCTGTATTCCAAGTTTTTCTGCTAAAGTCACTTGCGACCAATTGCGCAAATCCCTGTTCGCAACAATCATTTCAGCCGGAGTAGTTTCTAATGATTTAAACCACTCGGATTCCTCGACGGGGACAGAAACATCCTCATCACTTACGACCACATTTTCAGACTTATAGGTATCAACCAAGAACCTAACGAGTGGGGCGGGAATATGTTTTGCCCTGATTTCAATACGGGGCCTTTTCACGACTGCCAGCATAATAAACCTCAATATCTATGGAACCATCCTTGCAAGTCCAACACGCCACCCAATTAAGAGCGATGTGACAATGATATCTGTCGTTTCCAAGCTTAGAATAATGCCAAAACAACGGCTGTATCGGCCCGGAAACCTTAAGTGACTGAACGAGAGCCTTAAGTTTATTTTATACGGCCTTTGGCATCGTCGCCGCATTCCTTTGGGCTTTTTTAGTTATGGTCACATTGTACATAGTTAAATATAATCATTTTTTGATTATCAGTCAAGTTTTTTCTTTTTTTTCACACCTGCAAATATAGATTCATAGGATGTCATAATATGACATTTTAAACAACAAATAAAATTTGATACAGCTATTCCCTCTCCCACTTGTCCAGAAAGGGCGATTTCATCCTTCGATTTTACAAAGAAATCAATATACACTCCTACAAAAAAAAGTATATTCCTAAAGTCCACACCACAGGAGAACTGTGAATCCCTAAAAGCCAGGAAAAAGAGAAATTCGAAGCTTGGTGCAAAAAGAGATATAATTGGAGAATTTATGGAAAAAGAATTCTTTAGGCAGATTTATTTATATGTTGATTCTCAATATATTAGGGTTGTTACACAGTATTGGGTGTATGAATGTGGAACGTGTGAGTCCGTCCCTGCATTCTTGTTACCTAGAGATTGTAGTGATGAAGATCTGCTGGATCATATCAAAATTTGTCTTGAAAACAGCAGAGATATATCTGAAGAAGAATACGACAAACTCGGTGGATGGAATGCAGTAAAGAAAGTATTGAAAATAAAATCGGAAAAAAATTTCTGCCAAACTTCTGTTGGCTTTTCCTTGGAATGGACAGGAGAAATGGCGGTTCACATATCTGTATGGAAATATTACGTGGGGAAAGCTGCGTCGCAGACTACGGCGGATGAGACTTTTGATTTGAAATACGATGAAGCGTCTCTTGGGGGATTTGTGGTAAGGCTTCGACAAATCATGGAAGAAATGTACGAAAAATACCACGTAAAATCGAATGATGAAATTCGCCAAGCGAAAAAAAAGCCTGGGATAAGAGAAATCAACAAAGCGATAGATGAATTAAACAAAAAA